>CAZPHI010000043.1:0-16691 GCA_964586425.1 uncultured Lachnospiraceae bacterium | reverse complement strand
GTGGTACAACTGATATCGCTGTTATCTCTCTTGGAGGTACTGTTGTAAGTACAGCTATCAAGATTGCAGGTGATGATTTTGATGAAGCAATTGTACGTTATATGAGAAAGAAACATAATTTATTAATAGGTGAAAGAACTGCTGAAGATATTAAGATTAAGATAGGTAGTGCTTTCCCAAGAGCTGAAGTTGCATCAATGAACTGCAGAGGACGTAACTTAGTTACTGGTCTTCCAAAGACAGTTGAAGTTACTTCAGAAGAGACAGAGGAGGCTTTGAGAGAAGCTACTTCTCAGATTGTAGAAGCTGTTCATAGTGTTCTTGAAAAGACACCACCTGAACTTGCATCAGATATTGCAGATAGAGGTATTGTTCTGACAGGAGGCGGAAGTCTTCTTCAGGGTCTTGAAGAACTTATTGAATCAAAGACTGGAATTAATACAATGACAGCAGAGGATCCAATGACAGCAGTTGCCATTGGTACAGGTAAGTTTATTGAATTCCTCAGCGGATACAGAGAAGATTAATCTGTTTACACCAGTAATGGAGGAAAAATATGGTAAAAGGTTTGTACACAGCCTACACGGGGCTACTTAATCAGCAGAAAAGATTAGATGTCGTATCTAATAATCTTGCTAATTCAACGACAACCGGATATAAGAAAGAAGGAGCTACGACTCAGTCATTTGATGAGATGATGGCTATTAAGGTTAAGGATTCTTCCGTTAATTATATCAACCAGAATATTGGTAACTTAAGTATGGGTGCTAAGATCGGCGAAACCTACAGAGATTATCAGCAGGGCTCTTTACGAGAGACTACAAGTAATTTTGATATGGCATTAGGCGGTAGTGGATTTTTCTCAATAGCATTTACCAGTAAGACAGGCGTTGAATCAGTGATGTATTCAAGGGACGGCTCATTTTCACTGACACAGGATGGTTATTTGGTCACCAAGGATGGAGATTATGTTCTAGGACAGGATGGTCCGATACAATTACCTACTGACGCCAATGTTGCAGTTAAAGAAACAGGTGAGATATATGCAGATGATGTGTATGTTGACAAGCTCGCAATAGTGGATTTTGAGGATTACAATTACCTCGAGCAGTATGGAGAAAATCTCTATAGGACTGTGGATGGCGCAACAGAAAAAGAGCCAGCTGCCAAAGTCTATCAGGGATATTTGGAAGCCTCTAATGTTAACGTTGTATCAGAGATGATTCAGATGATTACTATTTCAAGAGCATTTGAAAGTAATCAGAAAGCAATGAATTCAATTGATGAAACTCTAGAGAAGGCAGTTACATTAGGTCAGGTATAATTAAGGAGGTTTTTCTATGTTACGTTCATTATGGACCGCTGCTTCCGGCATGATTGCCCAGCAGACCAATGTAGATACAATTGCCAATAACCTTGCGAATGTTAATTCAACAGGATTTAAGGCAGAATCAGCAGAATTTAAGTCACTGCTGTATCAGAATCTTCAGTCCAAGACAACTACAGCTAACGGTGAACAAAAGCCGGTTAATGCGCAGGTTGGACTAGGAGTTAGAAACTCATCAATAACATCTCATTACACTCAGGGTAACTTTCTAGAGTCAGACAGCAATTATTCATTCGCAGTTAATGGCGATGGATTCTTTGGAGTTAACGGAAGTGATGGTGAGACTTATTATACAAGAAATGGTCAATTCTTTATATCGAAGGTTGACGAGGGTACTCTTCTTTGTACATCGGAAGGATATCCTGTGCTAGATTCTACAGGTGCTCCAATCGTATTTGGACCCGAGATGGATGCCAATAAGATAACCGTAGACAAAGAAGGAAACTTCTGTTATCCGGATGAAACAGGCAATCCAGCACCAATAGATATATCAATTGGTTTGTTCCAATTTGCTAATCCATCAGGCCTTGAAAAGACAGGCTCAAGCTTACTTAAAGAGACAGATGCATCAGGTGTTCCAGTCAATGAAGCAGATGATCCTGATGTCAAGAAGAGCGAAATCAGACAGGGATTCCTAGAGGGGTCTAATGTTCAGGTCGCAACAGAGATGGTTAACTTAATTACAGCGCAGAGAGCATATGAACTTAATTCCAAGGCTATTCAGGCTGCAGATGATATGCTTCAGCAGGCTAATAACCTTAAGAGATAAGGAAGTGACAGATTATGAGTGATATATCAATACCTAGTGGACTTGGTTCGATGTATACTGACAAAACATATACAGATGCTACTTCGGATGCACTTTCTGATAAGTTGAATAATACAGATTTGTCGGGAGCAAGCAGCGAAGAGCTTATGAGCGTCTGCAAGGATTTTGAGGCATACTTCGTTGAGCAAGTTATGAAATCAGCCCAGAAGATGATTCCTAAGGATGATAGTGAAGATGATAGTTCATCATATGCGACACAGATGTCCGATTATTATAAGGATGAACTTTTAAGCCAGTATTCAAAACAGGCATCAGAGAGTAATGCCGGTAACGGTCTGGGAATAGCATCGATGCTTTATGAGCAGATGAAAAGAAATTATAACATAACAGAATAGATACATATCCCGCCGATACAATTAGACTTATTTCTATGTATTGGCGGGTTTTTTACGCATTTATCCTACTGAAAAATGCTGTTAAAAAATATACTTTAAAACAAATAATATACTTTACTTATAAGTAAAGATATGATATTATACATGTATGAGATATGAAATAACATCTATCAATATAATTATTATGAGGTGACTTGAGTGAAATATCCAGATAGAGAGCAGGTAACAGGATATATAGATACGATTATTTTTCGTAATGAAGATAACGGATATACAGTTTTTACTGTAGTAGATAATAATGAAGAGATTACCTGCTATGGCTTCTTCAATTATATTAATGAGGGCGAATATATAGAGGCATCTGGAGAAGTGACTAATCATCCTATATATGATGACCAGTTTAAGGTTAAGAGCTATGAGATAAAGGTACCGGAGGATATAATTGCGGTGAAGAGATATCTTGCTTCTGGTGCTGTTAAGGGGATTGGAGAGAAGCTGGCTGATAATATAGTTAAGAAGTTTGGAGATGATACATTCCGTGTGATGGAGGAGGAACCGGAGAGACTGGCTGAGATTAAGGGAATTAGCATGAAAAAGGCACTTGAGATTGCAGATCAGCTCGTAGAGAAGAAGGATATGCGAAGAGCGATGATGTTCCTGCAGGATTATGGTATTAATATGAATCTTGCTAATAAGATATACGGTCAATATGGACCTGAGATATTCACTATTATTAAGGAGAATCCGTATAAGCTTGCAGATGATATTACGGGAATAGGCTTTAAGATTGCGGATGATATTGCTCAGAAGATAGGTATTAAGGCTGATTCGGACTATAGAATCAGAAGTGGAATACTCTACGAATTGATGAATGCAACGTCTAATGGGCATGTGTATCTTCCAATGCGAGAATTAGAGAATGCAACAAGGGATTTGTTGTTAATTGATATTAATAATTTTGAGAAGTATATAATGGACTTGTCCATAGACAAGAAAACTGTTGTTAAAGAATTAGATGGTAGTAAGATTGTTTATTCATCGATTTATTACAATATGGAGATGAATGTGGCGGCAATGCTGCATGAATTAGATGTTGAATATACGGTGGACAATGCGATAGACAAGGTTATTGGTAATATAGAGAAGAGACAGAATATAGAGCTTGACGAACTTCAGCGGAAAGCAGTTGTAGATGCTGCTACTAGTGGTCTTATGGTAATCACTGGTGGACCTGGTACGGGTAAGACAACTACAATTAATACAATAATCAGGTATTTTGATGCAGAGAATATGGATATATGTCTGGCGGCACCAACTGGACGTGCAGCCAAGAGAATGTCGGAGACAACAGGAATGGAAGCCCAGACGATACATAGAATGCTAGAAGTATCAGGAGCACCAGGGGATAATAGTGGTAACTTTGAGAAGAATTCAGATAATCCAATAGAAGCAGATGTAATAATAATTGATGAGATGTCAATGGTGGATATTAACCTGATGTATCATCTGCTAAGAGCCATTCCAGTGGGAACAAGGCTGATACTTGTTGGCGATGTGGACCAGCTTCCGTCAGTAGGACCTGGTAATGTACTAAGAGATATCATTGATTCCGAATGTTTTAAGGTGGTTAAGCTTAATAAGATATTCAGACAGGCATCGGAAAGTGAGATTATTACTAATGCACATAAGATTAATAATGGAGAAAGTGTGCAGCTTAATAAGTATAGCAAGGATTTCCTATTTGTTAGAAGAGATAGTGCAGATGCTATAATTGGTGCAATGTGCACCCTTATTAGAGATAAGCTCCCGGACTATGTTAATGCCAAAGCAAGTGACATACAGATACTTACTCCAATGAGAAAAGGTCTGGTTGGTGTAGACAAGCTTAATAAGGTAATGCAGGATTTTCTTAATCCTAAGGAAGCAGGCAAGAATGAAAAAGAATATGGAGATATTGTTTTTCGAGAAGGCGATAAGGTAATGCAGATTAAGAATAATTACCAGCTTCAGTGGCAGAAGAAACCACTAGGAAGCAAGTTCCCAACAGAGGACGGGATGGGCGTATTCAATGGTGATATGGGTATAATAGAACACATTAGTTTCTTTGATGAAGTGTTGAATATACGCTTTGATGATGATAGATGTGTTGCCTATAGTTTTAAACAGCTAGAAGAATTAGAGCTTGCTTATGCAATTACTATTCACAAATCACAGGGTAGTGAATATCCAGCGGTAATTATACCAATGTTTCAGGGACCGGCTATGCTGTGCACAAGGAACCTTTTATACACAGCGGTAACAAGAGCTAAGACCTGTGTATGCATGGTAGGAATAGAGGCAAGTTTTCATGATATGATTGCTAATATTAATGAGAGAAAGAGATATTCAACATTAAAGACCAGAATAAAGGAGATTGCTTGTTTAGAGGAATAGACTATTATCTTAATATAATTGCAAACTGCATATATCCACTTACATGCCCTATATGCAATGATGTTCTTGTTCCAGATAACACGCATAAGGCGTATGTATGTGGAAAGTGTATTAATAAGATAAGCTATATATCTGGAGCGGTATGCTGTAAGTGTGGCAAGCCAATAGATAATTCAAAGCAGGAATATTGCTTTGACTGCAGCAGGAAACATCATCTATACACACAGGGAGTTGGAGTGTGGACATATACAGCAGCAATTAAGAACTCAATATATAATTTTAAGTATCACAATAAGAAAATATACGGTGAGTTTTATGCAAGAGAGATGTATCTGAATTGCAAAACTATATTACAAAACTGGAATGCAGATGTTATAATTCCAGTTCCACTGCATAAAAGCAGACAAAGGGTAAGAGGTTATAATCAGGCGGAGATAGTTGCAAAGCATCTATCGGAGTATATTAATATTCCAATTGATAAAAAAGTACTAGAAAGAGTTATGAATACAGCGCCTCAAAAAGAATTAAATGATAAAGAACGTGTGAAAAATCTTGAAAATGCTTTTAAAACCATTACAAATGTAGTAAAATATAAAAAAGTGATTCTGGTTGATGATATATATACTACTGGAACTACAGTTGATAGTTGTACAAAAGTTTTAATAGAAGCTGGAGTTGAAGACGTGTATTGTATTAGTATGTGTATTGGCAAAGGATTCTAGAATATACGTAGACATGGAGGAAATTATGGAAGTTAGAAATTGTAGAGGTTGTGGACGTCTTTATAATTATATAGGCGGTTCATATAAGAATTTGTGCCCGGACTGTATTAACAAGATGGAAGATAAGTTTAATGAAGTAAAACAGTACATAGAAGAGAATAAGAATGCAACAATGCCTGTTGTATCTAAGGAATGCGATGTAAGAATTGATCAGATAGAGAAGTGGGTCAGAGAAGAAAGACTTGCATTCTCTGAGGATTCACCAATGGGAATTGCATGTGAAAGTTGTGGCGTTACAATAAAGTCAGGACGATTCTGCCCAGCTTGTAAGAGCAAGATGACCAATCAGCTTAACAGTATGTATTCTAACAATCAGCCAACGGTACAGAAAAACCCAAGAGATCGTGCTAGAATGCGTTTTCTTGAGAAAGATAACTAAAACACACATAATGTTATAAAAGGTATTAAGAATCCCATGTATTGCTTCGATATTAATTCTGAGCATACATGGGATTTTATATTGTAATAATATTGAGATTACTAATGTAGATTAATGTAAATTTATTTAAATTAGGTCTTAAGTAATTCTTATAATGCTCCGATAATATCTACAAGAAATAAAAAATCCATGGAAGGAGTGATATATATGCGTGTTGATGCTTATAATGCAATTAGCCAGATCTATCAGACTAATACAAAGATGGCAACCAAATCAAAGGTAGCTGCTTACACTAACGACAAGGTTGAGATATCTGATACAGCAAAGAACTATCAGGTCGCTAAGCAGGCAGTTGCAGCTTCTTCAGATGTTAGAGAAGATAAGGTTGCAGATATTAAAGCAAAAATGGCAGCAGGTACTTACAACGTAAGTTCAGAAGATTTTGCCAATAAGATCCTTAGTAATGCTGAAACATTAGCATTTTAACAAAAAACAGAAAGAGGTAATTTTAAGTGGCAAGTTTAATTGAGAATTTAGTGGAAGTACTTAATCAGGAAGACAAAGAATATACAGTACTTTTAGGCTTGTCTACGAAGAAAACATCTGTAATAGTTAAAGGCGATGTTGAAGCATTACAGGATATTGTAGCACAGGAACAGATAGTAATTGATAGAATAAGTGTATTAGAGAAGAAAAGAGAAGAAGGACTTGCAGATATATGTAATGTTCTTAATGTTCCTAATGATACACTTCAAATCGATAAACTTATACAGTTGCTGGAGAAAGCGCCAAAAGATCAGGCAAGCCTAATTGATGTACATGACAGATTGAAGAAGACAGTCAACCAGATGGTAACTATTAATTCTAATAATATGGAATTAATGAAACAGTCATTAGAGATGATAGAGTTTGAAGTTAATCTGGCAAGGAGTACAAAGATGGCTCCCGAGACAGCCAATTACAATAAAGGTGCATATAATAGTTCTGATGCAGCAATGCAGACGGGTTATTTTGACGCAAAACAGTGAGGTATGAGATATGGCAAATGGAATGTCAGGACTTTATGTAGCTACAAGTGGAATACAGGCAGCTCAGTCTGCACTTAACACAACAGCACATAATCTTTCGAATATTAATACACCTGGTTATACCAGACAACAGATATCTTATAGCGCCAGCACATATATGAATGTTGGCACTATTTCAACCCAGAAGCTGCAGTACGGACTGGGTGTTGATGTATCGACAATTCGTCGTATCAGAGATGATTTGATTGATGCTGCATATCGCAAAGAGAATGGAAGGCTTGGATATTATGAAAGCCAGTATGATGCAGTGTCAGAGATAGAATCTCTTATGGGTGAGATGCAAGGAGTTACTTTCCAAAGCACGATGACCAATCTATGGAATTCCCTTAATGAATTAAGTAAAAATCCTACAAGCACTGTTGCAAGAGAATCGTTAATTGAAACTTCAACAGTATTTATTGATAGAGCCACATCTATATATAATGGATTAAAGGACTATCAATCAACATTGAATACAAAAGTTTCCAATACAGTTGATACCATTAATGAACTTGGTAATAAGATTGCGAAACTTAATTATAGAATAAGTTATATCGAAGCTACAGGCGAAAGCGCTAATGATCTTAGAGATCAGCGTGATAAAGCCATTGATGAGCTTAGTGCGTATGTTAAGACTACTACTAGCGAAGAAAAGAATGGAATGGTTACAGTAACAGTTGAGGGCGTTGACTTTGTATCGTTTAAGACATGTTACGAGATGGGAACCAAAGTTATTGATGGAACTGACCTATATACACCTACATGGACACATCTTGGTGATAAGAAAGTCTATCAGGATAAAGAAACTGTATCAGCAATTGATAATAATGATGTTGGTGAATTAAAGGGTCTTTTGATTGCAAGGGGTAATCTTACTGTTAATTACACAGATGTTCCGGTTAGACCAGAAGCTGCAGATTATGATAACCCACAGGATTACCAGAATGCCCTAGATGAGTATGATAAGAAAGCAGCATTTTACAATGATTATATAGAACCATCAATTATTATTTCTACAATGGCAAGTCTTGATAAGCTTGTGAATGGTATTGTGACATCAATTAATGATAAGCTCTGTCCTGAGGTCGAGAAAACATTTACCCTTGGTGGCGTAGAGATGACAGCTAATGTTCTTGACATGAGTAAGACTTCTTACGGAATTGATACAGATAAGAGCGTAGGCGTTGAGCTTTTCTCAAGGAAGAATACTGACAGATATAAGCTTGTCACAGCTGATGATGGAACAGAATATTATGTACGTAATGATCTTAATAAGACAAATAACAAATCAGAATATACACTTGGTAATATAGTTCTTAATACTAAGGTTACATCGGATGTAGCAACACTTCCACTTACAAAAGCAGATGGAGCAGAGGACTTTGATAAGGTCAAGGATATGCTTAGCGATTGGGAAGGGGAATTTGCAGCACTTAATCCTTCTAAGTATGCAAAAGAGAATTTTAGCAGTTTCTATAACAGCTTAATTACTGAAATTGCTGATAAAGGTAAAGTTTTTAATACAATGGTTAAAAATCAGCAGATTATGTCCGATGAATATGATGGACAGAGACTTCAGACTGAGGGCGTGTCTTCTGATGAAGAACTTCAGAATATGATAAAGTTCCAACAGGCATATAACGCTTCATCGAGATATATGAATACAGTTAATGAGATGCTGGAACATCTAATAGCAAAACTAGGCGGTTGATAAAGCCGCCTTTGAGTTTTTATAACGTAGAATATTTGATTAGGAGGCAGGATTATGGCATCAACATTCTTTGGCTTAACAGTTGCTTATACAGGATTACAGTCAGCTAACACATCAATTAATACAACAGCACATAATATATCCAATCTGCAAACTACAGGGTATACTAAGCAGACAGCGAATTCGGAAGCTGGCGATGCGTTGAGAACATATGCCACTTATGGCTGCGTTGGTACTGGTGTAGTTGTAACATCAATTGACCAGATTAGAGATAGCTATTACGACGTAAAATACAGAAATAATGCTACACGTCTAGGTGAATATAATGCAATGCAGAATTATATGACGCAGATAGAGGATTACCTCAATGAAACTAATCTTCAGGGATTTACAGCAGGCTATGATGATTTCTTTGCTGCAGTATCTGATCTAATTAAGAATCCTGCAGATGAATCAACAAGAAATACACTCATTAATGCAGGTAAATCAATGGCGGAGTATTTTAATAATCTGACAACAAATCTTACCAATATTCAGAAGGATGCTAATGAAGAGATTAAGAATTCCGTAAGTCAGATTAACACAATTGCGCAGAATATATCAGCTCTCAATAAGCAGATTAACCAGATTGAAGCTTGCAATGGTACAGCTAACGACTTGAGAGATAAGAGAAATAATCTTCTAGACCAGTTATCACAGATAATTAATATTGATACAACAGAGACACCGATTGGTAATGGACTTACCTCAATGGAAGTAAGAATTAACGGTCAGGTTCTTGTGTCTAATTATAATTATAATACTTTATCAGTAGAAGCAAGGGGTGATAAGAGAAATGCTTCTGATGCCGAAGGATTGTATAATATAAAGTGGACAAGTGGTCTTTCTTTTGATATGTATAGTTCGCAGCTTGAGGGCTCAATGAAGGCACTTATAGATGTTAGAGATGGATGTAATAACTGTTTTGAAAAGGTTGTTAATGGCGAGAATGGAGATAAGGAGTTAGATATTATTACTGACAGTCAATATAATACTTCTTATAAAGGAATTCCTTATTATCAGTCGAAGATTAATGAGTTTGTTAAGATGTTTACAGATGAGATTAATAATGTGTTTACTTCAGGACAGACAATTGACGGAGAACTGGGAATACCGTTCTTTGAAGTAAAGTATAGTGACTCAGCAATGTCTGCTGGTTCCGTACAGGTTAATAATGAGCTGGTTCTTGACCAGTCAAAACTTGCAACACAGACAGAAGCCAAAGGAGAATCATACTGTGATTTGCTTGAGACGTTATATGGCTTAAAGGATGCTAAGGTATATAATGGTGGTTCAGGACAGTATTTCTTACAAAGTATAGTAGGTACTGTAGCTATTGATTCAGAAAAGGCAAACAAATTCCAGGCGAACTTTAAGAATATATCTAACACTATTCAGAATCAGAGATTGTCAGTAATGGGTGTTGATTCTGATGAGGAAGGTATGGACCTTATGAAATTCCAACAGGCATATAATCTTAGTTCAAAGATGATGTCTGTTATGAATGAGATATACAACAAGCTTATTAATGAAACAGGAGTTTAAGCCGATATAATATGTAGATTATCGATGGATTGGAGGAAAATACAATGCGAATAACTAATCAAATGATGGTTAATAATTCACTTGCTAATGTAGCAATTAATAAAGAACAGATGAGTACGCTTGATACACAGCTTTCTACACAGAAGAAGATAAGTCGTCCATCGGAAGATCCTATTATTGCAATTAGAGCATTACGCTTGAGAACTAACCTTAATGAGATATCACAATATCTAGGCAAGAATATTCCAGATGCACAGTCATGGCTTAGTGTAACAGAAGGTGCGTTAAATGAAGTGAATAGTATTCTTACAGATATGTATGAAAAGACAAATCAAGGTTCTAATGATCCTCAGTCAATTAGTGAAAGACAGATTATTGCCGAAGGACTTGTGAAACTAAAAGAATCATTCTATGCACAGGGTGATGTTGATTATGCAGGAAGATATGTATTCTCAGGATTTAAGACTGATACATCGCTTACATTCCAGACATTAGAGGATGCAAGAAGCAGTTCTTATGAGATTACACAGAAGTTCTCAAAGGATGCAATCGATACAAAAACAGTATATACTAATGTGGTTGATATCAATGATGCAGCAGATGCATCTCTTGATGCACCGGATATAATTAAAGATCAACCTTCATCATCACAGGTATATAGAATTACATTAGGATATTCTACATTGTCAGATGAATCAATATCAAAGCTAAAGTATAGTGGTGGTGAATTTGATGTTACACCAACAACTGATAAGACAAGAACACCTGGTGCTGATGAGGTCTTATTCAATAATTCTACAGGTGAATTGTTGTTAGGAACTAACGTATATAACAAGTTAAGCGCAGAGACCAATGATACAATTAGTTTTACATATCAAAAGGATAGTTCGACATTCCAAAAAGGTGATGTAAGACCAGAATTATACTTTGACTGTAAGAATCTCACAACTGGTGTTGAGTATGCTAAAGCTAAAGATGGTGAGGATATTGAATACACCATTAACTATGCACAGAAGATTAAAGTTAATACTGAGGCATCTGATACATTCAACATTAATTTTGGAAGGGATATTGATAACTTATATAATGCAGTTCAGGGAGTTAATGATATTCAGAGCAAGATTGATACATTAACATCTATGAAATCGCAGGAAGAATATTCAGATGATGCTTCACAGGAAAGAATAACAGCACTTATAGAGAATGCTAATAAAGAATTAGCAATTGCTAATGATAATGTACAGAAGCTTTTTGATTCTGGTAATAAGACAATACAGGCTTATCAACAGCAGGTAACTTCATCTATCTCAGATATAGGTAATCGTGTTACACGTCTTAAGTTAACCGAAACAAGATTAACAGCTCAGAAACTAAGCGTTACAGATCTTAAGTCTAAGAATGAAGATGTAGACTTAGAGGATGTAGTAGTTAATTATTCAGCAGCAGAACTTGTATATAATGCATCGCTTACAGCAGCAAGCAAGGTAGTAAGACAATCCTTATTGGATTTCCTATAGAATAAATAATGAGCCGAATAGGCACAGAAAAGAGGTATGTTATGTTAGTTAACACAAAATGGTTTGGACAGATTGACATAAGCGAGGAAAAAGTTATTACTTTTGAAAAAGGACTTATGGGATTTGAAAATTTCAAAAAATATACAATAATCTATAATTCAGAAAAATCAGATGGAAAGACTATTATGTGGCTCCAGTCACTTGATGAGGTATCTTTAGCTTTACCAATAATGAATCCTGAATTAGTAAAGAAAGATTATGATCCAGTGGTTGATGATGAACTTCTTAAGGGTATAGGAGTTACAGGCCCAACTGACTTGATTGTTGTAGTAACACTGACAGTTCCAGCAGATGTAACGAAAATGGCTTGTAACCTTAAGGCTCCAATTGTCATTAACGCTGAGAAGAGATTAGCTTGTCAGCTTATCGCAGATAATGAAGAATACCCTGTAAGATTCCCTATATATGACATATTAAAAGCAGATTCAAAGAAAGGCGGTGAGTAGAATGCTAGCTTTATCACGAAAGAAAGATGAATCAATAATAATTAATGATGATATTGAGATAACAATAATAGAGATTAAAGGTGATCAGGTGAAACTTGGCATATCTGCTCCAAAGAGCGTTCCAATCTATCGTAAAGAAGTATATGTACAGATTCAGGAAGCTAATAAAGAAGCTGCCAATTCAGTTGTATCTAATGATGAGTTGAATAATCTGTTTCAGTAATTAATGACTTTATAAAAATTTAATAAAGACAGATATTAATTTTTCATGTTGTGCAGTCGATATATGCTTTAGCAAATTGATAAAGTAGCATTGACTTCACACGGAGGTGAATAAAAATGGGAATAGGAATAGAATCTATGAACAGCATGGCAGGTGCATCATCATATCAGGCGCCACAGCCACATGTTGAAAAATCGCAGACTCCTAAGAATGTTGTAGCAAAGCCGGCAGATGATACATCCGATGCATCAAGCTCTTCACTAAGTATGGAACAGGTGGTTGTAGCTAAAGCATCGCAGGGAGATGGAACTAATAATTCTTCGAGCGATAATGAGGAAACTTTACTTCGTAATGAAGAAAAAGCCAGCGAAGCATATCTTAAGAATGCAGCAAAGGATATTAATAAAAAGATTAATAATAATACTATTGCTGAATTCGGATATCATGAAGCAACACATCGTATTACAATTAAAATTAAAGACAAGGATACTGACAAGGTAATTAAGGAGATTCCTGCTGAGAAGGCGCTTGAGATGCTTGAAAAGGCATGGGAATTAGCAGGAATTCTAGTTGATGAAAAGAGATAGATTATAACAGTAAGGAGGTGTTGTTATGCCTATTAGATTAGCAGGACTTAGTTCAAATCTTGATACAGATTCAATTGTTAAGGCAATGGTTTCTTCATATTCACTTAAGAAGGATAATCTTGTTAAAGCTAGAACTAAATTATCGTGGACTCAAGATGCATGGAAGTCTATGAATACTAAAATATATGATTTTTATAGTGGTAAGTTATCTAAGATGAGACTTTCAAGCACATATGGCTTGAAGGCTGCAACAGTATCCGATTCTACTGTAGCCAAGGTTACAGCTGCTTCAGGTGCTGTTAATAATACACAGACATTAAAGGTAAAACACCTCGCAGCTTCTGGTTATCTTACTGGTGGTCAGATTACAGGAACAACAACTACTGTTAAGGGAGATAGCAAATTATCAGATATAACAGGACTTGAAGACCTTACAAGTGGTCAGATTGCTGTTAGTGCAGGAGGTAAGGATACTAATATTAGTATTACTGGTGATTTGACAGTTAATAAGTTTATTGCCAAATTAAAAGATGCAGGTGTTAATGCAAGCTTTGATGAGAATAATCAGAGATTTTTCATAAGTGCTAAGGAACCTGGTAAGGATAATGACTTTTCACTTACAGCTAATGATGCAGGCGGTCTTAATGCACTTTCTAATATGGGATTGTATACAAGCAATACAACTGAGAATGCAGAGTATAAGGCATGGGCGACATATTCAGATGAAGAGCTTACAGCTATTAAGGATTCAAGATATGATGCGTCAAAGACTGATTATAAGACTGTTCAGGCAGAGTATAAGAAGAATTATGCATCATCACTTTCTAAGATTAAATCAGCTAATACAGCTATAGAATCTCTTACAAAGAGTAATGAAGAACTAGCTAAAAAGAAAGAAGAACTTGATACAAAGATTGCTGCTATACAGAGTGATTATGATGCTCTTCCGACAAAAACTGAAACAAAAAGAGACGATAATGGTGAGACTATAGTTACTACGACTGTAGATGTAGCTTCGTTAACTGCTGAACAAAAGAAGATATATAATGAATATACTGATCTATCAAAACAGTTAAAGGCTAATGTAACCACTACTGAAGCTAACAATAAAAAGCTTGCAACTAATAATAAGACAATTACAGATCAGACAGCTTTACGAGATGAATATGTTAATTATGTATTCCTTGATACTGATTCAGATGAAGATATCCAGACAAAAAAGGATGCAATCAATCAGGAAGTTGAGAATCGTAATAATAATACAAGGAACACTATTAATACTGAAGTTGATGCTAAAGCAGCATTTGCAAAGACAATGTATGATGTTAATACTGATACTTTCACTTCAACATCTATATCAGGACCATCTGCTAATGCGGTAAGAACAACTGGTGTTGATTCTGAGATAGAACTTAATGGAGCAAAGTACACAAGTAATTCTAATGACTATCAGATTAATGGACTTACAATACAGGTTAGTGCCTTAACAGGTCAGGACAGTAGCGGTAATGATAAGAGTGTGTCAATTACAACTAATACGGATATAGATGGAATATATAAGATGGTCAAAGACTTCTTTACTGATTATAATGCATTAATTAAAAGTATGGATACTGCATATAATGCAGACAGTTCAAAGGGTTATGAACCACTTACATCAGATGAGAAAGAAGCAATGACTGATTCAGAGGTTGAGGAGTGGGAGAAGAAGATTAAAGATGCTCTTCTTCGTAATGATACTCTTCTTGGTGGCTCAATTGATGCAATGAAGACAGGCATGCTTGCTAGTTATGAAATTAATGGAACAACATATTCATTATCATCATTCGGTATTGCTACACAGGGATATTTTTCTTCAGCAACTAATGAGAAGGGTGTATTTCATATAGACGGTGATAGTTCTGATTCGGTTACATCAGGTAATACAGATAAACTAAGAGCTGCAATATCAAGCAACCCAGAGGACTTTGTAACATTTTTCAATAAACTGACAGATGGTGTATATTCAAGTCTTTCAAAGAAGATGTCTACTTCTTCAGTAAGTAGTGCTTATACAATATATAATGATAAACAGATGAAAACACAGTATTCGCAGTACACTACAAAGATTAGTGACTGGGAGGACAAGATTTCAGACTATGAAACTAAGTATTACAAACAGTTTTCAAGCATGGAATCAGCTTTATCTAAGCTTAATTCTCAGCAGAGTTCTTTATCAAGCCTTCTAGGCAGTTGATAATATAATGTATTAGATGTTATACAAATATACAGGAGGTAGGTTATGGCTACTTTAGCAAACCAGGCGTATTCACAATATAATAAAAACAAAGTGCTTACTGCCTCGCCAGCAGAACTTACATTAATGCTTTATGAAGGTGCAATTAAGTTCTGCAATGTTGCAATAATGGGAATTGAACAGAATGACGTTGTCAAAGCGCATACTAATATTAAAAAAGCGGAAGACATTATAATTGAATTTAAATCAACATTAAATCATGACTATCCAGTTGCAAAAGATTTTGATAATGTGTATGATTACATATATCGAAGACTCGTAGAAGCCAATATCAAAAAGGATAAGGAAATTCTTCTTGAAGTTCTTGTACATCTTCGTGGTATGCGTGATACATGGAAAGAAGTTATGAGACTTACTAAGAAAGCTTAATAGTGCCAAACCAGAGGCACTGGAATGGAAGTATTATGGATAATACAGCTAATTATGTAGATATAATGATTGATGGTTTAAAAAAGAAGATCATTATTCTGGATAAGATTATTGAGTTAGATGAACAGCAAACTAGTATTCTTACAGATGCTGATTCAGATCCACAAAGCTTTTACGACAATGTAGACAAAAAGGAACAATTTGTTGACGAGCTTAATGGATTAGATGATGGTTTTGATGCATTATATAATAGAATTAGAATACAATTTCTGGATGGTAAAGACAAATACGCAGAGCAGATTAAGATTATGAAGATTTTGATTACTCAGATAACGGAGAGAAGCGTTAAGATTCAGAAAGAAGAAGCTCAGAATAAACTGCTTGCAGACAAAAAGTTCGCAGTTATGAAGAAGGATATTCGTAATGCAAAAAGAAGTGGAACAATGGCTTCTAATTATTATAAGAGTATGAGCAGAGTGGATGATACACCACAATTTTTAGACCAAAAAAAATAATCAAAAAGTTTATATGCGGGGTTAAGTTTATGAAACTAGAACCGATATAATAAATAACAGTAGTACATAAGTGCTATTGAAACTAACCAACGAGTGGCAAGGATGCCACCGGATATTCAAGGAGGAATTATTATGGTAGTACAACACAATTTATCAGCGATGAACACAAAC
>CAZPHI010000042.1:0-16775 GCA_964586425.1 uncultured Lachnospiraceae bacterium | reverse complement strand
TTATAAAGACATAGTTTAATTCAGGTCTATGTGGATAAAACTGCGGAAACTCAAGTATTGTTAGAATTGATTCTAGCTTTTATATGTGATATAATTCAATATGAATTATGCATATGTGCATGGGTAGCACAAAAGGAGGATAAATATGAATAATGATAATAAGGACAATTTTGTTCTTGAATTCGATGAGCCTGTGGATTTAACGAATCGTCCACTTAAGACTTCTTCAGATTCGAACCAAGCTGGCAATAATTACAACAGCAACTTTAACAGTTTTCAGAGTTTTAATTCTGGGAATAATCAAAACTACGATTCAGGCTATAATCCAGGTTATCAAAATCCTGGCATCAATAATCCTGAGCGTAATGGTATCAAGGCTGGATTCATGGAAGGTGTTATCTCACAGACATTTGTATTCATGTGTATTGCATTAATAATCACAGCAATTACATCAATTACTGTTGCATCTTCGCCAACATTACTATACAAGCTCATAATGGACAATACAACATTCTATGGTCTGCTAATTGCAGAGATTGCAGTTGTACTTATTACAAACTATACATTAAAAAGAGATATGGTTATTCCATCAGCAGTACTATTCGCAGCGTATTCTGTAATTAATGGTATTACTTTATCAATCATATTCCTTGTGTATACAACAACATCAATAACAACTGTATTATTTATTACCGCTGGACTTTTTGGTGCTATGGCTGCATATGGTATGATTACCAAAAGAGATCTTACCAAAGCTGGAAGCCTATGTGCAATGGGACTTATCGGTGTAATTATTGCAAGTATAGTTAACATGTTCATGGGTAATTCAACAATGGATATAATTATTTCATCAGTTAGTGTTTTAGTATTCGTTGGACTTACAGCTTACGATACTCAGAAGATGAAAGCTCTTGCAGCAAGAAACAATTCAGTCAGCACAACAACTCTCGCTTTATTCTGTGCAATTCAGTTGTATCTTGATGTAATTAATCTTTTCCTTGATTTACTTAGATTATTTGGTAAGAAGAATTAATTCAAATAAAAAAAATCGCCAGTCCCGTAAGTTAATGTCGGGACTGGCGATTTTTTATTGTAATTAATCTATATATGCACTTTATATTATGCTGCGATTCCTCTAAGATATGGAATAACCCATAATACAATCATAATTGCTGCTACTACAACACCAACGCATAAAGAAACCTTTGCAACTCTTAGAGTCTTCTTCATCTCTTCCGGTGTCTTCTCTTCTTCTGGCATTACGAATATTGCTGCTCTTTCCTGTTTCTCCTCTTCAGATACCTGTGTTACTGCTGAACCTATAACTAAGGCTACAACGTTACATACAATACCTACGATACTGGCATCAAGGTAAACTGGCAATGTAATTCCTGTAATACTAGAGAATAACTTTGTAATAAAGCATCCGAGGAAACCTGCTAACATACCTGCAAATGCTCCTGTTTTTGTTACTCTTTTACTAATAATTGAAGCAACTGCAACTGGCATCCATGAACTTGCAGCAACCGCTCCACCAAGGAACATAATCCAGAAGATTGATGGTGGATTGAATATTGCTAATAATAGAACTATTATACTAACAATAATCATAGTAATTCGTCCAACATTAATTGATTTTTCTGATTTTGACAACATCATATCATTGGCAACTGACGAACCTATAAGCGAAAGGAATGTTGTTGCTGATGATATACCAGCTGATAATACACCAGTAAGTAATACTACACCTAATATCTGTGGAAGAAGATTCATTGCTGCCCAAATCATTACATGTGATGATGTCTCAAGCTTAGGTGCTACATTATTAACCATTACTGCTGCAATTCCTACTAAGAATTCCA
Source organism: uncultured Lachnospiraceae bacterium (assembly GCA_964586425.1). Lineage (GTDB taxonomy): Bacteria > Bacillota > Clostridia > Lachnospirales > Lachnospiraceae > CAZPHI01. Next base: position 14,913 of record CAZPHI010000042.1, on the reverse strand, counting down.
TTAAGAATACACCAATAGCTGAGATTGGAGCAGATTTAACGATTGTATGCTCATCCTTTGCCATTAAGTATCTGCTTGACTGCCATGGTCCAACCATACATACACTCATCCATACGATACCATATGTAATACCCCATGCAACATTCTCAATTCCTGAGTTATATAGAGGACCTAACTTACCACCCCATGATAACATATCTGCTGTCTCTGGTCTTGAAGCTATGTCTGCGATTGAGCCATACCAACCACCTGTCTTTGTTGCAATTACTAATACTGATATAACCATTGCTATAGTGAATATTGTAGCCATTAATGTATCTGTTACAAGAACTCCTCGTGAACCAGATGTTACTGTAAGAATTGTTAAAACGATTAATGCTAGAACAACACATACATTGTAGTTAACACCAGTAACAATATACATTAATGTACCGATTCCCTGTAATACTGATAAGAGATATACTGACATCATTATAATAGCTGTAACTGCTGCTAATATTCTAAGTTTTCTAGAACAGAATCTTTTACCAAAGAATTCTGGAATTGTTAATACATCACTTCTTCTAAGATATCTTCCGAAGAAAGTTGCGCCGATTATGTATCCTGCGGACTGCATACCTGCGAATAGAATGATTGATGTAAACACACCTTCATAACACTGCGCTGCATCTCCCATGAACATACCCGTACTTGTATATGATGCTATCATTGATCCAGCAACCAAAAGAACAGATGCTTTTCTACCTGCTACATAATAGTCCTTTGCATTCTTAATCTTCCTACTAACAACAAAACCTATTATCAGGTAAATTGCCATAGCAATGCACATTCCTATAAAGTAAATATTCATTTATTTTTCTCCATTTCATCTTTAAAGTCTTTCTTAATCTGAGCATAGCTAAGTACACTCGCTGCTGTTAACCACAGCCCAATAAATAATACAATTAATAATTCCATCTTTTCAGACCTTTCCGCATTCAATTATATATTGTTAATTACAATGCATTACTTACAATATGTTTCCTCTAATTTGTGACGGTCAACCTTACCATTAAGATTAAGTGGCATCTTATCTAACTTAATCTTTGTGTTAGGAATCATATATTCAGGAACTAATTTCTTTAATTCCTCGATAACTGAATTCTCATCAATATCTCCCATATATATCATAACAATCTTAGATTTCTTCTTATTATATAAACAGCAGCATGAATCTATCTTATCAATAGAAGATATCGCTGTCTCAATCTCACCTAATTCTATTCTTCTGCCAAGATGCTTAATCTGCGAATCTTTTCTAGAGATGTATACGAATTCACCAAATTCATTCTTACGAGCCAAATCTCCAGTTCTGTAGATTTTCTCATCATATAGCTTATTAAGTGGATTCTGTACGAATACTTTGTTAGTTTTTTCTATATCATTATAATAACCCTTAGCAAGACCAATTCCGCTTACACATACTTCACCGATTTCACCATCTTTTACTAACTGATCATTCTCGTCTAATAAGAATACTTCCATATTCTTACATGCTTTACCCATTGGAAGATTCTCATTATTCTCAAATGTTCTGTTAACCTCATAGAATGTGCAAGTATCCGTAACCTCTGTTGGTCCATAGAAATTAACGAATTTTACATCTGGATATGCTGCAATCCACTTATTAAGCTGCTTCATTGGCATTACCTCTCCACCAAAGAATACATTCTTTAGTTTTGGAAGATGTGGAGAATTCAAAGCATTTAACGTAGCTATAAAAGTAAGTGCTGAAGGTACCCAGAATATTGTATTAATCTCATTATCAAATAGGTACTGCATTAACATTCCAGGGAATGAGAACAATTTTGATGGAATGAGATATAGTGTTGCTCCATTCCTGATTGTAGCATAGACATCAAATACTGACATACTAAAGTATAGTGGTGTCTGGTTACCAATAACATATGTATCATCAATTCCAAATTCTTCAGTACCCCACTCAATAAAGTCATTCAAGCCATCAAGTGTGATTGTTACGCCTTTAGGCATTCCTGTAGAGCCAGATGTGAATAACACATACATATTCTCACGAGTAGAGATTTGCTTTGATACTTCGCTAATCTTTTTCTGCTCGATAGTATTATTCATTGCATCTTCATAACACACAATCGTTGCATCACCAGCAATTGCTTTCACTTCTTCATAATGCTTTTGATCAGTGATTATTACGACTGGTTCCAATGTAGTCATTATCTTCTCGATTCTTGACGCAGGCATCTTCACATCAATCATTGTGTAAAAATTACCGCTGTAAAGAACACCACAAAAAGCAGATATACATTCTACGCTTTTTTCAAGATAAACTGCTACAGGCTTACAAAACTGATTCAACCCAATAAGCTCTGATGCAATATGTTTTGATTCATCTCTTAGAACACTGTAAGTAAGAGTTCTGTTTTCATCAACAACAGCAGCTTTATTGCTAAATCTCTCTGCGTTTTTATCAAGATATTCTGTAATTAACATTCCCTTTTACCTCATATATAGTTTTTTGTATAATTATGGTATACACCAATTTAATATTATAGCATCACAAATTTGCATTTACAATAAGAAAATGCTGTGACCCAATATTCTCATCATATGGGAATATCAGATTCACAGCATTCTGTTGCCACCTTCTCCTATTCAGGTTATCTGGCTATTTTTTCTGTCTTTTCGATATACCTGAGGGCATAATTCTATTCGCCGATGGTATCGGAGCAAACAGTAGTATATTGAGTACACATAAAATCAAGCAGGCTGCATAGACACACAAGTTCCCGTCAATAAGTGGTGCTATATATATTGCAATGAAAAAGTAACACCATGAAAACAACAGACATCCTGTATACGTCTTCATATGCACTCCCCCCAGGAATATTCTAATGCTAAGAATAGCTGCACCACATAGCAGGAACCTCTTCAATCTCCCCATCAATGTATATACAGCAAGTAGAAGCATTATCTTCTTCAACTCACTGATTAATACCAGAACCGTATACCTTATTGAATCTATCTCTAGCTGATTATATTGATATTGTTTAATCTTATGTATATAAGCATTGACAATGCAGTTATTAATATAATCCAGATATACTCCCCCTTTTTATGGCCGCTATTACTTAGCGAATATTTCCTTCAACACATTTTTTATAACACTTGTAAATTCAGTTTTCAAGAGGTTTTGTCCAATTAATGTATGAACGACGTGAATGAGGTAATGAATGACTTTTTTCCCGATTGACACTGGTATTTTCTGCTTTATAATTAATATATACAGGCATACAGGGAGTGTAGATATAATGTACAATATTCTAATTGTTGAAGATGATGCCAAACAGGCGAAGGGGCTTGTTACAATCATCAACAACTATAATACTAATCTCAAAACATACATAGCCACTGATTATCATCAGGCACTAGATATAATTCGCACCCACACATTCAATCTTTTTATCTTGGATATTGAGCTTGGCGAAACTTCTGGCAAAGATGGCGTTAATCTTGGAATTGCTATTCGAACACGGAGTAATTATGAGTACGCACCAATTATGTTCATTACAGCAATGAATGACCGAATATGCGAGGCGGTTAATACTTTGCACTGCTATAGCTATATATCGAAACCATATAGTGATAGCGACGTAATTGCGGCTCTTGATTCAATTCTTAACTCGCCTCTTGTCAAAGAAAGCCATATAATCCTTACTAATCTGCACGGAATCGGCATACAGCTTAAAGAATCTGATATCTGTTATTTTAAAGCAAATGGACGTATTGTCGATGTCTATACAACACTTGGGCTTATTGAAACAAGGGAATTCACACTAGATGCCTTTGAGAAAATGCTTTCAATCCCCTTCATACGCTGTCATCGCAAATACATAGTTAATTCTGACTACTGTAATAACTACGATAAGACTAATGAACTTATTAGCTGTCACGGCGAAACAATACCTGTAGGCCGTTCATACAAGAACGGCATTCGAGAGCATTTTAAAAAAATATATAATGGAGGATTCTCATGTTAATCTACTTTGAATCATATCTAATCATGTTTCTCGAAGTTACCACTCTATATCTGATTACCGGAAGTATATATGATATTCCTGTACAGCGCAGCTTTCGGCGTTTTTTGCTATGCATTCTAGTTCAGCTGGTGAATTGCCTGCTGTGTAATGTTGCGCTTGTGTCGTCAAGCTTCGTAATTAACACTATATGTCTGTATCTTATTATGTTCATTATCTACAAAAAGGGATTCTGCAATACCTTCTATGCGTTCATACTTGGATACTGCATTATCGTAATTCTACAGACACTGCTTACCCCTCTATTCCTGCTAGTTCCCGACAGCAATTATTCTCCACACATAATGGTTGTACTTACTTTTGCTGTTTTTTTGATTGGAATTGTGATATATCTTTTCATTCCACTTCACTCACTATACGATAAGATTAATGAGCTGAATATTACTGTGAAAGTTGTGCTCGTTAATAGTTTCATCATTGGCCTGATTCTTGTATTCTGCTACAAATTCAGTGCTAACCGTTTCATGGAGTCATACGCAATTATATCTATATTTGTTCTTATAACCATATTTGTCAATATTGAATTATTCATCTCCAATAATGAGCTGCTGCGTCAACAACGTCAGCTTAAGGCATATGCAGATTATATTCCTATTATTGATGAATTAATAACACAGATTCGCTGCACGCAGCATGACCACAATAATCATATTCAGGCAATTCAATCACTTCCGCTTACCTGCAGCGATTATTCATCGCTTGCTAATGCAATTATGGAACAGACGAGCCTTATGTCACGCTCAGTCTATTCGCTTGATTTGCTTAAACTTAATCTCAAGCTGGTTGCTGGTTTTCTTATTAATAAATGTTCTTATGCCCGCACACTCAACAAGGAATTAGAGATTGAGATACAGCAATACACACTAACGACGCTTATGCCAGAATATGAATTAATCGATGTTCTGGGCATTCTTACTGATAATGCAATTGAAGCTACTCCTACTGGTGGTAAAGCCTTGCTGACACTTAATTCAGAGAAAAATCAGCTTATTGTTAAGACGAAGAATGTCGGTCCTCTAATTGACAGCGAGTTGTGTAACGCGATGTTTTCAAACGGCTATACTACTAAGGTCAACGATATATCTTCGCATGGCATTGGTCTTAGTAAACTCAAGAATCTTGTTGATCATTACCATGGACGTGTAATAGTTGGCAATGAGGAAACTGACGGAATCCAATATATAATCTTCTCTGTTAATGTATAATCTACACCTTCAAGTGCAGCAAAAAAGCCTCTAAAGTCTTCATCATGATGACTTTAGGGGCTAAGCTTTTATAATTATTATTCTTTAAATTCGTAATCTTTGCCTAGAAGTATTGCATTCAACAGGATACCAGCGATTGCTGCAATTGCTATACCTGATAATGTTATATCAAAGCTTCCGATTGAGAAACTGATTCCAGCGTTGATGACTTTTTCACCAACTGCATTATATACGCTCTGGTATTCAATTCCAAGTGCGCTAACAAGTATAACTGCTGAGATAATCAAATTACGGCTCTTTGTGAAGTCTACATGGTTCTCGACAACATTTCTAACACCAATTGATGAAATCATTCCATAAAGAATTAGTGATACGCCACCGATTATTGCTGTTGGAATTGTACTGATTAGTGTAGCGAATTTTGGTGAGAATGAAAGGATGATTGCAAATCCTGCTGCAACTCTCATTACTCGTGGGTCATATACTTTAGTAAGTGCAAGAACGCCTGTATTCTCTCCATATGTTGTATTAGCTGGTCCACCAAATAAAGCAGAGAAGCTTGTTGCAAGACCATCACCAATTAATGTTCTATGAAGACCTGGGTCTGCGATATAATTCTGTCCAGTTGTTGCACCGATTGCTGATATGTCACCGATATGCTCCATAATTGTTGCAAGTGCAATTGGAACGATTGTTATAATTGCATTAATATCGAATTTTGCAAAGCCTGATTTGCTGATTGGGATTCCAAGCCATGCTGCGTCATTAACCTGCGAGAAATCAACCTGTCCGAATATAAGTGCAACTACATATGCGCCTACAACGCCAAGCATAATAGGAATAATCTTAATCATTCCCCTGCCCCAGATGTTACATACAATTACTATAAGCATAGCAACAAGTGCTATTGGCCAGTTTGTTGCGCAGTTATTAATTGCTGTTGGAGCAAGTATTAAACCGATTGCAATGATGATTGGACCTGTAACAACAGGTGGGAAGTAACGCATTACTTTCTTTGCGCCAAATGCTTTAATAAGTGCTGCGACGAGCATATACACTAAACCAGCAACAAATACACCGCCCGATGCATATGCTAGTTTCTCTGGATCGGCCACTCCATTCTCTAAGGGAGCAACAACTGCATATCCTCCAAGGAATGCAAATGACGAACCAAGGAATGCTGGGACTTTTCCTTTGGTAATAAGGTGGAACAATAATGTTCCTAATCCTGCCATTAACAATGTTGTCGATACACTCAGTCCTGTAAGAATTGGGACAAGCACTGTCGCACCAAACATTGCAAATGTGTGTTGTAAGCCGAGTAGCAGCTCTTTGCCCTGGCCTAACTCACGGACATCATAGATAGCTTCATGTGTCTTTTTTTGTTTTTCGCTCACGATATTATCCTCCGAATTATATTAAAATGCTATCTATGATTATACACATATAAGATAAAATAATCCATATATTATTTTACATTTATAAAATAAGTATTAAAAAATTCAAAAGAATATAAACAAATAAAGCAAGCTCTGCATCTATATTAATATAATGCCTTATATTCTACACTTTCTACACTGATGAAACCGCATTTACCCTTACCACGATGATATACAAATACGCCATTCTTGACTCCGACCCATCTTCCAGCTTCTGCATTCATTGATAATGCTTTCATATAATTAACATTGTCAAAGCTATAATATAGGTTAACCAGCTCTTTTGGTGCGTTGGCATATTCTGCCTTTTCCCTTATTCCATCGCTTAAAACTTCGTATTTGAAGTAAATCTCGGTGGTAGTTGTATTGGTTGCGTTGATGTCTGCTTTGATGTCTGCTGCTTTGATGTCTACTGTGTTGGTGTCTGCTGCTTTGATGTCTGCTTTGCTGATTGTGTCAGTTGCATATGCCGCATCCTTATCAAATACCTGCTTTCCATTAATCACGAGTAATTGATAGTCGTCTTCCACCTTTTCTACTGCAATTGCACCATATCTAACTCCCATAGAGATTATTCCAGCTACATCTCCATTCTCCATGCCTCTTACATCAACCTTGGTTACACACGAGAATTCTGGTGCGGGCCACTTCTGTAGTAGAAGATTCCTTGCATCGCATAATGGACGTTCATCTGGCTTTGAAACTGCATTGAGAATCAATCTGCTGTTGACTTTATCTATTGAATACCACTCAGCCTCTGGGTTTGCATTCCACTGCCACTGAAGTCCCAGTGTTTTTCCTGTAAAATCATCCGATGTCGCAGGCTCACACTTTGCAATTGCTGCATGATTACCTATATCTGGTTTTTTGTATTCTGTTACAGGTTCGCCGTATGTATTGCCATTCTTAGCGATTCCTATTATTGGCCATCCATCATTCCATGACATTGGCTCCAAATCTATGATTCTTCCGGCTGCATACACATCCTGAAAATGTATAAACCAGTCTTCTCCTGTTATAGTATCAACCCATGCGCCCTGATGAGGTCCATTAATTGGAGAATCACCCTGTTTCATAACTACACGATATTCATATGGTCCATATATATTCTTGCTTCTAAGCACGGTCTGCCAGCCTGGTTTTACGCCACCTGCCGGAGCAAATATATAGTAATATCCATCTTTTTTATAGAGTTTAGGTCCTTCGATTGTGACCTGATCATTCTCATTGCCATCAAATACTTTGATCTCAGGTCCAATTAATCCCATTCCATCTGGCTGCATCTCTACCATATGCAATACGCTCTTGTATCCGATTCGACTCTTTGCCACACCAGCAACAAGATAAGCTTTGCCATCTTCATCCCAGAATGGACATGGATCAATCCAGCCTGCACCCGGTCTAATATTCACAGGTTCTGACCATGTGCCATATGGGTCTGTTGTTGTTGACATATATATTCCTTCATCAGGCATCGGAAAACATACATAGAATATTCCATCATGATATCTTATCGCTGGCGCCCATACACCGCATCCATGAATGGGATTTCTGTATCTGCTCTCTGGGACTTTATCGATTACGTAATTAATCACCTGCCAATTAACCAGATCTTTTGAATGAAGAACTGGTAATCCTGGTGCATTACAGAATGATGATGCAATCATATAATAATCATCACCAACTCGTATTGCATCAGGGTCAGAATAATCTGCATAAAGTATAGGGTTTTTGTACATTCCATTGCCAAGGTCGGCGTTCCATATTGATTCACTCATAGTCAGATTTCCTTTCGTTTTAAACATTAATTATAATATACTCATCTTAACTTATACAAAAGCATTTTGCAAATGTTTTTTAAGGTTAACATCTTGTGCTTTCATCCGATATATATTCTGTAGGTTATGTGTTCATCGCAAATAACTTATGAAGGGTGGAGTTACAATGGTAATATCCCAAAGCAATCTGAATATGACTTCTAACAGAACATATGAGAAGAATATTCAAAAGACCTCATCGGTATTCAAATGGACTTTGGACGGGACGAGGCGACAATCCGCGACTATATCAGATAGTATGAGTATGAGTTCTAACAGTAGCTACTCTTATTCAGATAATTACAACTATCTTGCGGATACTATGAGGAAGCAAAATCACAGTCTGGATAATACTACTGACCAGGAATCTTTCAGTCTGCGTGCCGATGCTAACAGCATATCTAATTCACTTGGTGTGCACAGCACTAACGGTAATGCAGAGGATAATTTTAAGGCGAATCTTCAGGCTTTCAAGCAAAGTATCTGGAGTCTTTTGGAGTTATTCAAGAGAGCTCGTTTTAAATCAGATGTTCGTGATAGTCTCGAATTCTCGGGGCTTAGCTCAGTTTCTAACGACAGTAATATCCTTTCAATTACTTCTTCACAGACTCCGACAACATGGACGCAGGTTACACAAACTAATTATTTCATGGAGGAAAGTGAAACAACCTCTTTTTCAGCAACCGGTACGGCTGTTACAGCTGACGGACGCGAACTGGAATTCAATGTGTCAGTTGAGATGTCAAGAGATTACAAAGAATCTGGCGAATACTCTAACATCTGTCAGTATCAGGAGATTCTAACAGATCCGCTTGTTATTAATCTTGATTGTAATCCAACAGAGATATCTGACCAGAAGTTTCTATTTGATTTGAATTCAGACGGAAAGCAAGAAGAAATAGCTCAATTGAAGAGTAATTCTGGATACTTGGCATTGGACAAAGATAACAATGGCACTATCGACAATGGTAGTGAACTGTTCGGTACAAAGACTGGCAATGGATTCTTGGAATTATCTGATTATGATTCAGACAATAATGGCTGGATTGATGAGAATGATGAAATCTATGACAAGCTTAAAGTCTGGACTAAGGATGCCGATGGCAATGATACGCTGCGCTCTCTTAAAGATGCTGATGTTGGTGCTATATATCTCGGTAGTGCCCACACTGAGTTCTCAATGAATGACGCATCAAACAAGACTGATGCTTTGGTTCGCAGCACTGGCGTCTATCTCCATGAAGATGGTCGCGCCGGCACTATACAACAGGTTGATTTCTAAAGATACAGATACAAATACATGTACAAATACATGTACAAATGAAGGCTGGCCGGCGCCGGCTGGGCTGCGCTTGGCTGGCTGGTTGGGCTGGGCTGGCTTGAATTGCTTGGGCTGGTTGGCACCGGTTTGGCTGGCTTGAATTGCTGGTTTTAGGCAAGGGATGATGTTTTTTCTCTCCCTTGCCTTTTTTCCTACCTATATCTGCTGGCATCACATCGATTTAAGGCAAGGGGCTTGTTTTTTTCTCTTCCTTACCTTTTTTCCTACCTATATTTGCTGGCATCATATCAATTTAAGGCAAGGGATGATGTTTTTTCTCTCCCTTGCCTTTTTTCCTACCTATATCTGCTGGCATCACATCGATTTAAGGCAAGGGGCTTGCTTTTTTCTCTCCCTTGCCTTTTCAGTCACCCGGACAACTTCAATCGCTGATTAATTAGCTTCTTTGCACTTTCGCCTACCACCCTGTCACCTTCAATTACCTATCAATTAGTTTGTAATAGGATATCCGATGCGATATTATAGCCAATTTTATCAAATACAAACAATATAACAAGCACCACTATTATGCCTACTGCAAGCAGTAACAATACGGTCTTTAAGATCACGGAAGTATCTTTTCTTCTATTTTCCTTTTCCATTGAGTCTAAATCCTTCTCAATCTCTTTTATCTTGTCATCATCTGATAATTGATTTTCCATACTCATATCCATTCTAAATAGCTTCTATTTTGGCTTCGCCGCCAAGCCTTCACTTTAACTACTAACTTCTAACTTCTAACTTCTAACTTCTAACTTCTATTATAACCTACATATCTCTAATTTCAAATTAAAGTTTTTTAATTCTTTCGATTGCAGCAAGCGTATTCTCATATGAACCGAATGCTGTCAGTCTGAAGTATCCTTCACCACTTGGTCCAAAGCCTGAACCTGGTGTTCCTACTACATTAGCTTCTTTAAGGAGATAATCAAAGAAATCCCATGAGCTCATATTATCAGGTGTCTTCAACCAGATATATGGAGCATTAACTCCACCAGATACTGTATAACCTGCTGCCGATAAACCTTCACGAATAACCTTTGCATTGTTCATATAGTAAGAAATCATCTCATTAACTTCTTTTTGTCCCTGCTCTGTATAGATGGCAGCTCCAGCCTTCTGAATAATGTAAGGAGCTCCGTTGAATTTTGTTCCATGACGTCTTGCCCAAAGACTGTGAAGAGTTACATCACCGCATTTTAAATCTTTAGGAATTACAGTAAATCCAAGTCTTACACCGGTGAAACCAGCATTTTTAGAAAAACTTCTAATTTCAATTGCACATGTTCTTGCGCCTTCGCACTCATAAATTGTGTGTGGAACATCATCTTCTGAGATGTATGCTTCATAAGCTGCATCATAGATGATAACTGCGCCAACTTTGTTCGCATAATCAACCCAACGCTGAAGTTCACTCTTAGTAATTGTTGAACCAGTTGGATTGTTAGGGAAGCAAAGGTAGATGATATCTGGTGTCTCAGTTGGAAGCTCAGGTGCAAAATTAGTCTGCGCTGTACATGGCATGTAGATTACATTGCTCCATTTCTGTTGGTCTGCTATATATTCTCCTGTTCTTCCTGCCATTGCGTTAGTATCAACATATACTGGATACACTGGGTCGCAAACTGCGATTTTGTTGTCTATTGAGAAGATATCTCCGATGTTACCAGAATCACTCTTTGCGCCATCGCTTACGAATATCTCGTCTGCATTAATGTCTGCGCCACGTCTCTTATAATCAAAGTCTACAATTGCCTGTCTGAGGAAGTCATATCCAAGATCAGGGGCATATCCTTTAAATGTTTTTGCGTCCGCCATGTCATCAACAGCCTCATGTAATGAGCTGATTACTGATTTTGATAATGGAAGAGTTACGTCGCCAATTCCAAGTCTGATAATCGAAGCCTCTGGATTTTCAGTTGTGAAAGCATTAACCTTCTTGGCAATTGTCGAGAATAGATAGCTTCCTGGTAATTTTAAATAATTGTCATTAATTTTAAACATCTTATGTCTCTCTTTCTTAACATTATTATTCAATGTGTCATAAAACACTATTGTTTGCGCCTACTAATATAAATCACTGTTCAAGTTCTGAAACATCAATTTCTCCTGTATATACTGTAGTTGCAGGGCCTTCCATATATACATGGTTGTCTTCTTTATTCCATGTGATAATCAAATCTCCACCCAACAGATGAAGTGTTGCTGAATCTTCAGACACTTTATTAAGAACAGATGCTACAAGGCTTGCGCATGCGCCTGTTCCACATGCAAGAGTCTCACCTGAGCCTCTTTCCCATACTCTCATCATAAGATTCTTACTATCAACTACTTGAATAAATTCAGTATTAACTCTATCTGGAAATACAACATTATTCTCAAATAATGGTCCTATCTTCTCTATCTCAAGATTTTTAACATCATCAACATATACAATAGCATGAGGGTTACCCATTGATACGCATGTCATCTTGTATGTATTACCGCCAACTGTTATATCTTTAGCAATAACATTCTCTTCATCTGAAATAACTGGAATATCACTTGCCTTTAATATTGGTTCGCCCATATCAACCTTTGCAGATTCCACTTTGTTATTGACAACATTAAGTTCAAGTATCTTAATACCTGCAAGTGTCTCTATCTTAACTGTTTTTTTATCTGTAAGTCCAAAGTCGTATACATACTTGCCTACGCAACGTACGCCATTGCCACACATCTTTCCTTGTGAGCCATCTGCATTATACATCTCCATAAAGAAATCTGCTTTATCTGATTTTTTTATCAATATCATTCCATCAGAGCCAATTCCTTTATGTCTGTCACTTACCATTATTGCTATTTTATCTGGATTTTTCAATTCTTCCTTTGTGCAGTCAACGTATACATAATCGTTTCCCGCTCCATGCATTTTCGTAAATCTCATATTATCTCCTTACCTGAGTATTTTATATCTCATGCATACTTATAATCATGCTGGCTGATTCAACAAAGCTGTTACCACTATCCATACTGCACTTCTGTATGTAACGATGGGCTTCATCTTCTGTCATATTGTTATATTCCATCAGCATCTGCTTAGCCCTATTAATTAATTCTAATTCCTCTTTGCTTCTCTGGCGAGGCTGTGATCTGGCTCTCTTTCGTCTCCTAATTTGAGCCTGTAGCATCATCTGAAGTGTGTTGAGCAAATCATTCACTTTCAACGGCATTGCAACACACACAATGTCATTATTAGTACAATCCGCCCAAAGATTTTTAGAAGCTACAAGCAGTAATTCAAAACTTTTCGGCTTATAATCAAACAAATCAGAATAAAGCATATCTCCAAGTTTGTAACCACTTACAATTATTCCATCAGATAGGCTGTCCGCAAGATTAATTGCCTGAGCCCCTGATGTGCAAGGCGCTGCCACGTCATAGCCATTACGAACCAATAGATTCTTAATGGCTTTTGCATCCTCGATTTTCGGAAATGCTACTATAATCGTCGACATACTGCACATGACCTTTCTTCATAAGTTTTTGAAATATCCTTCTAGTATTTAGATAGATACTGTTCAATCTCCCATGCGGAAACCTGTGTGCGGTATTCATCCCATTCCTTGTACTTTGCTTCTATATATTTGCTGCTTATATGCTCTCCAAGCACTCCTCTAACGAATTCGTCCTCTTCTAGATCCTTAACAGCTTCATACAGATTGTTCTGAAGGCATGTTATTCCTGCTGCCTTTCTCTGTTCGTCAGTCATCTCAAAGATATTACCAGGGACACTTTCTGGTGGAGTAAGCTTTCTCTTGATACCATCAAGTCCTGCTGCCAAGCAAACTGCAATAGCAAGATATGGATTAGCCGAAGGATCTGGACTTCTAAGCTCAATTCTTGTACCGCTTCCTCTTGAGGCTGGTATACGAATTAATGGACTTCTGTTTGTAGCAGACCATGCAACATATACTGGTGCTTCATATCCTGGTATAAGTCTCTTATATGAATTAACTGTTGGATTAATTATTGCTGACATTCCTTTCATGTGTTCCATAATTCCGGCTATGAAGTGATATGCGTCTTCACTCAATCCCAATTCTCCATTAGGATCGTCGAATATATTCTTACCATCCTTTGTGGCAAGAGACATATTAATATGCATTCCAGAACCATTCTCACCAAACTTTGGTTTTGGCATAAATGTTGCATGCAATCCATGTCTTCTAGCAATAGTCTTAACTGCTAATTTGAATGTCATAATCTTATCTGCTGTTGTCAATGCTTCATCATATTTAAAATCTATCTCATGCTGTGCTGGTGCAACTTCATGATGTGATGCCTCTATCTCAAAATCCATATCTTCAAGAGCAAGTACCATATCTCTTCTTACATTCTCTCCAAGATCAGAAGGTCCAAGATCAAAGTATCCTGCTTTTTCATGTGTTACTGTTGTAGGATATCCGTTATCATCAGTATGGAACAGGAAAAACTCACATTCTGGTCCAACATTGAATATGTAACCCATATCTGATGCTTCTTTAACAACATTCTTCAAAACATTCCTTGGATCACCTGCGAATGGTTTTCCATCAGGTGTATATATATCGCAAATCAATCTTGCTACCTTACACTGCTGCGGTCTCCATGGGAATATCTCAAATGTATTGTAATCAGGGTATAGATACATATCTGATTCTTCAATTCTTACAAATCCTTCCACAGATGAACCATCAAACATACACTTATTAGAAAGTGCCTTTTCTAACTGACTTGATGTTATTGCAACATTTTTCAAGATTCCAAATATATCAGTAAACTGAAGTCGAATGAATTCTACATCCTCTTCTTCTACCATTCTAAATATATCTTCCTTTGAATAGTTATGCATATTTTCCTCATTTCTGTGCTGCTCTATTAATCAACTGTTATACAATCTGTTTCTTGCAACACGAAGTCACAGACATTATATAATAAGCAGAGCTTATTGTACCAAGTCGCTAGCGCGACGGCTAGCCCCAGTTACAATATTTCCAC
>CAZPHI010000041.1:0-17085 GCA_964586425.1 uncultured Lachnospiraceae bacterium | reverse complement strand
TGGTGTTAGTATATAATAGTGGACACAAAAAGTTGAACGGCTTATAATAATAATCAATATAAAAAGGAGTTGTTCGACATGGCTAAAAGTCAAAAAAGTTATACACCAGAATTCAAACAACAATTAGTTGATTTGTACAATACTGGTAATTATTCTTATCCTCAATTAGAAAGTGAATATGGCGTTGCAAAATCTACTATTTTAGGATGGGTAAGAAATCTATCCCCTATTAAAGTTTCTAATACAGAAACAATCTCTATGAAAGAATACAAAGCTCTACAAAAGAGAAATAAAGAGCTTGAGATAGAGAATGAAATATTAAAAAAAGCGACCGCCATATTCGCAAAAAATCAATAGCAGAGAAAGTTGCTTTTGTAACTAGGTATAAACATTTATATACAATAAAAGATATTTGTCATGCAATTAAGTTTCCTAGAAGTACTTACTACGAAGCTCTTATTCATGAACCCTCTAATAGAGAAATCGAATATAATTCTTTTGCAGAGAAGGTTAATGCATCATTTTTAGAAAGTAAGAAACGTTATGGTGCCGTTAAAATTCATCGGTCATTAAATGACGCTGGAATACCATGTAGTCTTAAACGAGTGCAAAGGCACATGAGGAAGCAAGGTCTCAGGTCCATAGTTGTAAGAAAATATCGTCATCATTCAGAAAATTCAGTTATACCTGATGACAAGGAAAATTTATTAAACCGAGATTTTACAGCCACAACAATCAATCAAAAGTGGTGCACGGATATCACATATATTCATGTTTTAAAAGAAGGATGGACATATCTTGCATCTGTGATGGACTTATATGATCGCAAAATTATTGGATATGCTTATGGAACATCTATGACTGCAGAACTAGCCCTTAAAGCTGTACAGAATGCTTGTCTCAATGTATCTGAAACAAAAGGAATTATTCTCCACAGCGACTTGGGCAGTCAATACACTAGTCAACTATTTGAAAACTACTTAGCAAAGAATGAAATATTACATTCATTTAGTCGCAAAGGAAATCCATACGATAATGCATGTATAGAGTCTTTTCATTCAGTATTAAAGAAAGAAGAAATTTATCTTCATGTATACCAGGACTTTAATGATGCAAACAGGGCCATTTTTGAATATATAGAGTCCTGGTACAATCGAAAAAGAATTCATAGCTCTCTTAATTATATGACTCCACAACAAAAGGAAGATGAGGCATTAAGAGTAGCGTAACCTAATTCGACTTTTTGTGTCCAAGGTATTGACATAAGTCCAATTCAAGATTTTGTGCCAATGGTTCATTGGCTGGCGAAAGTGCAATACCTGTTTTATATATATTACGATGCTTGGTTACTGTAATCGCATTATACATACCGGCACCACCCTGCGAATAGCCAACGATACCAATATTTTCGGTGTCAACTTTGTGATAAAATTTACTGTCAGGATTTTCGTTTTGCTCCAGCAGATAGGATATTGTCTGTTCAGAGGAATCTCCTTTTCCAGATGCAACGTCTTCGTTTCCAATTGTGATAAATCCCCATGATGATAAATGTTCGAATACTTCTGTGTATTTATCAGCACTGACACCTGTGCCGTTTACATATAGCACAACAGGATAGGCAGCATTGCTGTTTTCTAATTCTTTAGGATAGAAGATTTCGATTTTTTTACTTGGTTCATTGACTGTTATTTTTTCACTCTTAACTTCAAACTCGCCGTAGTTCAAATATTTTGCTTCTGCCTCACCTCCGGTTTCAACCTTGTCTACATAATTTTTAGGAACTGCAGGCTGACGGCTAATATAGAAAAAGAAGGCAAGAATCAGAGCAGCTAAAACGATAATGATGATTATGAATATTTTTATAACTTTCAAAATTTTTTTTACCATGTGTTTATCCTTTCTTGAAATGATACAATACATTTTCTTGACTTATCGATGAGACAAGTGTATCATCATAATTAAGAAATTACAATACTACACAAAAAATGAGACAAAAAGAGGAGGTTTGTATCGACATATGAATAATGCAGAAAAAAACAGTTATGTAAAGAACAAGATGCTTACGACATTACTGGAATTGATAGATAAACAAACATTTGAGGATATTTCTATTAGTCAGCTGGTTGGAGAAGCAGGTGTGGGACGAGCATCCTTTTATCGAAACTATAACAGTAAAGAGGATGTATTAAGACAGGAAGCAGCACGATTGATGGAGGAGTATCAAAATTTATATCAAAACGATGATCCACAGAACATGACAGTAAAAATCATTCATCTTCTTGATTTTTACAAAGAACATTCAGAATTTTATTGTGCACTCTATAAAGCGGGATTGAGTAATATTATTCAGGATACGTTTATTTCAAGTGCAGAAATAACAGACGAACTTCCGAATACGGTAGCTTATGTAAAATCTGCATTTGCGTATCTGACATATGGCTGGATAATTGAATGGATTAAGAGAGGCATGCAGGAATCAGGAACGGAACTTGCGGCTATGTTTACTGTGATGGAACATATGAAATAGTAAATTATAAACTAAATATGTTGAATGGCAGATATTATTTTGATAAAAAGAGAAGGTAAAAAAATGGGCATACTAGGTAATATTTTGTGGTTGATTTTTGGTGGATTAATTAGTGCAATTGGTTGGTTTGTACTTGGATGTATATGGTGTCTTTCGATTGTAGGTATACCAATTGGAATGCAATGTTTCAAATTTGCTACACTATCATTGTCACCTTTTGGAAAAGAAATACAATATGGTGGTGGAGCTGGCAAATTTATTCTGAATATAATTTGGATATTTTTGGGAGGAATAGAGATGGCTTTAGGACATGCAGTGTGTGGACTTATACTTTGCATCTCGATTATAGGAATTCCTTTTGGATTGCAGCATTTTAAATTTGCAAAGCTAGCACTTATGCCACTTGGTGCAACAATTGTATAGGAATTACTGTAAAATGTATTGATAACGGTCACAATAATATTAAATTGTAGGAGGAGATAGGATGAATGTCTCTGTTGATGACTTGGAGGTGCTTTTAAAAAATTAGCATACATAATAAAAAAAATGGTTATTTGTAACTCTTTCTTGAAATAATTAATACGATGTTCTATAATGTATACCATATGTTTAATATGCAGATTTTGCATATATTGATAATTATATGTTAGGAGATCGGTTATGGAATTAATAAATATCAGAGATTTGTTCAGAAATCAGTCTGAATATATTGGAAAAGAAGTAAGCATAGGTGGATGGCTTAGAAGTAAAAGGGATTCAAAAACATTTGGCTTCCTTGTAGTTAATGACGGTACATTTTTTGAACCATTGCAGGTTGTATATTCAGACAAGCTTAGTAACTTTGCGGATATTAATAAGCTTAATGTTGGTGCAGCAGTAATCGTTAAGGGTATCCTCGTTGAAACTCCAGATGCAAAACAGCCATTTGAGATACAGGCTGAAGAGGTAGCAATCGAAGGACAGTCAGATGCTGATTATCCACTTCAGAAGAAGAGACATACATTCGAATATCTTAGAACAATATCACATCTTCGTCCAAGAACTAATACATTTGAAGCAGTTTTTAGAGTACGTTCACTTGTAGCTTATGCAATTCATAAGTTCTTCCAGGAAAGAGATTTCGTATATGTTCACACACCACTTATTACAGGTAGTGATTGTGAAGGTGCTGGTGAGATGTTCCAGGTAACAACAATGGACCTTAACAATATTCCTAAGAATGAAGATGGTTCAGTTGATTTCTCAAAGGATTTCTTTAACAAACCAACTAATCTTACAGTAAGCGGTCAGCTTAATGGTGAGACATATGCCATGGCTTTCAAGAATATATATACATTTGGACCAACTTTTAGAGCTGAAAACTCTAATACAACAAGACATGCAGCAGAGTTCTGGATGATTGAGCCAGAGATAGCTTTTGCTGATCTTCAGGATGATATGTATCTTGCAGAGAGTATGTTAAAATATGTAATTAGATATGTTCTTGAGAATGCACCAGAAGAGATGAAGTTCTTTAATGATTTCGTTGATAAAGGACTTATTGAGAGACTTAATCATGTTGTAAGTTCTGATTTTGGTCGTGTTACTTATACAGAAGCAATTAAGATATTAGAGAAACACAATGATGAATTTGATTATAAAGTAAGCTGGGGATGTGATCTTCAGACAGAACATGAGCGTTACTTAACAGAGAAAGAATTCGGTAGACCTGTCTTCGTTACAGATTATCCAAAGGAAATCAAAGCGTTCTATATGAAACTTAATGAAGATGGAAAGACTGTTGCTGCTATGGATTGTCTTGTGCCAGGTATCGGTGAAATCATCGGTGGTAGCCAGCGTGAGGATGATTATGAGAAATTAGTAGGACGTATTGAAGAAATCGGAATGAAGAAAGAAGATTATGATTTCTATCTTGACCTTAGAAAATACGGTTCAGCTCGTCATGCAGGTTTTGGACTTGGCTTTGAAAGATGCGTTATGTATGTAACTGGTATGGGTAATATCAGAGATGTAATACCTTTCCCAAGAACAGTTAATAACTGTGAATTATAATTATATGACAATGTATAGAAAGAGGTAGATATATGAGCAGCATTAATATTCCAGAGGGATATAAGCCATTTCTTGATGTTAGAGCAACAGAGAAGGCAATCAAAAGAGTAAAAGATTTTTTTGAAAGAGAATTAGCAACACAGCTTAATCTTCAGCGTGTATCAGCACCACTTTTTGTAGCTCCAGAATCAGGACTCAATGATAATCTTAACGGCGTTGAACGTCCAGTAGCATTTGGCATTAAGGAATTAGGTGATAAAGAAGTTGAAATTGTACATTCACTTGCAAAGTGGAAGAGAATGGCACTTAAAAAATACGGCTTTGGTGTTGGCGAAGGCCTTTACACAGATATGAACGCTATTAGAAGAGATGAAGATACAGATAACATTCATTCTATATTCGTTGACCAGTGGGATTGGGAAAAGATTATCGAGAAGAAAGACAGAAGCTTTGAGACACTTGAGAATACTGTAAAATCAGTATACGAAGCACTTCGTGTAACAGAAAAATACATCTCTAACAGATACAGTGATATATCATGTTTCCTTCCAGAAGAGATTACATTCATTACATCTCAGGAACTTGAAGATATGTATCCAGACCTTACTCCAAAGGAAAGAGAGAATAAGATTGCAAAACTTAAAGGTGCAGTATTCATAATGCAGATTGGTGGAGAACTTAAATCAGGCGAGAAGCATGATGGCAGAGCTCCAGATTATGATGACTGGGGGCTTAACGGCGATATAATCGTATATTATCCAGTACTTGATATGGCACTTGAACTTTCATCAATGGGTATTCGTGTTGATGAAGAAGCCCTTTCAAAACAGCTTCAAATTGCTGGTTGTCCTGAAAGAGCAGAACTTCCATTCCAGAAAGCACTTCTTAATGGTGAACTTCCATATACAATCGGTGGTGGAATTGGACAGTCAAGAATCTGTATGTTCTTCTTAAGAAAAGCACATATTGCAGAAGTTCAGTCTTCAATATGGCCGGACAAAGATATCGCATATGCTGAGTCTAAGGGAGTTCATTTCCTATAATTTTAAATAATATAATTTAGTTTAATATAGCTGCGGCGATGAAAGATTTTCTTGAAAATGCTTTCAAAGCCACAGCTTTTTTATTGGGCGCCTATGGCGCTTGCCTCGAATATTTGATTTACATATATTCTTTTTTCATTTCTTTTTCCAGGTTATAGATATCTTCGTATGCTAGACCAGATACCTCACGAATAAGATAACTGTCAAATCCATAACTTAGGAATTGCTTGATAATATCGCATTGTCCTGCATAATAATCCTCGCTGTTATTATACACTTTATCGGTTTCACTTTCTCTCATAAAGTCCCCCATATTCGTATTTTATTAATTTATCTTTGGCTGGTTAGTTAATAAACTAGCCTCCTCGCGTATAGATGTTTATTAGTAGAAAGAGTATAAGTATAAATTAAGAATAGAGACATTATAATGGACAGTCGTTTGAATGAATAATACAATAGACACTAAATAACATCATACGTATATTATATTGAATACTAGAATAAATTTCAAGGGAAAACTATGTATACATAAAAAACCTCAATAAAAGTAAAGGTTTGATAAAAAAATAACAAAAAATAACTGGATTGTTGTATTTGTAGATTTTTGAGAATATATATGCTATAATCTAGTTATAAATACATTAACATTTCGTGATTTTATTGAGGTACGTGAATGAATGAAAAGAAGAAAATACTTATTATTGATGATGTTATGATCAATCTTGAAGCTGGAAAGAATATGCTGGAAGAGATATATGATGTCTATGAAGCAGAATCAGCAAAAGAAGGTCTGGATCTTATGGAAACTATGGTTCCAGATTTGATTCTTCTAGATATTATTATGCCAGAGATTGATGGATATCAGATGATTAGAATTCTGAAGGAAAATAGGAGATTGTGCAAGATTCCAGTTATATTCCTTACAGCTGCAACGGGTATGGACAGTGAAATCAAAGGCTTTGAATATGGAGCTGTTGATTATATTACTAAGCCATTTGTTCCAGCAATTATGAGACAAAGAGTGGCAACACAATTGTCACTGTCGGAGTATGAGAAGAATCTCGAAGCACTTGTAGATGAGAAGGTTGCAGAAATCGAGAGGATGCAGAATCTTATTTCAGTAAGTCTTGCAGAGCTTGTGGAATCAAGGGATGGCATTACTGGAGGACATATTAAGAATACTTATATTTATTTCAAAGCATTTATTGAGGAATTAGCGAAACTCCCAGAATATCAGGATGAGTTAACACCTCAGTTTGTTAAATTCACAATTATGTCAGCTCCATTGCATGATGTTGGTAAAATCGCCATTAAGGACGCTGTTCTTCAGAAAGAAGGTAATCTTAATGAAGCGGAATTTGAATATATGAAGACTCATTCGATTATCGGCGGAAGAACGTTCAATAAGATAAGGCATCAAGTAGGTGATGAAGCATTTATCTCTATTGCAGAAGATATGGCTTTATATCATCATGAAAAATGGGACGGAACAGGTTATCCAAGCGGATTGAAGGGAAAAGATATACCTCTTGCTGCTCGTATAATGACAATTGTTGATGTGTATGATGCTTTGACATCAAAGAGACCTTACAAAGAGCCTTTTTCTCACGAGAAAGCGATGGATATTATTGTTGCTGGAAGAGGAACAGCATTTGATCCAGACCTGACGGACCACTTTGTTGAAATTAAGGAAAAGATAAAGGACAGATTAGCCCATAAGAAAGAACTTACATTCACAGGAACGGATTACTAGAATTATTTAACTATAGAAGATTGGAGATATTATGAATAAAATTGCTAGTTTTACAGTTAACCATCTGGATTTGCTTACAGGTGCATATGTTTCAAGAAGAGATTATATAGGTGATGAGGTTATTACAACCTTTGATTTGAGATTCACAAGACCTAATGAGGAGCCACCAATGGATACTCCGGGGATTCACACTATTGAGCATCTTGCAGCAACGTTTCTAAGGAATCATCCAGTATGGGGACAAAAGACAATTTATTTTGGACCAATGGGATGTAGAACAGGATTCTATGTGCTGTTTGCAGGTGAGTTAGAGTCTGAGGATATTATTGATGTGCTTAGAGAACTTGCAGATTATGTATTGGAATATGAGGGCGAAATCCCAGGTTATTCGCCAAGAGATTGCGGTAATTATCTTGATAATAACTTGAAGCTTGCCAAGATATATATGAAGAAATACAAAGAAGAAGTATTAGATAATCCAGTAAAGGAAAGACTGGTATATCCACAGTAATAAACAAAAGATGCAGAGTGACATTATTGCCACCTGCATCTTTTTTGGTGCGCCTGGCGATGCCTAGCGGTGCACATTTCTATTAGTTTACCTTGTCTGGTTCTGGATAATCAACACCGAAAGTATCCACGGTTACAGTTTCCATAACCTGTGGTGTTCTTGGTCTGTCGTTCCAATCAACATCAACGTCTGCAATCTTGTTAAGTGTATCAACGCCTTCGATAAGCTTGCCAAATGCTGCATAATCGCCGTCAAGATGTGGCGCTGGAGCATGCATGATGAAGAACTGTGAACCTGCTGAATCAGGATGCTGAGCTCTAGCCATTGAAAGAACTCCGACTGAATGTAATAATTCGTTCTTGAATCCGTTTTTATTGAACTCACCTTTGATTGAATAACCAGGGCCGCCCATTCCGGTTCCTTCTGGATCTCCACCTTGAATCATGAATCCTGAAATTACTCTGTGGAAGATAAGTCCGTTGTAGAAGCCTTTTTTAACAAGGCTGATAAAATTATTAACTGTGTTTGGCGCAACGTCTGGATAAAGCTCTGCTTTCATTACGTCGCCATTCTCCATTGTAAATGTTACTATTGGGTTCTGTGACATTTCTTTTTCCTTCTTTCATTTACTAAAGATAATCTTGTGTGTATAATTCTATATAAGATACAAATAAATGTCAATGGAATATTTGTCGGGAGCTTAATATGATGAAAGAATATTTTGGTGATACAAGTCACATACTTGAAAGAATCGTGTGTGTAATGAATAATAATGTTAATATAGGACCTTGCACAGAATTGCAAAAGCATGCAAGCATTTTCTATACAGCTGATGAATATCTGGCAGAGAATAATCAGAAAAATGCTTCTAAAACCGGAACTTTGGTGATAACCAATTCAGAGGAATATGCCAAGACAAAAGGATTTGGAGAGTATGCAATGGCTGGATATGGTATGGATTATCAGGGAAAGCTAAGATACATTATAGATGATATTGATTCGATAGACTATAGTTACTATAATCAGATATATTGCCATCTATCGAAGATTCCATGGACGGTTGCTGTAACAGATAGGACAATAATACGAGAGATGACTGAGCAGGACATTATAAAAATGTATGATTTATATGCGGGAAAACAGGTTAAAAAGTATGTGGAACCGCTGTATCCATATGCGGAGGAGCTTGAATTCTCAAAGGCATATATAGAAAACATGTATAATTATTATGGTTATGGCTTATGGTTAGTTTTTCTGAAATCTGAACCAGACATTCTTATTGGAAGAGTCGGACTTTCGCATAGAGAAGTTAATGATAGAACAATGGTAGAACTAGGTTATATAATTGCAGATGAATATCAGCATCAGGGTTATGCGTATGAATGCTGCCAGGCTATATTTGATGTGATACCTGCACTGCTTGGAGAGGATTATATAAAAAAAGAAAGCATTCTGGTATGTTGTAACCAGAATAACCTTCCATCAATTAAGCTCGCATTAAAGCTTGGTTTTGAATATCTTGATTCGTATAAAGACTATAATTTGTATATTACATATCAAGGGCATAGCGAATAAAATTAATAGCGTTATCCTTATGCTTTGTAGTAACTACAATGCCATAGCAAGGGTTTTCAAGGGTAATATTAGTGTTGGTTTTGATTTTGCTTTCGCTTAAATTCACTGCAAGAGGAATCTGAGTACCATCTTCAGCTGTATAATATACAAGCTTGTCTTTAAGCTGTTGAAGTTCGCTCTCTGAGAAAATCTCGGACAAATCCATTAAAAATAGCTCTTCATCATTGGAAAACATCAGAATATTCTTGTAATCAGCCATAAAACCGTCAAGATTTTCAGCAGATGCCATGGTAGTAATTTTCTCGTAATTGTAATATCGGTTAGTCTCAGAGTAAGAATAATCAATGGTAATTGTATCCTTGCCGCTTAGATGAAGATAGTCTTTGAATTCGGTTGATATAATATCAGAATTCGTTGTTGCACCACCTATATCGGCATCATATACAGCCATATAATATACCTGGTGCTCAGCGTTAACATAGAAATAGATAAATGCTGTAACAGCAACAATCGCTATGGCGACCGCTGCAATCTGTATTCTGTAATATTCAAGGATATGATCAGTCTTTTCTGCGAAAGTCATATCTTTCATCTTTTTGTTCTCTGCACGAATCTCATCTTTTATAGAATTTCCTTTAGCCATAAGGAATTGACCTCCGTTAATTTACATATTTGTCATAGTTTTGATATATAGAAACAACAGTAGTTTAGCATAAATAGAAGGCTAATTCATCACTTTTAGAATTATTTAATAAAATAGTTATATTTATTCTTTGATTTTTTGTATATATTGCTTTATAATCACAATATGCGTCTTTAGAGGACTGATATACTTTACAGAAAGGTTTTGGTAGATTTTATGGGCAGATTATTTGATATGGATAATGCGTTTTTTAGATTTATGGCTAAAATCGCTGATTTTGTTTTATTAGGATGGCTGGTATTATTACTTGCACTTCCAATAGTTACTCTTGGTCCGGCTATATCAGCATTTTACTATGTTGGACTTAAAGAAGTAAGAGATGAAGAAGGATATGTATGGAGAGGATTCTGGAAAGCTTTCAAGGAGAATTTCAAACACGGCCTTCTCTGTGAATTAGTAACAATAGTGATTGGTGGTGTGCTTGCATATGATATATATATAGTTGCACAGTGGATGTCTAAGGATTCAAGCATCTGGATTACATTATTATTTTTCCTTATAATAGGTATTGTGATTCTATTCGCGGCAACAGTAATATATCTATTTCCGATGATTGCAAAATTCGCCAATACAACAGTTAGCTATTTTAAGAATTCATTACTTATGAGTGTTAAGCATCTTCCACAGACGATTTTGCTTCTGTTTGTTAATGGATTGATCATCTATTATACAATACAATTTCCGTTATTAGTAATATTCACTGTTCCACTTATTGGATATTGTAATTCATTCATACTTGCAAGAGTATTCAATGTATATGTTCCAAAGAAGGAAACAGCAGAAAAGCAGGATGCTGATTTTAGAGTAGATGTAGATGAGTCAACGATTTCAGAAAGCGTTATTGGACCTAATTCGGAAGAAAACATGCGTAAAGCCTTAGAACAGACAGATAATTCAAAAGAAGAAAGTAAATAGACACGATTGATATAAACTAATTACAAAAGACTGTTGAGATGAGCATTACTCCTGCTTGGAAGTATTCATCACAACAGTCTTTTGTATATATTAGAGGGCCTCGTTCCCGCGCTCTCCGGTTCTTATTCTAATAGCATCACATACATCATATACGAATATCTTACCATCACCATAATTACCTGTGTTAATCTCTTCGATAACTTTGTCAATAATTATTTCGGCTACAGCGTCATCTACTACAGTTTCAACTTTAACCTTAGGAAGAAGGTTCATATTATATTCATTGCCGCGATAGACCTGTTTGTGTCCCTTCTGACTTCCGTAACCCATAATGTTACTAATCATAAGTCCAGTGGAATGACAGTCATCGAGTATATTTTTTAGATCATCAAGACGTTCAGGCTTGATGATAATTTCAAGCTTTTTCATAGTCCACACTCCTTAAAAGATGATATAATTAATATTCTTGTTTCTGTGCCTCAATCTCACTTGTAATAGGAGGCATGCCTTCCATATAAAGATGATGGCAGCAGTTGTATACCACATAGATATAATATAGAGAACATATCGTTGATAATGCCTGAGCAAGAAGTACAACTAATGAAAGGTCAGACATTACAGCAATGTAATAAGCGAATGCCATAAATCCAAGTATTGACCATGTAATTCTTAATGTTCTTGTAACAGCAGCTTTCATCTGCATCTTTGACTCAAGAATAATACTTTCGGAGAAGTAGAAGGTCAGGTAGATGAAGAAGATAGTTGTAAATGCTTTGCAAAAAGTGTAAGCAAGTGCAGCATGCTCGCCAAAATCAAAGAAGTAGAAGAATTGCACAGCACAGCTGATTAATATTCCTGTAATCGCTGTCTTTCTTGACTTCTTAAACTGTGAGTTACGTCCTGCTAAAGGAATAAGTCCGATAAGGATAAGTACATATCCAATAATATCATTGAATATATCGATGGTAATACCGCCTAATTTGATATTGAGTTCTAGTGAAATAAGCGCTATACCTACAAGTATGAATGAGATATCTTTTTTGTTCATAGTTAATATTGTCCTTTCTGTATTAATCAATATATATATAATAGACAATTTAATGATAAAAGTCTAATAAAATATTATTTAAAATGTTAAGTTTTATTTAAATTTACCCGATATCTATTGTACATTTAAGGATAAAATGATAAATTATAGAAATCAGATAGCGATCCGTATGGAGATGGATCAATGTGACAAGGAAGGAGCGTGAAGAGCTATGATGGTTTCAGGCATGAATTCAGGATATGAATATTACAATATGAATATGCAACAGGCAAGAGGAATTGTTAGTGAACCAGTTAATCCGGTATCACCAGTC
The DNA here is from genome assembly GCA_964586425.1 of uncultured Lachnospiraceae bacterium. GTDB lineage: Bacteria > Bacillota > Clostridia > Lachnospirales > Lachnospiraceae > CAZPHI01. Next base: position 4,645 of record CAZPHI010000041.1, on the reverse strand, counting down.
AATCCTGTGGAGCAGGTTAATCCGGTAGCACAGAACGCACCTGCTGATGTTGTTATCGATAATGAGAATAAGGCACCAAGAGTTTCTAATCCAAATAATTTTGAATTTGATTTTAAGAAAAGTAATGATTTTAATTTGGTTGGAGCTAACAGCAAACTTGAAGATTTAGATGTTGAACAAGAACTTTCAGAGATGAAGAAAGATTCTATATTAGATCAGTACAAATTCTTCGTACCATCAACACTGGGACAGGACGAAGACGGCTTGGTAAGACAGGTAGTTAGACAGAAATAATCTGTAAAAACTGAATAATTACAAAAATTAATAATTTTTAAAAATAATACTTGATTTTTGAAATTCACTGTTGTATAATACATTTTGTCGTCACGGTAATGGGCTTTCGCCAAATGGTAAGGCACTGGATTCTGATTCCAGCATTCTGGGGGTTCGAGTCCCTCAAGCCCAGCTAACAAATCCCTCGCATTGCGGGGGATATTTTTGTATACGGATATATTGTTTGTAATATTAGTTGTAATGAATAAATAGGAGGAGATATGTTTTCGTTTGATACAAGATTAAGATATTCACATGGGGATATTAATCAGAAGCTTTCAATTGGCGCAATTATTGATTTGTTTCAGGACTGCGTATTCTCACAGTCGGAAGAACTGGGAGTTGGCCCTGATAAACTAAAGTCGGATAAAACAGGCTGGATATTATGCAATTGGCAGATTATAATAAAGAAAAGACCACATGTATATACAGACATTTCAGTATGCACATGGCCATACAAATTCGAAAAATTTCTTGGATATAGGAATTTCCTTATTAAAGACGATTTGGGTGATGTAGTGGTTTGTGCTAATTCAATATGGATGTATCTTGATATAGAGCGCATGATTCCTTCTAAAAATGCTGTGAAAGCCGGAGAAATCTATACTTTGGAAGACAGATATCCAGATATGGAGTACGCACCGAGAAAACTTAATTCATTGGATGAACTTAAGGTGGTTGATGAATTTAAAGTAAGAAAATCAAATCTTGATTTTTATCAACATGTTAATAATGGCCAGTATATCAAGATGGCTATGGAGTATATTCCGGATGACTTCAATATTGGAGAAATTCGTGTAGAATATAAATTGTCAGCTAAGTTGGGAGATATGATTGTTGTAGGATATCATGAGGATGATAAAGGAACAATTCATATTACTATGAAGAATGAAGCTGGAAAAGAATATGCAGTTATGCAGTTCTTTAGTATGTAACTATTAACAGTGCTGGAGGTAGCACTTACAGGGCGTTGACCCGGAAATGGAGTTAAAAGATGATAGAATTAGGTAAGAAGCAGTGTCTGAATGTTGTTAAGACTACAGAGTTTGGTGTGTACTTAGGAACAGAGACTGATAAAGTTCTCCTCCCTAAAAAACAGGTACCAGAAGATATTGAGATGGGAGATGCAATTACTGTATTTGTCTATAAGGATTCAAGTGACAGATTAATTGCAACTACAAGAGAACCATTGCTTGAAGTAGGAAGTCTTGCAGTACTCAAGGTTAAAGAGGTTGCAAAGATAGGTGCATTCTTAGACTGGGGGCTTGAGAAGGATTTATTGATGCCATTCAAAGAACAAATCTACAAAGTAGAAGCTGGAGATGAGTGCCTTGTAGCTTTATATATTGATAAAAGCAGCAGATTATGTGCAACTATGAGAGTATATGATTATCTTACTAATGGCAGTCAGTATGTCAAAGACAGCTATGTTACAGGAACTGTAATAGAGATAAATCCTAATTATGGAATATTTGTAGCAATTGACAATAAATATTACGGAATGGTTCCTAAGAATGAGATGTCTCATAATATCAAATTAGGAGATAAGGTTGAAGGTCGAGTATCTAAGGTAAGAGATGATGGAAAATTATCAATAAGTCTTAAACAAAAGGCCTATATTCAGATGGATGAAGATTCAAAGATTGTACTTAGCAAGATTGAAGAATGTAATGGCAAACTGCCGTTCAATGACAAGGCAGACAAAGAAGTAATTACAGAATGGTTTGATATGAGCAAAAATCAGTTCAAGAGAGCTGTAGGACGACTTTTAAAAGAAGGTAAAATTACGATTAATCCAGATTCTATTACTTTAAAATAGAAAATAATGTTGAATATATATTAATACGGTAGTATAATTTCTCACAAGTGGTGTGAATTTCACGAAAACATTAACACCAAATAATTAGGAAGCATGAGAATGCTGATATGGAGGAAATTATGCAGAAAGTTATTAGTACAGACAAAGCACCAAGTGCAATTGGCCCATATTCACAGGCTATTGAAATTAACGGAATGGTTTATACATCAGGTGTAATCCCTGTAGACCCTGCAACAGGAGTAATTGCAGAAGGCGTTGAAGCTCAGGCAAATCAAGCATTTAAGAATCTTTGCAATCTTGTAGAGGCATCTGGCTCAAAGGTTGAGAATATTGTTAAAACAACAGTATTCATCAAAGAGATGAATGATTTTGGTAAGATCAATGAAATCTATAAAGAATACTTCAAGGAGCCTTTCCCAGCACGTTCATGTGTTGAAGTTGCAAGACTTCCTAAAGATGTATTACTTGAAGTAGAAGCAATTGCATTCAAATAATATTATATTAATATAGTATATTAAAAGACCTCCACTGAATTAATCAGCGGAGGTCTTTTGGTAGTGTTAAATAAATATATAGAGGATTTTATTATATGGTGTAATCTATGTTTTGTCCAAGATATGGGGTAACTGAAGCTTCCATCATCTTCTGCATCCCTTCACCGGCGGTCTCTAAAGTGTCGAGGCTTTTCTTCATAACAAGAACGCTTACCTCATCTGAAATCTTCTGGTTACTCATTGACATTGATAATCCTGCTATATCCATATTAGCCTCCAATCCGCATAAAATATGTATAAAATTATATGCTCACGATGTTTATAATGTCATTATAGTCTTTATTTTAACAATAATCAATAGAAAGTCGTAGAAAACTAATGTTATAAATGCTGTATATGTGGATAAACTTCTTATAAAGACTAATATAGGCAATCGCATAACGTTGTTAATATGTCAATAATGTACAAACCAAACTGATTTCACACAGACACGCTTCCGCTCGTGCTTAAGCGTAGCGGTTCACATCAAAGTGTTAGGCAATTGCTATGTATGGAATTATAAGGAGAGATAATGTCACGCAGAAAACGAATAATGCTTTTAATAACAGGAAGCATTATAATGGGAATAGCATATAAGTCGGTATATGATTCAGCAGGTCTTATAACAGGCGGATTTACAGGCCTTGCAATTATAGTAAAGAATATAACTATGAAGTCTGCCTGGTTTGCAAAAGCATTTAATATAGAAGAAGGAATACCATTATGGGTTACAACGCTGCTGTTGAATATACCTGTTTTTATAATTGCGTTCAAGGTAAAGGGACGCAAATTCGTTATGGATACATTAATTGCGACGGTGACACTTACACTTGCACTTGCAGTTCTTCCTACTTATAATATAGAAAGTAATGATTTGCTTCTTGCAGCAATCTATGGCGGTGTGCTTGGTGGAATCGGGCTTGGTTTGGTAATTATGTCTATGGCGACTACTGGTGGAACTGATTTGATTGCAGCAATTATTCAAAATTATGTGAAACATTATTCTGTTGCAAGAATTATGCAGATTATCGATGGAGCAATAGTTGTAGCTGGAGCAGCAGTGCTTGGAATAAGGTCAAGCCTATATGCTGTAATTGCTATATATATAACAACATTAGTATCGGATGGGCTGATTGATGGGCTAAAATTCGCAAAATGTGTATATATAATATCTGACAGACCTGAGGAGATTTCGACAAAAATTATGGAAATGTTACAAAGAGGCATTACACAGCTTAATGGGATTGGTGGTTATTCACGCAAGGAAAAGAGAGTGTTGATGTGCGTAGTATCTAGGAAAGAAAGCGTATTGCTGAAGGAATTGGTCGAAAATACGGATGATAATGCTTTTGTTATTGTAAGTGATGTTAGAGAGGTCTTAGGTGAGGGTTTTGTTAAATTTTCACAGAAATCAAAATAATATAGTCAATTTAACTAAAAGATACAAAAATAATTTGTGGAATTAATCAATAGCGATAAAAGCAAATATATTGTAAGATAGTCCTAGTCATAAAAACAATTGCGTAAATAGACGCAATTAATTTAGGAGGATATTTTAATGGCAAGTTTATCACTTAAAAATGTATGTAAAGTATATTCTAATGGATTCGTAGCTGTAAAGGATTTCAATCTTGAAATCGCTGATCAGGAATTCATTATCTTCGTAGGACCTTCTGGTTGTGGTAAATCTACAACACTTCGTATGATCGCTGGACTTGAGGAAATCAGCTCAGGTGAATTATGGATCGGTGACAAGATGGTTAACGATGTAGAACCTAAGGACAGAGATATCGCAATGGTATTCCAGAACTACGCTTTGTACCCACATATGTCAGTATATGACAATATGGCATTCGGTCTTAAGTTAAGAAAAGTTCCAAAGGCTGATATTGATAAGTCAGTTCATGAAGCTGCTAAGATTCTTGATATCGAGCATTTACTTGACCGTAAGCCTAAGGCT
>CAZPHI010000040.1:4654-17463 GCA_964586425.1 uncultured Lachnospiraceae bacterium | reverse complement strand
TTAGCTTCAATTAGTGTAAAGTATGAAGGCTGCGACACCGAAAGTGCCAAGAAGCCTAAACAAAACCTTAATATAATTCAAGAAACATAGGAGGATGTATGATATCTGTAATTGTTCCGGTTCATAATACTGGCAAGTTATTGGTACGTTGCTTAGATAGCATTGTAAACCAGACATATTCTAATATAGAGTTGATTGTAGTAGATGATGGCTCAACAGATGATTCTCCTGAGTTAATCAAGAATTATGTGAAGAGTGAGCAAGCAAAGAAAATCACAAGCATTAAAGCAATATACAAAGACAATGAGGGCGTGTCAGTAGGCAGGAATACTGGACTTGATGCGGCAACAGGTGATTGGGTAATGTTTGTTGATGCTGATGATTACATAGAACCTGATATTTGCATGAAGGCAAAGATGGCATATACATTAAGAAGACAGCTTACGACTTTTTGTACAGCCAACATAGATGTAGCCAACATAGATGCAGCCAACATAGATGCAGCCAACATAGATACAGCCAACATAGATACAGCCAGCCAGGCATCTTATAATCAAGAATGCGATATAATCTGCTTTGACTGGTACTTAGGAGAGCATGAATATGAAGAGGCTCGTGCTAATAAGACTTCCGGTCAAGCAATGCAATCAAAACAAGCAATGCAATCAAGCCAGGCAACACAATCAAGCCAAGCAATGCAGCAAGCAAACTCCAATATTCCTGATGTTGAATTTGATGAGTTAGGTCAGGAAGAGTTCCATAAGTTCATGATTGGTGCGTTGCACAATTACTGCACGGAGGTGGGAAAGTTTCCAAGACTTATCTGGGGTTCGTGCTGTTGCAAGTTCTACAATATGGAATTCCTTAAGAAGAATAATATTAGATTCACGAAGGGACTTATTATTGGGGAAGATGTATTCTTCAATCTTGAGGCATTCGATAAGGCTGAATATGGATTGTTCCTGAATGATAAGGCATACATATATCGAATGAATGAGAATTCGGCGTTGCATAGATATAATCCAAAGATGTTTGAGGCAACATTGCTTGCACTTAAGACAATTCATGATTATCTTGTAGAGAGTGGTCATCAGGACTTGATGGATTATTATTATGTATATGGAGTTAGAAAGTTCATGTACTGTATTCGACAGGACTATTGCAGTGCTGGTAACAAGAATTCTTATAATTATAGACGTAAGAGATTCCTTAATGATAGAGAATCAGCAACAATTAGAGAATGCTTTGATAATGTGAATATGCAATATATTAAGAATAGAAAAGCGGAATATGTGCTCGCTAAGCTTACGGGTGCGAAAGCATTTGCAAGTATCGACGCATGCAACAAGCTGTTGAACAAGCGCAGATAGACGGTTACGCAACAAGCTGTTGAACAAGCGCAGATAGACGGTTACGCAACAAAACGTTGAACAAGCGCAGATAGACGGTTACGCAACAGAACGTTGAACAAACGCATAGACGGTTACGCAACGTATGGTTGCACAACAATGAAGAATGGAGCAGAATCAATATATGAGTAGAGTGGTGTTTTTTACAAATCATAATATTTTTGGCGCCTGTAATTACGGAGGTGCCAAGTGTGCCAGACGTAATTATAATCTTCTGGTTGAGGTGTGCGGAAAGGACAATGTCTATGCGTGCATCGTTGGCGATAAGGCTGAGATAGAGAAGGATGTCCTTAGTGCTGATGTAGATGCTGACAAAGTCAGGGCATATCAGACAATTGACAATAATGCAGGAGCACTGATTGCGGCAGTGCGGGGACGTAAGTTCTATTCCGTGGGAACAGAGAAAGCAATGATTCATTACATTAATTCGCTGCATCCGGATCTGATGTTTGTTGAAAGCTCAGCAATATCTGGTATTGTTGGCAAGACAAATGCTAGAAAACATATTGTATTCATGCAGAATATTGAGAAGAATTATGCCATGAATAAGTATAAGAAGGAAGGATTGCAGTTCTATCCGGCTTACCTTGCTTCAAAGCATAATGAGATTAATGGGCTTGAGAAGGCTGATAGGGTAATCTGCCTGACACCAAGGGATGATGAGATATTAAGAGATGAATATGAACATAAGGCAAGTGCGATATTTCCGATTACCCATACGGATACCTGCGATGAGAGTAGACTAGGCGAGGTTAAGAACAAGAACAAACTGCTGTTTGTTGGCTCGCTGTTTGGACCGAATTACGATGGCGTGGTGTGGTTCATACAGGAGGTGCTTCCAAAGATTCCAGAATATACGCTTGATATTGTTGGCAGGAACTTTGAGACAAAGAGACAGGAATTGCTGACAATCGCTAATGAAGCAAGTGAATATGGCGTGAAGATTAATATAATTGGAACTACGGATAATCTTGCAGATTGGTATTATAAGTATCCGGCGGTGGTTATGCCGATTCGCTATGGCGATGGAATGAAGGTTAAGACAGCTGAGGCTATGATGTTCGGACGTGAGATATTCGCGACGGATGAGGCACTTGAAGGATATGACGTTGAAGGCGTTAAAGGAATATATCGTTGTAACAAGCCGGAGGAATTCGCTAAGAATATTAGGGCGGTTGTGAAAGGTGAGACGATAGTGCCAAGCCCCGAAGTACGAAAGCATTTTCTTGAAAATTATGAAACTGAGATATTAGTGCCAAAGCTTAGGGCGATGGTTGAAGAACTCTGCGGAAAACAGAAAGGAATACGTGAATGAAAGACAGAAAAAAACTGATTAATATAATCATAATGGCAGTATATGCGGGAATTATTGCGCTGATTTGCCTTTGGAATGTTGGCAAGCTTAATGGACCAATGATTATGCCTGATGAGGTCGGATACTGGTCATCAGGATACTTTTTTGCCGGTGTGCAGTGGAATGGAGTTATGTTCTTCTGCCCATATTATGGATGGGGATATGGACTCATTCTTGGACCACTTTCGATGATTTTCAAGGACACAACGATGCTTTACAAGGCAGCAATTATGGTAAATGTTGTATTGCTTGTAGGTAGTTTCTTCGTAGCATGCCGCGTGGCTGCAATGATGTTTCCTAAGATTAGAAAATTCTACCGCGCAACAGTTTGTTTCGGAATTAGTCTGTATACGGCGAATGTATTTCAGTCGCAGACAACATTTGTTGAGATAGTATTGTTATTCTTCTCATGGACTGCACTTTATCTTATATGCAAGATTGTTCAGACTAAGAAGATTAGATATATGGTGCTGTTAGCGTTAAACCTTGCGTATCTGTATGCAGCACATCAGAGAACAATTGGAATGATTATTGCAGCGGTTATCGTAATTGCGCTTCTGTGGCTTGGTAAGAAGCTCGGCTGGAAGCAGGTTGCAGCATTTGCCGGAACATTGGTCGTGCTTGTCATAATGGTTATGGTTGTTAAGAAGGAAGTCGTTGCGCAGGTGTACCAGAGTGGTGCAAAGGTTGCAATTAATGATTTCTCAGGACAGACTTATAAGATGAGTTATATTCTGACACCGCAGGGATTCTTATCACTGTGCATGAATGTTATAGCAAGATGCATGTATCTTGCGAGCGCAACAATGATGATGTTCTTCATGGGACTTTTCGTTACTGGAAAAGATACAGTACTTTCAGTCATTAACTGGATTAAGACAAAGAAACCACAGGGCAAGGCTGATTCAGTTGCTGAATCATGGGAAATTAAGTTATTCATATTCATAGATATTATGTTCGCGGTTGGAATCAGTGCGATATTCATGATTGTTGGTGCCAATTTTGATCATCTTCTGTATGGAAGATATAACGAGCATGCATTAGGACCAGTTATCATGGTTGCACTTCTTAGCATTCCAACAATGAAGAGGAAAATGGCAGCAATTGTCTATGGAATCTTCACTGTGTATCATATGATATCTTCTTACGGTGTATTCATATATGCAAAAGCCAAAGAGATGGGAATTCCAAGCCGTTACACAATTACAGGTGTATATAATGTATGGATGCCGGAATCACTGGCGCCTGGAGATGACAATTATATGTTCCGTTACACAATATGGGCTTCGCTCATTGCGGTGATATTGGGACTTGTAATATTAACATTGCTTTTATTTAAGAAAGTATGGATAAGCATGATTGCAATTGCAATTATGTCTGCAAGTTGGTGCTATATGGCGTTATCGCTTGCTAATAGTGCATTCTATTCGCTTGAGGAAAATCAGCAGATGATGGCAGACTTTGGTGAGCAGGTTGAAGAGATAACCGATGGCAAACCGGTATATTACGTGCTTGATGCAGAAGATTATAACACCAATATCTTCTGGAATCTGTATCGAGGCAAATACTTTATGCCGCGCGTTGACATTAGAGTCATAACAACAGAGGAGCTTGAAGAGACAGGTAAAGATAATTATATTATTATCAACTGGAACAAAGGCCTTAATGACGGATATGCGCCAGATCACAAGATTCTTACGAAAGCAATTGCGTTGGTGCTTTATTCACCTTCAATCAGCAATGGCTACGTGGTTGAATAAGATGTAGCAATAACATGCTGCAATAACACAGAGCAATAACAGAGAGCAATAATACAATTTAGATATGAGGTAAATTACATGAAACTTATTATTCAGGTACCCTGCTATAACGAAGCAGAGACATTAGAGATTGCATTGAATGACCTTCCTAAGAAAATCGAAGGAATTGACAAGATTGAGTATCTTATCATCGATGACGGAAGTCATGATAACACATCAGAAGTTGCCAGACAATGGGGCGTTGACTACATCGTAAGATTCAGACGTAACAAAGGTCTTGCCAAAGGATTCATGGCTGGACTTGATGCCTGTCTTAAGAATGGCGCAGACATCATCGTTAACACAGATGCTGATAATCAGTACTGCGGTGAAGACATTGAGAAGCTTGTGCGACCAATACTTGACGGAAAGGCACATATGGTCATCGGCGAGCGACCAATCGATGCGACAGAGCATTTTTCCCCATTAAAGAAGAAATTACAGCACTTCGGAAGCTGGGTAGTAAGAAAAGCATCAAGAACAGACATCCCGGATGCACCAAGCGGTTTCCGTGCATACAGCAGGGATGCGGCGATGCGAATCAACGTAATTAATGACTATACATACACATTAGAGACAATCGTTCAGTCCGGCAGGGACAAGATGGCAGTTATGTCCGTTCCAATCCGCACCAATCCTGAACTTCGTAAATCAAGACTTTTTCACAGCATGTGGGGTTACATCAAGAAATCCATGCTTACAATTATCAGAACATATATGACATACCGACCACTTTACTTCTTCTCAATTCTTGGAAGTATCTGCTCACTTATCGGTATTGGATTCTTCATTCGATATCTGGTATTCGCAATTGGCGGCTCGGGCGATGGACATGTTCAGTCGGTGATATTGGCCAGCATGATGCTAGTCATCGGTGTGCTTACAATCGTAGTTGGTTTCCTCGGCGACGTAATTGCTGCTAACAGGAAGATGCTTCAGGACATTCAGTACAAAGTCAGGAAGCTGTACTATGACAACGAAAACCTTGAATTCTATGATACGGCAGTAAGTGATTTTACTGACTGCAAGAAGAGTGGTAGTGATAGTGAATTAGATAAGGAAAATCGATAAGCATTACATAATTGACTAAGAGATGGTTATGAAGGAAGGAGCGGATATGAAGGTATGCGTATTAAATCCATATATTGATTATCGTGGTGGCGGCGAGAAGCTGATGCTTTCAATCTGCAAGCTCCTTGAGGAACGGCTGGCAGGCACAGCAGCCAACGACCAAGATAATGCCGACCTAACAATAGATATATTGGTCCATGATCACAATGACATAGATGTCTACTCACCGGATTACATCACGATTGATGCGCTGTGCGAGCAATATAATATTAAACTTAGTCACACACGGATTGTGAAAATCGAGCGACCTCATAAGAGAAATGCTTTTAATTACCTGAAGTTCAAGAGAGACCTTGAGGCTATAACTGCTGGCTATGACCTGCTTATTAACATAATGTTCGAGAGTCAGCATGCGGGAAGGGCTAAGAAGAATGTGTATGTATGCATGTTCCCACCAAAGCCGTTCGCGGAGAGCGTCGGCGCCAGACTCACACACCAGTCCAGCGCAAGTACTCAAACAACAGGCACCGGCCAGTCCAGCGCAAGCACTCAAACAACAGGCACCGGCCAGCCAACCCCAAACAGCCAAAACAAGCTCAAAGCCGGGCCAAAAGCTGGCTTGATTCACAAACTCGGTGAGCGAATCGACAAAGCATTCATTACCAGCTATGACAAGATAATTAATATCTCGGAATATACTGCACAATGGACAGATACATATTATGGCAGGTACATTAAGGATGGACAGTGCGCTACGGTATGGCCTGGTGTATATAATGTTAATGATAATACCTATGATGAGGCGCAAAAGGAGAACATAATTCTAAGCGTTGGCAGATTCTTCGTAGGGCATCACTGCAAGAAACAGCTGGAGATGGCAGAATGCTTTGCCAAACATTGTGATGATTTTTCGAATTATGAATATCATCTTTGTGGAACTGTATTTGACAGTAAGGAAGATTTATTGTATCTTGATAAGATAAAGCAGCTTGCTAAATCATGTCCTAATATACATCTACACGTTAATTGTTCATATGAAGAATTAAAGAACCTGTATCAAAAGGCGAAGATATTCTGGCATGGAACAGGGATGAATACAGATGAGCTGAAAGAACCGGAGAAGATGGAACACTTTGGAATCACTACGGTGGAGGCAATGAGTTATGGAGCGGTTCCGATTGTTATCAATCGAGGAGGCCAAAGATTCATTGTAGATAGTGATAACTGCGGATACCTTTTTGAGACAGAAGAGGAACTGTGGAAGGCAACTAAGAAGATAATAGAAGATGAGAAGTTAAGAACCAGAATGGCGGATGCGGCAGTGGTTAAGGCGAAGAACTACAGCAATGAAGCATTTGCAAAGAATATGGCAAAAGAATTGGAAATCAATTAGAATGAATAATATATTAGAAGACAGAAAGGAGAATTGCGGTGATGCATGGGAATCTACCATTAATAACAGTTGTTGTATGTGTGTATAATCTTGAAGATTACGTAAGCAGATGTATTGAATGCGTGTGTGCCCAGTCATACCGTAATCTCGAAATAATTATTGTTGATGATGGCTCAGTTGATGATTCGGGGGCAATCTGTGACAAATATGCACGTTCAGATAAGCGAATACGAGTAATACATAAGTTCAATAAGGGACTTTCGGCAGCAAGGAATGACGCAATTGAGATAGCACGAGGCAAATATATTACATTCATTGATGGAGATGATTATATTGATTACGACATGATTGAACATCTGTATTATCTGATTACTGGAAAGCTGTCGGAGGGTGATTACACTAATCTTGATATACCTGATATGAATAGAAATGTTGGCGACATCGACATTGCAGTCTGTAATTATGCAGTTGTGGATGAGAAGGAAATCCTGCAGGATATTGTGGATAAATCGCCAAAAGAATACAATTATTGTGTAAAAGCATATGGTAATACAGTTGGGTTGATGACACTTCTCTACCAGCGTGATTTTACAGTTACAGCGTGGGCGAAGTTATACAAGACTGCATTATTTGAGGATATTCGTTATCCAATTGGCAAGCTGCATGAAGATATGGGAACAACATACAAGCTGTTCATGAAAGCAACAAAGTCGGTATACAGCTCAGCTAAGAAGTATAATTACGTGGTGCGTCACAATAGTATTGTAAACAGTCAGTTTACACCAAAGCGAATGGATTATATTAATCTTTCCAAGGAAATGCTTCGCGACATCAAGTTCAAACGTCCGGAGTGCTATAACGCTGCGGTGTCAAGGCATTTTAGCGCATGCTTCCAGGTACTGGCATTATTCGGTGCTGAGGAACGCAGCAAATACCCAATGGAATACAAACGTCTCCTGATGGAGATTCACAAATACAAAAAGCAGGTCCTCAAAGACCCATATGTAAGGTCAATTAACAAGTATGGAGCATTCATCTCAATGATTAGTCCAGAGACGGCTCTGTGGATAGCCAAGCATGTGAAATAACCAGCGAAAGTAGATGTAGTGTGAATGGCCTGTGGCAAAGAAAGGATGGTGTTGTTCGTTTGAATACTAAAATGATAAGTGTAATTATTCCCGTATATAATGGGGAAAAATTCCTTCGAGAAACGGTGGATACGCTCTGCAATTCGGATTATCAAAACCTTGAGATTCTTCTGATTGATGATGGCTCGAGCGACAAGAGCCCCGCAATCTGCGACGACCTTGCAGACTGTGATTCAAGAATTCACGTCCTTCATAAAGAGAATGGTGGCATCTGTTCGGCAAGGAATGCCGGGCTGTCTATGGCGAACGGAGATTACATTGCATTCTGCGACCAGGATGATTGTGTGGAGCCGGAGATGTATAGGACTATGCTGGAGCGAATGATAGTTGACGCCAGCCAGTTAGCTATATGTTCAACTGGACGTATCCGTATAGCAGATGGAGAAGTTGCCAAGACTCCTTATGAGCACCTGATAGACGGCTGCTTCACTGGTGAAGATATCCACGAGAACATTCTCTATCCGCTAATATTCAACGGCTATACCAGCTGCAATGGTACCGGGCACAGGAATCCCGATGTTAAGCTATATGGTACTATTTGGAAATGCTTAATAGACCGAAACTTAATTAAAAACCGTTCATTCAGACGCTTCGTTAACTATGAGGATGATTATATAATGTTCCTTGAGTTAATAACACAGGCAGAGACAATAACGACAATTGAAGAGACCTTGTATTACTGGAGAATTAATGAAATCTCTGAATCTGAGACTTCGGGATATGTAACTGATCTTGCGAAGAAGCAGCAGGCATTGGATGATGAATTAATATCTATAGTGAAGAGAAGCATAACACCTGTTAAGATGCTCCCGGCATATAGAACCGTGCGCTGTTACTGGGATATCGTTGAGTTCATAATGAACTTAAGGGTTGGACAGAGAACAGGACAAATAGCCAAAAGTAAGGCAGTGTCTATTAATCTCTATCCGATTGTAAGATATGCAAAACAGCTTGAGCGTAAAGCAAAGTACTGGGAGACATTCGTCGGATATTGTGACATCAGCTATGTTAAGAATAAGCTTATACTAAGTAATGTAGTTAAAGGCCGCTATTTGACAGCATATGCAATGGCAGGTGCAATTGAAGCTGCTCAGAAGATTCAGAAAAAAAGCGGTTTCTTATTGAAGCTTGAAAGAAGCATCAAAGGAATTGATGAAAAAGATGATGAATAGATTATAATGAATAAAATTATAATGAATAAATAGATGATGAATAAAAAGATGAACAAAAATAGCGGCATGAGTATATCAATGCAGAGTTGATTATATGGACAGTGCCAAACAGAGGTGATACGGATGGTATATGATGTAGATATATCAATTATTGTTGTTAATTATAATGGACGCAATTATATAGATGCGAATGTGGATTCACTTGCGGCAATGCAGATGGGACCATTAAGCTATGAAGTAATTGTCGTTGATAATGCATCTACTGATGATTCGGTAGAATATTATAAGAGTAAATTCGAGAACAGTGGAATAGAGCGGTACAAGATTATTGAGAATACGGAGAATACAGGGTTTGCATCTGCGAATAATACAGGAGCTATGGAAGCTGCTGGCAGATATCTAGCATTACTTAATAATGACACAGCAGTAAATCCAACCTGGCTTCTTGAATTATACAAGAATATTCACGGCCGCAAGGATGTTGGTATTGTATGTTCAAAGCTTATATTCTTTCATGATTTTATTGATGTATTCGTTAAGAATGGTATGGTAGCAAGTAATATTGAGATTAATGGAAGAGATTATTCGTTAGATAAGCGCTTTCAGGCGAGAGTGGAACCTGGAAAGAAGCGTTCTAACAATATTACAGTACCACTAATTGATGGAATTACAGATTATACAATTGAGATGGAGCTTACAAGAGCACTCGATGATGACGATAATGGAATGAAGCAGGAAGAGACATCGAAAGTTGTCTATAACAAAGAGTTGATTGCGAAATCAGCATTTTCAATTATTCAAAATGCTGGTTCAGCACTGGACAAACACTGTAATGGTTATGATTTGGGATTCGGTGTTAGAACTAACGACAAGGAGCTTGCTCCATTATACGACACTGTAGCAGAGGTTCAGGCTGCATGTGGCGCTGCAATGATGATTCGCCGTAAGGATTATATGAAAGCCGGTGGAATGGACAGCAGATTCTTCATGTATTATGAGGATACGGACCTTTCCTACAGAATCAGAAAGACCGGTAAGAAGATTCTGTATTGCCCAGAATCTGTGGTTCGTCACGTTCACACAGGTACAAGCAAGGAGTGGTCACCATTCTTCACACACTATGTATATCGTAACAAGGTTCTCTTCGTAAGTAAGAATGTATCGAAGATTAGAGCTCTTGGATACGGAATTCGTGGTATTGCTGAGGGTATATATGGCAAGAATAGCGACAAGGTTAAAGGAAGCGCAGAAGGAATTAAGCTTATATTCGCTAAGAGGAAAAAGGCTGTAGAGAAGAAGGGGTAAGGATTAAGGAATATACTAATATGCATATGTAAAATGCAAAATGGCATATAAAATACTAATATTCAAATTACAATTGAAATATTTTTGGCTTTATGATATTATATCGATAGTGGGCACATAAACAGAATGGAGAATTATTATGAAGGATTTTATAGTACGATTATCATCATTAACACTTGAGAGGATAAAGAACGTTAAGAGTGGTACGATATATATGCCTATGGCAGAGAAAAAATGTCAGAATGCTAATTCAGCAGAAATATTGGGTATTTATGGCCAGAATGGGTCTGGAAAAACAGCTATAGTAGATACATTGTATTACTTACAGCAGATTATGATTGGTAATGAGATTGAAAGCAGTTTGGCTGATTATATTGATGTTGATGGCTCATCAGCAGAGATTTCTGCTGAATTTAAAATCATTGGAAAAGATATATTCTTTGAAGTAGGGTATCATCTATGTTTAACTAAAATAGATGGTGGAGTTAATATTGAGAGGGAGTATCTTAATTGTGCAACCAATCAGAATGGAATAAGAACCAATAAGAATATCTTTATGGATTATCAGAGAACAGAGACTGATGTTATCTTCAAACCGCAAAAACGGTTGGATGAATTGATTGGTAAAGATAAAGACATAAAGACAGATCTAATAGTTGCAAGAAAGATGGCTGAAAAAAGCAACTGCTCTTATATATTTGGTGAAAGCAGTAGAGAGATATTCGGAAAGAATAAAGATAATGACTTTAAGAACTATGCGATTGTAATAGACTCCTTATTTGACTTTGCATTAAAGGACTTATTTGTAATCAGAAATACACATTCTGGTATGATATCTGCCAATTTTTTGCTTCCGATGGCATTCCGAGTTGAAAAAGATATGCTGGGTATGAAGGGTGACTTTGTAGTTCCACTTATGGAGCCAGTCGTCTTAGATGCACAAAGAACATCACTTCTTCAGGCAATTGTTGATCAGATTAATACTGTGTTATATACAATTATTCCTGGTATGAAGATAGATGTTAAAAATTACGGGAAACAGGCCCTAGATTCTGGAGATGAAGGCTGGAAGGTAGAATTAATGTCAATTCGTGAAGGCAAGAGACCTATTCCTATCCGTATGGAATCTGAGGGAATTGTTAAGATAGTGTCTATATTGAATGCATTGATTCAGGCATTTGGTAATCCATCAATTTGTCTGGTAATAGATGAATTAGATGCAGGTATTTTTGAATATATGTTGGGAGAACTCTTGGATATATTTGAAAAGAGTGCAAAGGGACAGCTTATATTTACTTCTCATAATCTAAGAGCTCTTGAGATGCTTGATAAAGACAGTATTATGTTCTCTACAGTGAATCCTGACAATAGATATATTCATATGAAGAAGGTAAAGGATACGAATAACCTTCGCAGTATGTATATAAGAAGTATTACGCTTGGCGGACAGGATGAACAAATATATGAAGAAACAGATAGCTTAAAAATTGCTAGAGCCTTCCGCAAGGCAGGAAGGAGTCTGAATAATGAGTGAAAAAAGTGTGGTTGCAGTTATTGTTGAAGGACCCAGTGATGAAAATGCAATAGGAGGAATTCTAAAGGAATACTTTTCTTCAGATGAAGTTCAGTTTGCTGTAGTGCATGGAGATATTACGTCGGACGATTATACATCGGTAGATAATGTAGTGAACAAGGTAGATAATCTTATCGATATGATTAGAAGAAAATATGGATATCAATGGGATGATTTTATACAAATTATTCATATTGCAGATACGGATGGTGCATTTACAACGGGATGTATACAGAAAGCAGAGGTAAAGACAATTCAGTATCATGAAGATTATATGGAATCGTCTAATGTAGAAGCTACAGAACAAAGAAATACACACAAGGCTGCAGTGATGTTTAAATTGTATTCTACTGGAAAGGTTCACAATATTAGATACAGATTATTCTTTAATTCATGTAATCTTGAACATGTTCTATATTGTGAACTTAAGGATTTTTCGGATGAAGAAAAAGAAATATTATCTGATGATTTTGCAGAAAAATACGAAGATGATTTGCAAGGATTTATAGATTTTATATCAGATGAAAGGCTTGCAGTTCCTGGCACATATAAGCAGACTTGGAAGTACATAGAGAAAGACAAAAA
>CAZPHI010000040.1:1996-4554 GCA_964586425.1 uncultured Lachnospiraceae bacterium | reverse complement strand
AATGTTGAATAGAAGTGGCGGCTATGATATACTTAATTAGTTATAAACTAAAAATATACCGATACATATGCCTACTAATCAAAAGGCTTATAAGTCGGTACAATGTGAGGTAATCTATGTATCAGAGTACTGAAAAGGGAAGTAACGCTTTACTCTACATTGCTGAGTTTGGTTCGCTTTTTGTAAGCTATGTGCTTGCAGGATGTATATGGCTGTATATGTATAAAGCAATGTCAACAGCATTAGTAGTTAGTATGCTTCAGGAAAGCAGCGTTGCAGTATTTACTTCATACATAATAATTGTATTATTGTATAACAATACCAATAATTTCATGAATCGTGGAAGATTCGAAGAGATTAGGTGTATTATCACACAGTCATTCATGATGGCATGTGTTACAGCGGTTATTATGGTATTAATGCATGAGGATAATGCAATCTCAAGAGGTGTGTATATTATAACATTCGCAATATATGTTGCGTGCACATATCTTGTTCATGAATTATTAAAATACAGTATAGTTAGAAGAAAAAAAGATAAGACTTCTGCATCTCAGGTAGTAGTCATTGCTGCCAGAGATAGGGCAGAGAAAACAATAGATACACTTAAGGCTGCGGGTGGATGGCAGACAAGGATTAAGGGTCTTGTAATAATAGATGAAGACCTGACAGGACAGAGCATAAGCGGCATAGAAGTCAAGTCATCTATTGAAGAGGTAATTGAATATTCGAGAACAGCAGTAATTGATGAAGTACTTATTAATGCAGATAACGAAGAAATTAATGCACTTAAGGATATCATTATGGAATTCGAGAATATGGGAATTACAGTTAACATCAAGCTTGACGTACTTAATGAACTGGACGGTTTTGATACAAGATATCAGTTGCTTGGTAATATGCCAGTGGTAACATTCGCTAACAAGATATATGATAATAATAAGTTGGTTGTTAAGAGAGTTATAGATATATTAGGAGCAATAATAGGAATATTCTTCACAGGTATTATTACAATATTCCTTGCACCAGTGCTTCTTATCGAATCACCAGGACCACTAATATTCTCACAGACAAGAGTAGGCCGTAACGGAAGATTCTTCAAGATATATAAGTTCCGTTCAATGTATATGGATGCAGAGGAACGTAAGAAGGAACTGATGGATAAGAATGAGATGAATGGGTTAATGTTCAAGATGACTGATGATCCAAGAATTACTAAGGTTGGTAAGTTCATTAGAAAGACTAGCCTTGATGAGTTTCCACAGTTCATTAATGTATTAAAAGGTGATATGAGCCTTGTAGGTACAAGACCACCAACGGTTGATGAATACAAACAGTATGCGACATATCATAAAAGACGTCTTAGTGCAAAACCCGGTATTACAGGGCTATGGCAGGTAAGTGGACGTAACAGTATTGAGAACTTTGAAGATGTTGTAAAGCTTGATATTGAGTATATTGATAACTGGAGTATATGGTTAGATATCAAGATTATTCTTAAGACGATTGGAGTAATATTCAAAAAAGGTGGTAAATAATGGCTAGACAGAATAGCGCGGACTATGGATATGTTGATATGCATTGTCATATACTTCCTAAAGTAGATGATGGAGCTGACAGTATGGAGACTAGTCTTAGAATGTTAGATATAGCATACAGCGAAGGTATAAGAACAATTCTTGCAACACCTCATCATCATCCAAGGAGAAGTCGCGCAGGAACAGAAGAGATACTAGCTGTGTATGAGGAATTCTCGAAGACAGTTACAACGATGCATCCTGATATGAAGCTATTATATGGCAGAGAAGTATATTATACAGTAGATGTTATGGATGAGATAGAAACAGGTAAGGCATTACTTATTGGTGATACCAGATACATACTTGTAGAGTATTCTACATCAGTTGAACCAGCATATCTGGTTCGCAGTGTTAATAATATAATTCAGTTAGGATATATTCCAATTGTAGCCCATGTTGAAAGATATGCATGTGTGGTTGATGATTGGGAATTAATATATGAATTAAAGAATATGGGTGCAGTTATTCAGGTGAATGCTGATTCAGTAATAGGCGAGCTTGGCAGAAGTGTTAAGAAAGCAATTAAGCATATGCTTACAGAAGAGCTTGTTGATATTATTGGAACTGATGCTCATAACAGCACTTCAAGAGCACCACATATTGAGAAGTGTGCCAAATATCTTAAGAAAAAGTTCGGCGAAGAATATGCAAGAATGTTACTTGCAGATAATGCTGAGACAATATTACAAGGAAAATACCTGGAGGAAGATTATTAATCATGGAGCATAACAAAGAGAAACAGAATGATGAAATCGAAATCGATTTGAGACAAGTCGCAATACAGATATTAGATAAGATAGTTATTATTATCTTAGCAGGAATTATTGGTGCACTTGCAATGCTTATCTATAGTAAAGTATTCGCAAAGCCTGTGTATACATCAACAACTAATCTGTACGTAATCAGTAGACAGAATGATACAACAACAACATATTCGGATGTACAGACATCAACATTACTTGTTAAGGATTTTAAAGT
>CAZPHI010000040.1:0-1896 GCA_964586425.1 uncultured Lachnospiraceae bacterium | reverse complement strand
CCTAATACAACTAAGAATGTATTAATTGGTGGAGCTATTGGAGTAATACTTGCATTAGCAATAGTAATAATTAGAATGTTAATGGATGATACAGTTAAGAGCTCGGATGATATTGAGAGATACTTTGGAATTAGTACGCTGGCACTTATTCCATTATCAGAGCAATTAGATGACAGCAAGTATAATTCAAAGGGAAAGCGTAAGAAAAAGCATTCTTCACATAGCAGCCAGTCTGCTTCATCAACTGGCAGAAAGCAGGGTGATAACTAATGGCAAAGATTAACATTGAGAGACTTAGAAAGTTAGATTATAGAAGTAATGAAGCATATAAGAATCTACGTACTAATATTCAGTTATGTGGATCTAATATCAAGGTTATTATGACAACAAGTGCTACTCCTAATGAAGGTAAATCAAGTGTATCATTCAACTTGGCAGTATCACTTGCCGAGACTGGTAAGAAGGTAATATTTATCGATGCCGACTTAAGAAAATCCGTTCTTATTGGTCGTTATAAGATCAATAAGGCTGTTAAAGGTCTTACTTATTATCTGTCAGGCATGAATACATTCGATGAGATATGTTATTCAACTAATGTTGACAATCTGTGGACAGTATTCTCAGGTCAGATTCCTCCTAACCCAGCAGAGTTACTTGATAGTGATATATTCACAAGTCTGGTATCTGCACTTAGGGATGAATTCGATTATATAATTATTGATACACCACCGCTTGCTAATGTAATTGATGCAGCAATTATTGCACAGCAGTGTGATGGAGCAATATTCGTAATGGCAGCAGGACAGACAAGTCATAAGTTCATTCAGCGCTCAATTGATCAGTTGAAGAAGACTGACTGTAAGTTACTTGGAGCAGTACTTAATAAGGTTGATATGAGTGAGAATGGTTACTATGGTAAGTATTATGGTAAATATTATGGTAAATACTATGGTAATTATGGTGATGATTCAGAAGAATAGATGTTGAATTCGTAAATAAGATAATTATAGCAAGGTGAATAGTACTTGGATAACTCCAAGTGTTATTATAAAACATGTGTGTATGCACAAATGAGTGATTCATTCACTCGAAGGGCGTAAGGATGTATTCTATACTGCTTAGCATCCTTACGCTTATATCAATATGAGAAAAGTAGTAATTAATGAATGGTGGATATATGAATAAAAAAATAATAGTAATTATTATGGGGGTTGTTGTAGCTATAATGATAGCTGTGTCAGTAACTGTAATACTTAATAAGAAAAATGATGCGCCAGAGATAATTGTGAAAGTTAGTGATGGAGAGTATACATATAGATCTGAACTAGGTAAGGATAAGTTATTAGAACTTGTCACTGTAAAGGATGATAAAGATGGAGACCTTACTAAAGATGTTATAATTGAGAATGTATATGTATTATCGGACCATAATACAGCTAAGATTGTGTATGCTGTTAAAGATAGTGATAATCATATATCTAAGAAAAACTTGATTGTAAAATATATAGCTAGTGAAGAAGAGATAGAGAGTTGGGAGAATACTACTACTGAAGAATTGGAAAGTGATTCAATGTCTAGTACAATGTCTACAATAGCTGTCATTGGAACCGTTGGAGGAACGAATATAGCTACATCCTCAACGACTGAAAGAGCGAGTACAGAGTTAACAGTTTCTGTTGCTATGAATGCTCCACTTATAAAGATGAATGCTAATGAAGCAACAATCAAAGCGGGTGATACATTCAATATAACAACGTATATTGAATCTATTACAGATGATAAAGATACAAGCGATGCATTATATCGTAGAATTAATATCAATGGTGCGTATGATACCACTAAATCTGGTGACTATTCAATTGTTATGTATTGTAGGGATAGTGAAGGTAATAAATC
>CAZPHI010000039.1:0-17883 GCA_964586425.1 uncultured Lachnospiraceae bacterium | reverse complement strand
GTTATTCCAGTGGAATACGGATGTATAGATAGTGATTGATGTGCAGTTTTGAAGGTACAAGTAATTTAATATTATTTAAAAAAAGACATAAAGTATTATGTCTTTTTTTATTATATTTATTGAATTAACTGACATTTTAATGTATAATAAAGACAATATTAATGTGGTATCGGAGGAATTGAATATGGAAACTAATATATTAATGGAAAGTGGAACAAATGAGCTTGAAGTATTAGAGTTTATTGTAGGAAATAATCATTATGGAATTAATGTTGCAAAAATCAAAGAAATTGTTCCTTTTAATGTAGTTACCCCTGTTCCTAATACACATCCTTCAGTTGAAGGAATATTTATGCCAAGAGATTTAATGATTACAGTAGTTGATCTTGCTAAAGTAATTAAAGCAGCTCCATCTGCTGATATTACAAAAGATATGTTTATAATAACTAATTTCAATAAATTAAATGTTGCTTTTCATGTAAGTAGAGTTGTTGGAATACATAGAGTATCCTGGGCTGATATTATTACGCCAGATCAGACGATCAGTTCAGCTAATGATGGAATTGCAACAGGTATTATTAAGATTAATGGAGAATTGATTGTAATATTAGATTTTGAAAGAATTGTATCAGATATTAGTCCTGAGACAGGCTTAAAAGTATCAGATATTGATAAACTTGAACCTAGAGACAGGAATAATTCACCAATCGTAATCGCAGAGGATTCTCCATTGCTTAGTAAATTAATTTGTGATTCTCTTAAAAAAGCTGGATATACTAATTTGACAGTATGCATGAATGGACAGGAAGCTTGGAATCATATTAGTAAACTTAAAGCAGATAATAATGTTAAAGGTAATATAAGTTGTGTAATTACAGATCTTGAGATGCCATTAATGGATGGACATCGACTAACAAAACTAATTAAATCTGATGATGAACTTAAAAGTATACCAGTAATAATATTCTCATCATTGATTAATGATCAGATGAAAGCAAAAGGTGAGGCATTAGGTGCTGATGTACAATTATCTAAGCCAGAGATTGGTTTATTGGTACAAGAGATAGACAAGATATTAGTATAATTATAGATGGAGTAAGTAATGAATTTAGATGAATATAGCTGGGATAATGCTGAGACAATATCAGATACAATTAAGAACTTGATTAATCAAGCAGATGTTGTATTGATTGGTATAGGTAATGAATTGGCACCATATAGAAGCATTAAGAAAGCTTCAACTTATGAAAACCTTAAATTACAGGAGAACACATTCATTAATTTTTATAATATAATTAATGAACTAGTTTCTTCAAAAAATTATTTTATTATTTCATCTAATGTAGATGGACTCATATATAAAAGTGAGTTGAATAAAAAAAGGATTGTTACTCCATGCGGTAATATGCGTGAATATCATTGTAGTTGTGAAGATAAAGAGTTGTTATTGGATGAAGAATTGTTTTATAAGCAAGTAGAAGATTATAGAATAAATAATGCAATAACCTGTTACCAGCGCTGTGACAGTTGTAATCAGCAATATATTGCTAATTACTATTCGCAGGATGATTTTTGTGAAAGCTTTTATGAAAAACAGTGGGATTTTTATAACAAATGGTTAACTACTACACTTAATAAGAATATTATTATTATTGAATTAGGTGAAGGCTTTAATATGCCATCACTTATAAGGTGGCCATTAGAGAAGATAACATTTATTAATAATAAAGCTCGATTTATTAGAATTAATTCAACATTTCCACAGATACCAGAGAATATAAGCGAAAAATCAAAAGCAGTTCAATTTGATTCAAAGGATATATTAAAAAGAATTTAGTTAAATGAGTTTAGGTAAAAGAGTTTAATTAAAAGTATATAATATAGAAATAGCGCCAGAATATAATCTGGCGTTATTTTAGAGATTACCTTCTTTCCAAAATCTATTAAGCTGTTTTTGTGATAAAGAAGATACAAATACGTGTTTTGTATATAGATAATATTCGAGTTCCACAAGTATATCATGGAGATGTGATAGATTCAAAAATTCTTCTCTTGATTGTGGAATAGGAAAATTGTCGAACGCTTTATACAGGTTTTTATGTTCTTCTAATAGATATAATGTATTATTACGCCAGTGAACTGACTGGCTTATTTTATTGCAAAAATCAGATAATTCTAATGCCATAAATGGAACTTGGGTAAGACTATGCATGCTATCAACAACACGTTGCATAGATTCGAATTGTTCAATTCTAGCAGTCATATAATCAAGGTAATAATTTGAATCACTAAAAAATTCATTATTTTTATTGTTAATAGCGCGCTCATAGGATTCATCAAGGTGTAGTCTTAAGGCATTAAGTCTTGCAATATCATATTCAGTACGATCAATTAATTTTATGTATTTGGACATCTCAATAAATGTTGCTTGAAATTCGTTCTCAATTCTAGTCATATCGTTCTTAATAACTTTAGTGTTATTAGATACAAAAAGATTCATAATCATGGTTGAACCAATTCCTATAAGAAGTAAAAGCATCTCATTAATGAATAATGAACCTGTAAGTGCTCCATCCATTAGAAAATGTGTTGAAACAACGGCACTTGATGAAAGTACGCTTGCCCAGTCAAAATAGTAGCTTATTGTAACAATTAAGAACATAAATACACCAAAGGCATATGTATTATATCCCAGAATGTGAAATGTAATAAATGATAGAACAACTGCAAGCAGATAAGATAGACAACGTATTATTATATCAGTTATGGTTTCCTTTTTGGTGTCCTGGGTACTTAAAAATGCTATGATTCCTGCTGAAGAACTGTATTTGAGTCCTACAAATGAAGCAATTAGAATTGCTATACAGCTTGATAGTGCTATTCTAAGAACTTTAATATAATTAATATTCTTACGAATGTTAATGATTTTTCTGGGTTTATGTATATTATAATTTGTTTGTAAAATAGTAGAATTTACTATTCTTTTCTTTGTATTCATAAGTATTGTCTCCTGATTAATAATCAATTCTATTATAGTCTATTCTTAGACTAATTAAAACATAAAATAGATAAAATAATAAGTGTATTTTGTTGTTATAAACATTAATATATGGTAATATAGTGATATGTATAACTTTGGAGGTGCCGTTGATTGGGTGACTTTAATGAAGAGGATTATCTGGACAATTTGCTTAATCAGATGAGTAAAAAAGAGCCAGAGGAGACTGAAGAAGAAAAAGAAGAAAGATTAATAAAACAACAGGTGGCTAACGCTGTCAAAAAATCAGTTGAAGAGCCAATTGATGAAGTAATTGACTATGAAGAGCCAGATTCTGTAAAAAGTATTGATGATTTAATACCTGAATCAACAAATGCTGTTGATAATGTTGAGAAGCAGATTCAGGAAGCTGCTTTGTCAGCAAAGCAGGATAATGATGATATACAAGTAGCCACAGATGAAGTAAAAGATGAATATAAAGAATATTTTGAATCTGATAATCCTGATTTTGATGCTAATAATATAGATGAGAACGAGCCAGAAAGCGATTTAACACCTAGTGAAATTGAAAGACTTGCAAGTATGGATTTAGATAATATTATTGAAGATGTTAATAGTGATGGTATGTCAATCGAGGATTTATTCAATACTGATGGGATTGATGAAGTAACTGTTGATAAGACTAATTCAGTTGATGAAAAAGATTCTGATACAGACGTATCTAATACAGACGCATCTAATATAGATGTATCTAGTGCAGATATATCTAATGTAGACACATCTAATACAGCTGCATCTAAGGATATAGAAACTGATGCTGTGGATAATATTAAAGATGAAACACAAAAAGAACTAAAGCAGGTTGAAAAAAAGAAGAAAAAAGGTTTCCTGCAAATCTTAAAGAATATATTTTTTGAAGATATTGAAGAAGAAGTTATTAATGAATCTAAAGAACCACCAAAAGACGAGAATGAAAGACTTCTTAATGAGATGTATGGTGGAGCAAAAGATGATATTGAAGAAGAGGATACTGATGTAGAATTAAAGACATCTGATGATAAACCAAAAGGGTTAATAGCCAAAATAAAAGCATTTTTCAATAGTAAAATAGAAAAACATGCAATAGAAGGAAAAGCTGAGGAAGAGGCTGAAGAAGCAGAGTATAATGAAAAGAAGGCTGCTAGAGAAGCTAAAAAGGCTGAGGCAAAAGAGAAGAAGGAAGCTTCAAAAGCTAAGAAAGAAGAAAAGCCTAAGAAGGAAAAGAAACCACCAAAAGAAAAGAAGGAGAAAAAACCTAAGAAGGAAAAGCAACCTTCAAAACCAGGTGATATTCTCAAGATTAAGCCAAAAACGATTATTAAGCTTGTATTATTTGTATCAGGTACAGTTATTTTAATTACAGTTATGAATGACTATATGCATTATATGTCAAACATTCAATTATCAAAGACATACTATCAGAATGGTAATTATGAAGAGGCATATGATAGCTTGAACGGTACCAATATTAAGGCTGCGGATGAGGACTTATACAAACAAGTAAGAGTCTTAATGTATCTCGATAAGCAGATTAATTCGTATGATAGGTATACAAAGCTTAATATGAAAGCAGAAGCATTAGATTCTCTTATTAAAGGCGTGGATAGATATAATACATACAGAGATATTGCAGAAGGACAAGGTGTTGTAGCTCAGTTTGATGATATTTATTCTAAGATTCTTGATAATCTTCTTAATTCATATGGAATTGATGAGGCAAAGGCTAATGAATATTGTAATGTTATGAAAGAAGATTTTGTACAATATCATATGACAATAGAAACATATAAATAACAGTGAATGGAGATAACAATGATAGCAATAATAGATTATGATGCAGGAAATCTCAAAAGTGTATACAAAGCATTACAGGCATTAGGTCAGGATGCAGTCATTACTAGAAATCCAGATGAGATTCTTGCTGCTGATAAAGTAATACTTCCAGGAGTAGGCGCTTTTGGTGATGCAATGGAAAAATTACACAAATATATGCTTGTTGATGTAATTAAAGAAGTGGTTAAGCGCAATATTCCATTACTTGGAATATGTCTTGGATTACAGCTGATGTTTGAAAAAAGTGAGGAAAGTCCAGGTGTAGAAGGACTTGCAATTCTAAAAGGTGAGATTGCTAAGATTCCTGATAAACCAGGTCTTAAAATTCCTCATATAGGTTGGAATTCTCTTAATTTTACTAAAGAATCAAAGTTATTTAATGGGATAAAAGAAGAGTCATATGTTTACTTTGTGCATTCGTATTATTTGAAGGCACAGGATTTGTCGATTGTTGCTGCTACAACAGATTATTCGGCACATATTCATGCGGCTGTGGAAACAGGTAATATTTTTGCCTGCCAGTTTCATCCAGAAAAAAGTGGAGATATCGGACTTAAGATTTTAAAGAATTTTATTTCATTATAATAATTGGAGGTATGTAATGCATACAAAAAGAATAATTCCTTGTTTGGATTGTAATAATGGACGAGTTGTCAAAGGTACTAATTTTGTTAATCTTCGTGATGCTGGTGATCCAGTAGAAGTTGCGTCTATGTATGATAAAGCCGGAGCTGATGAGGTCGTATTTCTAGATATAACAGCCTCTAGCGATGGAAGGAATACTACAGTTGATTTGGTTAGAAAAGTAGCTGAAAAGGTATTCATACCATTTACAGTAGGAGGTGGTATAAGGTCTGTTGATGATTTTAAGTTACTACTTCGTGAAGGTGCAGATAAAATAGCAATTAATTCTGCTGCAATAACAAATCCTACATTAATTAGTGAAGCTGCAGACAAATTCGGAAGTCAGTGTGTGGTCGTAGCTATTGATGCAAAAAGAAGAAGTGATGGAAGCGGTTGGAATATATTCAAGAATGGCGGACGAATTGATATGCATATGGATGCAATCGAGTGGGCTATGAAAGCTTGTGAATTAGGTGCTGGTGAGATACTTCTTACAAGTATGGATTGTGATGGTACTAAGGCCGGATATGATAATGAACTTACGGCTCTTGTAGCAGATAATGTATCAATTCCTGTTATTGCTTCAGGTGGGGCTGGTACAATGGAGCATTTTTATGATGCATTAACTGTTGGTAAAGCAGATGCAGCATTGGCAGCTTCTTTATTTCATTATAAAGAGCTTGAAATCTCAGAACTGAAGAAATACCTTGCATCAAGAGGATTACCTATAAGATTATAGGAGGAATATATAATGCCACCAATTAATAATGACTGGCTTGAGGTATTAAAACCAGAATTTGATAAAGAGTATTATAAGAATTTGTATTCTAAAATAAATGATGAGTATAAAAAAAGGATTATTTATCCTAAAGCGGATGATTTGTTTAATGCATTTCATTTTACACCATTAAGTGAAGTAAAAGTAGTTATACTCGGTCAGGACCCTTATCATAATGAAGGTCAAGCACATGGATTATGCTTTTCGGTTAAGCCGGATGTTGATATTCCACCATCATTAGTTAATATATATAAGGAATTGCATGATGATTTGGGATGTTATATTCCAAATAATGGTTATTTGGAAAAATGGGCAAAGCAAGGTGTTCTTATGTTGAATACAGTATTAACAGTTAGAGCTCATGAACCTAATTCTCATAGAGGAATAGGATGGGAAGAGTTTACTGATGCAGCTATTATGGCGCTTAATAAAGTGGATAGACCAATTGTATATATTCTATGGGGAGCACCGGCACAAAGAAAAGCACAGATGCTCAACAATCCAAAGCATTTGATATTAAAGGCACCTCATCCTAGTCCGTTATCAGCATATAGAGGTTTCTTTGGTAGTAAACCGTTCAGTAAAACAAATCAGTTCTTGGTAGATAATAATCTAGCTCCAATTGATTGGCAGATAGAAAATATATAGCAAAATACATAGAATGGAGAATTATTATGATGAATAAAAAAGATATACTTAATCCCTTGAATTCAATTAATTATTTTGATAGTGTTGAGAAGCCTAAAAAAGGTTTTATCGCTATAAAGATGTATGATGTAGCTGATAGAATTAACACAGGAAGAAAAAAGTTTGAAAAAGTAATTCAGATGACGCTTCATTCAGTAATGTCTTTAAGCAGCCTTGATTTGATACTTAAGGATAAAGCAGATAAAATCAAGAAAATTAGTTCAGATACATTGACGGCTTCGAGCAATCTCTCTGATACAGCAGCTAGAACTATGCAGGTAACAAGTGATGTTATAACAGCATATGATTCATTGACAGAATCAATTAATCAGATATCAGACAATTCTCAGGTTATGCTTGAGGGCACGATTAATACAGCTAATGGAATGGAAGAAATAAAGAAATTATCAGATGTTGCAAAGACTAATTCAGGATTAATGAAAGATGATATGGATGAGCTGGTAAGTATTATTGCCAGTATGCAGGAAGTTATCGGTTCAATTAACAATATCTCAGGACAAACTAATCTGCTTGCACTTAATGCATCGATTGAAGCAGCAAGAGCAGGTGAGGCTGGAAAAGGATTTGCAGTTGTTGCTGAAGAAATCAGAACATTGGCAGAAGAAACTAAAACACTTACAGGTAGGATGGATACTTTCCTAAAGGATATTGGTAATGCCTCTGATAAGAGTGTAAGCAGTGTAATTGATACAGTTGATTCACTTAATCAAATAGATGCGCATATTGATGAGGTACTTGATATAAGTCAGAGTAACGAACAGATGATTAAAGATTCAACTATGGCAATAAATCATGTGGCATCTACAAGTGAAGAGATTAATAGTTCTATGAATGAAGTTGAAAGTCAGATGGCGGCATTGAATGGGGAAGTTGAAGAATTAGTTAAGAATGCTCAGAATTTGGATGTGTTAGGCAAATCCATGTCAGAAACTATAGAACCAATTATTATTGTAGAGCATGAATTAGATGAAATTACAGAGATTATTGGTGATATGTCTAATGATAGCTTTTATATGATGGATAATTCAGTATTTATTAGTGCAATTAATGATGCAATAAAAGCACATATGAATTGGCTTAATTTGTTAGAGACTATTGTTAATACTAAAGATATAAAACCGATTCAGACGGATGATCATAAGTGCGGATTTGGACATTTTTATTATTCTGTTAAACCACAGAATAAAGAGATCCTTGCTATATGGAATAATCTTGCTTCAAAGCACCATGAATTTCATAGTATAGGTAATGTAGTTATTGATGCCGTCAAAAGTGATAATGATAATCTTGCTACTGAGCAGCTTCAAAGAGCTAGAGATTTATCATCTGATTTAATTAATGACTTCAATAATATAATTAAAATTAGTAAGAGATTAGATGAAGAAAAGATTTTAGTATTTGAAAAATAAAAATTAATATAATAAAAAAGAAGTGCTGTTATGATAATCAAATCATAATGCACTTCTTTTTTATTGTTTATTTATTGATATTTTTTTGTGCTGTAGCAAGCATAAGTTTAATACGGTTTAACTGGTTTACTTCGCTGGCACCTGGATCGTAATCAACAGCAATAATATTAGCATCAGGGAATGCTGCACGTAACTCCTTTATTACACCCTTACCAACAATATGATTTGGAAGGCAGGCAAATGGCTGACAACATACAATATTACCTGCACCATTATGAATTAATTCAATCATCTCACCTGTAAGTAACCATCCTTCACCTGTCTGATTACCAAGAGATACCAAATCTTTGGCAAGAGCAGCAGTCTCTTTGATTGAAGATGGAGGAGTGAATCTATTACTGTCAGCAAGTGCTTTTTTAGCACCTTTTCTTAACCATTCAAGAACTTTAATTCCAAGATTATTCATTCTTGCGGATTTCTTGGATGTTCCAAGATATTTGGTCTTGAAATTAGCATTCTCACAACAGTATAAAAGGAATCCCATCAAATCAGGCATAACTGCTTCGGCACCTTCGCTTTCAAGCAGATCTACAAGATAATTATTAGCTGATGGAAGGAACTTAACGAGAATTTCTCCTACAATACCAACACGTGGCTTTTTGATATCGAGAAGAGGAATTTCATCAAAGTCTTTAACAATTTGTTTAATGTTCTTGTTGAATTCACGCATAGTTACTTTATTCTGTGTAAGTTGCTTTATACATATATCACGCCATTTTGCATGAAGTTCATTAACCGAACCTGGAGTAGCTTCATATGGACGTGTACGATAAACAACATTCATGAATACATCTCCATATATAATAGCCTGCATTGCTTTCTTTAACATTGTAAGATTATAGCTGAATCCTGAATTCGTTTCTATGCCCTGAGTGCTGAGTGAAATAACAGGAACATCATTATATCCAGCTTTTTCAAGAGCACGACGTATAAATCCTATATAGTTT
The DNA here is from genome assembly GCA_964586425.1 of uncultured Lachnospiraceae bacterium. Taxonomy (GTDB): domain Bacteria; phylum Bacillota; class Clostridia; order Lachnospirales; family Lachnospiraceae; genus CAZPHI01. The sequence goes on along the minus strand of CAZPHI010000039.1, from coordinate 8,487 downwards.
GAAGCTCGGCATCCACCACCAGTTTGAGTAATGATAATGGCTGTTTTTGTCATATCGTATTGACCTGAAAGAACTGCACTCATAATCTGACCTACAACCATTAAAGAAGGATAGCAGGCATCATTATTAACATATTTTAATCCAACATCTACAGATGATTTATTATCATTGTCAAGTACAACAAAGTTATATCCACAAGAGGAAAGTGCAGGACCAAGCAAGTCAAAATGAATTGGTGACATCTGAGGGCATAGAATAGTATATTTTTCACGCATCTCAGGTGTAAATTCAGTTCTTTCATAAGCGGATGAAACAACTTTTCTTTCATAATGCTTCTGATCACGAACTCTAAGAGCTGCAATTAGTGAACGAACACGAATTCTCGCAGCACCAAGATTATTAACCTCATCAATTTTTAAAACTGTGTATATTTTACCGGATTTTGTAAGAATATCACTTACTGCATCAGTAGTAACAGCATCAAGTCCACAACCAAATGAGTTGAGCTGAATTAAGTCAAGGTTATCCTGTGTCTTAACATAACTTGCAGCTGCATATAATCTTGAGTGATACATCCACTGATCCATTACAATTAGTGGCCTTTCAACAGTTCCGAGATGTGAGATTGAATCTTCTGTAAATACGGCAATACCATATGAATTAATTAATTCTGGAATACCATGATTGATTTCAGGGTCAATATGATATGGTCTACCAGCAAGAACAATACCATGTTTGTTATTATCTTTTAGATACTGTATTGTCTCCTCACCTTTTTTATGTATATCTTCTTTGGACTGCATTAACTCAAGCCAAGCGGCTTTAACAGCATTTTTAATATCCTTTTCTGGAATCTCCTTAGAGAATTCTTCTACAAGTCGTTTTGAAAGGAGGGCTTCACTTTCGAATGTAAGGAAAGGATTTCTAAAATCAATATTGTTATCTTTTAATTCTTCTACATTATTTTTAATATTTTCTGCATATGAAGTTACAATTGGACAATTATAATGGTTGTTGGTATGTTCTATCTCTTTGTGTTCATAAGGTACGCAAGGATAGAAGATAAAATTACAATTTTGCTTAATCAACCATGTTACATGTCCATGTGCTAGCTTGGCAGGATAGCATTCGGATTCACTTGGAATTGATTCGATACCAAGTTCATATATCTTTCTGCTTGAAACAGGAGATAGTACAACACTATATCCTAATTCGGTAAAGAAAGTATACCAGAATGGATAGTTTTCATACATGTTGAGAACTCGTGGAATACCAACCTGTCCTCTTGGAGCCTTATCAAGTGTTAATGGTTCATAATCGAATAAACGGTGAAGCTTGTAATCAAAAAGGTTAGGAATTTGTTCCTTATTCTTTTCTTTACCAAGACCCTTTTCACATCTGTTACCAGTTATAAACTGACGACCGCCAGAGAATTTGTTGATGGTAAGATGGCAGTTGTTTGTACATCCACGGCATCTTGTCATCTTAGTTTCATATGTTAATGCGTTAATTTTGTCAATTGTTAGCATGGATGTCTCAGATATACCATCATATCTTTCACGTGCAATAAGAGCAGCACCAAAAGCACCCATAATGCCGGCAATATCAGGTCTTACTGCATCAACACCTGTTATCTTCTCAAAACTTCTTAGTACAGCATCATTATAGAATGTACCACCTTGTACAACAATATGATGACCAAGGTCTTTTGGGTCTGCGATTTTGATAACCTTATATAAGGCATTCTTGATTACAGAATATGCAAGTCCAGCTGAGATATCAGATACTTCAGCACCTTCCTTTTGTGCCTGCTTTACTTTTGAATTCATAAATACAGTACAACGTGTACCTAAATCAATTGGATGCTTTGCGAATAAAGCAGCTTGAGCGAAATCTTCGATTTTATAATTAAGTGATTTGGCAAATGTCTCAATGAATGAACCACATCCTGAAGAACAAGCTTCATTAAGCTGAACGCTATCAACTGTATTGTTCTTGATTTTGATGCATTTCATGTCCTGACCACCAATATCAATAATACAGTCAACTGATGGGTCAAAGAATGCTGCTGCATAATAATGGGAAACAGTTTCTACCTCACCTTCATCAAGCATGAGAGCAGCTTTAATAAGAGCTTCTCCATAGCCTGTTGAACAAGAACGTACAATTACAGCATCCTTAGGAAGTTTTGTATATATATCTTTTATTGAACGAATTGTTGTTGCAAGAGGGCTTCCATTATTGCTGCTGTAGAAGGAATAAAGAAGATTACCATCTTCGTCAACAAGAGCAACCTTGGTTGTAGTAGAACCAGCATCAATTCCAAGGTAACAATTACCCTTGTAAGAAGCCAAATCTGCTTTAGCAACGCTATGTGAGTTGTGACGTGTTGTAAATGCTTCATAAGCGAGCTCATCAGCGAAAAGAGGTTCCATACGTTCAACCTCAAAGTCCATCTTAATCTTACTTTGAAGTCTTTTGATTATATCATTAACTGGAATGCAGACTTCTTCCTTATATGTCATAGCTGAACCAACTGCAGCAAAAAGGTGAGAATGGTCAGGGGCAATTATTTGTTCATCTGTAAGATTAAGGGTTCTGATAAATGCTTCTTTAAGCTCTGAAAGAAAGTGTAGAGGACCACCGAGGAATGCTACATTACCTCTAATTGGCTTACCACATGCAAGTCCACTAATTGTCTGGTTAACAACAGCCTGAAAGATTGATGCAGATAAATCTTCCTTTGTAGCACCTTCATTAATAAGTGGTTGTATATCTGATTTGGCAAATACACCACATCGTGCTGCAATAGGGTATATAGCCTGATAGTTTTTTGCGTACTCATTAAGACCTGATGCATCTGTTTGCAAAAGAGATGCCATCTGGTCAATGAAAGAACCTGTACCACCAGCACATATGCCATTCATACGCTGATCAATACCATTAGTAAAGTATATAATCTTAGCATCTTCTCCACCTAATTCAATAGCAACATCAGTCTGAGGTGCGTAGTCGCTTAATGCTGTTGATACTGCAACAACCTCCTGTGTGAATGGAACACCAAGATGTTTGGCGAGTGTAAGACCACCTGAACCAGTGATAACAGGGTATACGTCGAATGTTCCAAGTGTGTTTTCAGCTTTAACTAAAAGGTTAGAAAGTGTCTCCTGAATATTAGCGAAATGCCTCTCGTAATCTGAAAATAAAATATTATTATTGTTATCTAGAACAGCAATTTTAACTGTTGTTGATCCAATATCAATTCCTAATTTATAAGTAGTGCTCATATTGGTTAATTGGCTTATAGCCAGCCTCCTTTTAATGTAAGAAAATTTTATGTCATAATTTTAAACAATCTGTATTATTATAGTACTAGTAGTTCAAAATATCAAGAAAAACAAGTTATTTATGGAATTTTAATAGTAAAAACAAGTGTTTTTGATTGACAAAAGTGCTTAGTGTATTTATACTGATACAAGGTGTGCCGTGTGTTATATTAAGGCATGCATTTCTTATGGTGTATATGAATGACTCATAAGAGGAAAGGTATTGATATTCTATGAAGTGGTTTGATAAGTTAGAACGCAAGTTTTCGAAGTATGCAATCAATAATCTGATCTATTATGTAATTGGAATGTATGTAATAGGTTTTATAATTAAATCTTTCTATCCTGCAGTATTTATGGCATATTTTCCACTTGATGCATCCAAAATAATTCATGAGGGACAGATTTGGAGAATTGTAACATTCCTGTTTCAACCACCATCAACTAATATTCTTTTTCTTGCAATTGCATTATACTTCTATTATATGATTGGAAGTGTACTAGAGAATGTGTGGGGTTCATTCAAATTCAATATGTACTTTTTTGTTGGAGTAATTCTTCATGTAATAGCAGCAATAGTAATCTACTTGGCATGGGGTATTGTATTTTCATTTGATACTTACTATATTAATATGTCATTATTTTTGGCTTTTGCTACAATTAATCCAGATGTTCAGCTGTTGTTATTCTTTTTCATTCCAATCAAGATTAAGTGGCTGGCTATATTAGATGGAGCTATATTTGTTGCAACAATAGTTTTTGGATTTGCATATAGAATAATCCCTTATAATGTGTGGTATGGACTTGTTTCTATGGGAATACCAGCTCTGCCAGAGTATGCTACTGCAGCACTGTTGTCATTATTTAATTTCTTTGTATTCTTTATTATTACTAAGAAACCAAAGAAGAAGACAGAGACACAAAAGAATTTCTATAAGAATTATGTGAATAAGCAAGATATAAACAGCGATTCTAATGATAAGAAAAAAGAAAAAAAGCATTTTTCAAAAATTGCCAAACACAAATGTGCAGTTTGTGGAATTACTGATAAAGATAATGAGAATGAGACATTTAGATTCTGCAGCAAATGCGAAGGTAATTATGAATATTGCAGCAAACATCTGTATACACATAAGCATATAATTAAAGATGTAAGCGAATCTGGTAATAATGTTGCCGATTTTAACAAACACAGATAATCAAGCCTGTGTTAAAATTAATTCAGAAGCAATCTGAATATTACAATGGAAATTATAAAATTTCAATATAATTTAAAACGCAAATAATATGATTTTTACAATGGAGGTTATTAATGAAAAAAACTAAGATAATTTGTACAATGGGTCCAAACACTAATGACAGAGAGATGTTAAAGCAGTTAGCTCTTAACGGAATGGATATCGCAAGATTTAATTTCTCACATGGTGACCATGAGGAACAGTTGGGACGAGTTAACCTGGTAAGAAGTGTTAGAGAAGAAACAGGTATTCCTATAGCAATGCTTCTTGATACAAAGGGACCTGAAATTAGAACAGGTGTTATAAAAGGTGATAAGAAGGTACAGCTTGTTGAGGGACAGGAATATACACTTACATCTAGAGAAGTAGAAGGTGATGAGACAATTAATCACATTACATATGCAGGACTTCCAGCTGATGTAACAGCAGGTAATACAATTCTTGTTGATGATGGTCTTGTTGAATTAGAAGTTCTTGAAGTAAAGAACGGTACTGATATTGTGTGTAAAGTTCTTAATGGTGGAGAATTAGGCAGCAGAAGAGGTGTTAATGTACCTAATGTTAAGATTAAACTTCCAGGTATAACAGATAAAGATAAAGAAGATATTATATTTGGCGCAGAGCAGGGATATGATTTTATTGCTGCTTCATTTGTAAGAAATGCAGCTTGTATTGAAGAAATCAAAGCACTTTTAGCAGAGCACAACTCAGACATTCCAGTAATAGCTAAGATTGAGAATGCTGAAGGTATTGAGAATATTGATGAAATCATTAATGTTAGTGATGGTATTATGGTTGCTCGTGGAGATATGGGTGTTGAAATACCGGCAGAACAGGTTCCACATATTCAGAAGATGATTATCAAAAAATGCAACGCTGTATATAAACCAGTTATTACAGCTACACAGATGCTTGATTCTATGATTAGAAATCCACGTCCAACTAGAGCTGAGGTTACAGATGTTGCTAATGCTATATATGATGGTACAGATTGTGTTATGCTTTCAGGTGAAACAGCAATGGGTAAATATCCAATTGAGGCACTTAAGATGATGGCACAGATTGCAGAGACGACAGAAGAACATCTTGATACACATACAATGGAGAATGTTAAGCTTCACACAAAACGTAATGTATCAAGTGCTGTTAGTTGTGCGGTTGTACAGACAGCTGGCAATCTTAATGCAGATGCTATTATTTGTCCAACTATTTCTGGATTTACTGCAAGACTTATCTCTAAATTAAAACCAACATGTGAAATTATTGGAGTATCTCCATCAGAGACAGTAGTTAGAAAGATGCAGATGTATTGGGGCGTTAGACCATTAATTGCTAGTCAGGAGACTTCTACTGATAAGATTATTGACAATGCATTAACATGTGCTGAGAATGCAGGATATGTTAAGAAAGGTGATATTGTTATCTTAACAGGCGGTATGGCAGCAAGCACAGGCGCAACATGTAAGAGAGGACTCACTAACTTATTAAGAGTTGCAACAATAGATTAGTCAACAATATATTAATTAAAAAAGCTGTACACTAATGATTATTGAATAGTAATCATTAGTTACAGCTTTTTTATTATATTAATATCTATATATCATATTGCTTTAATGAAAGTGTCTCTCCACCCTTTACTTCAACTATATTAGAATCATTAATTGATAACCAGCAAGAGTTATATGAAGGATTGTGAACAAAACTCAAGTCGGCAGCAAACTGAAGTCTTTCATATGTCTCCATATAATCAACAATCTCAATATTGGTTGCATACCAGATATCATCCTGATTAGACATCATCTTACAGAATTCTTCCATAACTTCCCAATTATCATCTCTTGAGAATTCATAACTATGACCCCAAACATACATCATAACAAGATACTGTTTTTTCTTGTGCTCAAGGAATTTTTTGCCAAAATCAATAAGTCCATGATTGTGGTGGCAGGTAGGCTGCCATTCATAGTAATTAGAAGGAAAATCAAATCCCATACGATCACCAACAACAACACGGCCACATTCCTGTTGAATCTTAGAAGTAACAATTGAATTAGAATATTCATCTCCAACAATTCTAGCGTATTTGATATCAAGGTCTGAGAGAATCTGCTCAACTCTTGGACTATAAGAACCATTAGGATATGCGAGACCTCTTATTGGATATCCCATTATATTCTCAAGATATTTGCGGTCATCTAATACTTCAGAAACAATCTGAGTATTAGGACATCTGTCAATAGTAGGATGATTAACTGTGTGAACTGCAACCTCATGTCCTTTATATAGAGTAGTCCATTCAGAGGGATCAATTCTTTTTCCATCATTGATAAGACCTGAATTAAGATTGAAGGTCGCCTTCATTCCATATTGGTTAAAGATAGATACTAAACGTCTGTCATCGAATTTGCCATCATCATAGCTGAATGTTAATACTTTATGCTTTCCACCGGGAAATGCTTTGTATACCTTAATCATAGGTAAATCTCCTTTAACTTATTAAACAATATTATTTTTTAATTATAGTTCTTGTTAACTAATTAGTCTAGTAAAAAAATTGTATTATAGTAATTAAAGTATATAATTGCAAAAAATTCTGTAAATATAATAGAATGCATCTTTTCTTTTGACAGATGTATCTATAATTAAAGGAATGGATTTGTATAAAACATCATTAATGTATATATCTATATTGCCTGCTGTTTCACCAGCATTAACGGGAGCTTTAATGGAATCAGGCATGTTATATAACACATTGATTTTATCAGTAATGGATGTAAGTGTTGTGATACCTTCTGGGATAGATATAGTTGTATATTCTTCAATACCATTATCAACCTTTAGTTTACAATAGTCTTTTTTAGAAGATATTATCTCATTAGGGAAAAAGTTATTGATTCCATATGTAAGAAGTGCTCTGGTATCAGCCCATTTGTATGTTTTACTAGGTGGCCATCCACATGCTAAGACTACACTTATATAGGTACGTCCATCCCTTTTTAGTGCACATACATAGCAGTATCCAGCATCACCCGTAAAACCTGTTTTGCCAGAGAGAACACCATCCATCATATTAAAAAATGCATTAGCATTATTAACGCTGTAAGAATGGGAGCCATTAATGATATTACCGGAAGAATCTAACAGCTTATCTGTAAATGTATGCGAGGAAGTCTGGGTTATTGATAAAAAATTCTCGTCTTTTATGCAATAAGCCATTATTCTTGTAAGGTCTATGGCAGTAGTAGAATGAACACCATTCTCATCTGAAGCATCAAGACCATTTGGTGTAATAAAATAGGTTGATTCACAGCCTAATTCAAGCGCTTTTTTATTCATAATGTTTGTAAATATATGAACCAACTCTGCACTTTGCTCTTTTGATAAATCCTTAATTGATAAAGCATCTAAATCAAATGAAACATGATATTCTGAAGTATTAATCTGAGTGATATATTTGAAGGCGGCATTCTCAGCAATCACAACAGCAGTATCATTATGCGATTTGAGCATTAGTGAATAATACAAATCATTAATATTGAATATCTGACCTTTTGTAACATTAAGCTGTACATCAGGCATAGAAGCAGCATATGCAGAGACCTCTGCATAATTATCATCTGAATATATTGAAAGTGCTGTAATTAATGTCATTATTTTTGTAGTGCTTGCCATTGGAGCTTTAGCATATCCATTCTTCTCGAATAGAACTCGACCGGAATCAGCATCAAGCAATGCAGCATATTTGGCATGAAGGTCGGAAGGGGGATTGTTATCAGCGTTAGATGTGTTAGCAGCATTTACAATTGGAAGATGGATTGGGATTAGGAAAGTAATTATTAGGGAAAGGAAAGCAATATATATTTTTAAATGCTTCAAGATACTCTACCTTGGTTATTTGATTTGTAATTAGTATATGCTATAAT
>CAZPHI010000038.1:0-17896 GCA_964586425.1 uncultured Lachnospiraceae bacterium | reverse complement strand
AGTTACTTGAAGCAGGTGTTCACTTTGGACATCAGACAAGAAGATGGAACCCTAAAATGGCAGAGTACATCTACACAGAGAGAAATGGTATCTATATTATCGACTTACAGAAATCAGTAGGTAAAGTTGATGAAGCTTACAAAGCAATGTCAGATATCGCTGCTAACGGTGGAAACATCCTTTTTGTTGGAACTAAAAAACAGGCTCAGGATGCTATTGCAACTGAAGCTGAGAGATGTGGTATGTTCTATGTTAATGAAAGATGGTTAGGCGGAATGCTTACTAACTTCAAGACAATCCAGAGCAGAATTGCAAAATTAAAAGAAATTGAGCAGATGCAGGAAGATGGTACATTTGATGTACTTCCTAAGAAAGAAGTAATTAACCTTAAGAAAGAGTTAGAAAAACTTCAGAAGAACTTAGGCGGAATTAAGAATATGAAGACTCTTCCAGATGCAATCTTCGTTGTAGATCCTAAGAAAGAAAGAATCTGTATCCAGGAAGCACATGCACTTGGTATTCCACTTATTGGTATCGTTGATACTAACTGTGATCCAGAAGAATTAGATTACGTTATTCCAGGTAATGATGATGCAATCAGAGCAGTTAAGCTTATTGTTGCTAAGATGGCAGATGCAGTTATTGAAGCTAATCAGGGTGAAGAAGCTGTAGATACTACAGATGTAGAAGAAACAGTTGAAGCTTAATTTAATTGATTAAGTAGATTTTTTGCTTCAACCTGACAACAGGTTGAAGCATTTTTTATACAGAATATTAACATATTATATTGTTATGGAGGTTATTAAGATGGCAGCAGTTACAGCAGCAATGGTAAAGGAATTAAGAGAGAGCACAGGCGCAGGAATGATGGACTGTAAAAAAGCTCTTGCAGCTACAGATGGTGATATGGACAAGGCTGTAGAATTTTTAAGAGAAAAAGGACTTGCAGCAGCAGCTAAAAAAGCTGGTAGAATCGCAGCTGAAGGTATTGTAAAAACAGTTATTAATGGAACAGATGCAGCAATCGTTGAAGTTAACTCTGAGACAGATTTCGTTGCTAAGAATGCAGATTTCAATGCATATGTTGATGATGTAGTAGCTCAGGTTCTTACTACAAATGCTGATTCAGTTGAAAGCTTTCTTGCTGAGCCATGGGCTAAAGATACAGCTAAGACAGTTGAACAGGAACTTTCAAGCCAGATAGCAATTATCGGTGAAAAATTAAGCATTAGAAGATTTGCTAAGGTTTCACAGCCAAACGGACTTGTTGCTTCATATATTCATATGGGTGGTAAAATCGGCGTTTTAGTTAATGTTGAGACAACAGTAATTAATGATGAGATTACAGAGATGGCTAAGAATGTAGCTATGCAGGTTGCTGCTATTAAGCCTCTTTACACAAATAGAGACGAAGTTGATCATGATTACATTGCTAAAGAAACAGAAATCTTAACAGCAGCAGCTAAGAATGAAAAACCAGATGCTAACGATAAGATTATTGAAGGTATGGTTAAGGGTCGTATTAATAAAGAGCTTAAAGAAATCTGTCTTTTAGATCAGGTTTATGTTAAAGCTGAAGATGGAAAACAGTCTGTAAGTGCATATGTAGCAGAAGTTGCTAAGAAGAACAATGCTACAATCGCTGTTAAAGGATTTGTTCGTTATGAAACAGGCGAAGGTATTGAAAAGAAAGAAGAGAACTTTGCTGAAGAAGTTGCAAAACAGATGCAGTAATCTGTAGTTGTTATAAATTATATCTGCCATATATTATTTGAATTAAATAATATATGGCAGTTTGTTTATGGAGAGGTTATTTAATAAGTATGTTTAATAAAGTAAAAAACAATAAAGCATTTTTATGGGGAATTATAGGCTTTATAATTATTATGCAGTTGTGTTACATTACATATGTGTTCCAATATAAGAAAGATGATTTTCATTCTGATGAGATGTGGACCTACGGTTTATCTAACAGTTATTATCAACCACATGTAGCTTTATCAGATGATGGCCTGGAATCCGACAATGTCAATGAATGGCTTAGCTCAGATATATTTAAGAATTATTTGACAGTTGATAATGAGCATAGATTCTCATTTGATTCGGTATATTATAATCAGGTGAATGATCTTAATCCACCTCTGCAATATATGATAGTCAATGCAATCTGCTCATTATTTCCAGGAACATATTCAAAATGGTTTGCATATTTTGTTAATGTGATAGCATTTATCTTCACACAGATATTCCTGTATAAAACTGTAAAGAGCTTAACTAATTCAAAATGGATGGGTATAATTGCGATTGCATTCTTTGGCTTTACAATAGGTGCAGTTAATACATTTATGTTCTTAAGACTTTATGCTCTGGCGACAATGTTTACAATGATGTTTGTATACTATACATGTATGGTGTTTAAACATAAGGATGATTTGAAGAAGAACATATTAATCAAATTATTTATATCAACGTTATGTGGTGCGTTAACGGTACATTTGTTTTTAGTTATGGCATTTATGTTAACAGCCTGCATGTGTGTTTATTTTCTTATTACAAAGAGATTCAAAACATTATTTAAATATGCCGGTACAGTTCTTGGCGCTACAGTATTATCAATTATCATATTTCCTGCGACAATTGAACATCTTATAGGTGATAAATGCTATAAAGCCAATTTCAAATATTCATTTCGAATGCAGTTAAGGATTTGTTTTGCGTTTGTTTTTAATGAATTAATTGGAATTAAAAATAGTTTTTATGAAAATATGACATTATATTATATTGTTCTTGCTATAGGAATTATATTATTTATGGCAATACCAATGTGTTTTGTTTTTAGAAATGAGCAATGGTTTAAAAATATTAAAAATAAAGTTGTTACTCAAATAAAAGCTATTATAGAAAACAAGAATAATTGGCATTATGATGTATTTGCATTATTCATTGCTGCAATATTCCATATTTTGATAGTGGCCAAAATCATAGCAATTAATCATATGGGAAATTGTACTGATAGGTATCTCTTTATTATATTCCCTGTGGCGATAGTTATCTTTTCATATATATTGTATAGGGTGTCAGGCACAATATTGAAGAAAAGGATTGTGCAAAGATGTGTGATTGTTGCGATTTGTATGGTGTTCATGGTTACAAATCATATTATGGGTACATATAATTATCTGTTTACAAGAAATCCGGAAGGAGTTACTTTAGAAGAGATTTCTAATGATTCGGATTTTGTACTTTTGTTAAGTCAATATTGGCTTGCTACATGTTATTCGTATAGAATGTTGGATTCTAATGAATGCTTTATTACGAGCTATGACGACTTATTGAAACAAGAGAATAGCTTGAATACATACAAAACACAGGATTCTAATAGAAAACTTTATCTTATTATGGATGTCTCAGTATTTAAACAGAGTTATTTGGAAGATAATATAGATGATGCTGTAGTTATAGATAATCAGTTTAAACCAGAAAAGAAGTATGAAGAAAAAGAAGTTTACCTGAAATTTTTAGAAGAATTAAAGATTACAAAAAATCTTGAATATATTGGAAATGATACATCATTCGGTAGAAAATTTGAGATATATAGGTGGAATTAAATTTTATCATAGAATAGAATGCAAGTCATAAACTTTAATATGACTTGTCATTCTATTTTTTTGATAAAATTAATATTATTTCATCAATTATTTTCTTCAATAATTCGACAAGTTGTGATATAATATATCTATCTGTTTTTGGAGGTTAATATGAATTCTGAAGAGAATGATTTGGAATATAGGAAAAAACGTATTAAACGTATGAAGAAGATGATTATTACTATAGCTGTAGTTATGATAATTATTCCTACGGTTTTATGTATTATATTATTCTTTAGAATGTCAAAATTACAGAGCAAATTAGATAAAATTCTTGAAGGACGAAGGGATACAATAGTATCAAGCAATGATAAGGCAGTACAAAAAGGACAGGTTGATGGAAGTATCAATATAGATATTGAAGCAACGGTAAGTACAGAATCAGAAACAGATAAAAAAGATGCGTATGTAGAAGAAAAAACGACAGAATCATCGAATATTTCTGATTCTCAGGAAAATGCGTTAAAAGTTGAAAATACAGACTTGAATGTAACAGCTGAAAATGATAAAATCAATGAGAAAAAGGTTTATCTGACATTCGATGATGGACCTTCAGTCAATACTGATCGTATATTGGATATATTGTCACAGTTTGGAGTTAAAGCAACATTTTTTGTTATTGCATATGATGATGAACCTTCTATTGCAAGATATCAGAGAATAATTAATGAAGGGCATACATTGGCAATGCATTCTACATCTCATAGATACGATTTAATATATTCAAGTATGGAAAACTATATTGATGATGTATTTGGCTTACAGAATTTCTTGCTTGCCAAGACTGGCTATAAGCCTGTTGTGTACAGATTTCCAGGTGGCTCAAGTAATACGGTTACTAAGATAGAAATCGCAGAGTGTGCTTCGTATTTGAAAAAGAATGGTATTACATATTTTGATTGGAATGTTGCGTCAGGAGATGCATCTAGTACAAAACTTAGTACAGAAGAAATATATAATAATGTAATAAGCGGAATTGAAAGTGTCGCTAATGAGGCTGTGGTGTTGATGCACGATTCTAATACAAAAGATACAACAGCAGATGCATTACCTCAGATACTTACAAAGTTAAAGGAAATGGGAGTTAAGGTGTTGCCAATAACATCAGAAACTGTTCCAGTTCAACATAGAGTTTATGAATAGTGGAGGAAGAATCAATGGGATTTTTTAAGGACTTTAAAGATGATTTATCACAGGCTGTTAATGAGATGGTTACAGATCCTGAACTGGAAGGCGCAAATGATACATCATCTGATGTAATGGTTAATACATTGGATAATGCTAATGACAAGAAGGATGACAATGTGTCATATGTTGGTGGAATGTCAATAGATGAACAGATAGCTGCAGCAGAAGCTGCTAATAATCAGGAATATATGCCAGAGGAAAAAGCTGTAGAAGAAACTGTTGTGGAAGAACCACAGAATGAAGATGAAGGTGTTCTTGATGAGACAGCAGTAATTACAAAGGGTGTTACAATCAATGGTAATATGTCTGCTAGAGGCTCTGTAGATGTACTTGGATGTATAGAAGGCAATGTTGAATGTCTTGGAAAATTAACTGTTAGCGGTAATATAATTGGTGATTCAAAATCAGCAGAATTATTCGCAAATAATGCGAAAATTAATGGTAATATTATTAGTGATGGCGTTGTTAAAGTTGGCGGTGGAAGTATAGTTGTTGGTAATATTACAGCTACATCGGCAGTTATTGCAGGTGCAGTAAAAGGTGATATAGATGTACAGGGTCCTGTAATAATTGATGCAACAGCAGTTATTGTTGGTGATATCAAATCTAAATCTGTACAGATTAATAATGGTGCAGTAATTGAAGGTAGATGTTCACAGTGCTATGCTGATAATAATCCAACATCAGTATTTGAACTATAATTCATACAAATCACTCAGGCATGGAGGAAATAATGAAGAGAGTAATTTTAAAGCTAAGTGGAGAAGCACTTGCTGGCAATAAAAAATCAGGATATGATGATGAAATCATTGTAGATATTGCAAAACAGGTAAAAAAGATTATAGATGATGGTATACAGGTAGGCGTTGTAATAGGTGGAGGAAATTACTGGAGAGGTCGTTCTAATGATAATATAGATAGAACAAAGGCAGACCAGATAGGAATGCTTGCAACTATTATGAACTGTATTTATGTATCTGAATTATTCAGATCTGAAGGGATTATGACAAACATACTCACACCATTTGAATGTGGAAGTATGACAAAGTTATTCTCTAAAGATAGAGCAAATAAGTATTTCTCAAAAGGAATGGTAGTATTTTTTGCTGGTGGCACAGGACATCCTTACTTCTCAACTGATACAGGTATTGTATTACGCGCAATTGAGATGGATGCAGATGCAATACTTCTTGCTAAGGCAATTGATGGAGTGTATGACAGTGATCCTAAGACGAATCCAGCAGCTAAGAAGTATGATGAGATATCAATTCAGGAAGTAGTAGATAAGAAACTGGGCGTTATTGATATGACAGCATCAGTTATGTGTATGGAAAATAAGATGCCTCTTATGGTATTTGGACTTAATGAAGAAAATAGTATTCTTAACGCATTAAGCAGTAAATTCACTGGAACAAAAGTTACAGTATAATTATAATAATTTAAATTAATGATTTTTGGAGGATTTATGAGCGATATTAAAGAGTTTGAAGAGAAAATGAGCAAAACAATTGATACTTTAGTTGAGGATTATACAACAATTAGAGCTGGAAGAGCTAATCCACATATTCTTGATAAGATTAAAGTTGAGTATTATGGAACACCAACTTCATTACAGCAGGTTGCTAATATTTCAGTACCTGAAGCAAGAATAATTCAGATTCAGCCATGGGAAGCAAGTCTTATTAAAGAGATAGAGAAGGCAATTCTTGTATCAGACCTTGGTCTTACACCTAATAATGATGGCAAGATAATTAGATTGGTATTCCCTGAATTAACAGAGGACAGACGTAAAGAATTAGCAAAGGATATTAAGAAAAAGGGCGAAGCTGCTAAGGTTGCAATTCGTAATGTACGTCGTGATGCTAATGATTTATTTAAGAAGCAGAATAAAGCTAATGAGATTTCAGAAGATGAACTTAAGGATACAGAAGATAAGGTTCAGAAACTTACAGACAAGTATATTGCTGAAGTTGATAAAGCTGTTGAAGATAAGACAAAAGAAATTCTTACAGTATAATTTTATCAATAAGGCTGCCATCTTTTATACAGTATCTACTGTTAAGGGATGGCAGCTAATTGTTTAGAAAGAGAATATAATAATTTTTGCAAATGCTGTTAAGGCAGTAAGGCTTATGATTTGAATGGAGATTTGTATTGGATAATTTTAATGATAAATTAGGACTTAAGATACCACAGCATGTAGCTGTTATACTTGATGGTAATGGCCGATGGGCAAAAAAAAGATTAATGCCACGTACCTATGGGCATGTTCAGGGAAGTAAAGTTGTTGAAGATATGCTGACGGTTGTTGATGATGCAGGAGTGAAGTATTTTACTGTTTATGCATTCTCAACAGAAAACTGGAAACGTTCAGAAGAAGAGGTTGGTACACTCATGCGTATTCTAAGAACCTACCTCAAAGATTGTGTCAAAAAATCTATGAAGAATAATGTACGTTGTCGAGTTATTGGACAGGTTTCCGGACTTAGCAAGGATATTATAGAGAGTATTGAGAATCTTGAGGAAAAGACGAAGAATAACACCGGACTTAATTTTACGATTGCAATTAATTATGGTGGTCGTGATGAAATCGTAAGAGCTGTTAAAAAGATAGCACAAAAGATTGCTGATGATGAAATAAAACCAGAGGATATAGATGAAAAGCTTATATCAGGTAATCTTGACACATGGGACATACCTGACCCCGATTTATTAATAAGAACAAGCGGAGAACAGAGATTATCTAACTTCTTACCATGGCAGCTTGCGTATACTGAATTCTATTTTACTGATACATTATGGCCTGATTTTAATGAAGAAGAACTAATCAAAGCATTTGAAAAGTATAATAAAAGAGAGAGACGTTTTGGAGCAGTTACAGAGTAACATTCCATAATGAGTGGAGGGTTTTAACTTGAAGACAAGAATTTTAAGCGGAATAGTTCTGGCAATATTTACGATTTCATCGTTACTTGTTGGCAGTTATTACCTGTATGGATTATGTTTTGCAATCTCATTGATTGGAATGATGGAATTATACAGAGTAGTTGGGATTCACGATAAATTAATTGGAATAGCAGGCTATTTATGTGCAATAATATATTACATTAGTGTATATTTTGTGCAGGATAGATACACTGTTGTTATTTTGGTAGCAGCATTTATGATTATTATGTCAATATATGTTGTACAGTTTCCAAAATATAATTCGGAGCAGGCATTCCTAGCTTATGTTGGTATAATATATGTCGCTGTAATGTTATCATATATATATCAGACAAGAGAACTTAATAATGGACAGTATATAGTATGGCTTATATTCATATGTTCATGGGTAAGTGATACATTTGCTTATTTTACAGGTGTACTCTTTGGAAAGCATAAGATGGCACCAGAGCTTTCACCTAAGAAGACTATAGAGGGGGCAATTGGTGGTATTGCAGGTTCAGCTGTAATAGGAGCTTTGTTTGGCATGGTTGTTGCCGATAATATGACGGATGTAGCTGCACCAGTCATTACTTTTGCTATTGCAAGTGCGTGTGGTGCTCTGCTATCAATTGTGGGGGACTTGGCTGCATCGGCAATTAAGAGAAATCATAATGTTAAGGATTATGGTAAACTGATACCCGGTCATGGTGGTATATTAGACCGCTATGACAGTGTAATATATACTGCGCCTGTAGTGTATTGGGTAGTTAGCTTTTTGATTCATAGAATATAACAATAAAACCACAAATCACTCAGGCAGGGAGGATAGATTGACGAATCGCTCTGATGAGCCGATTCTTACAATCATACAATTTGAGGCTGAGCTCAAATTGTTGTTATCGCAGACCCAAAATC
Organism: uncultured Lachnospiraceae bacterium; assembly: GCA_964586425.1. Classification (GTDB taxonomy): domain Bacteria; phylum Bacillota; class Clostridia; order Lachnospirales; family Lachnospiraceae; genus CAZPHI01. The sequence continues at coordinate 9,218 of CAZPHI010000038.1, read as the reverse complement.
ACATTCGTGATTTAGTGTCGCGTGCCTTCGTACAAATCACTCAGGCAGGAGGATAGATTATGAGGAATATATCTGTACTTGGAAGTACTGGTTCAATTGGAACACAGACTCTTGATGTAGTTAGAAATAATGCCGACCTTAAGGTAGTTGCACTTGCGGCAGGAAGCAATATCAAACTATTGCTTGAGCAAATTAGAGAATTTTCTCCGGAACTTGTATGCATCGGTAAAGAAGAACTTGCTAAAGAGCTTAAGGTTCTTGTAGGCGATATGAATGTGAAAGTAGTAGCAGGAATGGATGGACTAGTAGAATGTTCAACCTATGAAGCTGCAGATATTGTAGTTACAGCTGTTGTCGGAATGATGGGCATTGTTCCAACTATTGAGGCAATCAAAGCTGGTAAAGATATCGCACTTGCCAACAAAGAAACACTTGTTACAGCGGGACATATTATAATGCCGTTGGCTAAGGAATATAATATTAATATATATCCTGTTGACAGCGAACATTCGGCTATCTTTCAATCTTTACATGGTGAATATCATGCAGAAATCAGTAAGATATTACTTACTGCATCTGGTGGACCATTCAGAGGCAGAACAATAGAAGAGATGAAGAATGTTACATTAGCAGATGCACTTAAGCATCCTAATTGGTCGATGGGTAGAAAAATAACCATTGATTCTGCTACAATGGTTAACAAAGGCCTTGAGGTTATGGAAGCACAATGGCTTTTTAATGTACCAGCAACACAGGTTCAGGTTGTCATTCAGCCACAAAGTATAATTCATTCAATGGTAGAATTCGTGGATGGAGGAATAATGGCGCAGCTTGGAACACCTGATATGAAGCTTCCTATTCAATATGCATTATTTTATCCACATAGAAGACCAATGAATAATAAAAGAGTGGATTTCTTTGAATTGGGTAGTATAACCTTTGAAAAACCTGATTTTGATAATTTTAAGGGACTTAAGCTTGCATATGAGGCTGCTGCTCAAGGTGGTAATGTGCCAACAGCATTTAATGCAGCTAATGAAATAGCAGTTAGCAAATTCTTGAATGAAAAGATAAAATTCCTAGATATTCCGGATATTATAGAATATGCAATGGGAGAAACAACATATATTGATAATCCTACAGTTGAACAGATACTTGAGACTGAGAGAAGTGTATATGAATTAGTTGAGAGCAGGTGGTAATTTTTGAATATTGTTATAGCAATTATTATAATTGGAGTAATAGTTATTGTTCATGAATTTGGACATTTTATACTTGCCAAAGCAAATGGTGTGCAGGTATTAGAGTTTTGCATTGGATTTGGACCTAAACTTCTTCACTTTGAGAAGGGGGGTACAGTTTATTCGATTAAACTTATACCTTTTGGTGGCGCCTGCATAATGCTTGGTGAAGATATGGATTTTGAAGAAGATGAAGAAGCTGATGATAAGAATGCTGATAATGGCAAATCAAAAGCTGATTCAAAGCCATCTGAATTGGTCAAATATGATATGACAAAATCTCTCAACAGCAAGTCTGTTTGGGCGAGATTTGCTATAATTGTAGCAGGTCCTTTGTTTAATTTTTTGCTGGCATTCATTCTGGCTGTTATTATCATTGGGAATATTGGATATGATCCGAGCGTTATTAATGTTGTAAAAGATGGCTCACCAGCCGAGGAGGCAGGACTTCAGGAAGGCGATGTAATTAGTTCTGTTAATGGAAGAAATATTACATTCGCAAGAGAGTATAGCGTGTATAGAAACATTTATCCGGAAAAAGACCTTGAGATAGAATATGTACGCGATGGCAACACATACACAACAACTGTGAAAACAGAGCATCAGTATAGAAAAGCATATATGATTGGTGTGACAATGACTGATGACGCTATTATAGGTAGTATAACTAAGGATTCGCCAGCAGAGAAAGCTGGTATGAAGATTAATGATCAGGTTATGAAGGTAGGAGATACAGAAGTCGTAACTCGTACAGAATTTTCTGATTTGCTTGCTAGGTGTAATGGTGATAATGTTGTGTTGACAGTCAAACGTGATTCGGAAATCATAACTGTTTCTGTTAAACCAGATATGTCAGAAAGCGAAAGCTATTATAATGGACTTTATTGCTATGGGATTCGTGAGAAAGCTTCACCAATAGCAACGATAGGATATTCTGTTAAAGAGGTTGGATATTGGATTAGGACTGTGTTCGACAGTCTTGCGATGATGTTTAGAGGCCAGGTTTCATTAGATGATTTGTCGGGTCCGGTAGGAATTGTTAATTACATGGGTCAGGTTGTGGAACAGACAAAATCAGAGGGTACAGGAATTGTTATATTAAGCCTGCTTAATTTTGCTGTTATGCTTAGTGCCAACCTTGGAGTAATGAATCTATTGCCATTGCCGGCACTAGATGGTGGAAGATTAGTATTTATCCTGATAGAGGCTATAAGAGGAAAACCTATGCCAAGAGAAAAAGAAGGTATGGTTCACTTTGTTGGTATGGTACTCTTGATGATTTTGATGGTAGTTGTATTGTTTAATGATGTTAAGAATATATTCTTTTAGAGAATGGAGATAATATGTATCGAGATAATACAAAAGTAATTAAAATAGGTGATAAAGTTATTGGCGGTGGTAATAAGATTATGATTCAGTCAATGACTAATACAAAAACTGAAGATGTAGCAGGAACAGTTGCTCAGATACTTGCACTTGAAAGAGCAGGCTGTGATATCATCAGATGCACAGTCCCTACTATGGAAGCTGCATTAGCACTGAAAGAGATTAAAAAGCAGACACATATTCCTATTGTGGCAGATATTCATTTTGATTATAAGATGGCAATAGCAGCTATGGAGAATGGTGCTGATAAGATTAGAATCAATCCCGGTAACATAGGCGGAACTGATAAGATTAAAGCAGTAGTTGATGTTGCTAAAGAAAAGAATATTCCGATCAGAGTGGGGGTTAATAGTGGTTCGCTTGAGAAGGAGCTTGTTGAAAAATACAACGGCGTAACAGCGGAGGGACTTGTAGAAAGTGCATTGGACAAGGTTAGGATTATTGAGGAACTTGGATATGACAACCTTGTTATTAGTATAAAATCATCTGATGTTATGATGTGTTATGAGGCTCATAAGCTTATATCAGAAAAGACTAATTATCCACTTCATGTAGGTATAACTGAATCGGGAACTGTATTCAGCGGAAGTATTAAATCTGCCATAGGACTTGGATTAATTCTTAACGAAGGTATTGGCGATACAATCAGAGTATCACTTACAGGTGATCCTGTTGAAGAGATAAGAGCTGCAAAGCTTATATTAAGGACTTTAGGTTTGTATAAGGGAGGAATTGAACTTGTTTCATGCCCAACCTGTGGACGTACCAAAATCGATTTGATTGGTTTAGCTGGAAAAGTTGAAAAGATGATTGCAAATTATGATTTAGATATTAAAGTTGCAGTTATGGGATGTGTTGTTAATGGACCGGGTGAAGCTAAGGAAGCAGATATTGGAATTGCTGGTGGTGATGGATGTGGCGTCATCATTAAAAAAGGTGAGATTATTAAAAAAGTTGCGGAAGACAAATTACTAGATGAATTAAAATATGAATTAGACAATTGGAGTTGAATAAATTGTACAAATTTCTAGAAGTATTTCCTACAATTAAAGTATCGAATAACTTTAAAGATTTATTTGAGAATGTGGAAGTTGTTAAAGTTGGCCGCACCTCAGATGAATCTTTGGTTAAGATATACATAAAAAGTGATAGACTTATTCAAAAGGAAACAATATATAAGCTCGAAAAATTATTGCAAAAGCAAGTTTTTAATTCAAAGACAGTAACTGTTAAAATAATTGACAGGTACTGTCTTTCTAAACAGTACACACCACAGGCTTTATTGGATGTGTATCTTGAAAGTATGCTATTAGAGCTCCAGCTTTATTGGACTTTAGAATATAACATGGTTAAAGCTGCTACAATAAGTGCGGATGGGGATAAAATTAAAATTGAGTTGCAGGAATCTATATTTTCACACAAATACGAGGAAAGCATTAGAGAGTATTTTAAACATGTATTTCTTAATAGATTTTCAATGGATATTGATGTTGATATAGAATATAAGAATGAGAAGAAAAAAAGCTTTAAGGAAGAGAACGAACATGAGTTACAGCTTATTGTTCATGAGATATGCAAGAATAAAGCTATTTATGATAAAGAAAAAGGCGAGAATACGGTTGATGCATCAAAAACCAATAATGACAATCAAGATGATACTAAGGGCGTAGAATCGAAGAATGAGAATACATCTGAGAAACATACTGAGTTTGCACCAGCCAAAGATGCAAACAAAGGTGGCAAAGGTGGTAACTTTGACAAGAATAACAACTACGGTAATTATTCCAAGCCAAAGCCTAATAATCCAGATGTGTTATATGGCAAGGATTTTGATGAAGAGCCGATTGCCATTGAAAAGATTCAGACTGAGATGGGCGAAGTTGTCATATCAGGTATGGTTCGTAATGTGGAGATCAAAGAGATTCGTAATGAGAAATCAATCATCATGTTTGATGTTACAGATTTTACAGATACTATAACTGTGAAGATGTTTACACGTAATGAACAGCGTGATGATTTATTAACATTTATCGATAAAAAGAAATTCCTCAAAATCAAAGGTATCACAATGATTGATAAGTTTGACAGGGAGCTTACAATTGGTTCTGTCAGCGGTATTCGTAAATCAGTCGATACTCGTGTAAAACGAATGGACCTTTCACTACATAAAAGAGTTGAACTTCATTGCCACACCAAGATGAGTGATATGGATGGTGTTACTAAAGCAGGAACAATTATCAAACAGGCTATTTCATGGGGACAGAAGGCAATTGCTATTACAGACCATGGTAATGTACAGGGATTTACTGACGCTTTCCATACTATAAGGGATATTCAGGGAGATTATAAGAAAAAGGGAGAAAAGCTTGATTTTAAAGTAATCTACGGTGTTGAAGCTTATCTTGTTGATGATATAAAGGAGATGGTTATTAATTCAAAAAATCAATCTCTTGATGAGGAATATATTGTCTTTGATATTGAAACAACTGGATTTAGTGCGCAGGATGATAAGATAATTGAGATTGGTGCTGTTAAGATTGTTAACGGCGAGATTACAGACAGATTTAGTTCGTTCATTAATCCGGAGATTCCAATTCCATTCAGAATAGAGAAGCTTACTGGAATAAGTGATTCTATGGTTATGGATGCACCTTTAGTTGATGTCGTATTAAAACAATTTCTTAATTTCTGTGGTGATGGTATTCTTGTTGCGCATAATGCAGAATTTGATAAGAGCTTTATCAAGAATAAAGCAGCCAAATTAGGCTTAGGAGAAATCAATAATACCATAGTTGATACATTGCCATTGGGTCGATTCTTGATACCTAATCTTCATAACTTCAAACTTGATACTATATGCAAGCATCTGAATGTAAGCTTAGAGAATCATCACCGAGCTGTTGATGATGCTGCAGCAACCGCAGATATGTTCATGAAGATGATTAATATGCTTAAGGAAAGAGATATAGACACGCTTGATAAGTTAAATGCTTCTAGTCAGTTGAGCGATGAGGCTATATCAAAACTTCCTTCACACCATGCAATTATACTCGCAACTAGTGAACAGGGCAGAATTAATCTGTATAGACTGATATCTGCATCTCATCTTATATACTATAATAGAAGACCAAAGATACCAAAGAGCATGTATCTGCAGCATAAAGAAGGACTTCTTATTGGAAGTGCCTGTGAAGCGGGCGAATTATATCAGGCAATACTTAATGGTGCTCCACAGACAGAGATTGCAAGACTTGTTAATTTTTATGATTATCTTGAGATTCAGCCACTTGGTAACAATAAATTCATGATTGATAAGCCAGAGATTCATGTAGAGAGTAATGAAGATTTGATTGCAATCAATAAAAAAATTATTGAGCTTGGAGAAAAATTCAATAAGATGGTTGTTGCAACCTGCGATGTACATTTTCTTAATCCTGAGGATGAGATATACAGACGTATTATTATGGCGGGAAAAGGATTTGATGATGCTGATAATCAGGCTCCACTATATCTTAGAACAACAGAAGAGATGTTAGCAGAATTTAATTATCTCGATCCAGATAAAGCAGAGGAAATTGTAATAACTAATACTAATAAAATAATGCAAATGTGTGAAACTATTGACCCTGTTCGACCTGATAAGTGTCCACCAGTTATTGAGAATTCAGATCAGACACTTCGTACAATATGTTATAACAGAGCACATGAGATATATGGACCAGAACTTCCTGAAATAGTTACTGAACGATTAGAAAGAGAGCTTAATTCAATTATCAGTAATGGATATTCCGTTATGTATATTATTGCTCAGAAACTGGTATGGAAATCTAATGATGATGGATACCTTGTAGGTTCAAGAGGCTCAGTTGGATCATCATTTGTAGCAACAATGGCTGGTATAACAGAGGTTAATCCACTTAGTCCTCATTATATATGTCCGGAATGTTATTATAGTGATTTCTATTCAGAGGATGTTAAGAAATTCTCTGGTGGAGCAGGCTGTGATATGCCGGATAAGATATGTCCACAATGTGGTCATAAGCTTAACAAGGAAGGATTTGATATTCCTTTTGAGACTTTCCTTGGATTTAAGGGTAATAAGGAACCGGATATTGATCTTAACTTCTCAGGAGAATATCAAAGTAAGGCACATGCATATACGGAGGTTATCTTTGGAAAGGGACAAACCTTTAAAGCTGGTACAATTGGTACCCTTGCGGATAAAACAGCATTTGGCTATGTAAAACATTACTTTGAGGATAAGAGTGAAAGAGAAGGCATTAATTATAACAAGCGTGTATGTGAGATTAATCGTATAGTTGAGGGCTGTGTTGATGTAAAGCGTACAACAGGCCAGCATCCGGGAGGCATCATAGTTCTTCCACATGGACAGGAGATACATACATTCACACCAATACAGCATCCCGCTAATGATATGACAACTAATATTGTTACAACACATTTTGATTATCATAGTATTGACCATAACCTGTTAAAACTTGATATTCTCGGTCATGATGATCCTACCATGATTCGAATGCTTCAGGATTTGACGGGGATGGATCCTAGAGATATTCCGCTTGATTCAAAAGAGGTTATGTCATTATTCAAAGATACTTCAGCACTTAAGATTCAGCCGGAAGATATTGGCGGATGTAAGCTGGGTGCACTTGGTATTCCAGAGTTTGGAACTGATTTTGCTATGCAGATGCTTATTGATACGCAGCCAAAGTATTTTTCTGATTTGGTTCGTATCGCAGGACTTTCACATGGTACTGATGTATGGCTTGGTAATGCACAGACACTTCTTAAAGAAGGTAAAGCAACAATTTCTACAGCTATTTGTACACGAGATGATATTATGATTTATCTTATTAGTAAGGGAATGGATAGTGAGCAGTCCTTCACAATCATGGAGGCTGTAAGAAAAGGTAAAGGTCTTAAACCTGAATGGGAAGAACTAATGATTCAGCATGATGTGCCAGACTGGTATATATGGTCATGTAAGAAGATTAAGTATATGTTCCCTAAGGCTCATGCTGCAGCGTATGTAATGATGGCCTGGAGAATTGCTTATTGTAAAGTGTTCTATCCATTGGCTTTCTATTCTGCATTCTTTAGTATCAGAGCAAGTAACTTCTCATATGCATTGATGTGCATGGGACGACCAAAGCTTGATTCATATATTGCAGATTATAAAGCGCGTAATGAAACCAAATCCCTTTCGCCAAAAGAGGAAGGTCAGCTTAAAGATATGCGAATTGTTCAAGAGATGTACGCAAGAGGATTTGATTTTGAACCGATTGATTTGTTTAAGGTTAAGGCAAGACATTTTCAGATAGTAGGAGATAAGATTATGCCATCACTAGTTTCAATAGATGGCCTTGGTGAAAATGCTGCTGAGGCAATTGAAATAGCGGCTCGCGATGGAGAATTTTTATCAAAGGATGATTTGAAGCAAAGAGCTAAAATAGGACAGTCGATTGTAGAATTGTTGGATTCACTAGGTATACTAGGCAAGCTTCCAGATACTAATCAGTTATCTTTGTTTGACTTGTAAAAATATAAGCTATTAATAAAAAATCCCGGAGACATCATTATACTAATGAACAGCTCCGGGATTATTATTTTATACTGATATATTTGTATTGATTTATTATAGAGAAGATACTATGAAAGGAATTCCATATGATATAAAACACATAATGCAAGTCGCAAGAATGAGTCCAACCATTACAGCAAGAATTGATTTTTTGAAATCAATATCAAGTAGGGCAGCAATTAATGAACCAGTCCATGCACCTGTGCCAGGAAGTGGAACTCCAACAAAGAGAACTAAACCCCAGAATTCATATTTTTGTATCTTGTCTGATTTTGACATTGATTTAGCTTCAAGCTTCTCAATAAAATTCTTAAGGATATTATGTGCCTTCATCCATTTGAAGATATGTTTAATAAGAAGAAGGATGAAAGGTACAGGAATCAGATTAGCTATAATACATATTGGGATTGCAGTGAACATATCTATATGTAAAACTGCAGCAGCTAGAAGACCACCTCGTAGTTCGAGAATTGGAATCATAGAAATAATAAAAATTATAAGTTCATTAGGTACGCCATGCATAGCGCTGATAATCCATTGTGATAATGCTTCGGCCATTATATTACCTCTTTCATAGTTTGTTATTAATTGCGATGCTGCATTATGGACATATATAATGCCCGTAAAAGCAACGTTGAAAGTATATCATATAAATCGCAAGTTGAACAGTATTATTCTATTAAATGTTTGTGAACACTGTGACATAGAATTGAACAAATTGCATATATTATAAATAAAATAAAAAAAATTAAAAAAAGTGCTTGCATTTATCAAAAAGATAGTGTATAGTAATCAAGTACCAAATATGAGTTATGGCTGATTGGTCAAGAGGTTAAGACGTCGCCCTCTCACGGCGAAATCAGGGGTTCGATTCCCCTATCAGCTATTATCAAGTCCGTAAGTCTGATGCTTACGGATTTTTTGATAGGGTACGAATAACTTGAGTTTCCGTAAATTGCAACTTAAAAATGAATAAGTTCTACCAAAGT
>CAZPHI010000037.1:0-18694 GCA_964586425.1 uncultured Lachnospiraceae bacterium | reverse complement strand
TATGTGTTCCGCAGCGACTTGATTATAATATCATCTCTGGATTGCTTTGTCAACAATTTTTTGAATTATTTTGAAAATTTCTTCAATTTATTTTAAAATCCCCTGTTTTTCGCCGTTTTAAGATATCCAAAAATCATATATTTGCTTTCTGTTCTTGCATATTTTCGAATTTTACATCATTTTATATGAATTATATATTTGAAATATAAAAAGAATAGTACTATGATTATATCATCTTATATGTAGTAAAGAATCGAGGATATTATGAAGTTTGATATGCACTGTCACACAAAAGAAGGCTCAATTGATGCAAAAATTGATGTTATATCTTATATTAAGCATCTTATTCACAATGGCTATGATGGAATGTTAATTACAGACCATAATTCATATAAAGGCTTTGAAAAATGGAAAGATGTCGCTAAAGACTTGCACCTTGACAAAGCATTTACAGTATTAAAAGGAATTGAATATGATACAAAGGATGGCGGACATATGATTGCTGTTCTACCGGATGGTGTTCACTCTAAATTACTAGAAATTCGTGGAATGACTGTTGAACAGCTTGAGAAGATAGTCCATGGATTAGGTGGTATTCTCGGTCCTGCTCATCCATATGGAACAGGTTTTTATGCATATATGCATAACCGTATTGCCAAAAAGAATAAAGAACTAATCAAGAAATTCGACTTTATTGAGATATTCAATTCATGTACGAACCCAATTGATAATTTTAGATCTAGTATCCTTGCTAAAAGATATAACAAGCCTACAACAGCTGGTTCCGACTCTCACAAAACATATACCATTGGAACGGCTGCTACTATTTTCAAGCATCATATTGAAAATAACAATGATTTAATAGATGCAATAAAGAATCATAAAATCGAAAAAGCTGAGGCCACATTAAAAGAAAATCTATATAAAGAAGTTAACGGATTGCTAAAATATCTGGGAATCATAGGTTATTGGATATACAATAAACTTGGATCTCTTCTTCGTGCTCCGCAGCGAATCAAAGAACTAAACAGACATTATATATATTTGAAGAGATAATTATTGCAATTAATTATTTACCACCATGATTATAATAAAAAACCGCTAGCTGTGTACGGTCACGTAATTGAAGCTTTTCAAGTATTATACTAAGATAATTTCTTACTGTTCCCTCTGAAAGGAATGCTTTTTCTGCAATCTCTTTATTACTTAGACCTTGTGCTACAAGTTGGATTATGTCATATTCCTTTTGATTAATACCATTGCTTGCATAATCAAAACCTTGCTTATTATTCAGTAATGCTGGAATCTTCTCTATTATTTTGCCACCGAAGACATTCTGTCCTGATAAAACAGCTTTAATTGATGGTACAATGCAATCATAATCCTGCTTTAATATATAACCTTTTATTCCTATATTCAAAGCTTCTATAATATATTCATCATCTGAGAATGTCGTGAGAAAAAGAATTTTTGCCTCCTTATGTCTGCTTAATATCTCTTTTGCGGCATCAAGTCCATTCATTGTCTCCATTCTTATATCCATCAATACCACATCTGGACTATACTTATCGTATAATTCAATAGCCTCAAGTCCATTAGTACCTGTTGCCTCCACTATGATATCACCAGATGCTTCAATTATCATCTTCAATGACATGGATACAATATTATCATCATCTATTACTATTACTCTCATATTAACAACCCCTTTCACACTAATGCTTTTATTTAATTATATATTATCTACTTGTTTAAAGTAATGAAAATCCTGCATCCATTATCAAAATTAATATCAATATTGCCACCAATGGCTTCAACTCTGTCCTTCATATTAACCAAGCCAATGCCATCACTACTGCTATATTCATATCTGGTTTTGTTCGTCATATCTCTGTTCGACATATTTTTATTATTACAATTATTACCATTATCTTTAATCAATAATTGATAGAATGCAGGATGCTCTCTCAACGCAATCGTAACCTCATCACCATTGCTGTATTTAATTATATTAGAAACCGCTTCTTTAATAACCGATATAAAGCAATACTTGTATTTACTTGGAACTTCATTATCAACATCAAACAAAAAATCTATCTTATAATCAACCAATGGACTTATAGCCTCCTCAATCGATTTCTTCAAATCAATTGATTCATCATGTAAATCGTGAACACTTGTCCTTATTGATGTCATAGCCTCATCTAATGTCTCTCGCATAGATATAAGCATATCCTTTTTCTCATCCTGCGTTACAGAAATCAGTGCACCATTCTGTATTAATGCCCTTGATAGCATATGTCCTACATTATCATGTATCTCCCTAGCTATTCTATTACGTTCTTTTAGCGTGGCATTATATATCTCACTATCCTGACTTTCTATTAAATATTTATTTTTCTTTGCTAATGCTTCATTCAATTCCTTGCTATTATCTCTTATTTCAATAATATGTTCGCTTAATTCTTTGTTCCTATAATACAAACAACATATCACAATGCTTGCAATACTGATAAATGCTGTATATACAATATACCTTATGCCTATACCTGCAATATATATATTGTATATTGCAGCAATTATTGTAATACACATTAATATAATCCAGAAGTAAAATTCTCTATTCTTTGCATTACGTTTGCTTATATAGCACTTCTGCGTCAGTTCAAATAAAACAACTGGCAAAAAGCATACAACATATGGTACAAATATCATTGCGCATACTGATACTATATTCACAACAAAACAGGTTTTCTTATCATTCAAGATTACTGTACAGCATACATAGCAAAACAATAATAAAAACACTGCAACAAATCTAAAATCTACAATACTACCATTAATCTCATATGTAAAAAACGCACATATAAGATATATAAAGCTTCTAAGAAAAAAGTCCATTACGCCTCCACATATTATGTCTTTTTGTTATATGTTATACATTATAACACACTTTTAATTAAGTTCAACACTATTTATTAATAAAAATAGAATATATTAATATATATGACATTTGTCATATTATGAATTTACTTATTTCACTATCATAATGAAATTAATAATGCAATAATCAATATATAGTTAAATACAATTCAAAAATAATATGAAATGGAGATGTTTAGATGAGTTCAACTATCGTTAGAATTGATAATCTAGTAAAAAGGTATAAAGATTTACTTGCTGTAGATCATTTTAATCTTGAAATCAAAGAAGGTGAGATTTTAGGTCTTCTAGGTCCCAATGGTTCTGGTAAGACAACAACAATCAGCTGTCTTCTATCTTTATTACAATATGATAAAGGGACTATAGAAGTTTTTGGAAAGCAAATGAAGCCAACTTCTTATGAACTAAAGAAAGACATTGGTATTGTTCTTCAGAATGTTGCCGTATTCGATACATTGAATGTATATGAGAATATTGATTTTTTCTGCAGCCTCTACATCAAAGATAAAGATAAGCGCAAACAATATGTTGATGAAGCAATTGAATTTGTAGGTCTTAATGACTACAAGAAGTTCTACCCAAAGAAATTATCCGGTGGTCTTCTTCGAAGACTTAATATCGCATGTGGAATTGTTCATAAACCAAAGCTAATAATTATGGACGAACCAACTGTAGCGGTTGATCCACAAAGTCGTAACAGCATTCTTGAAGGAATTATGAAGCTTAATCGTGAAGGATCTACGATTATATATACATCTCATTACATGGAAGAAGTTGAACAGATTTGCAGCAGAATCGTTATAATGGATAAAGGACGAAACATTGCAGAAGGAAGCGCTGATGAATTGAAGATGCTCATTAAAAACAGCGAAACTATACACATTGATGTAATGGGACTTAAAACTAATGATATTAATACGATTAATCAAATGAACCACGTATATTCTGTAGAGTATAACGATAATAATTTAATCATCAAATGTAGCGGAGGCAATCATAATTTGATTCATATTCTCAATTATCTTCAGGAACACAACATAGCATTTGGTAAAGTTCATTCGGAACTTCCAACATTGAATGATGTATTTCTTGAAATCACCGGAAAAGAACTCCGTGATTAAAAACATTTATCATATTAATATTAGAATGGAGGTAAACAATGTTTCAATTATACAAATACAAAATAAAGGACATTGTGAATGATAAAGGGATTTTCTTCTGGATTATGTTCTTTCCATTAATTCTTGGAACTCTCTTCTTCTTTGGATTCGGCAATTTGCTTGGTGGCAAAGATATTCAATTTGATCCAGTTAATATTGCTGTTGTAGAAGAACAATCCAATGACATATTTCAAACTGTGCTTGATGAGGTCTCAAAGGACGGGGAGAATCAGCTTTTTATCACTACAAAGACTACTTACAATGAAGCAGCTCAGCTTCTTAATGATAAAAAAGTAGATGCAATAATAATAGTTAATGATTCACTTGCAATGGAAGTAAAGGAAAATGGAATATCGCAAACAATTGTCAAAACATTTCTCAATGAATATATATCGCAGGCAGATGTAATCAAGAATGTAAGCATTACTCATCCTGAGAATCTTAATAAAGTAATCAATTCATTGTCTGAGGAGGTTTCTTTTAATGAGAATGTTCCATTATCTGACTCTACATGCGATTCATATGCTCAGTACTTCTATGCATTAATAGCAATGTGCTGCTTATTCGGTAGTATGTCTGGATTAAAGATTGTTTTAGCTATGCAGGCTAATCTATCTTCATTAGGTGCAAGGCGAGAAGTTGCTCCAGTCAACAAGTTAAAGGTTATCTTTGCTGATTTTGGTGCAGCAGTTACGCTTCAATGTATAAGCTCTATTTTGCTTATCTCATATCTTACATTTATATTATCAATTGATTTTGGCAACAGGCTTCTTCCAATTTACTTAATTTCAATAATTGGTGATATACTTGGTATTTCACTGGGTATGTTTATTGGAGCAATAGGAAAAGGCAATGAAAACATTAAGAACGGAATTATAATAAGTGTATGTCTTACGTTATGTTTCTGTAGTGGATTAATGATTTTCAATATAAAGAATATTATCGAGCATGCTTTTCCATTATTCAACAAAATCAATCCGGCAGCACTCATTACAGATGCCCTATATTCTATTAATGCTTATGATACATACACACGATTTACCAATGATGTAATTATTCTATTAATCATTACATTCGTATTATTCATTGGAAGCTTTTTAATGTTAAGGAGGCGTAAATTTGAACATCTTTAAAACATTTTATAAAATACTAATAAAACACAGTGCTAGTATTCTTATATACGTTGTAATATTCTCTGTAATATGTGTTATTTTCACTTCTCTTGGCAGTGATAATGACCAGACAACTTTCAAGGATTCTCATGTTAATATCGCAGTATTTAATCATGATAATAATGAAGTTGGTAATGCACTTTACAATTATCTTGATGAACACGAAGACATTATTGAATTGAAAGAGGATGAAGATATAATCAGAGATGAACTCTTTTACCGTAATGTATATTATGTACTTATTATCCCTGAAGGTTTTAGTGATTCACTGATAAGCGGCAATAATAACGTCAAATTACAAAATTATAAGTCACAGGATTCAAGTCAGGCTTACTTGTGCGGCAATCTCATTGACAGTTATCTGAATAAATTAAATGTATATATTGATGCCGGCTATTCTGCCACAGATGCAATACAACTAACCAATAAGAGTATCGACAAAACAGTCGAAGTCAGCTTTTTAAATGGTGAAAAGACTGTTGAAAAAAGCAGTAAATTCTATTTTTATCAATATCTGCCATATATTTTCATATGTATACTTATCGAATGCCTTGGATTAATACTTATAACTTTTAGAAAAACTGATTTAAATAATAGAATTCTTTGTTCTTCTATTTCTCTTAATTCAAAAAATCGACAATTAATAATGGGATGTATCTCTTTTGCTTTACTATTATGGATGATATTTATGGCAGTCGGAATCATAACTGGCAATGGCGATATGTTCAGCATAAGCGGACTTATGATGATGTTAAACAGCTTCATTTTCCTTGCACTCTCTGCCGGATTAGCGTTCTTTGTAAGTTACCTCGTTAATTCACCTAATGGATTGAATGCATTCTCTAATATATTCGGCTTAGGTTTCTCGTTCCTTGGTGGAATATTCGTTCCACTTGAAATAATGAGTCAGAATGTAAAAGTATTATCAAAATTCATTCCGACATATTGGTATATAAGTGCTAATAATATTGCTGAAACTTATTCCAATTCAAACACAGAGTTTATTGAATATTGCAAATGTATTGGAATCGAAGTAATCTTCACAATTGTATTCTTCCTTGTTGCGATTGTTGTATCAAAGCTAAAAAGCGGCAAGCGTGCATAATTATAAAGGGCATATCACGTCATATGATATGCCCTTTATATATTAGATTAATTGTCCTATTACAAGACCATCTTTTACATCAATAATTGTTACTTTATCAATAGTATTGATTAAATTATCAGCATTATCGTTCACCTCTACATACACTTTAATGTATGTCTTTGTATGACCGGTAATAAAACATCTGCCATTCAATGCAGTAACTTCTTCAAAAAGCACCTCCATAGTCTGATTAAGATGTGCCTGCTCAAACTCATGCTTCATCTTCTCACCTAATGTGATCAATTCGTTACTTCTTGTTGATTTAATCTCATCTCTAACCTGATTTTTCATCAAATCAGCAGCAGTTCCTTTTCTTCTTGAATATTTGAACACATGCATCTCATAGAAGTTAACCTTGCTTACAAATGCTTTCGTAGCCTCAAATTCTTCGTCTGTTTCACCAGGGAACCCAACAATTACATCTGTTGTAATGGCCGGCTTATCAAAGTATTGTCTAAGTCGTACAACGGTTTCGTAATATTCATCTGCAGTGTATCTTCTATTCATTCGCTTTAGTGTCTCATCGCAACCACTCTGGAGTGATAGATGAAAATGCGGACATAATTTTTCAAGTTGTGAAATACCTCTTGCAAATTCATCCGTTATAATTCTTGGTTCAAGTGAACTAAGTCTAATTCTTTCAAGTCCTTCAACTGCATTAAGTGCTGTAAGAAGTTTTAATAGATTCATATTCTCCAAATCAACCCCATATGAACTCACATGTATACCTGTAATTACAACTTCTTTATATCCGTTAGCAACAAGTTTCTTAACTTCATCTATTATATCATCATACTGGCGGCTTCTTACTCTGCCCCTTGTATATGGAATTATGCAATATGAACAAAATTGATTACATCCATCCTGAACCTTAATATAAGCTCTTGTATGTTCACATACTCGTTCAATACTAAGATTTTCATACTCATTAGTTTTTCCTATATCAATCATAGATACATTATCACTATGATTTTCCTCATATCTCTTAATTATCTCTAATAAATCGTTCTTTTTATTATTACCAATAACAATATCAACCGAAGGGTCTACATTCACTTCCTCACTTGAAGCCTGTACATAGCAGCCCGTTGCAATAACAACTGCATCCGGATTAAGTTTTTTAGCTTTATGGAGCATCTGTCTTGATTTTCTGTCAGCGATATTGGTAACTGAGCAAGTATTAATAATGTAATAATCCGCTTTTTCAATGCCAAATTCTACTATCATATATCCAGCTTCTTTTAGCATCTGTTCCATTGCTTCTGTTTCATATGAATTTACTTTACAGCCTAAGCTGTGTAATGCCACTTTTTTCACGTTTTTTCTCCATTCTATAGCAAACTCAAACATATATTTCAAATTCTTAGACTATTGTATACAATTTTAAAATATTAATTGTGCATATTTAATATTGACATATTAATGTATAAACTTTAATATAATTATGGGTAGTGTGAAACACACACAAAAATATATAGACAAATTACAGGAGGTAACATTATGAAAACAGTTAAGATTTCATTAAATTCAATCGATAAGGTAAAATCATTCGTTAACGACATCACAAAATTCGATGTTGATTTTGATCTTGTATCAGGAAGATATGTAATTGATGCAAAATCTATCATGGGTATTTTCAGTCTTGATTTATCAAAACCAATTGACCTTAATATCCATGCTGAAGCTGAAATTGATACAATTCTTTCAGTTTTATCACCTTATCTTGTATAATTTGTAATTAAATTAAAGTTTAGTTATAATTTACAGTTAATTAAAGCTGCTCTCAAGTCTTCTTGAAAGCAGCTTTTTTATTAATATATATTAATCAATATATATCTTCTCTGTTGTTTCTATCGCTGTCTTCATCATCTCATCAATCTTTTCAGAAAGTTTAAGTTCAGAATTCTTAATAACATTAAGATTAGGTTTTGTTACAGGATGTTTTGCAACAAAGATTGTACAACAATCCTCAAAAGGCTGTATTGATGTCTCATATGTTCCTATTTTTTCTGACAAATCTATAATCTCCTGTTTATCAAAACCTATAACAGGTCTAAATACAGGCATTGTGCATACTTCATTAGTACAATACAGGCTCTGCATTGTCTGGCTCGCTACCTGACCAATACTTTCTCCTGTTACAAGTCCCATTGAACCAGCTTCCTTGCCAAGCTCTTCTGCAATTTTCATCATATATCTTCTCATAATTATTGTTAACTCATCATGAGGACATTTTTCATATATATATAACTGTATGTCAGTAAAATTAACAACATTTAGCGTAATTGGTCCTGAATACTTTGCGACAAGCTTTGCAAGATCAACAACCTTCTGCTTTGCTCTTTCACTTGTATATGGTGGTGCATGAAAATAAGTTGCATCAATTTTAACACCACGCTTAGCAATCATATATCCAGCAACTGGGCTGTCAATTCCACCTGATAATAGAAGCATAGCTTTACCATTAGTTCCAACAGGCATTCCTCCTGGTCCAGGAATCTCCATAGAATAGATATTGATAAGTTTTCTTACTTCTACCTGTATTAATACATCTGGCTTATGAACATCAACTGATAATTCACTATAAGCCTCTAACAGACTATGACCTAACTCAGCATTAATCTCCATAGAATCCATCGGATAATCTTTTCTTGCTCTTCTGGCATTCACTTTGAATGTAAAATTCTTATCTTTGTATGTATCATCCACATACTTTATAACAGCTGCAGATAAATCATCAAATCCAGTATCTTCAATCTGAACAACTGGACAGAACGCTACAATACCAAATACTCTCTTTAATGCAGCAACAGCTTCATCATAATCATACTCAGTCTGTGCTTCTGCATATATACGTCCATTTTCTTTTGTTACAACGAATTCGCCTTCAACCTTCTTTAACGAATTATTAATCTGCTTAATTAAAGCGTCTTCGAATATATATCTATTTTTTCCTTTAACGCCAATTTCTCCATACTTAATTAAAAATGCTTTAAACATTGTGTTATTTCCTTTCAAATCGTCTCAAAAACGGTAATAGTTCCTTAAGTGTATCAATTGTATATTGTAACTGTTCCTTTGTTGTATCAAAGCAAAAACTAAAGCGAAGTGTCGAATCAAGTAATTCTTTCTTAACACCTATAGCCATTAAAGTGTTGCTAAGAGATGGATGATTAGAAGAACATGCTGAGCCAGATGAAACATATATTTCTTTTTCTTCTAATGCATGTAATAAAACTTCACTTCTGATTTTATCAAAACTAACGCTAACAATATGTGGTGCAGATAACATTCCAGTCTGTCCATTAACATGCGTTCCTTCAATCTTTGATACTTCTTCAATAAAGAATTCTCTTAATTCGTAAAGAGCATTTACTTTTTCATCAAAGTTTTTATATATAAGGTTTGAAGCAACTCCAATTCCTGCAACACCTGGCACATTCTCAGTTCCTGAACGCATTCCTTTTTGCTGACCACCACCATATATTATTGGTTTAATCTTAACCTTATCTCTAATATATAAAAATCCTGTTCCCTTGGGTCCATGTATCTTATGACCACTTACTGACATAAGATCAATTCCAAGTTTTTTGGGAACAATTTTAATCTTGCCAAATGCTTGTATAGCATCAACATGAAAAACTATATCGTTACTATATTGATGTACAATCTCTGCAATCTTTTCAATAGGTTCAATTGTACCTATTTCATTATTAACATACATTACAGACACAAGAATTGTATCATCACAAAGACTATTTTGCAATTCTTCTAAATCAACAACACCTTTATTATCTACTGAAAGATATGTGATTCTGTAACCCTGGTCTTCAAGGAAACGCATCGGCTCTTTGACAGATGAATGTTCTACAGAGGATACAATAATATGATTACCACGTCTCTTATTAGCCATTGCAGTTCCAATAATTGCCATATTATTGGATTCTGTGCCACCTGATGTAAATAAAAGTTCCTTGTCTTGACATTTTAACAGTGATGTTATCTTATCCCTAGATTCTTTAATATACCTTTCAGCATTAACTCCGTACATATGCTTTGATGAGGGATTACCGTAATCTATTGACATTGTTTTAACACATATATCAATAACCTCTGGCATACACTTTGTTGTTGCTGAATTATCCAAATATGCTTCCATTGTTAATTATCTCCATTTTCTTCCATTGACTCAAGATGAAACATTAATACCGAAATGCACATCATTCCTGCTGTCTCTGTTCTTAGAATTCTTTTTCCAAGTGAAATTATATCAAAACCGGCTTGTTTTGCATACTCTATCTCATCAAGATCAAAACCGCCTTCCGGACCAATGAATATACCAATGCTTTGGCCTTTTGTAAGTCCTTCAATAACATCCTTTGTCTTCTTCATTCCTTCAGCACATTCATATGGCAATAATACCTTATCAAGATTCTTAGCGTATTCACATGCTTCTTTAAATGAGTATACTCTGTCAACCTCTGGAATAATGCTTCTTTTACTTTGTTTTGCTGCACTTTCAGCAATCATATTCCAACGCTTTATTTTTGCATCTGCCTTCTTTGGTTCAAGCTTTACAACACATCTTTTCATAGCAACAGGAACTATTCTTTTTGCCCCAAGCTCAACTGCCTTTTGTATGATAAGCTCCATTTTATCGCCTTTTGGCAAGCCCTGGAATAATATTATATCTGATGGAAGTTCCCTTCCTTCACTATCAATTGAATCTATTGTTGCAGTAATCAAATCATCTTCAATATTACTTATATGACAATAATAATCAGTATTATCTCCACTACTTATTATAACCTTGTCATCTACACGCATTCTAAGTACATTTTTAACATGATTTACATCATCACCATCTATAACAATATGGTCATCGAATATATTCTCATGCTTAGCAAAAAAATGATACATCAAAACTCCATTCCAAAGCAGAACAATCATCCTATGATATACAAGCTGCTTCTTTACAAACTATATTCTCTTTGCAGTTACATTAACCCATTCACCATTATGATTAATCTCAATAATCTCTAATTCAGGATTCTTTTTAAAGCTTTCTACGACCTCATCTTCTTTAGTATTAATAATACCAGAAGTCATAAATATAGCGCCTTTTTTCATGTGTGGTGTAATAACGGCAGATAAAGGAATAAGAACATCTGCAAGTATATTAGCACATACAATATCGTAACACTCATATCCAACTATATCTTTTACAGCCTTATCATCAATAATATTACCTTCGATAATCTTAATTTTGTCAGGATCAATATTATTAACTTCTGCATTCTCAGCACTTGCAATAATCGCATTAGGGTCAAGGTCTGTTCCTAATGCATACTTTGCGCCAAGCATAATAGCAATTACAGATAAAATACCACTGCCACATCCTACATCAAGAATTACATCATCCTTCTTAACATACTTCTGCAGCTGAGTAATTACAAGCTGTGTAGTCTCATGTGAACCAGTTCCAAAAGCAGTACCTGGATCAATATTAACAACCATATGTCCATCCATTGCTTCTGTCTTTGGTTCCCATGTAGGTTTAATGATCAAATCTCCAATATTAAAAGGATGAAAATACTGTTTCCAGTTATTAATCCAATCCTTATCCTCTGTCTCTGATTCACTGATTGTGCCTTCACCGACATTAACAAACTCTCTCAGTTCATCAAGCCCTTCAAGCACCTTACCCATGATTGTATTATCATCTTCATCTGAATCAATATAAAAATTAACTTTTGCTGAGCCATCATCTGGTGGTAAATCCGGTAGAAAATCAACAAACATAGTTTTAACATCTTTCTGTGAAAGCTGTACATAATCCTCTATCTCAATTCCCTCTATTCCCAATTCTGATAGCATATTACTAATCAAATCAACTGCCTCTGTAGTTGTCTGTATTGTGTATTTATTCCACTTCATCCTCTTCCTCCTGCCTGAGTGTTTTTTTACGAAGGCACGCGACACAAAATCACGAAGGTGATTTATTTAAGCGTCTTCAAAAATGCTATATAGCCTTTATAAGTTTCATACAAATCTGCTTTACTGATTACTTCATAAGGTGCATGCATATTCTGTACTGCAACACCACTATCAATTACATTCATTCCATAATTAGCAAGAATATATGCAATTGTACCGCCGCCGCCAATGTCTACCTTACCAAGTTCTGAAGTCTGGAAACAAACATCTGCATCATCCATTATTTTTCTAAGTTCACCCATGAATTCTGCGTTAGCGTCATTAGAACCGCTCTTTCCACGTGAACCAGTATATTTATTGAAAACCATACCTCGACCAAAGTATGCACTATTATTCTTCTCACTTACTGATGAATAATTAGGATCATATGCTGCTGATACATCTGAAGATAACATCTTAGAATTAGTGAATGCTCTTCTAAGCTTTAGTTCAGTATACTCACCTGTTCTATCCATTACCTCAGCGACAGTATTCTCAAAGAATCTAGACTGCATACCGGTTGCACCAACACTTCCAATCTCTTCTTTGTCAGTCAGAATACATACAGCCGTTCTATCTGGCTTTTTAGTCTTAATCAAAGCTAATAAAGATGGGTATGCACAAACTCTGTCATCATGTCCATAGCCTATAATCATACTCTTATCGATGCCATAATCTCTTGCAGGGCCTGCTGGCACCGCTTCAATCTCAGCAGACAAGAAATCTTCTTCATCAATATCATACTTTTCCTTAAGAATTGCTAAAATGTTGTTTTTAACTTCCAGCTTTGATTCTCTATCACTTGATTCTTCATTCTCATCAGTATTATCATCAACATATGGCTGACTTCCAACAAGAATATTAAGATCTTCACCAGCAACAACCTCAGTTGCTTTTTTCTCCATCTGCTTAGAAGCAAGATGAATCAAAAGATCAGATACACCTACAACAGGATCATCAATATCCTCACCAATTACAACATCAACTACAGTTCCATCTTTTTTAGCTACTACGCCATGTAATGCAAGCGGTGTTGTTACCCACTGATATTTTTTAATTCCACCATAATAATGAGTATCTAAAAATACAAGTTCCTTATCTTCATACAAAGGATTCTGCTTTATATCAAGTCTTGGCGAGTCAATATGTGCACCAAGTATATTCATACCCTTTTCCATTGGTTCCTTGCCAATATTAAAAAGAACAATTGATTTCTTCATATTAACTGCATAAACCTTGTCACCGGCTTTAAGCTTCTTATTCTTTGCGATGTAGTCATCAAGATTTTTGTAACCATTCTCTTCAGCTAATTTAACAGCCGCCTTAACGCATTCACGCTCTGTTTTGCATTCACTGATAAATGCTTTATATTCCGCTGCAAAATCACTTACCTTTTTTCTGTCACTTTCATCATATTTAAGCCATGCATTCTTTCTATCCATAATAATCCTCCTTTTTAGATATCAAGTGTAATTTGTTCATTATCACTATTATTCTCACTTTCAGCTGCTATCTCTTCTTTAACTTCCATCTCCGCCTGTTCTTTGAAATCCTCAACAAGATCTTCACTAATCATAGGTAAATCCTCTAGTGACTGCACACCAAAAGCTCTGAGGAAATCCTCCGTTGTGCCAAAAAGCATTGGTCGTCCAGGTGCATCAAGTCGTCCGATTTCAGCCACAAGTCCATATTCAACAAGTTTGCTTACTGCATGTTCGCAGCTCACGCCTCTTATCTTTTCAATCTCTATCTTTGTTATTGGCTGCTTATATGCAATAATTGATAAAGTTTCTAGAATTGTATCTGTAAGTGTATATTTCCTTGGCTGACTGGCAACCTTAATAAGATTTTCATAATATTCTGGTTTTGTACACATCTGAAAACTGTTCTCAAGTTCGATAATTTTAATTCCTCTGTCAGCTGCATCATATTTGTCCATCATATTATGTATTATTTTTTTTGTTGTTTCTACATCATGTTCAATTGCAACTGCAAGTTTATCAACATCAACAGAATCTCCCATTGTAAATAATACGGCTTCTATGATTGCTTCTGTTTTTTCTATATCCATTAGTTTCCTCCACATAATATGCTATATATTATAAATCGCCTTCAAGATCACCAATATGTGTCGGATCTCGTTTAACTGTTAATATTATATCTGCAAATGTTGTTTCCTGACTTACGCCTAAAAAACCTGTCTTTATTAATTCCAAGACAACTAAGAATGTAACTACAACAGCAATTTTTGAATTATTATCCATTAACAATTCGGTAAAGCTGAATTCCTTATGCGTCATCAGAAAATCCTTAACATATAAGAATTTATCCTCTACACTTACCTCTTCTTTTTCTATCTTACCAAAACGACTTCGTATTGGATCAATTTTATCTTCCTGCTTTTTAATAACCATCTGAAAGATAGAATTAAGTTTTGATAATGTCATATCACCAACTAATTCATCCAATTTAACTGGCGGTCTGTATGCCTCTACTTCTTTTGGTACTGTAGAAGGTTTGTACAATGCCCTTTGTGCATCAACCTGACGGTCTTTTAATTCATAAGACATATATTTGTACATCTTATATTCCAATAACTTCTCAACCAGTTCCTGTCTTGGATCTTCTTCATCGCCGTCCTCATTAACCTCTTTAGGAAGAAGCATTCTTGACTTAATATCTAGCAAAGTTGCTGCCATTACCAAGAATTCACTGACAACATTCAAATCTGTCTTATCCATATTGTTAACATAATCAAGATACTGTTCTGTAATTATAACAATAGGTATATCATATATATTAACTTTATTCTTGTCTATCAAGTGCAAAAGTAAATCCAAAGGACCCTCAAACACTTGAAGCTTCACTTGAATTGCCACATGAACCTCCATAAATCATCAAAATTGAACCCATAATCTTTATTGTAACCAAATACCGAAATTATTGCAAGATATTCTTTTATCAAGAAAATCTTTAAATTGATAAAATACTATAATTAACGTATAATAAACTTATATTTTACAGTAACCTATGCTTGAGAGAATCTGCCATGAAAGGATATGCTATGAAAGACAATGAAATAAAACACAGGATTATTGCTATTATAACCAAATTTTCAAAAGATAATATTGCTGGTTTCGCAGCACAGACATCATTTTATATAATATTAAGTCTTTTCCCATTTATAATAGTACTGCTGACTCTTTTGCAGTACCTTCCAATTTCATACAAAGACTTTACAGTTCTTCTTCAGCAGCTGTTACCAGAACAGGTTCATAGCTTCATTGATTCAATTGTCTCAGAATTATTTAATCATTCTTCAATGACATTAACATTTATCTCTCTTATATTTGCGATATGGGCAGCTGGCAAAGGCTTTATGTCGATGGTACAGGGTTTTAACACCATATATGAAGTAAAAGAAAATCGTAATTTTATAATTCAACGTCTGTTAGCGTCACTATATACACTTATATTCATAGCAATTATAATTTTATCGTTAGTGCTTTTAGTATTCGGAGAACAGTTAATTCTTTTTATTCAAGCTCATATACCACAGATTGCGCCAATCTTTTCAGCAATATTTGGTAAGAAGGAGATTTTCTTTATTATGGGGTTAATTTTATTCTTTATGATTATATACACTGTTTTTCCTAACCGTAAGACATCATTAATCAAAGAATTACCAGGAGCCATCCTTGCTTCTGTTGGATGGTATGCCTTCTCCATATGCTACTCCTTATATGTTAATCTTAATGCTAATTTTTCATATATGTATGGAAGCTTAACAACAGTAATGTTTTCTTTCATATGGCTATATGGTTGTATGATGATCATATTCTTTGGTTCAGAATTGAACTCATTCATAGAGCAAAAATTACTTGTTTTCAAATTCCATCGTGAAAATCGTGATAAAACAAATTAATTATATACCTTCTTTATCACAGTATTCTTATAGAAAAATGCAAGAATTTCCTCATAATTATATCGCTTTTTAGTCATAGAATATGCAGCATTCTGGCTCATTCCAATTCCATGACCAAAACCACCACCATTAATTATAATTTTATCTGAATCAATATCAAATATACAGAATGTACTTGGCAGACTACTCATTGTGGTCTGCTCACCATTACTAGTTAACATTGTCACATTACTCATTCCACATATAGCTCTAATATTGTTTTCTCCTTGAATCTTTACACTACCTGCAGTTCCTTCTACAATAATAGATGTCAAAGCTCCACCAGCACTTCGTCTCTCACTTATAATATTAGTAACATTACCGATGTTAACAGCATTTTTACTGCTAAAACTTCCATCTGACTGCTTAAACAGAATATTATCAGGATATGTCTTTGCTCTTTGAAGCATCTTATTATTGAATGACTGGCTAAATGAAGCAATATCTGTATCTAACTGCCATCTATAATATGTATATCCATAATCAAAATCACTCTGATTTCTTCCCATGATATATGTTCTAAAATTCTCTTCGTTAGTCAAATCCACAGCATTAGCCGAAGATGAGATACTTTGAGCAACATAATATGGATAATTTGCTGTATCAGTACCCCAAAGGCCTACATCAGTTGAATACCCACATGATGTCGAATAGTAAAAAGCCTGCACCGGATTGTCGTTATATGTAAGAATCTGTCCACGCGTATCATCAACGGCCTGATTAGATTCAGCCGTCTCAACAGTATTATTATATACCTGGAAAAGCGTACTATCATCAATATGCGCACCATATTGAGCGTAGCTATAATTGCTAAGCCCCATATATGCATAGCTTCTTGCACATACAGCCTGCACCTTTAGTGCTTCAACGCCATAACTTGTTGGCATCTCACTTGGTACCACTCTCTTAAGATATAGTTCTATGCTAATATCATTGACAATTGTTAACCCCAAATCAGACCTATCAATCTCAATTACACCATCATATTCCGGATTGCCCTGACGTCTGTCTATTGATAATACTTTTATATACCCAGTCTCTGATGGTCTTATAACATATCTGCCGTTGCTCCAATCACTTGATGTGTTAAGGGTTACTATCTCATTAGCATTATAGTCAACTACATTATCACCATTAGTTATTGTAAATGCTGCATCTGAAGTTACGCTTACACTATCATGATAAAGCGAATTATATCCAGAATCCATCAAAAGGACTCTTATATTATCAGCCTCAAGAGGTCTCTGAATAACAGCTCCTGCAATCATTCCATTACCAACAACAAAGTCCTGAAGTGAATATCCAACCACAATACTGTTATAGTCCTTTACAATTACATCATCACAGATATCATATATCTTATAATCCGGGTCAAATTCAACTTTGCCATAGCCTTCAATTTCAACATATTTGTCTGTTACTGCAAGAATTTTGCCAGTAATAGTATCTTTTTTTACATTAACACTTGTAATCTTACCAGCTTTGGCACTTATATCAGCTATACTTCTACCAGCATCTCCATCAAGACCACCAATTGAGAACGTCCTATGTATACCCTCAATGTAAGCTTCAAGCTTTTTATTCTCGTATTTTACAATCCACGCATTGTGATAAACGAATTCATTGTCTGTAATTCTCTGCATAGCAAGAATTTCTTTATCTCGCACAATAAACACTGCCTCATGATCTATAGCACTGTCAATACTAAGTCCTTCAAAGCTATACCGTCCATCATTAGTTACCGCTTCCCACGAGTTTAGTCCCTCAATATTAGACGGTGTCGCTATTAGACCAGTTGTAATCATTCCGACCTTTTTGTCCTTATCAATTAATTTCAAAAGTTCTATGTAGCAATTAATAAAATCATTCTTATTAATCATCGAAGAATCTTTACTACTGTTATCAAATCCATAATCATCTGGCTTTTTATTATAGAATTCTAATAGGTGTTTTAGTTCTCCATAATTAAGATATTCCTCTGGATTTGTAATAGACATATAGCCATTTTCATTGACATATCTGATATATTTGTCATACCAGTTCTTATCATCATCATCTGGCAAGTCTTTTACATCTATATAGACACCAGTAATAAGTTTTGATACCTCTGCAAGTGTAATCCCTTTTGAAGCACGTTCCCGCTGTTTTATTATTAAAACTGCTGATAAAGCAGCTATCACTGTAGCAATTATTAATACACCAATAACAATATATGACTTAACACTGGATTTTAACTTTCTCACAAAATAATCCTCCACCCTGTATTCTATGAATATCTATAATAGAGTAGAGAAATAAATGGCTAGCATTATCTCCCTCTCGTTGAACCGCA
>CAZPHI010000036.1:0-20116 GCA_964586425.1 uncultured Lachnospiraceae bacterium | reverse complement strand
ACATCATAGCATCCATCTCTGCAAAACTCATAACACCTGTAACAACATCACTTCTTATCATAAATGGTGGTACACAATAAGTAAATCCTCTATCAATCATAAAATCTCTTGCATATGATATAACAGCAGAATGTAATCTTGCAATATCGCCCATAAGATAATAGAATCCATTACCTGCTACTTTTCTTGCAGAATCAAGATCAATACCGTCGAATCTTTCCATTATTTCCGTATGATATGGTATTTCGTAATCTGGAACTACTGGTTCACCAAATTTTTCAATTTCGACATTCTCTGTATCATCTTTTCCAATTGGAACACTTGGATCAATGATATTAGGAATAATCATCATTCTTTTAAGAACTTCTTCATTAAGTTCTTCTTCCTGTTTTTCAAGTTCAGCAAGCTTTACTGCATCCTCACTTACCTGTTTCTTTATATCTTCTGCTTCCTCTTTCTTACCCTGGCCCATTAATGCACCAATTTGTTTAGAAAGCTTATTTCTACTTGCTCTAAGTTCATCTGCTTCCTGCTTAACAGCTCTCGCTTTAGCATCAAATTCAATAACCTCATCTACTAATGGAAGCTTCTTATCCTGAAATTTATTTTTAATATTCTGTTTAACTATATCAGGATTTTCTCTGACAAATTTTAAATCTAACATAAATGTTTCCTCCTAATTTATAACAACTATTCTCAAAATTATACCACATAGTAAATAAATGTTCTAGTGTATACTATTAATTTCTTTGTTAATTACATCGCCAAGTTCTACTGCACCCTTACCAGCAATAGCCTCATCAAGTGCTATTTTTTCATCTGCGCTTAAATCAATAAATGATTCTCCATTAACAATTTCTTTAATATAAGTATAGCAACCCTCACGGCTATGAATTGCGTTAATTAAATATCCATTATTTCTTGCATCAAGTAAAGCAAGTGCAAAGCTTAGCTTACCACCCATTTCATGGAATGCATCATACTTATTAATTCCAATTTTTTGAAAAGTATATTCAAGATTATCAAAAATCTTTTTTATATCTGCACCATGCTGCTTGTGTTCTTTTTTAACTATATCTATTTCTGCGAATTTTGAAAGAATAGCATCCTCCATTGATTCTGCATCTTTCCCGTTCATAAATATTCTGTATTTTCTCTTCATACCACCTAATTTGCAAATTGCAATTATAGAAATAATTAGTGCTGCCAAAGTAACCACAATTAAACCAATCATTACATAAAGTATGTTTACAGTAAATAAACCAAATATATCTAAATCCATAATTTTCTCCTTTTTATTATTGTATTTTGTTATATGTATATATAGTTATGTGTTCTCGTATATATAATATCTATTCATTCTTAATTGACTGAATCATCTCATATATTCTTTCAAGTTCTTCTTGTGAATAATATTCTATTTCAATCTTACCCTTGTTATTATTCTTGTTTTTAATAACAACTTTAGTACCCATCTTTGCTTTGAATTTTTCTTCTAAATCTCTATACACAAAATCATTAACTGGTTTATCCTTCTTAACAGGCACTTTTCCATAATTTTTAATAAGTCTTTCAGTTTCACGTACAGATAATTTTTCATCAAATATCTTCTGTGCAACTACATACTGTGTCTCATTATCTTCAATTGCCAATAGTGCTCTTGCATGTCCATTACTTAACATATCTTCAATTACCATGTTTTGAACTCTTTTATCTAATTTCAACAAACGCATTGCATTAGATATTGCAGCTCTTGATTTTGAAACTTTTTCAGCTAATTCATCCTGCTTAAGTCTGTACTCTTGGATTAATCGTTGATATGCATTTGCTTCTTCAATTGGATTTAAGTCCTCTCTCTGAATATTTTCAATAAGAGCAATTTCCATTACTTCTTGTTTTGTATAATCCTTTATAATAACAGGAACTTCCTTGACTCCTGCCAATTTAGCGGCTCTCCATCTTCTTTCACCAGCAATTATCTCGTAGTAATCATCTTTCTTTTGAACAAGTAGAGGTTGAATTACACCATATTGTTTTATCGATTCCGATAATTCTATTAATGCATCTTCATTAAATAATTTTCTAGGCTGTTGTCTATTTGGCTCTATTAACGATATTTTTAGTGTTGTTTCACTTGGTTCTTTAACAACTACCTCTTTTATAACTTCTTTAACTACTTCTTTTACATTACTATCTATTGTTTCTTCTGGAATTAGTGCACCAAGACCTTTTCCTAATCCTTTTCCCAATCCTTTACCTAAACCTTTTGCTGGTTTTGTTGCTGCTTTTGTTGCGGCTGCTTTTGTTGCTGTTACTGGTTTAGTTGTACCAGTTGTTGTGCTATCCTTTTTCATATATCCTCCTTGCCAAATCAATTATATTATATCTCTTTACCTCTATTTACTACTTCTTCAGCCAATAATCTGTAGCTTTCTGCTCCGGCTGATTTAGTATCGTACATGTTGATTGGAAGTCCATGACTTGGAGCTTCTGCTAATCTAATATTTCTTGGTATTATTGTCTTGTATATTGTTTGTTTTAAATTATTTTTAACATTTTCTACTACTTGTAATGAAAGATTTGTTCTTGCATCATACATAGTGAATACCACACCTTCGAGTTCTAATTCAGGGTTTAATTTTTTCTTAACTAGATTAACTGTATGTATTAACTGTGTCAATCCCTCAAGAGCATAATACTCGCATTGGATAGGGACTAATACTGTATTTGCTGCAGTCATTGCATTAACTGTAAGCATACTTAAAGATGGTGGACAATCTAATATTATATAATCATAATATTTTTTTACTTTTTCCAAGTTTCTTTTTAATACATATTCTCTGTGCTCTATGTCTATAAGATCAATCTCTGCACCTGCAAGATTAACATTTGATGCAAGTATATCTATGTTTTCAAATACATCTCTTTGTATTGCATCAGTAATATCACATTCTCCTAATATCACTTCATATATTGTATTTTCTATTTCACTTTTTTCAATTCCAAATCCACTTGTAGTATTACCCTGTGGATCAATATCTACAACCAACACTTTTTTCCCTAATTCAGCCAAGCATGCTGATAAGTTTATTGATGTTGTGGTTTTTCCTACACCGCCTTTTTGATTAGCGATTGCAATTATTCTTTCCATAATATTGGCATCCTACCCTTTTTATTTATTATATTTATCACTCACGAATATTTACAGCTTTTTAATTATATCACTTATACAATATTAATTCTATACTTTTTCAAATGTTTCACGTGAAACATCTATTTTTTGTCATTCCATTCATAATTCTATTCATAGTTAAAATGTTTCACGTGAAACATTTTAATAAAAAAAGATAATGTAGATTATGCTTTACATTATCTTTTATAAATTATTTAATTGATATAATATTATTCTTAATTGCGAATACAGCGGCTTGAGTTCTATCGGAAACAGATATTTTTCTAAAGATGTTTGATACATGATTTTTAACTGTTCTTTCGCTTATTCCTAATTTGGTTGCAATCTCCTTATTAAACATACCACTAGCAATCAACTTTAAGACTTCCATTTCCCTATTAGTAAGTTCACTCATCTTATCCTTCATTATATCTCTTTCAGCCAATGTTGAATTAAGTAAGGTCGTAAGACTAGGTTCAATATAAGTCTTGCCTTCATTAACCGCTAAGATAGCTCGACGTAAAGTAGCTGAATCAGAATCTTTCAATACATATCCTTCACAACCTAATTCAAGTGCTTTAATAAGATATTCAATTTCGTTATGTATAGTAAGAATAACAACCTTACTAGCAATATTCTGTTGTTTTAAAATTGATAAAGTTTTTAATCCATCCATCTTAGGCATATTAATATCAAGAAGTATTACATCTGGATTAATATTGTTAATTAAATTAAGACATTCGAATCCATCATTTGCTTCTGCAATAACTTTAATTTCCCCATATAATTCCAGAAGCTGTTTCAATCCTTCTCTGACCATCGAATGATCATCAGCGATTAAAATTTTAACTGCCATATTTTACTCTCCTATTTTATAAGGTATCTCTATAATATACTTAGAACCCTTATTGATTTTATTGATGTTATTACGATATCTGTGTCTATAAGATATCTTTCCTCCTAATAGAAATAATCGTTCTCTCAACATGGATAGTCCAAATCCATTTTTTTCTTCCTTATTAATAGTATTCTTATAATTCTTATAATCATATCCAACACCATCATCCTGTTGAATAATCATAATCTTATCATTTTTATAATATATATGTAAATCAATAACTTTACCTTCTGAATACTTAATTGAATTATTACATAATTCCTGTACAATTCTCATAATAGTTAATGAAACGACTGGTTCCAACTTTATGTTATCTAATTCATACTTAAAATTAATCTGAAACGTACCAGAATCAATCGTTGAGATATATTTTTGTAAAGTAACATCTAATCCAAGATCATCTAGAGACATAGGATGCAAATCATATATTATCTGTCGTAATTCAGATATACACTCTTTCATAATTCTATGAATTAATTCTAGTTCTAGCTTTGCTCTCATAGGATCTGTATCCACAATCTTCATTATAAATTCAGATTTATGCATAACTGATGTCATCTCTTGAACTACTGTATCATGTATATCTCTTGCAATTCTTTGTCTCTCAAATTCTTGAATTTTTAATGCATCTAACCTGTCAACACTATTAATTGATAAATCAGATACATACTCTGTATCTTCACATATTATTCTATCAGCACATTCTTTAGATTGTTCAAGTAAATTATTATATTTGCACAAATTATTATCAATTTCTTTAATCTTCTTTTTTGATTCACTTATAATTATATCGTACTCTTCAAGTTTTTTCTGTAATGTAAGCATAGTGTTATCTGACAATTTTGTTATGTTATCACTATTAGTAAATATAGAATTTGATTGATCAATACGACTATTAATATCATCTATCTTTTGAATAATAATAGTTCTATTAATATTACAGTTATTAATTACTTCAATTAACTCCTGTCTTCTGATATTACTATCTTCTATTTGCTCTCTAAAATAATTACAAACATCTTTCATATCAAAAATCTCCATTCAAAGTATATTATATAATATATTTATGTTAGTATATATACGTTATATAATATATTATAATTCTATAAATACATTTATAATTGTATAACAAATAGACATATAATAAAAGTCCTTTTTAAAATTAATTAGTTGTAAGTTAGTTTTTTTTAGATTATAATTATAAAAGGAGTACAAAAATTAATAATTCACGAATATGAAAGGATGAATGCAAAGATATGAATAAATGGCAAAAAATAGGGACAGCAGTAGGTATCTGCAATATATCTTTAGCAGCTGCACATGTTGTAAATCAGCTAATATTTAAATCTTCTACAGCAGATAATCTTACGACTGACATAGATAATCAAAAATACAAATGGAAATTTGGAGATATTAATTACAAAGTTAAAGGAACTGGTAAACCATTATTATTGATACACGATTCAATTTCATGTTCAAGTATGCATGAGTGGTCAAAAACATATAAAGCGTTATCGAAAAATCACACTGTATATGCCCTTGATTTGATTGGATTTGGTAATTCAGATAAGCCTAATATTACATATACAACTTATCTGTATGTACAAATGATTAATGATTTTGTTAAGAATATTATTGGTAAAAGAACAGATGTAATAGTTTCTGGAGCATCATGTCCAGCTGTAATAATGGCTTGTTATAGTAATAAATCTTTATTTGATAAAATAATTATGGTTAATCCTGTTTCTATAACTGAAGCAATGAAGATACCTGGCAAAAGAAGTAATATGTTGAGAGCACTTCTCAACTCACCTATAATTGGAACTTCTATATATAATATTATTAATTCAAAGCATTTTATCGAAAAGAGATTTGAACACAGACTTTATAATATCAAACACTCGTTATCAACAGATGATATTAATATTATGCATGAAAGTGCACATTTATCAGGAAGTTATTCCAAATTCTATAATACAAGTAAAAAATGTCACTTTACAACAGCATCAATTAAACGAGCTATTGAACAGATTGACAACTGTATGTATATTATATATGGCGAACATGAACAATCCTATAAAAATATATTATCAGAATATATAAGCACTAACCCATCGATAGAAGTTAGTAAAGTAAGCAATGCAGCTCACTACCCTCAGCTCGAGAATTCACAAGACTTTATAGATAAATCATTAATTTATCTATATAATTAATACAAATAACCCCCTTTATTACATTAATTTATAATGATAATAAAGAGGGTTTATATTATTTTAATGGTTCTTTTGAAGGTAATCCAGCCTTTCTTGGATATTTTTTTCCTGTAGCTTTAACTTTCTTAATTACGACAAATGATCTATCAATATCACTTTCTGGTAATTTTATCTTTTTAACTTCGACTATTTCTCCTCCAAGTATCTTAATTGCATTCTTAGATTCATTAATCTCCTGGTCAATTTCACCTGATTTATATGATATAAAATATCCACCAATCTTAACGAATGGAAGGCAGTATTCACTTAATGTTGCAAGATTAGCAACCGCCCTTGATACACAATAATCATAACATTCTCTATACATAATATTGTTAGCATAATCTTCAGCTCGTCCGTGAATGGGATTAACACTCTCAAGTTCAAGATTTGATACGACCT
The DNA here is from genome assembly GCA_964586425.1 of uncultured Lachnospiraceae bacterium. Lineage (GTDB taxonomy): Bacteria > Bacillota > Clostridia > Lachnospirales > Lachnospiraceae > CAZPHI01. The sequence continues at coordinate 13,392 of CAZPHI010000036.1, read as the reverse complement.
CATTAATGAATTTAATACGCTTATTAAGCGAATCCAAAAGGGTAATATCAACATTTTCAAATGCTATCTTAAGTGGAAGTCCTGGAAATCCCGCACCTGTACCAATATCAATTACTTTAACAGGCTCATTAAAATCAACTTCATCAAGAATATTAATATAAAGACTATCAATGTAATGTTTTAATAGCACTTCCTCATATTCAGTGATTCCGGTAAGATTCATAAAACTGTTCCATGTTACAAGCAAATCATAGAATTTATTGAACTGCTCTATCTTCTTATCACTGCTCTTTATGCCGATAGCTTCTATTTCCTTTATAAATGCTTCAATACCCATAAATTAATTGAGTTCCTTTCTATACTGCTCCATATACACAAGTAATACTGATATATCTGCAGGAGATACACCTGATATTCTTGATGCCTGTCCCATTGAATGTGGACGGAATTTGTCAAGTTTTTGCATTGCTTCTTTTCGAAGACCATTAATTCTACTATAATCAATTGAATCCGGAATTATCTTACTTTCAAGCTTTTTAAAATGCTCCACCTGCTTTAACTGTCTATCAATATAGCCCTCATATTTAAGATTAATATTAATCTGCTCAATAACATCATATGGAATGCTTGTTCTTTCTGGATCTAGTTCCGCAATAGCATCGTAATCTAGCTCAGGTCTTTTAATTAATTCAGCAAGTGTAGAACCTGTCTTTAATTCAGTGCTTCCCTTTGATAATAATACTTCCTGCACCGCTTTTCCTGTACCTATATTAACAGCTTCAAGTCTTTCTATCTCTTCTTTAATAAGTTCTTCTTTTTTCTTAACATTAGAATATGTCTCATCAGATACTAAACCTACTCTGTTTCCATACTTAGAAAGTCTTAAATCTGCATTATCCTGTCTAAGTAATAATCTATATTCCGCTCTTGAAGTCATCATTCTATATGGTTCAAAATTCTCTTTAGTAACCAAATCATCGATAAGAACTCCAATATAGGCTTCTGATCTGTCAAGTATAAGAGGTTCTTCATTCTTAACCTTCATAGCAGCATTAATACCTGCAATAATACCCTGTGCAGCTGCTTCTTCATATCCTGAACTTCCATTAAACTGTCCGCCGGCAAATAAACCTTCTATTTTTTTGAATTCCAATGACGACTTAAGTTGAACAGGATTAATACAATCATATTCAATTGCATACGCGTTACGGACTATCTTAACATGCTCAAGGCCAGGCACAGTCTTATACATCTCATACTGTACATCCTCTGGAAGTGAACTTGACATACCACCAATATACATCTCATTAGTATATTCACCTTCAGGCTCAACGAATACCTGATGTCTGTCCTTATCTGCAAATCTAACAACCTTATCTTCAATTGATGGACAATATCTAGGACCAGTTCCATGAATAGCTCCTGAATACAAAGGTGATTTATCAAGATTATTACGTATTATAGTATGTGTTTTTTCATTAGTATATGTTAACCAGCATGAAATCTGGTCTCTTTGAATATCATCTGGATTAGTTGAAAACGAAAATGGAACAATTCTTTTATCTCCAAACTGCTCCTCCATCTTACTAAAATCAATTGAACGCTTATCAACTCTGGCTGGTGTACCTGTCTTAAATCTAAACATCTCAATTCCGTTAGCAATTAAAGAATCAGTAAGATGATTAGCTGCCTGTAAACCATTAGGACCTGTATAGTTGCTAACATCCCCATATATACATCTTGCTTTAAGATATGTACCTGTACATAAAACAACAGCTTTTGAGTTATATACAGCTCCTGAGAATGTTTTAACACCACCTATTTTTCCATCATTAACTATAAGCTCTGATACCTCAGCCTGACGTATTGTAAGATGTTCTGTATTCTCCATAACCTTACGCATTCTTCGGCTATATTCAGATTTGTCAGCCTGCGCACGAAGTGAATGAACGGCAGGACCTTTCGATTGATTAAGCATTTTTGATTGGATAAATGTTGCATCGATGTTCTTACCCATCTCACCGCCTAAAGCATCTATCTCTCTTACCAAATGTCCCTTTGAACTTCCACCTACATTAGGGTTACATGGCATAAGTGCAATACTTTCAACACTTACAGTAAAAACAATTGTTTCAAGACCTAGTCTTGCACATGCTAAAGCTGCTTCACAACCTGCATGTCCTGCGCCAACAACTACTACATCATAATCTTCAACTACATTAGGCATCTTTATACCATCCTTCTAAAACCATTTATTATTAATTTCAATTATTTACCCATACAAAACTTTGCAAATATCGTATTCACAAGATCTTCTTCTACTGCTTCTCCTATTATCTTACCAAGCATCTCATATGCATTCATAAGATCAATTGAGAAGAAATCCTCTGGCATTCCATCTTCAATACTTTTCTTAACAAGTTTAAGACTTTTAAGTGATTCTTTCAACATATTTTTATGTCTAATGTTAGTAATATATATTTCATCATTAAAATCTACTTTACCATTATAAAACAAATCACTTATTGTTTTTCCAAGTTCATCCATTCCAATCTGCTCTTTTGCAGATATAGTAATCATTGTAACATCTGATGGATTAGAGAAATTCTTAAGTATATCTTCTTTTGAAACTACAAGATTGAGATCACATTTATTAATAAGTACTATTACTTTTTTATTCTCAATAATTTTAAAGATTGATGAATCATTATTATCAAGTTCTTTTGAACCATCAACAACATATATAACAAGATCAGCATCACTTGCATACTGTTTTGCTTTTTCAACACCAATCTTTTCCACAATGTCTTCTGTCTTTCTAATACCAGCTGTATCAATAAGATTCAGCATTACACCATCTATATTAATCTGTTCTTCAAGTATATCCCTTGTAGTACCTTCAACCTCAGTAACTATCGCACGTTCCTCATTAGCAAGTGCATTAAGTAAACTTGATTTTCCGGCATTAGGCTTACCAAGAATTACAGTGTTAATTCCTTCTTTTATAATTCTACCATTATCAGCAGTTATACACAATTGTTCAAGGTTTTCCACGCATTTATCCACATCAATTGTAAGTTTATCAACATAGTTATCAAGACTTATGTGTTCTGGATCATCTAATGCTGCCTCAATATATGCTATATTATCCATTATAATCTCACGCATATTTTTAATTTTTTCTGATAATTTACCATTTAACTGACTTACTGATGATTTTAATGCATAATCATTCTTAGAATTAATTATATCTATTACTGCTTCTGCCTGAGAAAGGTCAATTCGACCATTAAGAAAAGCTCTTTTTGTGAATTCTCCTGGTTCTGCAGGTCTCGCTCCACAATCTATTACAGCTTCTAATATTCTTTTCATTACAAGAATTCCACCATGACAGTCTATCTCAACTATATCTTCACGTGTATAAGTATTGGGTGCTCTCATTACTATTGTCAATACTTCATCTATAATTTCACCGTTATGAATAATATTACCATAATGTACTGTATGAGAATCAACATTATTAAGTGATTTACCCTCTTTTTTAGGTACAAATAACTTGTTAACAATATTAATTGCATTATCTCCACTTACTCTTACTATTCCTATACCACCTGCACCCATTGTACTAGTTGATATTGCTGCTATAGTTTCATTGACTATCATTATAATCCTCCATAAAAAAATCCACTGCCTTATATTATACATATTTAGACAGCGGATTTCCACACTATATTAATTAATTATTCATTATCACTATTTTCAACTTTTGTTTCAGAATCTGTTGATTCTGCTGACTCAGTTTTATTATAGTCTGAATTATGGTATTTGCTGTTATATCCACCCTGACGACTATAGCTACTATTACGTCCAGAATAACTGCTACTACCATACTTTGAACCAGAATATCTGCTCTGTGGAGCAGGATTTTTAAGAATTACAACTACATGTCTGAATGGTTCTTCACCTTCACTCTTTGTAGTTACGAACTTATCACTCTGAAGTGCAGAATGAATAATTCTTCTTTCATATGGATTCATTGGTTCAAGAGCTACTGAATGTCTTGAACGTTTTACTTTATATGCTATATTTTTAGCAAGAGATTCAAGTGTTTCTTTTCTTCTCTCTCTATAGTTCTCTGTATCAACTTTAATCTTGTAATATTTATCACTATCTCTGTTAACAACAAGATTTACAAGATACTGAATAGAATCAAGAGTCTGACCTCTCTTACCAATCAATATTCCCATATCATCACCAACAAGGTTAATATTAACATTATTATCATCATCTACATCTACTGTTATAGCAACTTCCATATTCATAGCACCAAACATATTGCTAAGAAACTCCTTAATAATCTGCTCTGCGCTTAACTGAATTTTTCTAACCTTAATTTTTGCAGGTTTAGCACCAACTTTACCAAAAAAACCGAGACTTCCTTTTTCGATTACTTCCATCTCTATCATATCACTTGTTGTATTTAACTGTTTAAGAGCATTATTTAAAGCATCATCAACTGTTCTACCTAATACTTCAATGTATTCCATAATAATCTCCATTCTGAAGCGTTATTTACTTCTATTATTTCTTTTTAGTACCTTTTTCATCATATTTTCTAACCATATTAGCCTTTTCTGCAAGACTTCCTGGTTTATCTGATTTGTAATAATTTGTTGACTCTAAGATTTCTTTAACCTTTCTGTCATTAGCTTCCTTCTTTTCCTGAAGAGATTTAACTTTATTCTGGTTTGCATCAATGTTTTTTGTAACAATTTTTGCATTATTAACAACCTTTTCAGGTGGAAGACCTTGTTTTGCACGTTTTTTATTAATCTTGTCAAGGTTTGCATCAATAATACCCTGAACGCCAACCTTATCAAAGTATTTGTTAACAACTAACTGCATAATAATCTGGAATACTGCTGTTGCAATCCAGTATATACCAAGACCTGCAGGAAGAGTTACGGCAAAAAGACCTGACATAACAGGCATAACCATATTCATCATCTTCATAGATGCTGCTGTAGGATTATCTTCATCCATATTCATATTACCCTGTGAAAGCTTAACACTAAAATACTGTGTAAGTGCAGCTAATATAGGAATAAGAATTGGAATACCAAGTGTCCATCCAGGACTCTGTGACATACTAACACCAAGGAAATTGTTCATATGATTAATATGATCTACATTATTAGTAATCATATCTGAAAATGCTGGAAATGCCTCTTTTACCTGAGACCACTGATCTGGACTTAATATACTTAATGTATCAATTATCTTATCTGTATTAGTCCAATCTGTAGCATTACCAAAAAGATTAGTCATCTTGTCAGCAAAATCAGGAGCACCCATAATTCCATCAACACCATTATTACCTAATATATTAAGGAAAAATGCTTTGATTTGTGGAACATAAGCTGGAATACTCTGTATAACCTTATACAATGCGAAGAGAATAGGCATCTGAATAAGCATCTGTACACATCCACCTGTAGGTGAAGTACCGTATTTTGCATATACAGCCTTAGTCTCATCATTCATCTTAATCATTGAATCATTATCTTTTTTATCTTTGTATTTCTTTTGAATCGCCTGTATTTCTGGATTCATAACATTAGAAAGTTTTGTAAACTTCTGCTGTTTTATTGTCAAAGGCATCATCAATAACTTTACAATGAATGTAAATAATATGATTGCCAGACCAATATTACCAATTCCAATGGCATCAAGTGCAATAAATAGTCCATTCATGATGAAACCAAGAAGCTTAGCAACATCACCAATAAGGAACGCACTACTTTGAGTTAATGTTAACATTAATATTCCTCCATAACTTCTGATAAATGTTTTATAATCCGCAACCTATGGAACTGGGTCATAACCACCCTTTGCCCAAGGATTACATCTTATTATTCTTTTAACAGCCAGAAAACTTCCTTTGAAAACACCATATTTTTCAAGAGCTTCTATAGCATATTGAGAACATGTAGGAGTATATATACACATTTTTTTACCTTTATAAGGAGATATGCATTTCTTATAAAATCTAATTAAACCTATTAAAAGTTTTTTTATCATATAGGTCCTCCATTAGAGAATTAAATCTTACTAATACCACACAACTATTATTTCTCTATAAGCTTATGCAAATTAAATAAATGCAATAAAGCATTTTCTGTTTCACTATAATTTTTATCTTTTAGACCAACCCTGGAAACGATAACAATATCATACCCTTTTTTCGTTTCATATTCATTAAGCCTTACAGCTTCTCTTATAAGACGTGTTAATCTATGTCGGACAATACTATTCCCGACCTTTTTACTCACAGATATACCAAATCGGTTAATATCCGTTCCATTCTCCAAAATATACATTACTAGAAATTTATTAGCATATGAACATCTCTTATCATATACCTTACCAAACTCACGAGAATTCTTTAATGTTCCAAACTCTTTAAACTTCATAAATATAACTCCTTAACAAAAACTGAGTTTCTTACCATAACAGTTTATTTCTATAATATAAATTCTTTTGTTACCTTTATTCATAATAATATGAATTACCTTTTTTCTGTAAAAGAAAAAAAGGCCACATTACTGTGACCTAAGCTGTTAAAGATTTTCTTCCTTTTGCTCTTCTTGCAGCAATAACTTTTCTACCGCCTGGTGTACTCATTCTTGCTCTAAAACCATGAACCTTAGATCTTGATCTATTTTTAGGCTGAAATGTCATTTTCATAATACGGGCACCTCCTTTTTACCAAGTATTTATGGTAAGTAAATTTATCTTAGTTAAAATTTAAAACATCATTTACAATTATATTCATAAAGCCGCAATAAGTCAACAAAAATTTACTAAATAAATAAATTTTATTTTATTTGAAACCATTATTTTATATATCAACAATATTAACATTATCCACATTTTGTGTAAAACTTGTGGATAAGTGTGGATATTTTACATAAAAAACACAAGATATACCACCATAATTATATTTTCAGATGTAGATACTGTTATTAACTTATTCACATGGACTGCAAAATAAAAGTTATTAACATAGATTTCTACTGATAACTTATATTTTTATGTAAACCTTTTTAAAACTCTCTAATTTCGTTTTTTTTCTATTATTATTGAAATTTAAGTAAAATTAATGTATTATATAATGGAGTGCGTATATAAGAAAATTATATAGCCAGAAAGGCAGATTTATTTATTATGGAAGAGTTATTACAACAATGGGATACAATTCTCAATAATATGAGAACTGAATATGATATTCCTGATGTTTCTTTCAAGACATGGATAAAACCTCTTACTATAGATTCAGTGGATGATAACAAAATCATTCTTGTTTATGATGGAGAATCCATGGGTGTAGACTATGTTAAGAAAAAATACTTAACATTCTTGACTGTAGCTATCGGCGATGTAATGCATAAAGAGTTCGATATTGATTTAATTACAGCTAATGATAGGAAACAAAGAGATAATAAAGAAAGTAAACCTTCCTATAATAATGTGAATGCAAATTATCAAAATTATAATCTTAATCCTAATTATACATTTGATACATTCGTTGTTGGTAATAACAATAACCTTGCACATGCTGCTGCTCTTGCAGTTGCTGAGACTCCTGGTAAAGTATATAATCCTTTATTTATCTATGGAGGTGTTGGACTTGGAAAAACTCATCTTATGCAGGCTATTGCTCAATTTATAATTCAGAATGAACCTGAATTAAAAGTACTTTATGTTACTTCAGAGACATTTACTAATGAGTTGATTGAATCTCTTAAAAACCAAAAGACAACTAATGCTGAATTTAGGGAAAAATATAGGAATATTGATGTTCTTTTGATTGATGATATCCAATTTATTATAGGTAAAGAGAGTACTCAGGAAGAATTTTTCCATACTTTCAATGCTCTTTATGAGTCTAAAAAACAGATTGTAATTAGTTCGGATAAACCACCAAAAGAGATGGAAACTCTTACAGAGAGACTTAGAACCAGATTTGAGATGGGACTTACTGCAGATATTCAAATTCCTACATATGAGACTAAGATGGCTATTCTTAATAAAAAGCAGGAATTAGATGGTATTGATATTCCTGATGATGTTAAGGATTATGTTGCTACTCATATCAAATCAAGTATCAGAGAACTTGAAGGTGCCTTAACCAAATTAGTAGCATTTTCAAATCTATCTCACAAAAAAATAACAGTTGATTTTGCTGAAGAAGTATTAAAGGATTTGATATCACCTGATGTTCATCGTCAGATTACTCCTGAACTTATACTTAATATTGTTTCTGAACATTTTAATGTATCAACTCAGGATATACTCTCTTCAAAACGTAAAGCTGATATAGTATTAGCTCGTCAGATTGTTATGTATCTTTGTCGTGAGATGACTGAGATGTCACTTCAGGGAATAGGAGAATATATCGGTAATAGAGATCATACTACTGTTATTCATGGTTGTGATAAGATTAAGAAAGACTATAAGAATAACGAGATGACACGTAATAAAATTGATATAATTATTAAGAAATTAAATCCATCATAAACTAGTTTCTTCCTATTATAATAGGTTTTAATTTTAATGATGTTACTTTTGTGTTAATTTTATGTGGATTACTATGGATAACTTATATGTCTATATTTTAACAATTTTTATTTAATAGTTATCCATATATAATCAACATAAAAAGCAATGACTTTTAACATAGTTATTCTATTCACCTAAACCAGTATTTTAGTGGCTTGAAAGTACTTATCAACTTATGCACAGCCCCTTATACTTATACTACTAATAATATTTATATTATTTATACTTTTTTTCAAACCCTCAACGCTGAAAGGAGTTATACACATCTATGAAACTTATATTTACAAAATCAAATCTTTTAAAAGCAGTAGGTATAGTATTAAAAGCTGTTCCTACTAGAACAACAATGTCTATACTTGAATGTATACTTATTGATGCTACAACTAATGAAATCAAATTCACATCTAATGATATGGAATTAGGTATTGAAACAATAGTAGAAGGTGATGTTATCGAAAAAGGAAAAATAGCTATTGATGCTAAAATCTTTTCTGATATAGTTCGTAAATTACCTGATAATGAGATTACTTTAGAGACAGACTCAAACTTCACAGCATTTATCACATGTGAAAAATCAAAGTTTAATATTGCTGGTAAATCAGGAGAAGATTTTTCTTATCTTCCTATTATCGAAAAGAGCAATAGTATTACATTATCACAGTTTAAATTAAAAGAGATTATCACACAGACTATATTCTCCATTGCATCTAATGATAATAACAAGATGATGACTGGTGAATTATTTGAAGTATCTGATAACAAATTAAAAGTTGTATCACTTGATGGACATAGAATATCAATTCGTAATGTTGATATAGATAATACACCTAATGATGTTAAGGTAGTAGTACCAGGTAAAACACTTAATGAGATTAGTAAGATATTGGCTTCTGATAATGAATCTATAGTTAATATATATTTTACTAATAATCATATATTATTTGAATTTGATAATACACTTGTTGTATCAAGACTTATTGAAGGAGAGTATTTTAAAATTAATCAGATGCTTTCTAATGACTATGAAACAAAAGTAATTGTCAACAAAAAAGAACTGCTTAATTCAATAGATAGATCAACTCTTTTAATAAAAGAGGGAGAAAAGAAACCAATTATTATTAATATAACTGATGGTTCAATGGAACTTAAAGTAAGTTCAGCTATTGGATCAATGAATGAAGATATTGACATTGAAAAAGAGGGTAAGGATTTATTAATTGGATTTAATCCAAAATTCCTTATTGATGCTCTTAGAGTAATTGATGATGAGGAGATTAATATATATCTTCTTAATCCAAAAGCTCCATGTTTTATAAAAGACAAAGAAGAAAAATATATATATTTAATTCTTCCTGTTAATTTTAATTAATCAATGTTTTATCTGGAATGGAGAAAATAATGGAAATAATTAATCTTAGAGATGATTATATTAAACTAGGACAGGCTTTAAAGGCAGCTGGTCTGGTTGAGAGTGGTGTTGATGCTAAAATAGTTATTCAGGATGGTGAAGTTCTGGTTAATGGAAAAGTTGAAACACAGAGAGGTAAGAAGTTAGTTGCTGGAGATATAGTAGCATTTAACGGTGAAGAGATTAAAATTCAATGATTATAGAATCTGTAGAATTGGAAAATTATCGAAACTATGATGATTTAAAACTTAATTTTGATAATAACATTAATATCTTTTATGGTGATAATGCCCAAGGAAAAACTAATATTCTTGAAGCTTTATATGTATGTGCAACAAGTAAATCTCATAGAGGCAGCAAGGATAAAGACATCATAAAGTGGAATCATGATGAATCCCATATTAAAGTTATAGTCAATAAAAAAGAATCAAAGTATAGAATTGATATGCATCTTAAGAAAAACAAAACCAAAGGTATTGCAGTTAATGGAATTCCAATCAAGAAAGCTGTAGAGCTTTTTGGAATTATTAATGTTGTTTTCTTTTCTCCAGAAGACCTTAATATTATAAAAGATGGACCGTCAGAGAGAAGAAGATTTATAGATATGGAGTACAGTCAGTTAGATAAGATATATCTCCATAATCTTGTTAATTACAATAAAGTTTTGGTTCAAAGAAACAAATTACTTAAAGATATTAGTTTTGATAAATCAATTATGGATACACTTGATATATGGGATATGCAGCTTATTCATTATGGATGCGAAATCATAAAGGGCAGAAAAGCATTTATAAGAGATATAGGAAAAATTATAACAGATATACATTCAAAGTTGTCAGGTGATAAAGAGATTCTTACGATTGATTATATTCCATCAGTTGATGAAGATAATTTTGAGAACATCATAAAAAAATCAAGAGATAGAGATCTTAAGCTTAAAGCTACATCTTTTGGACCACATAAAGATGATCTTGTATTCTATATCAACGGTAATGATACTAAAAAATACGGTTCTCAGGGTCAGACAAGGACCGCAGCTCTGTCATTAAAACTTGCAGAGATTGAATTAGTAAAAAGGATAATTAATGATACCCCTGTTCTATTACTTGATGATGTATTGTCAGAACTTGATAGTAACAGGCAGGAGTTTCTAATGAACAGTATAGGTGATATACAAACGATAATAACTTGTACTGGTGTAGAGGAATTCATTAATAATAGATTTGCCATTAACAAATTGTATAAAGTTGTGAATGGCAGTGTAACTTACGAAAACTAGCACATAAGGAGGATATATAAAGTGGCTGATTACGGTGGTGACCAGATTCAGATTTTGGAAGGACTTGAAGCTGTTAGAAAAAGACCAGGTATGTATATTGGAAGCACGTCTTCAAGAGGACTACATCATCTGGTATATGAGATAGTTGACAATGCTATAGATGAGGCATTAGCTGGATTCTGTAATGTTATAGATGTTCAGATTAATTCTGATAACTCAATAACAGTTGTTGATAATGGTAGAGGTATACCTGTAGATATTAATCATAAATCAGGACTTCCAGCTTTAGAGGTTGTATTTACAATCCTTCATGCTGGTGGTAAGTTTGGCGGTGGAGGATATAAAGTATCCGGAGGACTGCATGGTGTAGGTGCATCTGTAGTTAATGCCCTTTCTGAATGGCTTGAAGTTAAAGTTAAAAGAGGCGGCAAAATCTATATGCAAAGATATGAGAGAGGACATGTAATGTATCCTCTTAAAGAAATAGGAACATGTGATGAAACAGAAACAGGAACAGAAGTATCATTTCTTCCTGATAAAACAATTTTTGAAGATACTGTATATGAGTTTGATATCTTACAACAAAGACTTAGAGAGATGGCATTCTTAACAAAAGGAATCAAAATTGTTTTAAGAGATGACAGAGAAGATAAAAAAGAGAAGATATATCATTACGAAGGTGGTATTAAAGAATTTGTTCAATATCTAAACAAAAGTAAACAACCATTATATGATCAGATAATTTACTGTGAAGGTACGAAGGACAATATAGAGGTAGAAGTAGCATTTCAGCATAATGATTCATATACTGAATCAACTTATACATTCGTTAATAATATTAATACTCCTGAAGGTGGTACTCATCTTGCAGGTTTTAAGAATGCATTAACAAAGACATTCAATGATTATGCAAGAAGTAATAAAATTCTTAAAGACAGTGATGTTAATCTTTCAGGAGATGACATTAGAGAAGGACTTACAGCAATTGTAAGTATTAAGATTGAAGACCCTCAGTTTGAAGGTCAGACGAAGCAAAAACTGGGCAATAGTGAAGCAAGGGCTGCAGTTGATAGTATATTAAGTGAACAGCTTACTTATTTTCTAGAACTTAATCCTAATGTAGCTAAGACAATTTGTGAAAAATCGCTTCTTGCTCAAAGAGCAAGAGAGGCTGCAAGAAAGGCAAGAGATTTAACAAGAAGAAAAAACGTTCTTGAGAATTCAAGTCTTCCAGGTAAATTAGCAGATTGTTCAGATAAGAATCCTGAAAATTGTGAAATATACATCGTTGAGGGAGATTCAGCCGGTGGTTCTGCAAAAACAGCAAGAAGCCGTGCTACACAAGCAATTCTTCCACTTCGTGGTAAAATACTTAATGTTGAGAAAGCAAGACTTGATAGAATTCTTGGTAATGAAGAAATAAAAGCAATGATAACAGCATTTGGCACAGGTATTCATGAAGATTTTGATATATCAAAATTAAGATATCATAAGATTATCATTATGACTGATGCCGATGTTGATGGTGCGCATATTGCAACATTATTACTTACTTTCTTCTACAGATTTATGCCTGATTTAATAAAAGAAGGACATGTGTATCTTGCACAGCCACCTCTCTATAAGGTCGAGAAGAATAAGAATGTATGGTATGCATACAGTGATGATGAGCTTAATAAAATTATGCTTGATATCGGCCGTGACCAAAATAATAAAGTTCAGCGTTACAAAGGACTTGGTGAGATGGATGCAGAGCAGCTATGGGATACAACTATGGATCCTCAGAAGAGAATATTAAAACGAGTTAATATGGATGAAGATTTATCTTCAGAACTTGATGTAACATTTACAACTCTTATGGGTGATAAGGTAGAACCAAGACGTGAATTTATAGAGTCAAATGCTAAATACGTTCAGAATCTTGATATATAATAGTATTTGAAAAGAAAGGATATTAATATAATGGATGAACATATATTTGATAAAGTTCATGAAGTTGATCTCCAAAAAACAATGGAGACTTCTTACATTGATTATGCAATGAGTGTTATTGTAGCACGTGCTCTTCCTGATGTAAGAGATG
>CAZPHI010000035.1:0-21028 GCA_964586425.1 uncultured Lachnospiraceae bacterium | reverse complement strand
AGAGCTGCTCTTATTTATTGCTCTGACTGTGATACTTCACTTAAGAATTATACCATATCTTTTAATTTCTTTTCAATTTTGTAAATTAGCAATTTATATTCTATCATAAATATATAAAAAAAAACATCATATCAATCAATTTTACTGATTGATATGATGCTTTTAATGTCTTTTATTATAATAATTCTTTTCTTAATTCCTCACCACTCTTTGGACTAAGATATGCTGGAGCAATATCAAGTACTGTTTTACAACCACACTGTCCTTCTTCAAAAAGACGATGTGCAGCTCTTGCATACGCTACAAGTACACTTGTTGTAAATTCAGGATTAGAATCTAACTTAAGACTATATTCAATAATATGATTATGTTCTTTATTCATGCCTGTCTTACCCGATCTAATAACAAATCCTCCATGAGCCATTCCTGCATGATCTCTCATTAATTCTTCTTCACTAATAAAATGTACTGTTGTATCATAATCAGCGAAATAATTAGGCATCTCTTTAATCTCTTTTTCTACTGCTGCAGCATCTGCTCCATCTTCTAATACTACAAAACATTCTCTTGTATGTTTCTGTCTAGCAGTTAATTCTGGATTCTCTCCCGAACGAACTTCTGACAAAGCCTCTTCAACAGGCACAGTATACTGTTTTGCATTCTTAACACCATTAATTCTTCTGATTGCATCTGAATGTCCCTGACTTACACCCTTACCCCAGAATGTATAATCTTTTCCATCTGGAAGAATTGCATTAGCATATACACGATTAAGTGAAAACATTCCCGGATCCCATCCAACAGAAATAATTGATATATGTTTTGAATTCTTTGCTGCATCATCAACTGCTTTATAATGCTCAGGTATTCTTGCATGTGTATCAAAACTATCAATAACATTAAACATCTGTGCATACTTAGGTGTCTGTACTGGAAGATCCGTTGCACTTCCGCCGCAAAGAATCATTACATCTATTTTATCTTTCCACTGCTCTACATAATCTACGCTGCATACAGGCACTCCGCTTAACTGCAATGTAACATCTGCTGGGTTTCTTCTTGTGAATACAGCAACTAATTCCATATCATCAGCATCTTTGACTGCGCACTCAACTCCTCGTCCAAGATTACCATAACCGATAATTCCAACTCTTGTTTTCATTAATAAATCCTCACTTATCTAATTTTTTATTATTATATAATAATATAAAACAAAATTAAACATTTTCTTTAAAAAAATTTGATGACATACTAATATACCTTGCCATTGTATCAAACATTCTATCCGGTTCAATTGGTTTCGCAAGATGAGCATTCATACCAGCTTCTATAGATTTTCTAACATCATCCTCATAAGCATTAGCTGTCATTGCAATGATAGGTATATCTTTAGCGTCCGGTCTATCAAGTGCTCTGATACCCTTTGTTGATTCAATTCCATCCATTACAGGCATTCTGATATCCATCAAAATCAAATCAAACTCTTTTATTTTTGATGCTTTATATATATCAATGGCCCTTTTTCCGTTATCCGCCCTTGTTACAATACAATTCATATTAGCAAGCAGCATTGATGCTATTTCAGCATTTAACGGATGATCCTCAACTAACAGAATGTGTCTTCCATCAAGTATCTCTTTAATCTTCTCTTTTTTCCTAATATCTTCTTTATTAATTTTTTTAATATCTACATTATCTACACTTTCAATGTCCATCTCTATTGTAAATGTTGTGCCAACTCCAAGTTCACTACTAACCTCAATACTTCCACTCATAAGATCCAATAAATTTTTCACAATTGACAAGCCTAATCCTGAACCAGCATACTGAAGTGTCATATCATTCTTTTCCTGCGAGAAAGGCTTAAAAAGTCCATTATCCAGATATTCTCTACTCATTCCGACTCCAGTATCTCTTATAATGAATCTAACATGTGATATATTATCATGCTTTGATAAGGTCTTAATCTCCAACTCCACTGTTCCGCCTGGAAGAGTATATTTTATTGCATTAGATAATAGATTAATGAATATCTGCTTAACTCGTAAGGGATCAACCTTTACATACCCGTCAAGATTATATCCATCATTCTTCACCCTAAACTCAATATTCTTTTTGGATGCTGACTGTTTTACCATATCTATAATATTATTCCAGAATTCCTTATTATCAACATTCTGTTTACGTATATTCATTCTGCCACTTTCAATACGTTGAAAATCAAGTGTATCATTAATCAAGCCAAGTAGATATTCTCCTGATTCTCTGATTTTTAACATATTGCTTTTTAAAACATCTATATCATTCTCATTCTCTGAAAGCATTGATAATCCAAGTATTCCATTCATAGGTGTTCTCATATCATGACTCATTCTTGAGAAAAATTCAGTTTTAGCATCATTGGCCAATCTGGCAGCATCAAGTGCTCTCGATAATTCATTCCTTTGTTTTTCTATAACATATTTGTCTACCCTGTCTATCAATCTGTGTTTCTCAAGTATTGGGATAAAATCTCCTGGAGATAAAAAACCTTTGACTGGATCATCCCACCTTACAAGACTTTCCATACCACATATTACATCACTTATAACCCTAACAACAGGCTGATAATATACCTTTAGATACCTATTTTCTACTGCTTTATCTATATTATCTATAATATACTTTTCTTTTAATAGCTGGTCTCTGAGACTCGCATCATAGAATCTATAATCCTCATGATAATTGTATTTTATACTATCACAAGCTAACTTTGCTAGATCACACGCCTTTGAAATCGGAGTATCATCATGCAGTTCATATATCCCTGCCTTAATCTCCATAATAACGTCACGCTGATATGTATGCACTTTTTCATGTATTCTTTTTATTTTATCTATTAACCCCTCTATGCTTGTAAGTACAACAAAATGATCATCCGAATATCTTGCCTCTATATAATATTCTATTTCATCCATTATTGTTTTTACAACTGATTTTAAGAATTCATCCCCTACACTAAAACCATATGCATCATTGAATGTCTGGAACTTGTCAATATTAAAATATACAATTGCAAATTTATCCTCAATCGTCTTAGTATTAATTACTTCTTCAGCCAATTCAATAAAATAATGCTTGCTTAGCTTGAATCCAAACAATAATCCATTAATACTCACCACGGCATCACTTTGCTTACATTCTCTAATTAACTGATACCTCAATTGTTCTAATTCTTCGCTATCAGGAAATGCTGTATACACATGCTCATTAGCAAATATTATTTTTTGTGATACTACATCAATAATTAATGCCAGTTCATCAATCACATTAAGTATCTGCTCATCAATATGCATATACATACCTCCTTATCACATAATCTACATTATGAATAACCCTTATCTTTAGTACACCGCCACAATTTCTAACTAGTTATATTATAAAACTCCAAGCGATTAAAAGCAATGAAAAAACGGAAGGTCCTATAATTACATTAGAACCTTCCGAATCTATATCTCAATATTATATTAGTTTAATTAGTATTTTATCAAATACACAAAATATGCCATATATGCTAGCAGCATTGCTATTCCCCATGGCCTTCTAAGACTCTTAGTTTTTAATACACTTATTAGTAATAGAACACCTGCTGCTATAGCTATTACTGTATCTATAATAAATTTTGTCTCAAATTCAACAGGAATAATAAGTGCCGTTGTACCGATTACGAAAAGTATGTTGAATATATTGCTTCCTACAATATTGCCTATTGCAATGTCTGCTTTTCCTTTAATTGCTGCAGTTACTGATGTAAATAGTTCTGGAAGAGATGTTCCTAATGCAACTATAGTCAAACCTATAAATCGTTCACTTAATCCAGCTAAACGTGCAATATAGGTCGCACTATCTACTGTTAATGAACTACCTGCAATGATTAATACGCCACCAATTACAGCTGATAAAAGCATCTTACTGACACTTATTTTCTTCTCTTCTTGCTGTTGTGTTTTATTCTTCTTTGCCATTCGAAGAAGATACAATAAATAGGCAATAAATAATACCCATAAAATAATACCTTCTAGAAAATTAATTGAATTATCAGTTCCCATAACCAATAACACTACGGTAATTAATATCATGTATGGTATCTCATAATAATATGTTGACTTGGCAACTGCTACTGTCACAATTGCCGAAGTTATTCCTAATATAATAAGTATATTCAGAATATTACTTCCTACGATATTTCCAACCGTTATTCCTGCATTGCCCTTTATCGCCGCAGTTATACTTACAGCAGCTTCTGGTGCACTAGTTCCCATTGCAACAATTGTTAATCCAATTACTAACTGCGGTATACGCATATGTTCAGCAATAGCTGACACACCTTCTACGAACCAGTCTGCACCTTTTACAAGCATTGCAAAGCCCACTATCAGTATACATATCTGTAAAATTAATTCCATATATTATAATCTCCTTTATTCATTAAAATGTAGTATTCATGAATAATAGAGAAGATTTTTTTCCATCCTTACTTCGAATAACACTAAGTATTTTCCTGATTATCTGTTTTCTCTTGTTACAGGCAAATATGCAGATATTCATATATGCCAATGGCAAAATAGCAATTTTCAGAATAATTTTGTAGATTTTAAAATAATTAATTCTAACCCATCTATTATGTAAAATGCTGTTTCCCTTTGTAATTGTTGTAATTCCCTGATTTGATGCTTTAGCCTGCATCGCATCTACATGTTGATTATATTCTATATTATCGATTGTGCTTTCTGTGTAACTATCATATTTGTAATCAATATTGTCCAATGCATTATTCAATCCATAAAAATAAAATGAGAGACATAACAACATACTCATCATTACAGCAAACAAAACATTTACACGTCTTTTGTCAATAACTTTAAGAAAAGCTGTCATATCTCTCACCTCCAAATTCTTAATTTCTCATAAGTAACTTTGCTTAATTATATATGATTAATCCTTCAAGCTCAAGACTTTTATTATATTTCTGGCTATATTATTGAAATTACCTTATAATCCTGGGCTTCAACTGCATTAGTCAATACCTCATCCGATACCTCAGTATCTAATGTTACAACAGCTGTACCTTCTGTATGACTCACAACAGCCTCCTTCACACCATCCAAAGCTTCCAATGTCTTCTTAACTCTTGCTTCACAGTGTCCACACATCATTCCTTCGATTTTCATTGTCTTGTTCATAGTATTCTTCCTCTTTTCAATATTATTTGTTTTGTTACTTGCTTTATTGTTATTTAATTTAACCAAATTAAGTCTTAATGCATTAGTTACAACGCAAAAGCTCGATAAGCTCATTGCTGCCGCACCAAACATCGGATTCAACTCCCAATGGAATAATGGAATCCAAACACCCGCAGCAAGCGGAATCCCCACACAATTATAAAAGAATGCCCAAAACAAATTCTCATGAATATTCTTTAGTGTTTTTTTGCTTAATGTTATAGCTGCTGGTACATCGCTTAAGCTGCTTTTCATTAGAACTACATCTGCCGCATCAATAGCAATATCCGTTCCGGCACCTATAGCAATTCCAATATCAGCTCTTGTAAGCGCCGGTGCATCATTAATTCCATCGCCAACCATCGCAACTTTTCCTTGCTCTTTAAGCTTTCTAATTACTTCTTCTTTGCCCTCAGGTAAAACACCAGCTATAACTTCATCAACACCAGCCTGCTTTCCAATTGCTTTTGCTGTAAGTTCATTGTCACCTGTCAGCATAACAACCTTCATACCCATCTTCTGCAAATCAGAAACCGCCCTTGCGCTATCTTCCTTTATTACATCTGCTACAGCAATTATTCCGAGCAGTTGTGCGGCATCCGCAAAATACAGTGGTGTCTTTCCTTGATTTGCGAATTTTTCAGCAATTTCTTCAATTGAATTATCTATATTAACTTTAGAACTTATATAGGAATAATTTCCACCATATACGCTTATTCCATCGATATTACCACTTAATCCATTACCGGCCAATGCTTTGAAGCCATCAACATTCTTGTTCTCAATTGAATTATCTTTTCCATACTTCACAATCGCTTTAGCTAATGGATGTTCACTCTTTTGTTCAAGACTATTAGCAATACATAAAAGTTCATCTGTCATAACATTATCAGCTGCATATATGTCTGTAACAACGGGTTCACCGCTTGTAATTGTACCTGTTTTATCAAGTGCTACTATCTGAGTTCTTCCAGTAGTTTCAAGCGATACAGCGGTCTTGAACATTATTCCATTCTTGGCAGCAACACCATTACCAACCATTATCGCTACCGGTGTTGCAAGTCCTAATGCACACGGACAGCTTATTACAAGCACAGATATTGCTCTTGCCAGTGCATAGCCTACTCCAGCTCCTGTTATAAGCAAGACAATCATTGTAACTATTGCAATAGCTATTACTGTTGGAACAAATATCCCAGAGACCTTATCTGCTACCTTAGCAATAGGTGCTTTAGTTGCCGCTGCATCACTTACCATCTGTATAATCTGTGATAAAGTTGTCGATTCACCGACTCTTGATGCCTTGCATTGTATATAACCTGACTGATTAGTTGTTGCTGCAAAAACTGAATCATTAATATTCTTATCAACAGGAATACTTTCACCTGTAAGTGCTGATTCATTAACTGCACTATTGCCTTCAATTACAATTCCATCTACAGGTATATTCTCTCCTGGTCTGACAACGAATACATCGCCAATTCTAACCTCTTCAACTGCTACCTTCTGTTCTTTTCCATCACGAATGATCACTGCTGTCTTTGGTGCAAGCTTCATTAATCCTTTCAGTGCATCCGTAGTTCTGCCCTTTGATCTGGCTTCAAGCATCTTACCAACTGTTATAAGGGTAAGAATCATAGCTGCTGATTCATAATAAAATTCATGCATATATTCCATTACGGCTTTACTATCACCTATGACCTGTGCATTAGTCATTGCAAACAATGCATATGTGCTATAAATATATGCAGCTGCTGAGCCTAATGCAACTAATGTATCCATATTAGGAGCACCATGAATTAAGCCTTTAAATCCACTTATAAAGAAATGCTGATTAATAACCATCACAATAGTCGTTAATAATAATTGTATAAGTCCCATTGCAATATGATTATTCTCCAATATAGCTGGCAACGGCCAGTTCCACATCATATGTCCCATCGAAAAATACATAAGAATAATTAAGAACACTAATGATGCAACTAATCTATTTTTTAATACTGTTATTTCTTTCTTAGTTATATCAAGTTCAGCATCTGAATTATTGTGACTATTACTTCCCGCCGCGCTCTGCTTACTGTCATTATTATCTTTCAATTCAGCATGATATCCAGCCTTTTCAACAGCTTCAATAATATCTGAAGCCTGTGCATCACCTTCTATCCCCATTGAATTAGTAAGAAGGCTCACTGAACACGAAGATACCCCATCAACTTTTCCAACTGCTTTTTCAACACGTGTACTGCACGCCGCGCAGCTCATTCCCGTAACTGTATATTGAACCATTCCTGCCTCCTTATTATTTCATTAATTTTTGAATAGTAGTCAATAATTCATCTACTGTTTCTTCCTTACCTGCCTTAACATCATTAATAACACAGCTTTTTACATGATTAGCAAGTAATACCTTATTAAAACTATTAAGAGCAGCAGTCGCTGCTGCCACCTGTGTTATTATATCAATACAATACGCATCTTTTTCAACCATTCCCTTAATGCCACGGATTTGACCCTCTATACGACTTAACCTATTAATCAAATCCTTATATTCCTTTTCAGAACGTTCCTTTGTTTTTGTCGAATTACAGCAGTCCATAATCTTCCTCCCGATATATTATTACCATAAATATTAAAAATGCTTCATAATTTATTTCTGTATTATATACCCCCGTAGGGTATGTGTCAATATAAAAATATGTCAATTTTAAGAATTAAAAAAACTGTGGACACCTTAATACAAAATAAAAGGTAATCCACAGCATTAATTAATTCAAATAATATCTATAGCTAATTTTTACACCACATATATAGATAAGCCTGAGTTCTTGCAGCAATTGACGATTCTTTCAATAGACCTCGAACCTGTTCCTTTGTATACCAGCCAGCTTCAATTTCTTCAAGGGTTGATGTACTTGGAGCAAATTGTCCCTTTGCACGTCCAATAACAACACTATTAACCTCATTAGAAAAGCCAACTGCGCTGTAACTGTCAGGTAGAACATCTACTATCTCTACCATATCAAGCCCTGTTTCTTCCTTTAATTCTCTGGCGGCACTAATCTTAGCATCTTCACCAGGATCCACTAGTCCAGCTGGAAAGTTATATACCACTTTTCCTGTAGCCATTCTAAATTCTTTATTCAAGATAACCTTCTCGTCTGATTCATCATGTATTATAATAACAACGCCTTGAACATCATCTTTCTGTAAATCATCAAGATTAGTTATATTATTATCACGGCTAATCATCTCATATACCTTTGTCTTATTGTCAACAGTCGTATATGTTACATCATATCTAGTGATGAATTTGCCCTGCTGTACTTTTTTGATACTTTCGAATTTCATGTTATTTCCATCCTTCTAATCTTATATATCTTGCTTATTCATCTTCATATATTGTAACTACATTACCTTCTACATGCAAATTCTTAAAACTCTTTATAAAATTAGAGAATTTGCTGTACCCATATCTTTTTATATCAAAATCTGGGATTCGATGTTCAAGTTCACGTCTTAATGCACTCATATTATCTAATTTTCCATTATTACTTCTAAGAATAATGAATATTTTCTTCTCGATCATATTAATATCATCATCTTCTTTAGCTTCTGAGATATATGTACCTTTTCCATCACTGTATATCTGGAAAGCATTAAGGCTTTCAAGAAAAGTTGATAGCTTTGAAAATCCATAATTACGTACATCAAAATCGGAATATTTTTCTACAAGCTTACTGCCTACTTCTCCAATTCCTGTAGCTCTACCCTTATTATCATTCTCAGTAATAATACCTAGAACTGCTTTTTTAATCTTAACCGTCTTAGTAATTGCTGATTCATTATTAACCATATCTTCATCTTCCTGCGCAATTACCTCAAGAATCTTGAATGTATTACATGCACTACGAAACGATGACGGAGTCTTATTCTCACCAATTCCCATAACATACTTTCCTGACTCCCTGATTCTTGTAGCAAGTCTCGTGAAATCACTGTCACTTGATACGATGCAAAAACCATCGACATTGCCAGAATATAGAATATCCATTGCATCTATTATTAATGCTGAATCTGAAGAATTCTTGCCCTTTGTATTACTAAACTGCTGTATTGGCTGAATAGCATTCTCCAAAAGGACATCCTTCCACGAGCTGTTTTTTGTCCAATCACCATATATTCTTTTGTATGTGGCTATTCCGTTAGAAGATACTTCATCCAGAATATACTTTATGTACTTATATGATACATTCTCTGAATCAATTAATATAGCAATCCTTCTGTCGTTCTCATTAGTATTACTTCCGATATTATTGTTCATAATTCCTCCAAACTATTATGTCTACTTAATCCTTTTTGCAGTATGACCAAATACAATCATTCCAGGTTCCAAAAGTCTGTTATAATAATCTACTTCATTTGCAAATCCCTCTCGAAGCTGTGTTAATTTGTATACCGCATCTGCACTATTATTGTCATTACCATATGGGTTGCCATCTGAATCAGAGGACATATTCGGATTACACAGATAATCATTATATTCATTAACCCATTTGTCACTAATGTTAAGTACATATCCATATGACAAAACCTTCATATAGTACGCAGGATTATCCCTAAACATCTTATCAAGTACTGGTCTTTCTGTGACATTAAGGAAATCTTTAAATCTATTGATTTCAGAATACACTTCTCTACTATAATCAGACATTCTGTCTACTGCATTAGATACATTCATAATTATTCCCAATATTATCATCGATACAGCATATGCCGCTATAGTATCTAATGCATAATTGGTATATATTGCCATCAAAATGCATGGTACACACATAAAGATAAGTCCCATACCTATTTTAGCTGGTATTGCCTTTTTGCCTGCAATGATTTTGCCACTTCCCCATGATACATGTGAATTATTACCCAATGACATAAGCAATACACTTACACATGAGAATAAAACAGCCATCAATGTAACCATTACACGCGAATCTGTTCTAACCATCTGTGAGGCGGTTATAGCATTAACTAGTAATAATGCTATCCAGGTTACTCCACATGCCACTTTCCTTGCAATAACAGTCTGTGGCTCCTTAGTATATAAATCAAGCATCTTTCTTGGATATACTTTTTGTGCAATTGCACATACGATGCCATTATCTCCTGATTTGATAAACTCTGAAAGAATTACTGTGTCTCTATCTTCAAAAAGCTTTCCCATCATATATTTTTCCATCGCATTGTTGCCATCATAATCTTTAAGCTTTGTTATCTCTAAATCATAGGCACCATATCTTCGTGACGAGCCCATTGCCTCAGCATTAATCTGTTTGGTTAAGAGATAGCCCTCAGACTCAAGATATGGAACTAAAGATATTACATCTGGTGGCAAAATCATATATTTTAAGAATAATGCCATCTCAAGCGGATTAAGCATTCTCGGTACTTCAAGCTGCACACCTGATATGATTTCCTTTTCCCTTCCATATAAAAAATACAATACAATTGATACTACTACTGCAATTGCATCAATCACAAAAACCGTTGCTATTTTTCCCATTATTAATTTATCCTCCATAAAAATAACCGTTTCGAACAAACTAAGCTTACTCTGACTCACTACCACTCATTATACGTAAGCTCACATTAATTTGTTTCTGTATTTGCTCCATATATTAGCTTGAAAATAGCAATATGCCTGCTCAAATATAAAAAGACATATCTGCCCTGCTATTATAATCCCTACCATTATAATAACATTAATTTCTCCACTATATATCAGCTTTGGTGCAATAATAATTGCAGGTATAAACATTACATTGAATATCAATGCTCTTATTACCGTAAACAGATGTTTTGAATTAATATTCTTCTTCACCAAAAGCTTCCATGCTGCTTCGCTTAGCAGTATATATATTGCCATTCCAGCATATGTAATGCAATACATCTTGGCTGGTGCAAGAATTAACGACAGAATAATGCTTCCTGCAAAAAAGCTTGCTCCATACTTAAGTCCAAATTCTCTAACAATTATTCCTATGATAAATGCTGCTGCTGCCAAGAAGAACAGTGTACTTGTATCAATTATTCCACTTAGAACAACAAGTATTACGTTAAGTGCAAGCATAAGCCCTGATGTTGCCAGTTTCTTTGCCCCTACATGCATGAGCAAAGATCACCTCCCATACATTCACAAAGTGTATCTGCACACCACAAATCACAACACATATCGCCGGCAGAATATCCTGGGCGACCTCCAAACATGCTTGCGCCCTGATATCTTTGTCCACCCATCTGTAACTGGTTAAGAAATGCTTTGTATTCTCCATTACCTGGATCCATCTGTACAGCTGTTTGTGCATGGTTAAGCGCCTCAATATTATTGCCTAATCCAAGGCTTGCATATCCATACAAGAAATGCCACTCTGCATTCCTATTGCTGATTCCTGACAATGCACTAAGTGCTTGTGAGAACTGTCTTGCATTAAGATAAACTCTTACTGAATTAAATCTTGCTGCATCATCACCGCTATAGCTTGACGAACCACCGCCATATGGTGAGCCACCATATGATGAACTTCCATATGATTGTCCACCATGCTCACGCATATCCATTATCTGCTTATACGCTTCCTGAACTTCTTTGAATTTTTCTTCTGCCAGATCAGCTAATGGATTATTGGCAACATTATCTGGATGATACTTTCTACTCAAATCTCTGTATGCTTTCTTTACTTCGTCATCACTTGCATTTGCTGATATGCCAAGGATACTATATGGATCATTTATCATTATTATTTTCCTTCCGTTTCTTATCAAATTTGTTCCATACACCAACATAAAGTATATTCTTTAGAATATCACTATTTAATACACATGGCAACTTTTCATAATATGTTGTGCATTGTGCCATCATCATAGTCAGAATATCTTCGCATTGCTTATCAAATTCTTCCTGACTCATTGATTGTCTCATATTCTTTAAAGGATTATAAGAATTACTGTCTATATCCTTATTAAGATCATCATAAGCATCAAGAATATATATATACTTGCCTAGATAAAACCCTGTTTTTCTAAGGTCCTCATTGAAAATGTCGTTTTTATATGCAAATAACTCGCTCATAATCAATCCAAATTGACCTGCTACTTCATCAAGATTGGTACTTTCCTCTCGTTCGTACATCGAAAGACGAGTTAATGCCTTCTTAATGTGCGCGCATCTCTTCGGATACCGTTTTTCTATCTCCATGAACCGCTTACGCAGAATACGAATTCCTGCAACTGCTCTTTTATTACCATCATCTTTGTAATCATCAACGAATTTGTAGTACATTAACACTATATTCATATCAGCTACATATGATGTTATCTCATTAATTATAATAGGTCTCTTATCGACAGGATGTGCTATGCACCGAATTGTATCTGTGAATTCTTCACCTTCATATACTGAGCTCAATAACAATATCAAGAAAGTCATATCATAGCTTAGACTCAATCTGGATAGCGAACCATATTCATCCTTTAATGTCCGACAAAGCCCACAATAATAAGCTCTGTAACGTGTATAGTCTTTGACCTTTAATTCTGGTTTGTAGATGTTAACATATCCAAACATACGCCTCTCCTGTATTAAATAGTTGTGAAGGTGTTTTACACATTGTCTTATGTGCAAAGGAAACAGATTTCACACGATAAAACTCCTCACAAACGTCTGAATTCCATATATACTTTATAGTATACATATATATGAATCAATTAGCCAATTATATTTCTATAAAAAATATAAATTTTTAATGTGAAGTAATCTTGGTGCTACAAAAACAAAGTATTACATTATTAATTCTCAATCAATGTTGTATCATACATATAGATATCGTTTGCATAATTGATTTCGTATGACTTGTCACAGTGAATAACAACATTTTTGAAGGTGATATCATGTATTGGACTTATATCAAGGCCTTGAATCTTTAGGCCTATCTTTGCATTAGTACAAACCACGTTCTCTATCAGCACATCCTTAAATACTGGAATGTCTTCTTTATCTACGCAGACGTCTTCTTCCTTCTTTTCATGCTCCATTTTATAAAGGGTGTAGCCGAATGTGAATATGCAGGCTTCTTCAATAATATCTGTCATATTGATATCTTTAATCTGAATATTCTCAACAACGCCACCTCTGCCAAGCTGACTCTTGAATCTAATGCCGGTATCTGTACCCATGAATGTACAGTTATCAACTAACACATTCTTAACTCCTCTTGACATCTCACTTCCAACAACAATGCCTCCGTGTCCGTGATATACCACACAGTCATGAATATGTACATCCTGTGTTGGCATACTGCTTACCATTCTGCCTTCTCTATTCTTTCCTGATTTAATACAAATAGCATCATCACCAACATCAAAGCTTGTATCTGCTACTTCTACATAACGGCATGATTCAATGTCAATTCCATCACCATTCTGCGCATGATATGGATTCTTGATGGCGGCATTCCTAACCGTAAGGTTAGTGCAAAATATTGGATGCAGATTCCAGTTAGGAGAATTCTGTAGTGTCACGCCTTCGATTAAGACCTTATCACATCTGCAGATATCAACCATAACAGGGCGGAGGAAATCATAGAATTCTGACATCTCTTCAATTGCATTATCGGCGTCAACCGGAATCTCACCTTTGATGCAGCCATCATATGCACTCTTTGTAGGAAACCACATTCCTCCCTCCTGCGTCGGAATCACATATGGACTTTGCTTTAGCATAGATTCCCACACTCTTTCTGTTACTTTAAAATGCTTTACCACCCTCCAGAGCTGACCATTACCATCAATTATGCCATCGCCTGTTATTGCTATATTAGTGCAGTCATCAGCTGAAATTGGAGATTTTGCACGCAGTCTTATCTGACCTTCGTAATCCCTTTTGATAACCGGATAGTCTTCTTTGTTCTTAACAAATAAAAGAACTGCGCCTTTTTCCAGATGTAAATCAACATTTGATTTAAGTTCAATAGGTCCACTGTGCCAGATTCCTTTTGGAATAATTACATGACCACCGCCAATTTCACTTGTCTCTTCAATAGCTCTATTAATAGCCTTCATATTAGTTTTTGCATTCACTACTCCACATAATGCACCATATTCAGTGATGCAAAATGAACGTTTTGGAAATACAGGAAGTTCTACATTAACATCTACTGTTGTAAATGCAGAACTATTGTCTGTATATTTAATTATATCATCCATCGCTATATTATTAATTGTTTTATCTTCCATTATTCTATTCTACCTTTCTATTTGCATGCTTTTTAACGTCATACATAATCTCACCTATACATAACTTTTATCTGGATAAGAATACTCTCCACGATAATTTGAGCCATTATAATGTGGATATTTTACCGGAGAATAAGCATTTGCAAGATACCCATTATCCTGAGTGTATATATACAAGCTGTTATAATCCCACACAACAAGTTCATCTCTGGCATCACCAGTCAAATCAATTGCCTCCGAACACATAACAGGATGTCCATCATCCGGGAATTCAACGCATCTAACGCCATCACCATCTAGCAAACCACCTTTGGATGGGTCAGCATTAGACAATATCAAATCTGTTCCATTGCCATCCCAGTTAACTGGTGTAACCATATTCCCATTGAGTTCATTCTCATATTCCCAGATAGGATTGCCGCATGAATCGTACAGATATATAACGCCTTGATGTCCCCAAAAATTAGTCACAGCTAGTTCAAATCCATCTCTGTCTGGGCAATAATTACCCGCACTAACTCTCTGTGCATGTCCAATGTCATCTTGTTTGATAATATTGCCATGATAGTCACCTATAAAAAAGCCTTTTGTGCCTGAAACACACGCAAAATGTCCTTCTTTGCTTCCAGCCATGAATCTTCCTGATATTATCTCATCTGTGTGGTCATCATCGATTGGATACGAGAATATAAGTTTTCCGTTATGATCAAGAAGATTATAGCCACAAAGCAATTCGTCATATCCATCATTATTAATATCACATGCATATGGAAAATGTCCTGTATTCTTGTCGCTCCTAAACATCCACATAACTTCCAAATTACTATTCAAGGCATAAACACGACAATATCTGTCCTTAATTAGAATATCTGATGGTCTGTCATTACCAGAAAAATTGCATATTCTTATACCATCTGCATTAATTCTGTCAAATGCATATCTTCCCTCAGGCACACCAATAAGTGTAGTATCATCCTTATCTGATAAAGGCATCTTGGTTTTCTTCTTAACTTCGCCAGTTCTGCCATCAAGAATCAGTAATTCAAAATTCTTAGCAGTGATAACCTCATCAATCCCGTCTCCGTCTATATCATATACCTGAAGTGGCAAATCCGCTGATATCTGTCCGTGTTCATAGCTTGTTGATGGTTCGCCTTTCTGCCATAATATATTACCATCCAAATCAATTGCAGTAAGACAGCTTATGTGTCCATACGCATCTCTGTGAACCCTTTTTTGTCCTTGTGCCAGAACAATATACCAATCATCATTACCCGTAAGATGTCCAAATCTAATCTGTCTGCCTGTTCCGAAATCACGTAGATCAATCTTTTTATATAATTTCATCTTTGGATGTAAAGCCATCTTATCTTCAATATTTTTTTCTTTTTGCTTAATTGATTTGTCTATTTCTTCTTTTACTTCTTCCGATACTTCAACTAACACATCAGTAAACTGCGCAGGTGTCGTTGCTGTAATAGCAACCTTTCCGCCCCTTGCAACAATCCTACCGGTGTACGAAAGCATTTGCACGTCATTAACATAACATGTTACCTTATCATTATTGCAAACTATCTTCAAAGTGTAGACACTATCAGCATCATATTCATATTCTTTGGCTGCGAGTTCACTTTCCACCTGTTTATGTCTATATTCCAGCTTTATCTTTCCCTCATGAAACACCAAGGTTAAAAGATTCAGGCTGTTAATGCAGTTAAATCCAATCCCAACACTACCGTCTGTATTAAACATTCTTACCTTTGCACTCATTGTATAATTATTCCAAAGTTCGTTACCTGCAATAAGCATTGGATGCGTCTTGTGCGGTTTGTTGTTAATAACACGCATCTGCTCCATATAATGTCTTCCTTCATCCTCAGTAACAATCCAGGATGCTCCAGAACCATTGTATGTATAATTGCAAACCTGGTCACACCAATTCCCATGATATCCTTCGTTAGTTACATAGTGATATTCACCCATTGCTGTGTGACTTCTGTCATAAGGAAATTCGCCTATCTTAAAATCTTGAAAATCTTCGTTCAATAATTGTATCATCCTGCAGCACACTCCTTATAATTAAGTATTCTTAGATATTATATATTGTAAGCTATAGCGTTATTCAATTCAACAAGTATTTCTTATTTTGTTCTGCGTTGCAAGAATAAAACAAATAGAAGCCAATTGCATCACATACATTATGTAATACAATTGACTTCTTATGATATCGCTTGATTTTGTGTATTGTTGGGGTGGAACTTGTGACTTGGGATTGTGACTTGGAACTTGTGGCTTGGAACTTGTTGGCGTTTGGATATTTTGAAACAAATATACTCAATTATGTCCAATCACATATCACCTTGCAAGATAAAATTTCCTGTTTGGATTTATACAAGCTTTACAAAGCTATATTTTCCAAAAAGTTTGTATTTTGTTGATTTTTTTGGAAATATAATCGTTTTTTCAATCATTCATATCCAATACAGTAATTACAGCATCAAATTGTAACCGTTTTTGGACATATTCATATCAAACCATGGTCTCTATGTCCAAAGTACAATTTTTATGAAAGCTTCCATCGCTCCCGCCAAGCGCATATTGCACTATGAAAGCTTTCCTACCCCTCTAGTTTAATCTCTCCAGCCTTAACAAGTGAGAACTTAGCAACTGCTGGTCCAAGAATTGAATATATGAATGTTGAGCAAAGAATTATTACTCTTATCTGGCCTGCATAGGCAGGTACTGCTGTTCCTGCAACAACAATCAAACCAAGAGCAACTCCGGCTTGTGGCATAAGTGTTGGTCCCAGCCATGTACATACTTTCTTTGACTGCTTTGTAAGCTTGCCGCCGAGCCATGCACCGAATACCTTACCTATTACTCTGACTACAACATAAATTAATCCGATAACACCAATTCCAGGTAACTCTGCGATTTGGAAACCTGCACCAGAGATTACAAAGAAAATCATAAAAATAGGCGATGTGAATCCATCTGTTACATTCATAATGTCGTCTATCTCATTAGTAATATTAGTCATGAATGCACCAAGTGCCATACATGCAAGAAGTGATGAAGCACCAAGTGTCTCAGCCATCCAATATGTACCAGCGGTAAATGCTATAATAATACAAGCTCTATTCGAAGGCTTCTTAAAAAATCTGCATACAAAACGCATTACAATGCTCATAGCTCCACCTATCACTACAGATATAAGAACTTCCAGCACCGGACTACAAATTGACATAAGTACATTAATACTTTCTGATGAATTCATCATATTAACAATTGTAGTAGCAAATCCAAATCCGATAAGTGCCACTGCATCATCAATTGCTACTACGGACAAAAGCATAGACGTCAACTCACCTTTTGCTTTGTATTGGTTAATAACCATGATTGTCTGCGCAGGAGCTGTTGCAGCTGCTATTGCACCAAGCATTATTGATAATTTCACATCAAATCCACATAATATGCAGACAAGCGTTACGCATACAATTGCCATTCCGGCTTCAAGTATCGCAATAATAATTGGAGCAATACCAACTTTTTTAAAATAACTAATACTGAATTCACTACCAACAGAGAATGCTATGAATGCTAATGCCAAATCTGATATTACAGCAAATCCATTAACCATAGTTTCTGGAATAACATTAAACACTGATGGTCCGAGAAGCAAACCAGCTATAAGGTAACCTGTTACATTGGGGAGCTTGAAGCATTTTGCAATACGGCCGAATACAATTCCCGATATAAGCATTATTGCGACTTCAAGAATTATTTCATTTTCCATCTTTGTACATCCCCTTTGTATAGTCCATAGGTACTGAGAACAATACACCGGTTCCTTTTTTATTAAGGTTGCCAGCTACTGATTCAATTACTTCAACTAAAGTTTCTAACTTTTCATCTTCGATACCTATCATAATTACATTGTTCTTCATTCGTCCATTATCTGCACTGAGGAACGCTCTTACTGAACCAAGGAAAGGAATCTCATCCTCATCATGATTGTTATTAAGAAGCTTAATCATGCCTTTACTTTCGATTACAGTAGCGCCATTAATACCGCTTTGTGCAAATGCTGTTAACAAATCGTCTAACTTTTCAGGTCTGTTCAATACAAAAAAAACAAGTTTCATATATCTAATCTCCTAATCTAAACGTATTTTAAGCACAAATATTAGAATACCACAACGATTTTACGTATTCAATATCGTATCTTGTTCATAATTTAGTACATTCACAATCAATAATAATCTACCTTAATATAGAGGCAAGTTCTAACAGTTGAGTTCTCTGTTCTTCTTTAACAGATGATTTCACAGTAAGTTTATCACCTACGATATCCATATTTTTCATGGAAGATACAATTTCAGTCATTAATTTACCTGACATTGGTCCCCAAGAACCATTTTCAATAATTGCGATTTTACGATTGCAGAAATTATGTGCCTTAAGATCCAATAGAAAATTCTCCATAGCAGGGAAGATTCCATTATTATATGTTGGTGAAGCAAGCACTATTTTGGAATATTTGAATGCTTCTGATACAAGGTATGATACATGTGTTTTTGATACATCATACATTTCAATACTCTTCATACCATTTGATGCTAACTCTGCTGCCAGAATGTTAACAGCATTTTCCGTATTACCATAAATTGATGCATATACTATAAGTGCAGAATCAAGTTCTGGGGTATATGAACTCCACTTTGAATACAAATCAATGCACATAGCTGCATTATCCCTGATAATCTGTCCATGGAGTGGCGCAATAATCTTAATATCCAGTGCTGCTGCCTTCTTGAGTAGTGCCTGAACCTGAAGTCCGTATTTACCAACAATATTAGTATAATAACGTCTCGCTTCATCTGGCCACTCTTTTGCGAAATCCAGTTCATTGTCGAATATGTTACCTGCTAATGCGCCAAATGTTCCAAATGCATCAGCAGAATATAGTATGCCATCGGTCGAATCGAATGTAACCATTACCTCTGGCCAATGAACCATTGGTGCCATTACAAATGTAAAATTATGACGTCCTGTATTAAGCGTATCGCCCTCTTTAACAACCTGAATTCTCGATTCAATATTGCAATCAAAGAATTGGCCTATCATCTGAATTGTCTTGGCATTGCCAACGATTATGGCTTCCGGATATAACTTAATAATTCTTGCTAAAGTAGCACAATGATCCGGCTCCATGTGATTAACAATTACATAATCTAACTTTCTTTGATTAAGAGCAGCATCTACATTCTCTATAAATATATCAGAAACTGAACTGTCAACCGTATCAAGTAAAACCGTCTTCTCATCATTAATTATATATGAATTATAAGATACGCCATTAGGTATCGGAAATGCATTCTCGAACAATTCCAATCGTCTATCGCTTGCACCTACATATACTACATCCTGATTAATATTCCTAATACAATACATAAAAAATCCTCTTTTCTTATCATTATAATGCTATACAAAAATAATCTATACAAAATCAAGTAATGCCAATACGCCTTCACTACTCTGATTTGCCTGTGCTGTTATTATCTGGGCAATCTGCTCAAGCAGGGTATTCCTTGCATACTCCATCATTGCTAATGCCATGTCCGTATCTGATATTCTTGACTCACTTGCAGCAATATTCTCAGAAGTATTAAGAATATTATCTGAGGTGAACTCCATTCTGTTTTGCTGCGCACCAATTTTGCTTCTACTGACCGAAAGCTTGTCTATAGCTTCCTGAACCGATTTGATTGCATCTGCAGCACCCACATCAGTCGATATATCAACACCTGTTATTCCAAGAGTGTCAGTATTCATGCGGTCAATGTCTATAAACATACCCTGATTGCTGCCTCCACCTGACTGAATCCACATCTTATCATCATCATCTCTGTCAAACAATGATTTTGTGTTAAATGCTGTTGTTTTTGATACTCTGCTAATCTCATCTTTAAGCTGACTCATCTCACTTTGCAATGCATCCCTGTCATCCTGTGTATTCGTATCATTAGCGGCCTGAATTGATAATTCATTCATTCTTTGAAGCATATCGTGTACTTCCGATAAAGCTCCATCTGCCACCTGACATACTGATATACCATCCTGTACATTTCTTGATGCTGCTGTTAAACCTCTAATCAAATTCCTCATTCTAGATGAAATCGATAATCCTGCAGCGTCATCAGATGCACTATTAATTCTAAAGCCTGAAGACAGCGTCCTTACTGCTTCTGACTTATTATTAGCGATTATACTAAGATTTCTCTGTGCAGCCATCGCCGACATATTGTGTGTAATCGTATACATATGCAAACCTCCTTGTCTCACATGCAAGCAATTGATTTTATCTACTAATGTTATATTCTATTATATACCAAATCTATAAAGTTTACAAATATTTAAGGAGTCAGTTTTGAAAGGTAAAAATAATTCGCACTAATTAACCCATAAAACTACGAATC
>CAZPHI010000034.1:0-22007 GCA_964586425.1 uncultured Lachnospiraceae bacterium | reverse complement strand
CATTACATTACCAGTGAAACAAGGGGTCTGTGGATAAAAGTACGGAAACTCAAGTACGAATAACAATTGACATTACATATTATATATGTTATAATATCAAAAGTTATTGCGTAGTATATTGACCTGTAAAGGAGTGGGCTTTCTAAGTCCACTCTTTCATTTTTATTATTATGCTGGAGGTTAGAATGGCAAAAAAAGAAAGCTACGAACAGAAAACAGAAGAGTTGATAATGCCGCTTATTCAGGCAAACAGCTTTGAGTTAGTTGATGTTGAATATGTAAAAGAAGGCAGCAGCTGGTATCTTCGTGTCTATATAGATAAAGAAGGTGGAATAACAGTTGAAGATTGTGAATTGATTAGTAGAGCGTATAACGAAATTCTTGATAAAGAAGATTATATATCAGATGCTTATATATTCGAGGTTAGTTCACCAGGATTAATGAGACCTTTGAAAAAGGATAAGGATTTTGACAGAAGCATTGGAAAAAGAATAGAGATAAGACTTTTCAAAGCAGTTAACAAAGTAAAAGAAATGGAAGCTGTATTAACTGCATATGATAAAGATACAATCACTGTTTTAACAGATGATGAAGAAACAATAACATTTAACAGAACAGATCTTGCACTTGTAAGACTCGCATTTGAATTTTAACTTTTGTCTCAGAGATAAAATTAATAATATGTTTAGGAGGAAAAAAAGATGAATAGAGAATTAATGGAAGCATTAAATGCATTGGAGAAGGAGAAAGATATAAGTAAAGATACTTTGATCGAAGCAATCGAGAACTCATTACTTACAGCTTGCAAGAGTCACTTCGGTAAAGCAGATAATGTGAAAGTAACAATCAATAAGGAGACAGGTGACTATAAGGTATATGCTGAGAAGACTGTAGTTGAAGAAGTTACAGACCCATGTACAGAACTTAATGAAGCACAGGCAAAACTTATCAGCGCAAAATATGGAATTGGTGATACTGTTAATGTTGAAATCAAATCAAAGGAATTCGGACGTATCTCTGCTCAGATAGCTAAGAATGTAATCTTACAGAAAATCAGAGAAGAAGAGAAAAAGAGCCTTTATGATCAGTATTATTCTAAAGAGAATGATGTTATTACCGGAACAGTTCAGAGAATTGATGAGAATGGTAATATTAATATCAATCTTGGCAAAACAGATGTAACACTTCTTCCTAAAGAGCAGGTAAGAGGTGAAGTATTCAAGCCAACAGATAAAATCAAACTCTATATTGTTAAGGTTGAAGAGGGAACAAGAGGTGTTAAAATCAAAGTTTCACGTACTCATCCTGATCTTGTTAAGAGATTATTCGAGACAGAAGTTGCAGAAGTAAAAGATGGAACAGTTGAAATTAAGAATGTTGCCAGAGAAGCAGGTTCTAGAACAAAGATTTCAGTATATTCAAATAATGACAATGTTGATCCAGTTGGTGCATGTGTAGGTCTTAATGGTGCCAGAGTTAATGCAATTGTTAAAGAACTTCATGGTGAAAAGATTGATATTATTAATTGGAGTGAGAATCCTGCAATTCTTATAGAGAATGCATTAAGTCCAGCAAAGGTTGTTTCAGTTATTGCTGATGATGATGAAAAGACAGCACAGGTTGTTGTTCCTGATTATCAGTTATCACTTGCAATCGGTAAAGAAGGTCAGAATGCAAGACTTGCAGCAAGACTTACAGGATTTAAGATTGATATAAAGAGTGAAACTCAGATGCGAGAAGTTGATGGAGATTATAACGTAGAAACATCAGAAGAATATTCGGAAGAATAATTTCAACAGATGTGATTATTATGTATAGGAAGTGATATTGTGAGTGCAGCTAGAAAGATACCACAAAGACAATGCGTAGGTTGCAGAGAGATGAAGAATAAAAAAGATCTTATCAGAGTTATAAAGACAGCTGATGATACCTACGAAATCGATGCAACTGGTAAGAAGAATGGTCGTGGAGCATATATATGTCCTACTTCCCAATGTCTTAATAAAGCAATTGCAAGTAAAGGCCTTGAAAGATCTTTTAAGGCGGTAATACCGGAAACTGTATATGAGCAGCTTAAAAAGGAGTTGGAAATCATTGAAGCAAGATAAAATTATGTCTCTGATAGGATTAGCACAAAAGGCAGGAAAGATAGCTAGTGGCGAATTCTCAACAGAAAAGGCTGTAAAGACAAAAAAAGCTTCTGTTGTTATTGTGGCAGATGATGCATCTGACAATACAAAGAAGATGTTTACTAACATGTGTACATTCTATAATGTTCCAATCTATTTTTACAGTGATAAAGAAACCTTGGGGCACGCAATAGGCAAGGAGTTTCGAGCATCACTTGCAGTTTGTGATGATGGATTTATGAGACAGATAGAGAAACATATGCAAAATATAGAGTAGTTTGTTAAAATACCAGAACGTTGGTATTTAGAAGAGAGGTTTGATGGGAAATATGAGAATTCATGAATTAGCAAAAGAATTGAATGTTGCCAGTAAAGATATTGTCAACATAATAAAGAAGGATAGAGAAGGAATTAACCATATGAGTAGTATTTCAGATTCTGAAATCGGAATGGTTAAGAAGATGATCGGTAATACTGCATCTGGTAGTAATTCTAAATCTGTACCAAAAGATACAACAAAAGCAAAAGAAAATCATACAGTTAAAAGAGATAATATAAAAACGGAGAATAAGAATACGGAAAGTTCAAAAAAAGATAATACAAAAACCACACCTGCAGCTAAAACAGAAGAAAAGGTTGATACAAAAGCTGAGGTAAAAACAGAAGCCAAAACAGAAGTAAAAACAGAAGCAAAGCCTGAAGAGAAGAAGTCACATATAACACAGGTTTATAATCCACAGAATAGCTCAAGACAGCAGGGTAGAGATGGCCAGAATAATGGCTATAGAAATAATAATGGTCAGAACAGAGATGGCCAGAGTAATGGTTATAGAAATAATAATGGTCAGAATAATGGCTATAGAAACAATAATAACCAGAATAGAGATGGTCAGAGCAGCTATAATAGAGATGGTCAGAACAATGGCTATAGAAACAACAATGGCCAGAATAATGGTTATAGAAATAATAACCAGAACAGAGATGGTCAGGGCGGTTATAATAGAGATGGTCAGAATAATGGTTATAGAAACAATAATAACCAGAACAGAGATGGTCAGAGCAGCTATAACAGAGATGGCCAGAATAATGGCTATAGAAATAACAACGGCCAGAATAGAGATGGCCAGAACAATGGTTATAGAAATAATAATGGCCAGGGCGGCTATAATAGAGACGGTCAGAACAATGGTTACAGAAATAACAATAACCAGGGCAGCTATAATAGAGATGGCCAGAATAATGGCTATAGAAGCAATAATGGTCAAAATAATGGTCAGAACAATGGTTATAGAAGTAACAATGGTCAGAATAATGGTCAGAACAATGGCTATAGAAATAATAATGGTCAGGGTGGATATAATAAAGATGGCCAGAATAACGGCTATAGAAATAATAATGGCCAGAACAATGGCTATAGGAATGGCAATGGTCAGGGTGGTTATAACAAAGATGGTCAGAACAGAGGCCAGGGCGGCTATAACAAAGATGGCCAGAACAGAAATGGTCAGGGACGTAATGACAGAAGAGACAGTAAGCCAGCTACTGATGAATTTGTATTTGAGACAAAACCAGAAAGCAGAAGAGCTCAGGATAGAAAGAATGATAAAGTAGACAAAAAAGATTTAAAAGAGAGAGAAACAAAAGAAAATCTTAAATTTGTTAATACATTCAAAAAGAATGAGAATCAGAAGCCAGTAGAAAAAGAAGAAGATGTAATCAAAACACTTACTCTTCCAGATACTCTTACAATCAAAGAATTGGCTGATAAGATGAAAGTAGTTCCATCTGTTGTTGTTAAGAAATTATTCCTTCAGGGTAAAGTTGTTACAATTAATCAGGAGATTGATTATGATACAGCAGAAGAAATAGCACTTGAATTCAACTGTGTATGTGAACATGAAATAAAGATCGATGTTATTGCAGAACTTCTTAAAGAGGATGATGAGGATGAAAAAGACATGGTTTCACGACCACCTGTTGTTTGTGTAATGGGTCACGTTGATCATGGTAAGACATCACTTCTTGATGCTATTCGTTCTACTAATGTATCATCTAGAGAATCAGGTGGTATTACACAGCACATTGGTGCTTATACTGTTGAAATTAATGAACAGAAGATTACTTTCCTTGATACTCCAGGACATGAAGCATTTACAGCAATGCGTATGAGAGGTGCTCAGTCTACAGATATTGCTATTCTTGTTGTAGCTGCAGATGATGGTGTTATGCCTCAGACTGTAGAAGCTATTAATCATGCTAAAGCAGCAGGTGTAGAAATAATTGTTGCAATTAATAAGATTGATAAACCGGGAGCTAATATTGAGAAGGTTAAGCAGGAATTAACAGAATATGAACTTATCCCTGAAGATTGGGGCGGAAGCACAATATTCGTTCCTGTATCTGCACATACAAAAGAAGGAATTGATACATTACTTGAGATGATTCTTCTTACTGCAGAAATTCTTGAACTTAAAGCTAATCCTAACAGAAAAGCAAGAGGTCTTGTAATTGAGGCACAGCTTGATAAAGGTAAAGGCCCTGTAGCAACTATTCTTGTACAGAAAGGTACATTAAGAGTTGGAGATAGTATTGCAGCTGGTTCTTGCTTTGGTAAAATCAGAGCAATGACAGATGATAAGGGACGTAAGGTTAAGGAAGCTAAGCCTTCAACACCAGTTGAAATCTTAGGACTTAATGATGTTCCTAATGCAGGTGAGATTATTGTATCAACTGATAATGAGAAAGAAGCTAGAAGCTTCGCTGAAATATTTATCAGAGAAGGAAGAGAAAAACTTCTTGATGATACAAAGGCAAAACTTTCACTTGATGATTTATTTACACAGATTAAAGCTGGTAATATTAAAGAGTTAGGTATTATTATTAAAGCAGATGTTCAGGGTTCAGTTGAGGCTGTTAAGCAGAGTCTTGTAAAGCTTTCTAATGAGGAAGTTGCAGTTAAGGTTATTCATGGTGGTGTTGGTAATATTAATGAATCAGATGTTATCTTAGCATCAGCATCTAATGCAATTATCATTGGATTTAATGTAAAACCTGATAATCAGGCAAGAATTGTTGCTGAAAGAGAAAAAGTTGATTTAAGATTATATAAAGTAATCTATAATGCTATCGAAGATGTTGAAGCTGCTATGAAGGGTATGCTTGAACCTACATTTGAAGAGAAGGTAACAGGTCATGTCGAAATCAGACAGCTCTTCAAGGCATCTGGAATCGGTACAATTGCTGGTTCGTATGTAAAAGATGGTAAAATCACAAATAAATCGTCTGTTCGTATCTTCCGTGGAGAAGAAAAGATATATGAAGGTCCTCTTGTTTCATTGAAGAGATTCAAGGATGAAGTTAAAGAAGTTAAAGAAGGATATGAGTGTGGTCTTGTATTCGAGAAATTTAATGATATCCAGGAACTCGATATGGTTGAAGCATATGAGATGGTAGAGGTTCCAAGATAGATTTATACTGTTAGAATGGAGAGCAGATATGAGAAAAAACAGTATTAAGAACACCAGAATTAATGGTGAAGTATTAAAAGAATTAAGCAATATAATAAGAACTGAAGTTAAGGATCCAAGAATTAATCCTTTAACTTCAGTAGTTACAGTAGAAGTCGCACCTGACTTAAAGAGCTGTAAAGCATATATTAGTGTGTTGGGCAATGAGGAATCACAGAAGAATACAATTCAGGGACTTAAGAATGCAGAAGGTTTTATTAGAAGCAAATTAGCTAAGGCAGTTAATCTTCGTAATACTCCTGAGATAAAATTCATTCTTGATCAGTCAATTGAATATGGTGTTAATATGTCAAAACTCATTGACAGTGTTAATTCGTCTTCAAAATCGAATGATGAGGCAGAGGAATTAGACAGTGATGACACAGATAATGAAAATGAATAATTAATACAAATATGAAAAGCAGTACTTGCCAGAATTATAACATCATTGTATATTCAAATATATAATGAGTATATTGGTTTGTACTGCTTTCAAAAATTATCTAATAACCAGAAAGGACTGCACAGATGATGGATATTATATCTGAACTTAGAGATGTGAAAACTGTAGCTATAACAGGACATGTACGACCAGATGGTGATTGTGTTGGCTCGGTCATGGGACTTTATAATTACCTGTTAGCTAATATGAAACAAATTGACGTTGATGTCTATCTAGAGCAGCCAGGCGAAGAATTTAGTTATATCTCCAATATAGACATGATAAATAATACTTATAAAGAAATAAAAGAGTATGATGTATTTTTTGTGCTGGATTGTTCAGCAACAGATAGAATTGAACCATTTATTGATTTGTTTAACAGAGCCAAAAGAACGATTTGCATTGATCATCACATAAGTAATAATCAGTATGCTGATAAATGCGTTGTATACCCGGAGGCTAGTTCGACTTGCGAAGTAATATATGGATGTATGCAGGAAGACAAAATAACCAAGGAAGTAGCAGAATGTCTATATACTGGTATAGTGCATGATACTGGAGTGTTCAAGTATTCGTGTACATCGGTGGATACCATGACTATTGCCGGAAAATTAATGGCAAGAGGAATTGATTATTCTGATATAATAGATAATAGTTTCTATAAGAAAACATATGCACAGAATAAGATACTTGGATGTGCATTGCAAAAAAGTGAGCTTTTACTGAATGGATTATGTATCTTTTCATATGTTAATGGAGAAGAGATGCGCAGATACGGCTTGGATGGCAAACAGCTTGGCGGAATCATTGAACAGCTGCGTCTTACGGATGGAGTAGAAGTTGCCATTTTTATGTATGAGACAGGAAAGCAAACATATAAAGTAAGTATGCGCTCAAAAAAATATGTAGATGTAAGTGTAATAGCTACACATTTTTGCGGCGGAGGTCATGTAAGAGCAGCCGGCTTTAATGCCGAAGGTGCGATATATGAAGTTGTCAATAGTATATGTGAGCAGATATCAAAGCAATTAACTGATAATGCAGAGGTGGCGAATTGATTAACGGTATTATAAACATTTATAAGGAAAAAGGTTATACTTCTCATGATGTTGTTGCAAAGCTTCGTGGAATGCTGCATCAAAAAAAGATAGGCCATACAGGTACATTGGACCCTGATGCTACAGGAGTGTTGCCGGTTTGTCTGGGTAATGCTACAAAGCTTTGTGACATCTTAACTGACCATGATAAAGTATATGAGGCGGTTATGCTGCTTGGTACAACAACGGATACTCAGGATGTAACAGGTGAAGTTCTTGATAAAAAGGACGTAACTGTTAATCCAAAAGAAATCCTTGATGCGATTAACAGTTTTGTAGGCGAGTATAATCAGGTACCACCAATGTATTCTGCTTTAAAGGTTAACGGACAGAAGTTGTATGAACTTGCAAGACAGGGGATTACGGTAGAACGTAAACCAAGACTGATTAATATTAAATCAATTAATGTTAATGAGATGGACTTGGATTCAGATGAAAAATGTGTTACATTCACTGTAGAATGTTCAAAAGGAACCTATATTAGAACATTATGTGATGATATTGGACAAAAGCTTGGATGCGGAGCGTGCATGAAGGCTTTGAAGAGGACAAGGGTTGGTCAGTTTGCGATAAGAGATAGTATTACACTTTCACAGGTAGCTGCGATGCTTGAAGATAATTCCTTTGATAATGCTGTTACACAGATGGACGCAATGTTTGATTATCCAAAGCTTGTTGTTTCAAAAGAAAATTCAAAGTATATTTATAATGGTAATATATTTGAGGTAAAACATCTATTGTCAGCAACAGAAGCAGCTGGATTCGCTGATGGACAGCTCGCAAGAGTATATGATTGCGACAAAACATTTACAGGGATATATAGATATGAAGCAGGAAAATTTTACATAGTTAAGATGTTTTACCATGGATAAAATAATTAAAGGGTATGGAGATTTCTATGCGATATATACGTAATGAAATTAATAAAGCATTCGACACACAGACAGTAATAACACTTGGTAAGTTTGATGGTGTTCACAGAGGACATATGAAGCTTTTGGATATTGTGAAAGATAAGGCTTTGAGGGAACAGCTGACAAGTGTTGTGTTCACGTTCGACAGAATTCCGTTAAGAATATGTCCATCAAAACAGCAGCAATTTATTACTACTAATACTGAGCGTAAAGATATTATAGCCAAAGAAGGTATAGATATTCTTATTGAATATCCTTTTACGGAAGAGTTTATGGATACGTCACCTGAAGAATTCATTAAAATTATGCTTGTTGAGCGTTTGAAGGCGAAATGCATAGTTGTAGGTAGTGATTTTGGATTTGGCAAGAATCGAGCTGGTAACGCAGATATGATTAAAAAGTATGCTGATGAATACGGATATGAAGCTATTGTTGTCAAAAAAGAGATGTATGGAGAACGAGAGATTAGTTCTACATATGTGCGTGAAGAATTAAAAAAGGGTAATATGGAGACTGCTAATGAATTACTTGGAAAGCCTTATTTTATTGAAGGTGTGGTTACTAAGGGGATGCAGCTTGGCAGAACGATCAATATACCTACAGTTAATATATATCCTTGTGATAGCAAATTACTGCCACCATTTGGTGTATATGTTTCAGAGGTCATGGTTCGTGGCAGACTAATGCATGGGGTTACTAATATTGGAACTAGACCAACGGTAAGCAATGACACGATTATAAGTGTAGAAACTAATATCTTTGATTTTGATGAAGATATATATGGAGAGCAGATAGAGGTTAGGATATTGCATTATCTGCGACCAGAAATGAAGTTTGATTCAGTAGATTCATTAAAAAAACAAATGGATATTGATACTTTGAATGCGAAAAAGCATTTTCAAAAATAAATTTAATGGTATTATATAGAAATATCTTGCCATAAATAAGCTTTTATGGTATATTTAATGAGTATGTTAATTAGCCGGCATTCAGATTTGGGACACTCCGACCTATATCTTAGTGTTAGGCGATATATTAAGAAGGAGGAATATCAGACATGATATCTAAAGAAAAGAAAGCAGCTATAATTAAGGAATATGGTAGAACACCAGAGGATACAGGTTCTCCAGAAGTACAGATTGCTATTTTAACAGCAAGAATTACAGAATTAACAGAGCATTTAA
Organism: uncultured Lachnospiraceae bacterium; assembly: GCA_964586425.1. Lineage (GTDB taxonomy): Bacteria > Bacillota > Clostridia > Lachnospirales > Lachnospiraceae > CAZPHI01. The sequence continues at coordinate 12,735 of CAZPHI010000034.1, read as the reverse complement.
AGGTTAATCAGAAGGATCATCATTCAAGAAGAGGACTTCTTAAGATGGTTGGTCAGAGAAGAGGTTTACTTGAATATCTTAAGAAGACAGATATTGAAGGATACCGTACATTGATTGGCCGTTTAGGAATTAGAAAGTAATTTCTATACCTGGGGACGGAATTTACTTCCGTCCCTTTTTGATTTTAATTAGGTTATATGCAGAGAAAGCTGTCCGAGACCACTGAAGAGGTTATTCACATCTTTGAATAAGTGAGAATTAGAGGAATTATTTCTTCAGTTGTTTCGGAAACTCTGCTTTAATATGCAGTGAACAAATATTTTAAAAGCCAGCTCACAAGATGTTCCTGCATTATATAAGAGCAAATGGCGAAGGATAATTATGTTTAAGACTTATAGTATGGAATTAGCCGGCAGAACACTTTCAGTTGATGTTGGCCGTGTATGCGCACAGGCTAATGGTGCTGCATTAATGCATTATGGTGATACAGTTGTATTATCAACAGCAACAGCATCTAAAGAACCAAGAGAAGGAATTGATTTCTTCCCACTTAGTGTAGAATTTGAAGAAAAGATGTATTCAGTAGGTAAGATACCTGGTGGATATAATAAAAGAGAAGGTAAGGCATCTGAAAACTCTATCTTAACATCACGTGTTATCGATAGACCAATGAGACCTTTATTCCCTAAGGATTACCGTAATGATGTTACACTTAATAACATGGTAATGAGTGTTGATCCTGATTGTAGCCCAGAACTTACAGCTATGCTTGGTGCAGCAATTGCTACATCAATTTCTGATATTCCTTTTGATGGCCCATGTGCAACAACACAGGTTGGTCTTATCGATGGAGAATTTGTATTCAATCCTAATGCAGCACAGAAAGCTGTTTCTGATCTTCAGCTTACAGTTGCATCTACAAGCGAAAAAGTAATCATGATCGAAGCTGGAGCTAATGAAGTTCCAGAAGATAAGATGATTGAAGCTATATTTGCAGCTCATGAAGTTAACCAGAAGGTAATTGAATTCATTAATGGAATCGTTGCCGATTGTGGTAAAGCAAAACATACTTACCAGAGCTGTGCAGTACCTGCCGAGTTATTTGCTGCAATTAAGGAATTAGTTCCACCTGCAGAGATGGAAGTTGCTGTATTTACAGATGACAAACAGACAAGAGAAAAGAATATAGATGAGATTACTGCAAGATGTAAAGAAGCATTTGCAGATAATGAAGAATGGCTTGCCGTACTTGGTGAAGCAATCTATCAGTATGAGAAGAAGACTGTACGTAAGATGATCCTTAAAGATCACAAACGTCCAGATGGCAGAGCTATTACAGAGATTAGACCACTTGCTGCAGAAGTAGATTTACTTCCAAGAGTTCATGGTTCTGGTATGTTCACTAGAGGACAAACTCAGATTCTTACAGTTACAACTCTTGCTCCTTTATCAGAAGCACAGAGAATTGATGGATTAGATGACGCAGAAAAGTCAAAGAGATATATGCATCAGTATAATTTCCCATCATACTCAGTAGGTGAAACAAAACCTTCAAGAGGTCCAGGACGTCGTGAGATAGGTCATGGTGCATTAGCTGAGAGAGCACTTGTTCCAGTTCTTCCAACTGAAGAAGAGTTCCCATATGCTATCCGTACAGTTTCTGAGACAATGGAATCTAATGGTTCTACATCACAGGCAAGTATCTGTGCATCTACATTATCACTTATGGCTGCTGGTGTTCCAATTAAAAAGCAGGTAGCAGGTATCTCAACAGGTCTTGTAACTGGCGATACAGATGATGATTATATTGTACTTACAGATATTCAGGGCCTTGAAGATTTCTTTGGCGATATGGACTTCAAGGTAGCTGGTACACATGATGGTATTACAGCTATTCAGATGGATATTAAAATCCATGGTTTAACAAGACCAATTATTGAAGAGGCTATTAGAAGAACAAAAGAAGCAAGAGAATATATCATTAATGATATTATGACTCCTGTAATTGCAGAACCTCGTAAAGAAGTTGGAAAGTATGCTCCAAAGATCATTCAGACAAAGATTGATCCTGCAAAAATTGGTGAAGTTGTTGGACAGAGAGGAAAAACAATTAACGCTATTATCGAGGAGACAGGTGTTAAAATCGATATTACAGATGATGGCTTTGTTTCTGTATGTGGAGTTGAGCAGGAAGGTATGGATAAAGCAATGAAATATATCCAGACAATCGTAACTGACTTTACAGAAGGACAGGTATTAGAAGGTAAAGTTGTAAGCATTAAGGATTTTGGAGCATTTATTGAATTCGCACCTGGTAAAGAAGGCATGGTTCATATCTCTAAGATTTCTAAAGATAGAATAGAGCATGTTGAGGATGTACTTACACTTGGAGATGTTGTTAAGTGTGTATGCCTTGGCAAAGATAAGATGGGCAGAATCAGCTTTAGTATTAAAGATGTAAAATAATCCCAATAATAAATTATATATTTAATGGAGGAAAAGATATGTTTGATGAGAATTGTGCATATTGTGCAGAAGGTGACATTGTAGCAAAATTTGGTATTAAGATTTGTGAATTAGAGACTAGTAAAGTGTTCTTATTTAAAGAGCAGAGTCATCCTGGAAGATGTATTGTAGCTCATAAAAAACATGTAGGTGATATGAATCAACTTACTGCAGAAGAGAGAAGTGCATATTTTGAGGATGTTGCCAGAGTAGCAAGAGCAATTATGGCTGCTTTTAATCCAGATAAAGTTAATTATGGTGCTTATGGAGACACAGGACATCATCTTCACTTCCATCTTGTTCCAAAATATAAAGATGAATTTGAATGGGGCGGTACATTTGCTATGAATCCTGATCAAAAGTATCTTGGCGATGCACAGTATCAGGAAATGATAGACAAAATCAAAGCTAACATCAAGTAATTTAATGTACTAACTGGACAGCCCGCAGATTTGTTTGAATGCGGGCTGTTTTAAACTAAAGTGATTATTACTGCATGGAGGATAATCTGATTATGAAATTATGGGAGTTACAACCTAATGCTCAGTTGAAACTAGAAGTAATTATTCAGGACCAGAATTATGAGTTTGAGACTTCTGTTACAGATATAAAAGGTAACTTTATTCTTGTAGCACCTGTGCGTTCAAAAGGTAATATAGTAAGCTTTGCATCTGATTCAGTTACAAAGAATCTTATATTCCCAAGGCAGGATAAGGCACCTATTATTTGGAAGAGAGTTGCGGTTACTACAGTAAAAATAAAGGAAGAATTTTTCTATAAAGTTGTTCAGGCAGGAGATGGTTTTGAAGTTAATAGAAGAAGTTCGTTCCGTGTATACATTGGACAACCTGGAGTTACACAGATCAACTTTAATAAAAGAGCTATGGATGTTATGGTTAAAGACGTAAGCGATAACGGATTTTCTTTTGTTGCTGGACAAGATGTAGAGGATTTCATGGGCGCAACAGTTCATTTGGTATTTTCTGATGGAGAAAATCATTTTAGCTTATTTGGAAAAATAGTACGAAAAGTAAAGATTTCTGAAGACAAGATTCTTTTTGGCTGTGTTTTACATAGTAGTGATGCTAAATTAAACAAATACATCAATGAAAAACAACGAGAAATGCTTATTAAACAACGAGAAAAGATGAATAGTGTTAGAGAATTGAAAAATCAGAAAAACACTAAAAGAAAATAAAATTAAGTAAATAAAGGTAAGGAGATATATTATGTCAGGACATTCAAAATTTGCCAACATTGCACATAAGAAAGCTGCTAATGATGCTGCAAAAGGAAAAGTATTCACAAGACTTGGAAAGGAACTTCTTGTTGCAGTTAAAGAGGGTGGAGCAGACCCTAATAATAATAGTAAATTAAGAGATGTTATTGCTAAAGCTAAAGCTAATAACATGCCTAATGATACAATTGATAGAAGTATCAAAAAAGCTGCTGGAGCTGCAGATGCAACTAATTATGAAGCAGTAACATATGAAGGTTATGGACCAAGTGGTACAGCAATTATTGTTGAAGCTCTTACAGATAACAGAAACAGAGCAGCATCTAACATAAGAAACTGTTTTACTAAAGGCGGTGGTAATGTTGGAACTCCTGGATGTGTATCATTTATGTTCGATCAGAAGGGTCTTATTATTGTATCAAAAGAAGATTTTGATATGGAAGCAGACGAACTTATGATGCTTGCACTTGATGCAGGTGCAGATGATTTTGCTGAAGAGGATGATAGCTTTGAGATAACAACAGCACCAGACGATTTTGGTACTGTATGTGCAGCTCTTGAAGAAGCAAAAGTACCAATGGCTTCAGCTGAAGTAACAATGATTCCACAGACATATGTTGAATTATCAGATGAAGGTGATATTAAGAAGATGAACAGAATTCTTGATATGCTTGATGAAGATGATGATGTACAGAATGTTTATCACAACTGGGATGAATAATTAGAATTGTATAATAATAGTTTTATTTAATATAAAAGTGCAGATTGTGTGTAATTATTTACACAATCTGCCTTTTTTTTGTTATAATTCGCTAACTATATTGTATATAATTGTACAATATGATAATATAACTGTATATATTGGAAATTGAATTGATGGAAAAGAGTATAATTATAGCGTAAGGGTGTTTTATATAGCTTAGGAGAGGGTTAGTTATGAATGAAGACAAAGAGGCACCTGATTATAATGAAGAAGAAATAGGTCTATATCCATCTGAGAGAAAAGATGAATTATATATCTATTCTTTGAAGAAGATGGCGGAAAAGAATTTATCGCTGCAAAAGCATATTGATTTTACTGGATTGTGTTCTGTATCAGAATTTTATTATAGATGTAATGAGATGCTAGCAGATAATCCAAATAGAAAATATGCAATGATAAGGCTGGATTTGTATAGTTTTAAGACTATTAATGAATTCTGTGGAAGAAAGCATGCAGACGAGTTACTAAAACATATAGGAATGGTTTTTCATCAGTATGAATCGGATTCATGTATTGCATCACATTTTCGTGCTGATATTTTTGCAGCTTTTATGACATATGAAGATGAAATCCAGATAGTTGATATTGTTAGAAAAATGAATAATGCAATAAGCCGCTATAAGATTGAATGCAAAGTATTGCCAGCATTTGGAATATGTTTTGATAAAGAGTCTGAGGCAAGCATAATGTGTGATTATGCGAATCTTGCATTACAACAGGTTAAAGGAAAGATATACTCATATTATAGTGTATATAATGATGAACTAAAGAAAAAATTATATAATGAAAAAGTCATTGAGAATGCGATTTCTCCTGCTTTATCAAATAGATATCTTAATACATATATTCAGCCTAAGGTTGATATATTAACAGGTATGATTAATGGTGGTGAGGCATTGGTAAGATGGAATGATCCGGAAATAGGAATGATGTTTCCTAATCAGTTTATTCCTATTCTGGAGAAGAATGGTTATATTATTCATGTAGATCATTATGTATGGGAAGATATATTTGCTATGTTAGCTAGATGGAAGAATGAAGGAAGAAGATTGATTCCGATCTCTATTAATGTTTCTAGATTACATGCATACGAAGGCGATTTCTCGAAAATAATATGTGATTTGGCTAATAAGTATAATATAGATTCAAAATATATTAAACTTGAAATAACAGAAAGTGCATTTACAGAGAATGATAATGGCTTATTTTCTGACATGAAGCATCTGCAGGAATTGGGATTTGCAATTTCAATGGATGATTTTGGCTCAGGATATTCTTCAATTAATATGTTAAAGAATCAGACAATTGATGAAGCTAAGATTGACAAAGCATTTATCGATGGAATAGAAAGTGAAAAAGGTATTATTATTATCAAACATGTAATTTCAATGCTCAAAGAATTAGGTATTGAGATGATTGCAGAAGGCGTAGAAACTTACAGACAGGCGGAAAAACTGGCAGAATTGGGGTGTATGAATGCTCAGGGCTTCTATTATTATAAGCCAATGCCTATTAGTGAATTTGAAGGTTTATTATTATGATATTATATAATGATGAAAGGTGGTTACAAAGATGTCTACTGGTACAAAGGGAAATAACAAAGAAAGACCAAAGAAACTATATGAGAGACCGGTATTTTGTAAAGTGTGTGATAAGAGTATGACTTATATGTATGGAGACATATATAAGTGTATGAGTTGTGGGTATGAAGAGCTTTCTGATTTTGGAAAGGTAAAGATGTTTCTAGAGAAGAATGGTTCACAGACGGCAATTGCTATCAGTCAGGCTACAGGTGTTTCGGTTGACTATGTTAATGAATTACTTAAAGAAGGAAGAATTGAGATACCAGATGGTTCTAATATGTATATCAAGTGTCAGAATTGCGGAACTGATATAAGATATGGAAGGTATTGCCCAGATTGTATGGTGAAGATGACTAATAATATCAGCACTGCATTATGGAATGCTGAAGTAGGTGAAAAGCCTAAGAGCGCAACTAAAAAACAAACTGGAGTTATGCATATTTTGCATAAGAATAAAGAGTAGATTATTAAAGCGGATGACTGAATAACAGCCATCCGCTTTTTTTATTGGTGCACAATATGAAGCACCTTTATTATGTTATATGTTGATTATAAATTGAATCCAAAATATCTTACAGCGTTGTTGTATGAGATACCCTCAACGATTGCTTTAAGAGCTTTTTCATCGTTTGGATATTCACCATTCTCTACCCATCCACCAATTAATTCACACATAATTCTTCTGAAATATTCATGTCTTGTGTATGAAAGGAAGCTTCTTGAGTCAGTAAGCATACCGATGAAGTTACCAAGTAAGCTTAAGTTAGCAAGTGAAGTCATCTGATTAGTCATACCTACTTTGTGATCATTGAACCACCAAGCTGAACCCTGCTGAATCTTGCCAACAGCTGTTGAATCCTGGAAACATCCAATAACTGTACCGATTGCAGCGTTAACTGAAGGGTTAAGAGAGTAGATGATTGTCTTAGGAAGTTCATCTGTTGAGTTAAGAGCATTAAGGAACTGAGCCATCTCTGCTGAACAGTCATATGTGTTGATACAGTCATATCCTGTATCTGGTCCTAACTGATTGTATCTGAATACGTTGTTATCACGGATTGTACCATAATGTAACTGCATAACCCAGCCAAGTTTGTTGTATTCTTTACCAACGAATACCATAAATGCTGTCTTGTATTTGTTCATTTCGATATCTGTAAGTGCTTCGCCTGCTGCACGTTTTGCAAAAATTGCATCAACTTCAGCGTCTGTGTATGGTTTGTACATTACATATTCAAGAGCATGATCTGATACTGAACAACCCATAGAAGCGAAGAACTGCATTCTATTCTTTAATGCTTCTTTTAATGTAGCAAAAGAAGTAACTTTGATTCCTGATACATCGCTTAATTTAGCCATATAATCCATGAATTCTGGTTTCTCAATATTCATAGCTTTGTCAGGTCTCCAAGCTGGAAGTACCTGTACATCGAATGTTTTATCATCTGCAATCTGTTTGTGGTACTCAAGAGAATCGATTGGATCATCTGTTGTACAGATTAATGTTACATTAGACTGTTTAATTAAGTTACGTACTGACATAGAAGCTTCTGCTAATTTTGCATTACAGATATTCCAAACTTCTTCAGCTGTTTCACCATTAAGGTGACCCATGTAACCAAAGTATCTCTGAAGTTCAAGATGACTCCAGTGATATAATGGGTTACCAATTGCTTTCTCAAGAGTTTCAGCCCATTTTTGGAATTTTTCTCTGTCTGATGCATCACCTGTGATGTATTTTTCATCTACGCCGTTAGTACGCATCTGACGCCATTTGTAATGGTCACCACCGAGCCATACCTGTGTGATATTCTCGAATTTTCTGTCTTCAGCGATTTCCTTTGGGTTGATATGGCAATGATAGTCAAGTACTGGCATCTTTGCAGCATAATCATGATAAAGGTGCTGTGCTGTTGGTGTTGAAAGTAAAAAATCTTTGTCCATGAATTGTTTCATGTTGATCCTCCATTCTGCCTGTTGGCATTAAAAATTTGTTGTGTTGCGTTTTATTAACTCAGCGGAAAGTATAGTCTTTTGAGGAACTTTTTCGCCGTTAAAAACCTTCATTAAAGAGTTGACAGCAGTAATACATAATTGTTCGACCTGACTGTCAATAGATGTAAGCTCTGGCTCCGTGCATTTGGCAAGGATAGAGTTATTATATCCAACAATACTTAACTGCTCTGGAATACTGATGCTGTGTTCGTATGCAAATTTTACTGCACCAACAGCGAGAGAGTCGTCGGATACAACAACAGCGTCAAACTGATATCCCTTATTATATAATTCATTAAGGTATTCTTTACCCTTAGTAATATCTTTGGTACACATATGAGTAAATGCTGTATTAACCGGGAGACCATTGTCTGTAAGAGCATTCTTGTAGCCATTAAGTTTACCTATGCCGCTGTATGATGTGCTTGTGTAGAGATATACAATATTCCTGCGCCCATTTTTGATAAGTGAATCAGTAACGGAATATACTGCTTTTTCATCATCACAAAGGGTGGCATATATATTGCTTCCTTTTAGATTACCATTAACAAGCATAACTGGCAGGTCTTTTGATGCTTTAAGAATATAATCATTCTCCTTGGTACCAGGTTTGTTACTTAAGAACTTGGAACCTACAAGTATGATTCCATCTACACGTTTTGAAAGAACAAGCTTAAGATATTTTTCTTTGTTAGCAGTGCTTGTACCTGTACAGCAAAGAATAGAATCATAATGATTGTTCCTTAATTCGCGCTCAAGATAGTAGACTGCATTAGCAAGATATATATCAGAAGAATCAGTACACATAATTCCAATTGTTTTCATGGAATTAAGTCCTAGACCTCTAGCGAATACATTAGGGGTGTACCCAATCTCTTTCATAACAGAAAGTACACGTTGTTTAGTTTTTTCACTGACATTAGAATTGCCGTTAATAACACGAGAAACGGTAGCAATAGAAACACCAGCTTTTTCAGAAACATCATATATATTAACCATAGAGTAAGTCTCCTGTTCACTAATAATGTAAGCGCTTACATACAACGAATTAATTATAGCATGAGCAATTTATATTATCAAGAAGAATATTTAGAATCAATTGTATAAATAAAGGTATTGACTTATTGATAAATAAACTGTAAAATATTTGATGTAAGCGCTTACAATACTTTGATAGAGAAACAGCATTTTTAAAGATATATGTGAGCAGCTTCGAATAAGAAAGTGTTAAATAGGGGGCAAAAGCCACCCAAAAGATAAAGGAGATAATTATGCAAAGATTAAACAAAAGTATTACACATGCAGTTGACAGACCAGTTAAGGTTCTTCAGTTTGGTGAAGGTAACTTCCTTAGAGCATTTGTTGATTACATCTTTGATGTAACTAATGAGAAGACAGATTTCAACGGTGGTGTTGTTATTGTAAAACCAATCGAATTCGGTACACTTGAAAGATTCCATGATCAGGAATGTCAGTACACACTTCAGTTAAGAGGTTTTGAGAATGGACAGCCTAAGGAAATCACTCGTCAGATTACATCTGTAATTGATGCAGTTGCAGCAATTGAAGATTATGACAAATACGTAGAATACGGTCTTAGTGAATCACTCAGATTTATCGTATCTAATACAACAGAAGCTGGTATCGTATATGATGCAACAGACAAATTCGAATCAGAGCCACCTAAGACATATCCTGGTAAATTAACAAAATTATTATTCCAGAGATTTGAAAAGTTCAATGGTGCAGCTGATAAGGGTCTTATCTTACTTCCATGTGAGCTTATCGCTGACAATGGTATTGAACTTAAGAAGTGCATTATGCAGTTTATCGACCTTTGGAACTTAGGCGAAGAATTCAAGAACTGGGTTAATACAGCTTGTTCATTCTGTCCAACATTAGTTGACCGTATCGTTCCTGGATATCCAAGAGACGAAGCAGCTGAACTTTGTGAGAAGTTTGGTTATGAAGATCAGTTAATCGACAGAGCAGAGACATTCGGCCTTTGGGTAATTGAAAGTGATTCAAACCTTCCATTAGAGAAGCTTGCTGCAGAGCTTCCATTTGAAAAAGCAGGACTTAATGTAGTATTTACAAAGGATCATCATCCATACAAAGAAAGAAAAGTTAGAATCCTTAATGGTTCTCATACTTCTTTCGTACTTGCTTCATTCCTTGCTGGTAATGATATCGTTAAACAGTCTATGGATGACAAGACAATTAGACAGTACATGGAAGAGACATTATTTGATGAAGTAATTCCTACATTATCTCTTTCTAAAGAGGATTGTGAAGAATTCGCTAACGCTGTTATCGAAAGATTCCAGAACCCATTCGTTAAACATAAATTATTAGATATCTCATTAAACTCAGTATCTAAGTGGGAAGCACGTTGTATGCCTTCATTCCTTGGATATGTTAAGAAGTTCAACAAACTTCCTAAGTACCTTACATTCTCTATGGCAGCATTAATGAGCTTCTATTCAACACAGGAAGAAGGAGAATTCAACGGTGGTATCTGCCTTATCGGAGATAGAAATGGTGAAAAATACAACATCCGTGATGATCAGTTCGTTCTTGACTTCTTCAAAGAGAATTCAGCTAAAGCACCTAAGGAATTCGCACATGCTTACTTAAGCAATACAAAATTCTTCGGTGGCGAAGACCTTTCTAAGATTGATGGTCTTGAAGATGCTATTACAGCATATATCACAGATATCAGAGCTAGAGGTATGAGAGCTGTTGTTGAAGATCTTGTAAAATAATCTGAGATTTGAATAAATAATTCAGATTTAATTATAATAATTGAAGTGCCGCATAATTCTTGTAGATGTGCGGCATTTCCTAAATGTAACTATGGATTTTTAATATTGAATATAAAGAATGGAGAAAAGCATATGCAGGATTTTATTAAAATTAATGTAGGTGATAACGTAGCTGTAGCTCTTAAACCATTAGCTAATGGAACTGTTGCTAATGTAGCTGGAACAGAAGTTACAATGATAGAAGATATCCCACAGGGACACAAATTCGCTATCAAACCAATTAAAAAAGGTGATGCAGTAATCAAATATGGCTTTAGAATTGGTTTCGCTCAGGATGATGTTGAAGTTGGTGGATGGATTCATACACATAATTTAAAGACAGCATTAGGAGAATTACTTGATTACACATATAATCCAACTGGTGTAGATGTTGAGCCTTCAAAAGAAGAAGCATTTTTCGACGGATATATGAGAGAGAATGGAAAAGTTGGTGTTCGTAATGAAGTCTGGATTGTTCCAACAGTAGGCTGTGTTAATTCAATTGCAAGAGCAATCGAAGCATCAGCAAGAATGAGAAAACCAGAAGGCATTGATGAAGTAGTAGCTTTCCCACATCCTTACGGATGTTCACAGACAACAGAGGACCAGGAGAATACAAGAACAATTCTTGCTGATTTGATTAATCATCCTAATGCTGGTGCAGTACTTGTGCTTGGCCTTGGATGTGAGAATTCAAGAATTGAGATTCTTAAGAACTATATTGGCGAAGTTAATCCAGATAGAGTGAAATTCTTACAGGTTCAGGATGTTGAAGACGAGCAGGAAACTGCTGCAGAATATATGGATCAGCTTATGGCTTATGCAGCAACATTTAAGAGAGAAAAAGTAAGCGCCAAAGAATTGATTATTGGAATGAAATGTGGTGGTTCAGATGGCCTTTCTGGAATCACAGCTAATCCAACAGTTGGTCAGTTCTCAGATATGCTTGTTGCTAAGGGTGGAACAACAATTCTTACAGAAGTTCCAGAGATGTTTGGTGCTGAGACACTTCTTATGGATAGATGTGCTAATGAAGAGTTGTTCAATAAGACAGTTCATTTGATTAATGATTTCAAAGAGTATTTCATGAAGAATGGTCAGGAAATCTATGAGAATCCATCACCAGGTAACAAAGACGGTGGTATTACAACTCTTGAAGACAAATCACTTGGATGTACACAGAAATCAGGAAGCTCTCTTGTTAAGGGTGTATTAAAATATGGTGAAAAAGTAGAGACTAAAGGTCTTAACCTTTTGAGCGCACCAGGTAATGATCTCGTTGCATCTACTGCATGTGCTGCATCAGGAGCTCAGATTGTACTTTTCACAACTGGCCGAGGAACACCATTCGCTTCACCAGTTCCAACAGTTAAGATTGCTACAAACTCAAGACTTGCTGGTAAAAAGGGCAATTGGATTGATTTCAACTGTGGACGTCTTGTTGAAGATGTGCCAATGGAAGAACTTTCAAAAGAGTTATTTGAATTTGTACTTGCAGTTGCATCTGGTAAGAAGGTAAAAGCTGAAGAAGCTGGATTCCATGATTTTGCAATCTTTAAACAGGGTGTAACACTTTAATTTATATTAGTAATTATCTCTACTGCAGAATATATGCGTTATAAAACATGTATATTCTGCAGTATTTATATATAAAAATGCATAATCATGGAGGACATAATGAGATATACGATGAGCCAGATAGTGCTGATTGTTGCGTTGGTATCTGTTGCTGGATGGGTAATGGAAACATTTCAGGCAGCCGCAAAAAATAAGAGATTTGTTAATAGAGGCTTTTTAGTACCATAAAAGTGTAGTTGTTAGAGAGTAATTAACTCCAACATCTACACT
>CAZPHI010000033.1:16176-22250 GCA_964586425.1 uncultured Lachnospiraceae bacterium | reverse complement strand
CTTTACAAAGGTAACATCATCAAAGCTGGTACTACTTCTCCATATTCATTATACAGCGAAAGTCTTGCTTCATTTACTACTGGTGATTTATATGATCACAACGATGCAAGTGGATTTATCAATTTATTTGGTTTATCACTTAAAGTTCGTGCAATGAAAAAAGCTGAACTTGAGAAGAACAATAACAAATAATTATCTGTAAACTTGCAGATAATATAATAAAATCCCCTGTAGACTTTGAATCAGTTTTTCTACAGGGGTTCTTTATTAATCGATTGTGCATGGCACATCAGAAAGAGGTATATTATGAGTAATCCAGCAGGAATTTCCACAGATGTAACATTCGATATTAATACAATTACTGGTGATATTAGTTCAATAGTAAAGGAATTACTGTCTGTAGCAAGATTAGAAGCCGGTGATATTCTTGTCGTTGGCTGTTCAACAAGTGAAATTGATAGTCACAGCATTGGTTCATTCTCTAATGCAGATATAGGAATGGCTGTATTTAAAACAATTGCAAAAGAGCTTGAAGGCACAGGAATATACTTAGCCGCTCAGTGCTGTGAACATCTTAACCGTGCACTTATCATCGAGAAGAGTTGTGCCAAAGAAAATCATCTTCCACTAGTTAATGTTGTACCACAGTTAAAGGCCGGCGGTGCATTCTCTACAGCGGCTTATACAACATTAACCAATCCTGTTGCTGTTGAACATATTCAGGCCCAGGCAGGTATAGATATTGGTGACACACTTATTGGTATGCATCTTGCACCAGTTGCTGTTCCATATAGAACTGCTATTAATCATATAGGTAATGCACATGTTGTATGTGCAAGAACACGCGCCAAATACATCGGTGGCGAACGAGCTCACTACGACTCTTCACTTTCATAGGCGCAAATATAGTACAATTAATGCACAAGCTGAAAATTATATTCAGCTTGTGCATTTTTATACGTTATGTAATGTTTTATAATAATGGAAAGCTATGCAATAGGCTTTCCGCAGTTGTTACAAAACTTCATAGTAGCTTTATTCTTAGTACCACATTCTGAACATATGATATATTCAGGTGCTTCGCTTGCTAATTCGGATTGTAAAATCTCAGGTTTTGCTTTATTTTTCCTAGATTTTGATAACATCATCAAAAATGCAAGCAATAATATAATACCTAATACTGCTAATACCGCTGCAGCAATAAACATATAAGGATAATATTTTATCTGATTTGCTACACTTCTTTTTACGAATAATATTCCAGTGCCCTTAGTATATGAATATAAAGTATATGCTCTAATTGCCGTATATACTGATCCAGCAAGGCTTACGATTCCAAGTAAAAATACAATCACTTTTTTCATATGTACTCTCCATTCTAATCAACAGTCTTATTAGAGCCACCTACCTGATAGAAATAATCTGTCATCGGTGTTTGTGTCTCTTTTTTAATTTCATCAGAGCTAAGTCCTACTGTATAAGCCTTCTCATTCACATAATATCCATTACATATTACCTTAACATCTCTACTAAAAAGTTCAGTATTTTTACTTACTTTAAATCTTAGATGGTAATCATTCGATATGTATCTGTTAAATGTTGCATATACGCTTGCAAGATTGTTTGCATCCGTTGCACTGATATATTTTCCATTACCAGCTTTAGCTATATCAGAAAGATACGAATCATTAGCAGAGCCAAAACCAACTGCATATACCATAATTCCTTCTGCCGCTAATTTTTGTTTTACATCATTCATCTGATTTTGAGAAGATGAACTATCCTCTCCATCCGTCATAAGAATTATGATTTTCCTTCCACTAACTCCTTTAAAGCTTTCGATTCCTTCCAGAAGTCCGCTTGATATATTAGTTCCACCCGATGCACCAAGTGAATCAATACCTTTTGAAGTTAATCCCGTAGATGCAGATAGTTTTGTAACCTGTTTTGCTGATGATTCAAAGCTTACAAGACCAATGTTAGTTCCTGTAGGTATGGAATTGATGAAGTTGATTGCAGATTTCTTAGCATCCGATATTGATGTACCAGACATACTTCCACTAACATCCATTACAAAACATATATTAGTTTTTTCCTGTTCTTCATCCTTAACTATCTCATAGTCTGTAACCTTTTCATTCATATCATATATACTAAAATCTTCTTTGGTATACTGTGTATTATCACTATCAATATTGATATACAAATCCACATAATAATTATCATAATCATCTGTAGTTATATTACTTATGAACATTGCCTGTCCCAAATCATCAAACAAGGATTTTACATATCCGCTAAAATACTGCGAACCATCAGTCAATTTTGATTCACTAATTATTCCCTGTGAAAGCTGATTATATATATACTCTACAGCATCTTCCTGTGAAATAGTCTTATTACCAGTTCCTGATGATGAAGCTGTTGAAGAATTATCAGCATTAGAATATGCATCCATGAGCATCATTACAGATGTACTTCCAGCTCCGGCATTACCTTGTGTTGTAACAAGCTTTACAGCGTCAAGCATCTCTTCCTTTGCTTTATCTGTATTTCCCTTCATATACTCCAGAACGGACTGTTCCGATTTATACAGCGGTGTATCTTTCTCTTCATTTGTTGTACATATATCAAGATACTGCTGAGCTCTTAGTATAGCAAGATTATCTTTGTCCTTTTTCGTCTGTTCATAATCCTTTTTATACTGTGCAATTTTCTTTTCAAATTCTTCAGCTTTACTGCTGGCATTATCCAGTTTTGCCATCTGTGTATTCAGCTCAGATATTTTTTTCTCAAGTTCACTAATCTCTTTCTCAAGGTCTGCTATTTCTTCATCATCCGATGCAACGTCTGAAGTTGCAACAGCATTAGCAACTAGAATCTTATTGCTTAATGATGCCTGGTTTTCTGTTATAGCTCTTGTAGCTTCAATTAATTTCTGTCCTGCTGGCTTGTCATTCTGAGTTACAAGCTTCTGAATCGCTGCATCATTCTGTTTTCTTAATATCTCTATTGAATTATTATAATCTCCAGCTGCTACTGAACCACCTGTAGTTTTATCCATAATAACAGCAAAGCTTTTGAGAACATTATCATCAACTGAAGCATTAATATTATCTTTTATCTTTGAATGCAATGATATTAACTGTTCTTTAGCTTTTGAATCATTATTCACAGAACATGCATCTTTAATTCCCTTTACGATATCATTACTACCATTCATAAGATATGCATCTGCCTTAGATAAAGCGACTGTATACTGCTTATTAAGTGCAAGATCAAGCATCTGTAATTGTTGAAGGACCTCATTATCACTATCATTATCGAGCATAAAACTCATAGCTGCATCATACTTCTCAATATCGATAAGATAACTAGCCATATAATTAATTTTTTCTTCCTGTTTAGAACGATTAATATCATCAAGGTAAACCTTTGTTCCTAATGCTCCAAAACCCACAACTATTATCAATGAAGCAATCATAATTGGAAGCTTTTTAAGTTTGATAAGCTTCATAATTACAAATGCAATAAGTAGTGTTCCTAATCCTGCGCATCCAACCAAAATCTCATTAATGTAATTCATATTTTTACCTCCTCTTTCAGTTATTTAGCATTATTAACATCATAATCTGTTCTTGAAAGTCTTGGGAATATCTTTGTAAGAGATTCCTTATCTGTATTATCATTATTCTTAATCATTAATACATCTAGCTTTCTAAGCTGAACAAGACTGCTGTAATTTGCTATCTTATTGTTATATGCCCATAATTGCTCTAGTTCTGAAAGAGTTGATAATTTGCTAATATCACTTATCTGATTCTGCGATATATCAAGGTATGTAAGCTTCGTCAGTCCACTAATCGAAGTAACATCAGTAAGTTTATTGCCACACATTGACAATACAGCAAGATTATTAAGCTTTGATAAAGCACTAATATCAGATACATTATTCCAGTTAATACTTAATTTTGTAAGCTTTGTCAAACCACCAATTGCTGATATATCCGTAATTCCATCATTGACTAAAGCAAGTGTTTCCAAATTAGTAAGTGATGCAATAAGCGATAAATCAAATCCTGAAACATCCGCTATATACAACTGTTTCAAATTAGGCAGCTTTGATAAATCACTAATATCTTCTATTGTAGCTGGTTTTACAGTATTCTTATATGATGATGATGATGATGAAGAGACATATGTCTGTTCCCCATCAAATGTTGCATTAGATGCATATGCTACATATGAGCCATCTCCAAGTATATACAGCTGTCTAATTCTATCCACATCATAGTTTGTAACACTACTACTCTTATTCAAGGCTTTTTTAACAGCATTTTCAATAGTCTTATTAGTAAAATCAACGTTAACATCTTCAATATTAATTGTGTATTCAGCCTTACTCACATCACTATAATAGCCCAGCTGATTGACTGCCATCGACAGAATAGTAGTGTTTCCATTAGGCAGTATTATTGAATCCGTATACACGTTTGATTTGGTTGTCGGATTTGAACCATCAGTTGTGTAATATATGATATCATTATCTGACGATGTCTTTATTTCAACTTCTTTTCTATCATCATATGAACCTGATGTAACTGAATACTTAGGTGCATCTATCTGCGTTGATTTGTAGAATGCTAATAGTTCTTCACTTTTATTATTTTTAACAGCCTCTTCCAGCAATTGCTTTGCTTTTTCCAAATCATTCATTCGAATATATAATTCAGCAAGCTTAGAATACGCTTCGGTTGTGTCATTGCCTGTATTAATAATTTCTTTATATGTTTCCTCTGCTTTGCTATAGTCATCGGATTGCTCATATGCATCCGCCAGCTTTAGCTTAGCCTCAAGATTATTTGGTTCAATATTAAGTGCCTCATTATAAGATAAAATTGCCTGCGAATAATCCAATTTCTCAAGATATTTATCTCCCTGTGTAATCGAGTCACTATATTCGGCCTCATTTTGCTGCGTTTCTTTCTCACTTTTACTGAATATCTTAGTCTCCACAATTACTGCGACTACTGCTATCGCCAGTATAATTGCAACTACGACTATAATTTTGGTTGATTTGTGTTTTTTCTTCATTAGTTAAACCATCCTCCCTGCGATAAATCATTATAGCAACGCTTTAAAGTTGTTATTTCAGGATCTTCATCACTCTTTTTTGTTTTATCATATAATTCTAAGGTCTTATTATAATATTGGATAAATGCTGTATAATCCCTCTTCGTATTATCAAGAGTACCTTGTATACTTATCTCAGTGTATGCAAGATTTTTATATACTTCGTACCTATCCTTATATATATCTAATGTCTTTTCTAATACTGTTTTCGCCTGCACATATTGATTAGAAGCTTTATACACTATATAGAGATTTTCATATGTTGAATATGATGCCCAGCCATTATCAATGATTGTTTCCAATGTCTTTGCAGCTTCTGTATAATACTTAGGCTCACCCGAAAGATTAATACATTCCGAATAATAATATACCAGCTGTTCTAATAATGTAAGTCTGTACTTTAGCGCAACTTTACTAAGACCTTCATTTAATATGTTAATATTCCTATTAATTCCATCCAGTGACGCATTATCTATTGCATTATATATCTTACTTTTCAAAACATATGCTCTTAGTAATGCATAATCATTATCACACTCGCCTAAACATTTATCACAATAGTTTTCTGCTTCAGTAAATTTGCCTTCTGAATAACTTATTTCCGAATGAATCATATCAAGATCTGCTGATTTCACTTTTTTGTTTTCAGCCTGCGTAAGAATCTCTTTTGCCTGTGCAACTTTTCCTGCCCTCACACATGATATCGCATAATCTCTGTATATATCTGCATTGTCAGGTTCATGTTCAGATGCTGATCTATAATATGCCATACTGTAATTATATTCTTCAATCTCAAAATAACAATTTGCTAACGTATAATAGTATCTGCTGTAATATGGGTCATCAAGATTATCTGTATTCTTTTTATCAATTTTATCTATAAAATCTATACCAGCTTTATATTCCTGATTGCTGTAATACCATAGAAGTTTATAATAATA
>CAZPHI010000033.1:0-16076 GCA_964586425.1 uncultured Lachnospiraceae bacterium | reverse complement strand
AATAATAGCTTTATCCAGTTCCTTCATTACCTGTTCATATTGTAATTTGTTATCATCATTTTTATTTCGATAATAGAAGATTGAAGCGATAATCAATCCAGCTGCCAATGTCATCAACGCACATATAGTAATAATTTTTCGTCTGGTTTTCTTCTTATAGGATTTGGTTAATTTTTTAATATGTCTCATATCCTGAAGCATATCAATAGCACTGCTATATCTGTCTTGTGGATTATTCATTGTTGCTTTAAGTATAATATGAACAAACCCATCATTGAACCTTGTATCATAATCAAGGTAATCACTGTATGAACCTTTCATATTATCTGGCTTTACACCAGTCAGCATATAGAACAATGTAGCACCAAGGCTATATACATCCGAACGTGTATCAACCTTATATGGGCACTGCAATTGTATATTAGACAGATTCGAACTTATCAACTGATTAGAACTTTTTCCATATGTACTCGAATCAGTTCCGTCATTCAATAGAATTGTACTTTCCGAACCGTCATTATTATTAATAACAGAATTATCAGCCTGTCTGGCTGCTTTTATATTCTTAATTGCTTCTTTCTTATAATTGAATGCCATCTCCTGCTCTGGCGCTGCATACCCTCTTGTGTATCCTGTAATTCCATCATCTTCATCGCCAAAAACGCCTGAAATATTGAAGTCAATTAAGCATACATCATCATTAGGTGTAATCATAATATTAGCAGGTTTTATATCACAATGTATTATTGGAGGTTTCTGCGAATGCAGATACGCTAATGCTTCACATAACTGTCCTGCATATTTGATAACTTCTTCCTCTGTGAATTTCTTACCATTATCAACTAACTGCTGTATAGATTGTCCTGGAATGAAATCCATTACTGTATATACATCATCTCCAGCTTCAATAAAATCAAGAACCTGAGGCAGATATGAATGTCTCAGATTCTTTAATATATCAGCTTCACCTCGTGAATTAAGAGAATTTTTAAGCTTTTTATGGATTTTCTTTAATACTACCTCTTTCTGCAGACGTTTGTGGTACGCTTTATATATAGTTCCGCCACCACCAGCATTAATTCTTATAACATTATCATATGTCTCATTAAGAATTTGGGTATTAATTAAATCATGTTCCATATTCTTTCCTCCACGTGTGTTAATAATTACATATATTTAGTTCTGTTTAAAAGTAAACTCAAATTCTTCATTAGAAAGCTTAAGTGTCTGACCTTCGTTAATAGGTGTTGGTTTTTCTGGAATTAACATAACCCCATCTATATATGTTTTATTAAGAGACTTATTATCAGTAACATAATACTGTCCATTATTATTTGTAATATATACATGAACACGGCTTACTGTAGAATTCTCTGATACAGCAAAATCAACCTTGCTTCTTTCTTTTCCGATAATGTAATTATCCTTATCTATTACTGCTTTTTCACCTGTTTTTTTACGGATTATAATTGGATAAACTACTTCTTCTGAAAGCAATGTTGTAGCACCATATTCTTCATCATTATCCTCAGCAAGAACTGTTGTTTCACCATATTCTGGTTCGACTACTGCAGCTGCTACTTCTACTTCTGGCTCTGCTACTGCAACTTCTACTTTTGGCTCTGGTTCTGCTACTGCAGCTGCTACTTCTGGCTCTGGTTCTGCTACTGTATCAGTTTCTAGAGTGAATCTATTGCCACAGAATATACAGAATTTTGCTCCTGGCTTTCTCTCTCTTCCACATTCTCCGCAGAATCTAGGTATTTCTTCTACTTCTTCCGTCTTTAATTCTCCAACCGGTTCTTCAGTTTTTGCCAATACAACTGGTTCTTCAAAACGTACTTCTTCATGCTGCTTTGTTCTTTTTAGATATTCCTCTGGGGACAACTCAGATGTATCCATTGATGGTTTTTCTGCAACTGGCTGTTGTATAATCTCATTAGAATTAGCTCCCATTGAAAGATTTGCCTGTTCCTGCATTGCCTGCTCAAGTACATTGACCGTCTGTGATTTATTAGCCGTCTGCATTAAAACTCTCTGTTCTACGCTTGCTGGCTGTGCAGGTTGCTGCACTACTGGCTGCACTACTGGCTGTTGCTCTACTGGTGTTTGTTCTACTGGTGTTTGTTCTGGCTGTTGTTGTGTTTCCTGCATAACAGGAACTTTTCCTATACTCTCATAATATATCTGATACATAAAATCTTTAAATTCATCAAAAGAAAAAGCCTGATTTTTATTAAGATACTTTATATATCTTGAAATATATTCCAAATCCTCACTATTATCAAAATGAAGAATATTCGCAAGTGACAAAAGGAAATCTTTAAAGTTCACATTATTATAGAATTCAGGAGATGGAACATATAGACAGAAAACAACATTCTTCTGCGCTGGGAAAAAATACATATATTCTGGTAATAATAAAAGATTCTTATTATACATATTATTCTTTTCCATATCATGAGTAAGATTTAATAAACTTAATACCAGACTTGAAAAATCACATTTGTTGAATATTTCTGTAAATCTTTCCTTTAGTGAAACAGTACCTGTTGTATTATATGTAATAACCGCTTCCTTTGATTTTGTTGAAACAGCCATTGAAAATAATTGCGTTACAACCCTTTGATTGATCATCTGAACTTCAATACCATTGATATTCTGATTTTTATCAAGTTTTACTTCAACTTCTCTATAATTCTTTTTGTTCTTTTCACTGATTTTAGCCATATCATCTATCTCCTTTATTAAAATACTACCTCATACATTATCTTGATGTTCCACAATGTGGGCATACCTTAGATGTTGCTGAAAATTGATTACCACAATTTCTGCAGAATACAACTCCTGCAGATGTTTGTGTTTTGTTAGTGTTATAAGGAGTATTGAACGAAACTCCTGAACTCTTTATCTGTTTCTTTATTGAAATAAGCAATCCTATAACAACAATAAGTAAAATCATCATTATACCTAATGCTGCAAACAAAATAATGATTTCCAAATTCAACATATCCACTATGTTTTACCTCCACATTAGTATATTCTTGGAACAATGAAGTAATATCCTGTGTTCATAATATGAACAATAAGCGCTTCATTATTATGTTCTTCAATTGTCTTAAGACTTGTTCTTCTTAATGCCATCGAATATAATTCGCCTTCATCCGATATCGTTGCTACATCATTCTCAATATCTTCATGATTTTGAATATCCAGCACAACACTCTCTTTAACTTCTACCTTGCCCGCATCTAGCGATGCACACACTCCATATGCAGAAGGTTGCTTTATTATCAATCGAGCTGATACAACCACAAGCAGCAGTGAAATTATTATACTTGATATATTAGCAGTAATTCCACTTTCAAATATCTGCAATACAGTGCCTAGCAACATGAATGCAGCCACACCGGTTGTAAAATACTTTACTATCTTCATAAACCTTAATTCTTTTGCATAATCCTGATAGTATATCTGATTAACCAATGCTTTTTCTTCTTGTGAAGCTTCCCTATAGCCTTTTATATCTCTATAATCAACTTTTGTTAATTGTTTTTTTAACATACTGTTTTTTCTATTATCCATTATATCGCCTATAATTACATATTCTGGCCATGCTCATCATAAAACTTCTGAAGATTCTCTACAAAGCCAGCTCTTTCCTCATCTTCAAATCCTCGAAAGAATACTTCCTGAATATCTTCATGATTAAAAAGATACTGGTTGTCAGTTCCAATATTGCCTTCTGGATATAAAACTCCAATATAATCATATTCTTTTCCATTATCAGCATTAACTTGCTTAATTCCAAAAATCATTAATTTTTTGTTAGCATTCTTTAATATAATAACTGTTCCGATTGGTAATAATTCTTTAATATTGTTCATTGTAATTTCTCCATTCATACTTATTAGTTTAATTTATGTTCAATCTAAATCGCTAAAAACCTTCGCATATCTATCCAAAGATACTATCTGCCCATTTTGTTATGGTTCCACCAACAGCCTTAGCTGCACTACCTATTGCCTTACCAGCACCTTCTGCTGCATCTATAACTGTATCTGACACTAATTCAGTAAGTCCCTTTGACTCTTTATTAAAAAACTTTGTTGTAGCATCAGCTAACCATACAACGCCTACTGCCGCCGCTCCTACTGCCACCGCAGGAATTGCTATACCTGTAGCTGCTGTTATTGCAACTGCACCAGCTGTTACTGCTGCCTTTGCGACTATATTAATTCCTATATCTACAACAGTTTCTGTAACAGTCTCAGCTACTGCTCGACCTGTACTATTCGATGAATCCGTAAAGTTATTATAAGCATTAAGTCCTGTGTCAACTAGAACACCACCCCACTTTGTTGCCACTTTTATCTTATCACCTACGGTTGTCGCCTTGCCAAATGAAAAACCTTTTAGTTCTTCTTTTATTGTTGTAACAAATGCTGTAGATGGACTTGTTATCGTGGCACCATCAGTAATTGTTGTTCTTACATCACTCCAATCACCAAAGAATGTCTTTTTTGTACTGAATTCTGAACCGGATTTACATGAATCTGCTGCCAAATCGCCAAACATATCCATATAATTTTTAAAACCATTTAAAAGAGTCTCACCACTGCCTTTTCCGGTAATCATCGCTCCAAATGAAGCCGTGGCACTTCCAATTACGCCTGCGCCAGAAAGCATCCCCCATAAAGACTGTTTATCACTTCCAAAATCTTTCCTTTCAGTCTTTCCTTGCGTTCTTGTATTACTCCTATCCAAGTTATTAAACTGGCTTAAGTTTTTATCATGTATAACTTTACTGTATGTGTTTTCTGAAATAAAAGAACCATTACTTCCACCAGTCAGATTAGCATATTTGGCTGAGATTTCGCGACCCATTCTATATACTCTGTCGTCAGTCCTCTTATATTCATCTGCGCCTTGATTAACAACTTTCTTAATATTAGATAAAGAAGCATATATTGAATTCAATTTTCTATTAACATCGACTAATCTTCCATCAATGTTCCTTCGGTCTCTAATTTCACCATCAATTCGATATCTTAGATTAGTGACTCCGCATCTAACACTTATAATTGTATTATTAGCTGAATCAACATAACTATTTTTATTCTTAACACCTATAACGTTAATTTTTGTTGTTGACATTCTACTCTACCTCAGTTGTAAGAAATACCCTTATTTTTCCAGAATTTCTTTTATATTATAACATAATCACTTATATTAATCTAGATGACTTCTGTTGTATTAATTAACATTTCACTGCGAATAACCTTCATTATTTCTAATGAATCACTATCCTCTGAAAGCACTTGCGTTGCTTCACTTCCTTCAAGTTCTTCTGAAAGCACCTGCGTTGCTTCACTTCCTTCAAGTTCTTCTGAAAGCACCTGCGTTGCTTCGCTTCCTTCAAGTTCTTCTGAAAGCACCTGCGTTGCTTCGCTTCCTTCAAGTTCTTCTGACAACACTTCTGTCACATCAGATATATCCGCTGTCGGAATAACGACCTGCTTATCTGATGTTGTCAGTTTCTGACTAATTCTTCCGGATTTTTGCATCTCTAATTCCAACGCATTAGGAGATGATTTTTTACTACCTGCATTCTGTGATTGTTCTCTGATTTCTTCAATCTGTTTAGAAGCTGTTTTTCCTGTTAGGAATCCAATTACACTTCTAATGTCAAATTTAAAGAACAGTACAACAGCGCCTACAAAGCATGCTGCTGACAACACGAATGCAATAATTGATATTATCTGAAATACATTTGCATCCATATTCTTCCTCCATTGATCGAGTTTTTCCACTTATTACTAATTATAAGCTGTTGCCACCGTCTTTTCTACCGAAGCAAATCTTGTTACTATAGAATCCTTTAATTTCTGAGTAACCTCTGCATTAGGCGAGATAGCTGTTGTCGCAGTCTTTACCTGCTCAAGCATATTAGTAATATCCGATTTGTTAACAGCATTTTCTTTAAAATTCTTAGCGTAATTCTCTATTGAATACATACAGAGTTTGTATAATTCAAGTTTAACTATCTCACTTTCACCCTGATTTTTTGATACAATATCTAAGAGTTCTTTTAACTTGTTAAAATACTCACCATATTGACCTTTTTCTGAGCCCTCTGTTATCTTTATAGTTATATCTCTATTAAATGCACCTATATCCCTATATATTGTTGCCATCTGATAGTATTCTTTGCTTTCATTGCCGTAATTCACAGCATCATCAAACCACTGAATTGCACTCTTCATTCTGGTTATCTGATTGCTATCTGATTGAGACTGTCCATAATCATAATAATACCAGTAAAGTTTACCTATCTCGAAGGCTAAATCTGCATATTGTTCATTATCTCTAAGCTTGGTAAGATTCGCATTAATTTTCTTTCTAAGCAAAGTCTCTTCATCAACCGAATAATCTGCATCTTCTTTAAATGCTGAAACCATTCCTTCATATGCTTCAACAGAATCCGGAAGTACATCTATTGCCTTTCCATACAAATCTATTTTATCTGATGAGTATACTGATTTTTCTGCCTGTAACATAAGATTCTCATATTCCTGATTATTTGATTTTGTCTTCATGAATTGGCATCCAATACCAATCGCAAGGAATACCATTCCTCCGACTATGCTTGCAATAAATCTGCTAAGCTTTTTCTTTTGTTTGCTCTTATATATATCATCTACTTCCTCATAATGCTCAAGTGCATACATAAGTTCAGCACATGACTGATAACGGTCTGCCGGATTAAGCTGTGTACATTTTTGTATAATTTTCTCAAGTCCACCAGATAGCTGAGGATTCCAATGTCTGATTGGATATAATTCATAAGGAGGTTCACACGGATTTTGACCAGTAACAAGATGATATAATGTAACTCCAAGACAATATACATCAGTTCTCTGATCAGTCTGGCCTTTACCACCAAACTGTTCTGGTGCTGCGTAGCCTTTGGTACCAAGACTTACTGTATCTGCAAGGTTATGCTCTTTATATTCTCTTGCAATACCAAAATCAATTAATTTGAGAGTTCCATCTGGTTTTAACATTACATTCGCTGGCTTCATATCTCTATATATAATTGCTGGTGTTCGTGTATGAAGATAATCAAGTACTGCACACAATTCCTTCGCCCATTCAATTACCTGGTCCTGTGGCTGTGCACCATATTTATCAAGAATCTCATTAAGTGGTTCACCTTCTATGTAATCCATAATTACATATATTACATTGCCATTATCTATAATATCTACTATTCTTGGAAGTGAAGGATGATCAAGTCTCTTTATCATATTAGCTTCTGCAATTGCACTCTGAATAATTACATCATTATTCTTATCTCTTGCTCTTTTTTCGATTTCCTTTACTGCCCACTGCTTATTAAGTCTTTTATCCATGGCAAGATATACTCTTGACATACCACCTTTTCCAATAAGCTTAAGAATCTCATATTTTCCATCTATAACAGATCCTATTGCTGCCATTACATAATACCGCCTTATCTTTATATTGATTAATTAAAACTGCACTAATCAAAATTTCATCAAAAGCACAGATATATTATCTGTTTCCTGTCTGCTCTTATTAAGTTCAATAAGAGATAAACACTGCTGTCTCATAACATCTTCACTTGTAAGTATTACCGGTGAAAATGCTTTCATAAGTTCATCGTCTGTAATCTTATGTCTAAACCCATCAGAGCATAGCATATATGCATTACCTTCAACTGCTTTCATATGTATATAATCAGGACTCACAGATCTTGATGCACCTATGCACTGTAATAAGACATTCTTTCGTGGATCATTATCTGCTTCTTCCCTTGTCATATTACCACGTCCAATTTCTCTTCCTACTACAGTCTGATCCTCTGTCAGCTGTTTTACTGTATCTCCTATCTCATAAGCTCTAGAATCACCTACATGTGCGATAAGTACATTACCATTGATTGCTAAAAATAACGTAAGTGTTGTTCCTAATTGAATACCATTATTTCTTCCGTACTCACCGATTTTTTGGTTTTCTGTTTTAATAACTTTATCAATTGTATACTCAATTTCCTGCATATTAAGTGGGTTCAAAAGAGCTGGAAGTTCCTTCATAAACCATGCGTCTATAGCCCTAACTACATCTGCACTGGCTACTTCTCCCTTCTCTAGGCCACCCATTCCATCACATACCACTGCCGCTAATACGGACATTCCATTACAAATCCCCTGTTTATAGTATAAACTATCTTGATTTGTCTTACGCTTAATTCCTATATCACTACACGCTGTTATTAATACTCCCATCTATCTCTCCATTCCATCATCTAATAAAAATACGAATACTTCATTCGCAAGCTTTATCTGAGTTCCCTGAAACACTTCAACCATATTGCCAGGTTCAATCACATGATTATCCACATAAGTTTTATTTGTTGATTTGTTATCAACAACATAATATCTCCCATTTTTTGCTATTATAGTGGCATGATGTCTGCTAATCGCACCATTATCACTTATACAATAATTACTATTCTCTTTATCCTTACCAATCTTAAATTCATCTTTATCAACAGTAATAAGTTCTCCATTTGAAACTCTTCTTAAGTGTACAACTACAGGATTGTTAAGTTTTTGTGAGCCAAGTACAACTGTACCCTCATCCACATTAACCGCTTGTCTTATCTTGGGCTTAACATGTGCCGTAGATTGCACTAAATTAATATTCCCCGCATTCTGAACAACCGTATCCGCCAATGGATTATATATCTTTTCCTGACGAGTCAAATCAACTACCAGCTTGTAACCACATTTACGACAAAAGCTTGCATTCTCTTGATTTGTGGCACCGCATGAAGGGCATCTGTTATCCTTCATAGTATTAATGATTTTTCCGTTAATTCTTTTGATATATTCCTCTAATTCAAATTGCGAAAAATTAATTCCATCATTGAGTATTCCTATGTACTCTTTGACATACTCCGTATCTTCTTCGGCCATAAACACTGTTCTCGTAGCTAATGACAAAAAAAAGTCCTTAGTGCTTACTCCATAATTATAAAAAAGAATTGGAACATATATCATTGTTATCTTCCTAGTTGATGGATTAACAAGTACATACCTACTATCTAATAGAAGATTAGTCTGTCCAAAGTAACATTCTTCAAGTTTTTTAATTATGCCAAAAATATTATCAAGGATACCTGCAAATGTTGCTTTGTTAATTGGCGCTGATACAAGTTCAAGGAGTGTCATATAACCAGTAAGATTATATTTGAGTTCAAACTTATCTTTCTTGTGATATATTACTTCCACCATTGAGAGACCATCTACTTCATGTTTGTTGATTGCCTCAATTTCACGCATATTAAGTTGTTGTCCTTTTTCACTTTTGATTGTGAGGATTATGTTACTATTTTTCTTTGTAACCTTTAACTTATTCATTTGTGTTCCCATTGAAACATCTCCGATTGTATTTTTTATTATCCTATTGCAGCACTAATTGCTGCTAATGCAGCTGCTGCAGCCTCAGCTTCTGCCTCTTCTTCCTCTTCTTCAATCTCTTCCGCTACAGATCTGATATCCGATTGAAGTGAATACAGCATTGATTTAATATCATCAATATATGAGATTTGCTCATCTATAGCACTTGCCAGATGAGCCACCTCCTCAGCTGACCACTCATTAGATATACCATTCTTATAATTATAAAGACTATTCTTAGTATCCTCAAGTCTTCCTGCATAAGCCTCAAGCTCTGATGCTTGTATATATGCCCTATTAACGTCCATTACTTACCTCCAAAGATTTTATCTTATTAATTATATTATCATTAATCTTGAACCATTTTTTAATCCCAATTCTCCAATAGACATATTAACGTTAAGAATTGTTCCTTCTGTTGCATCGCAAACTGCAGTGTCACTATTAGGTACAAATAAACCATCCGACATTGCAACTGCCTCTTTACAAATCATGCTCTTAAATTCACTCATCTTTAGATGCAGCGGGACAAACATATCAAAATTCTTTCCTGCTGCAGGAATATCAATCTCAATTAGAATCTTATTCATCGATATCCTCCTCCATTCCAGAAGCATCACATAGTACTTTTGTTAGAACTGGCTTGCTTCTTGTAACAACATAACCAAATCTATCACCTATTTCCTCATATAATTCGCTTGTAACCTTAGATGTCTTAAGCACATACTGGTCAGCAAAACCATCTCCAATATAGATACCATCTGTACTACAGCTGTTATTTCTATACCAGGCCTCCATATTATATGAGCCGAATTGCATAACATTATCAATTATAATAAAGTGAAGTTTATATATAGCTTGTCCTTTTTCAAGAATAAGCTTAAATTTATCCTTTCCATCATCACTAAGCTGATCCATAATCTTCTTAATACCACATATAATATATACACGTTCAGCCATATCTTTAAGTGATTCTTCATCCATGTTAGCATCTTTGTATGTATTATTTCTAAGAACGACCTCGCTAAACAGCTCAACGATAAAGCTTTCATAATTGCCAGACAGATAACTACAATCAGATACATCTCTGTCTGCAAAAAGTTTTTCACTGTCAACTACAATTAATTCATCTGTCAATCCATTAATTACCTTAACCAATTCTGATGCAAATGCTGTAATAGCCTCAACATCATGACTGATAACCGGATAGATGTATTTTGATTTGATATTAATATTAGCTGGTAATAATGTCTTTTTATATATACCAGCTGGAACTGCACTAAGATCTGTAATGTAATTCTTAACGCTGTCCTTGTCAACAATTTTTGGAAGAACAGGTACCTGCTTTGCGAATTCAGTTGCAGTACTTCTAAGAGTATCACAGTATTTTCTGATGAACTCAAACTGGTCCTTAGCATCGCTTGCATATGCAGTCTGAAACTCATATACCTCTGAGAGATTGACTAGTCCTCGTCCTTTGTATGGTGTCGGTGTAAGGCCATTAGTCTTACCAATAAGTGATGAATACTCACTCTGATCATTAAGCTGTAAAGTGAACACCTGTCTAAAATTCTGCATTGTTCTGTATTTTACAGCATTAGTTGCACTTGCAGTAATAATAAAACTAATTCCATACTTTCCACCGTCTCTCGTTAACATAGTAAATGTTTCATCGAGTTCCTCATACTGCTCTGTCATACCTGCATAATTATTAATTAACACAAGTATATACGGAACAGTTTCTGATGAATTATTAATATATGAATTATAATCTCCACCAAATTCAGAGAATAACTTCTTTCTGTCATCGAGCTCCTTAATAAGCATCTTCATAAGATTAATTATCTTATCGCCTTCATAAGAAAATAATACCGAACCAACCTGTGGTGCCTTTTCAAAAGCTTTTAGAGTTTCAGCTCCAAAATCCATAACATACAGATTAACCTCTTTTGCGCTATGATGTTTGATTAATGAGTACATAAATGTTGTCAAATATGTAGTCTTACCATTACCCGTTGCACCAAATATAACTGCATTACCCTTGTCAGATACAGGTAATGTAAGCAGTTTCTGACTCTGATTAAATGGATCGTCATATTCACCTATTACAGGATTGAATATATAAGGTTTTGCACTATATGAATACTTTTCTTCAAGATTATCCACATATATCTTAGCCGGAATAGGATCCAGCCACAAAGGTCTCACCTTAATATTCTCCTCAGTAGCTAATTCAGAAAGATATTCAACAATTCTTACTACCTGTTTAACATTAGTCTTATTATCATCTTCCTTCTTAGCAGGTTTTAAATCTTTGATTACTCGTCCAAGATTATCCACTACCTGAACACTCTTATCTATTGTTTTCTCAACAGTTTCTTTTGGAACGTATTTTGCACCACACCAAGCAGACTGTCCAAGTGCAAATAATTCGTTAAATCCAACCTGCAGATAGAATCTACCTGTATTAGTAAGTTCCGCCGCATCAGGGCACTTAATCATATCATTAGAATCTGCCTTCTCCTGAACCTTAAGACAAACTCTGAATTTACTGTTACTCCAAATCTGATCATCAACAACACCTGATGGTTTCTGTGTTGCAAGAATAAGATGAACTCCTAAGCTTCGACCAATACGTGCTGCACTAATCAACTGCTCCATGAATTCAGGCTGCTGAGATTTTAATTCTGCAAACTCATCAGATATTATAAACAGATGTGGCACTGGTTCCGTAACAACGCCTTGTCTATATAGCTGCTGATACTTATATATATCCATTGTTCCTTCATTAGCTGCTTTTCTCGCATCGTTAAATACTGCCTGACGACGTCTAAGCTCACTTTGAATTGATATTAATGAACGTTTTACAGCAGCGCCATCAAGGTTAGTGATTGTACCTGCAAGATGTGGAAGTTTGATTCCTCTGTCAGGATTCTCAAATGCTCCTGTTAAGCCACCGCCCTTATAATCAATAAGGATAAATGCTACTTCATCCGGATGGTAGTTAACCGCCAATGATAATATGTATGTAATAATGAATTCACTCTTACCAGAACCTGTCATACCAGCAACAAGTCCATGTGGTCCATGAAACTTTTCATGTAAATCAAGTGAGAATGTCTCGCCTAATGTGTCAACACCTACTGGAGTTGAAAGAGATACAACTGGATTATTCTCTTTCCATCTTGTAAGTATATTAAGATGCTCAACTTTACCTACAGAAAACATCTCAAGGAAAGTCATCATCTTTGGAAGTGCAAATCGCTGGCTTGTAAGATCCATTGATATATTAGCAAGCGAATATGCAATTCTATTCATATCCAGCTCTCTCTTATCCTCTGTTTCAAACAACTGATTTTTCCCTGACAAATCATCCTTATCAAAAATCTTGGAATTCTTATCATTCACTTCAACAACAATACTTGTTTCTTTTGGGATATTCTGTATTTCATCATATAAAGTAACAATGCTGCATCCAATGTTCGAGCCATACTTAAGTATCTGACCGAAAGCTTCGCATTTGTCTGCAAGATCACGACTAGCCGAAATAATACAATAATATGGGGCTATTTTTGAATAATCAACATTACTTGTTCCTGTCTGAAGTTTTGACAATACATTCAGATCAAGAAGTGTCGACAATTCTTTAACCTCATCAAGATTAACAGCCATAAACCTCTGTGTCTTCTCATCATTCCAGATATGAGGCAGCCACTTCATGAATTCCCATTCCGAGAATTCCTGTTCATCACAAATCAGTACAAGCTTTAACTCATCATAACTATGTAATGCAACTAATTGCAAAATTATACTTTTACAAAGGCTTGTGACCTTAGAACGTTCACCAATTAGACCTGCAACATAATTGTCCACAAGCGAAATACTTATTGGTACATTAATTAGATTCTTTGGTTCTTCACCAAGTGAATACATAGCATTAAAAAGATTATCATCCTCCATTGTAAAATGTTTCTCTGCATATTTTACTTCTGCAAACATAGGAAGATTTCCTTTTCCTACGCAAACGCGTAAGAAATCATTATGTTCAATACTTCTCTCCCATAGATTTCTTGATACATTTACAATACGATCAACGCATTCGTCATCCGTAATAATATTCTCATTAAGAATATCACTTTGTTCCTTACATATTCGCTTAACTTCATCTCTTATTGTGTCAAGATAAAAAAGGTATTTTTTTTGTCTTTCTTTTTCGTTCTTTACTTTAAGCTTTTTCTCATGTTTCTTTGTAATTATTGGCCACATAATAGTTCCAAGCAACATACTTACAGACATCATCATAGTTGGTATAGCCTGCATCATATTACCACCATTAGTGATTACATTAGTTACCGTCACTGCACCTGTAGTTACTGATGTAAGACCCATAGTCATAGATGGACCCAGCATTAATGCCATAGGAACCTCATCGATTTTTTGAACCGCCGGTGGTGAATCTATTTCAATTACTTTTTCTTCTATCTCTCTTTTAAATCTAGGTGATCTGTAATAATATTCATCTTCAGCAAGATAATCATCTTCATCTTCAATTATATCTTCAACTTTTTGACTGACATAATTAAGCATTGAATCTGATTTAATCTTAATGCTATTATCTGGATTATTGATTGCAAAGAACTGCTTTCCTACAACAATCTTCAATCCCATAATATATACTCTTGAAGCATTCTCAAGTGGCTGCGATTCTACCCTATATCCATTAACAAAAGTGCCATTAGTACTTCCTGTATCAACAATCGACCAGTTAATACCATCGAAGCACAGTTTAGCATGATGGGATGAAACAAACTTATTACTATAACATATATTATTATCTTCTCCACGACCAATAGTTATCTCACATGGTTGTTTCATTACAAATTTACAAAATGATTGTCTTGTAGAATCTACAGGTTCAGAAAAAAGTAGCATCTGACTGTCACTGTTTCTTAATGAAAGTCTAAAGAAACTGTGCAGTTGTAATGCTACTGCAGATACTGGATTGTTATTCGCATCCAGTACAGATACTAACTTATTACTTTTTAAAACCCACTGTCCGTTATCTGCTTCGACACTAATAAGACGTCTGGACTTTCCCAGCTCATCAATATCAGTAAGCCAAAACTGTCCTTTCGTCTTCTTAGGCAAAGTCATCGAAAAAATCTGTTTTTCATTAAATATATTAATTACCATACTCTTTTCCTCATAAGCGTATATTTAGGTTTTCACCCGTTTATTCCGTAAGAAAGGAACAAATTCTAGAATTCGTCTTCGTCATTATCGAATTCTTCATCAGAATTTTGCTGACCTTCTCTTTTTAATTCAGCATTCCTTTTTCTGGCTTTTGCACCTTCGTTCTGAATCTTATCCTCTTCGTTGATCAAAAGAAACTCTTCGAGTTCATTAAAAACCTTCTTTTCATCTCTATTGTAGTTAACCCTAAAGAATAATACTATTGAAAGACATGTATCCCATGACATCTCTGCCTCTCCTCTTTCGATTAAAGAAATCATCTGTCGACTCTTACCGATTTTCTTACCTAAAGTAGTTTGTGATATTCCCATCTCTTTTCTTAATGTTGGGAGTGCTTTAGCAAAAATATTAACTATTTCTCTCTGTCTTTTCGTTGCCATATATTCCACCGCTTTCTATATTATAAATCTATTAGTTATAATAACATAGTCAGCAAAAGTCTTCAACCATTCTTACAAAAAATCAGACCAGAACAGTATAAAATAAAAGTGCTGTTTCGGTCTGATTTCATTAATCATCTGATTAATAGATGTTAATTTTACTTAAATGCGCTTGCATTATTCTGAATTGCTGTTTCAGTTGTTTCATAGCTCTGTGCTGTTGAATCAAGGAATTTTGCATATGATTCAACTACTGCTTTATACTCTTCAAATCTTGGTTTAAGAGCATTCATATTATTTCTGATATCAGTAGCTGCATCACTCTTCCATGTAGCTTCAAGTGCATTCATTGCACCATTAATCTCTGCTAGTTTTGTATCCATTGTTGTATTAATTGAACGTACTTTAGATGCTGTATCTATAAGTACCTGTGTTGAAATCTGAATTCCGTCTGCCATTATTATTACCTCCTATTAGTTAATCAGCTGTTTAGCCTGTGTTGTAATGCTATCCTGAATATCTCTGTATGCTTTTGCACTCTTATTAAGGAAAGCTGAATAATCATCCATAAGTTGCTTCATTTTAAGAAGATCATCTTTAAATCCATTGATCTGTGCAATATAAGCAACATTATCCTTTCCCTGCCATGTTGAAGCCATAGAATCTGTCTCTTTGTAAAGAGTGTCATACTGTGTCTTGTAATCAGTAGCTAATCCGCTAATTTTTGTTGCAGCTGTTTCCAACTGCTCAGGAGTAACCTGAATTGTTCTTGCCATAATTTTACCTCCAAATTAATCATTTAATCTTTATTATTTCCAGTCATTGCTTAACTGTATATTAATAATAGCACGTGACTAAATTATTGTCAATACTTTTTGACAATTTTTTTGACATATTTATATTTAATTTTTTATAATCAAAAAACCTATGCAAAATCATATCTTGCATAGGTCTC
>CAZPHI010000032.1:0-22976 GCA_964586425.1 uncultured Lachnospiraceae bacterium | reverse complement strand
GGCACTTTGGAAAGATATATTCATTTTTTAATTACAATTTGCGGAAACTCAAGCAAGAATTATGACAAGTGTTCACTTTTATTTCACATACATAATGTTGCAATTTTATGTACAAAAAGGTACAATATAAAAAGTGACGCTAATGTCAAATAAAGAGCGTTTTAGTATGGAGGAAGTTATGAACGAGACAATTAGATTCCCTTTTCTGGGATTGGAATTTACAGTAGGTAAATCCATTACGATATTTGGAATTAATATTGCGTACTATGGAATAATTATTGCAATAGCGATGATAGTTGGTGCGCTGGTAGCTTATCAGGAAGCAAAAAGAACACATCAAAGTGTAGATGATTATGTTGATTTTACGATATTTACATTAATTGCAGCAATAGTTGGTGCAAGATTGTATTACTGCATATTTGATTTTAGTTCATATGCATCTGATCCAATTAAGATAATTACTGGAATTAGAGATGGTGGACTTGCAATATATGGTGGAATTATTGCTTCTATAATAACTATGATCATATTCGCAAAAGTAAAGAAGATGAATTTCTGGACAATGGCTGATACCGCATGTCTTGGCCTTGTAATTGGACAGGCAATTGGAAGATGGGGAAACTTCTTCAACAGAGAAGCTTTCGGTGGATATAGTAATTCATTCCTTGCAATGCAGATTCCACTTGATTCAGTATATAATGGAACAACAGTTGATTCATCACTTGCAACTAATGTAATGATAGTGGATGGCGTAAAATATATTCAGTGCCACCCTACATTCCTTTATGAATCATTATGGAATGTAGCACTTTTTATATTACTTATGGTATATAAAAAGCACAAGAAGTTCAGAGGTGAAGTATTCGCATTATATGTAGCAGGATATGGAATTGGAAGAACATGGATTGAAGGAATGAGAACTGACCAGCTTAAAGTGGGAAGTATTGCGGTTTCACAGGCGTTATCAATTGTTCTTGTAGTGGCTGCGATAGCATTTATCATCTATAATAGAGTAAAATTGAAAAAAATGGCGCCAGAGATGGCAGCTGAAACACCAGAAACAGAAGAAAAATAAATTTG
Organism: uncultured Lachnospiraceae bacterium; assembly: GCA_964586425.1. Classification (GTDB taxonomy): domain Bacteria; phylum Bacillota; class Clostridia; order Lachnospirales; family Lachnospiraceae; genus CAZPHI01. The sequence goes on along the minus strand of CAZPHI010000032.1, from coordinate 21,896 downwards.
AGTCAAAATTAAATAAAGAACACAATATATAGTGTTGGCGTGAATACACAACACACTATATTGTGAAAAATCGAGCGAATGCCCTTGAATACTGGGCTTGCTCGATTTTTTTTTGAAAAAATGCTTGCTATTTCTATTAAATAAATGTAAAATAAACATAAAAGTGGTGGAAAGTGGTACAAAGTGGTTTGAAGTGGTAGAGTTTTAACCCAAAGTGGTAGGAAAGATTACGAAGAGGTACATGCGATGCATATGTTTATGGGAGAATACAACCATACAATTGATGCTAAGGGACGTGTAATTGTTCCCGCAAAGCTAAGAGAAGACCTCGGTGAGCAGTTCGTTGTAACAAAGGGACTGGATCACTGTCTTTTTGTGTATCCTAATGACGAGTGGCAGGCATTTGCTGAAAAGTTGAGAAAACTACCAATGACAAGCAAAGATTCACGTAATTTCCAGCGTTTCTTTATGGCTGGAGCAATCACAGCAGAAGTTGACAAACAGGGAAGAATTCTTTTGAGCCAGAGCTTAAGAGAACATGCCATGTTAGATAAAGATGTTGTACTTATTGGTATGACAAATAGAGTGGAAATCTGGGATAAGAACAGATGGAATGAACTTAATAGCAGTATTGAAGATAATATGGAAGAAGTATCAGAAAGTTTGACAGGATTAGGGTTAACTTTCTAAAAGGAATGGAGTATAAAGATGGAGTTTAAGCATAAATCAGTTTTACTTGAGGAGACAATTGATAACCTTAATGTAAAGCCAGATGGAATATATGTAGATGGCACTCTTGGTGGTGGAGGACATTCATACCACATTGCCGAGAAGTTAGGCCCAGCTGGCAGACTGATTGGTATAGACCAGGATGCGGATGCCATCAAGGCAGCAACAGAGAGATTAAAACCCTTTGAAGATAAAGTGACAATTGTAAGAAATAATTATTGTAATTTTAGAACAGTTCTTGATGACTTAGGAATTGATAAGGTTGATGGAATTATTCTTGATCTTGGTGTTTCGTCATATCAACTTGATGAAGCAGACAGAGGGTTTACTTATAAAGAAGAGAACGCTCCGCTCGATATGAGAATGGATCAGAGACAGAGCACAACAGCTAAGGATATTGTTAATGGTTACAGTGAATTTGATCTTTATAGAATAATCAGGGATTATGGTGAGGACAAGTTCGCAAAGAATATTGCCAAACACATAGTGGCGGCAAGACAGGTAAAACCACTTGAAACAACAGGTGAACTTATCGAGGTAATCAAAGCAGCAATTCCTATGAAGATAAGGGCTGTTGGAGGACATCCGGCTAAGAAAACATTTCAGGCAATCAGAATTGAATTAAATAAGGAATTAGAAGTACTTACAGATTCAATTGATTCTATGATCGATTCTCTTAATCCGGGCGGAAGAATCTGCATTATAACATTCCACTCCTTAGAGGACAGAATTGTTAAGACAAGATTCAGAAACAATGAGAATACATGTACATGTCCACCTGATTTTCCGGTGTGTATATGTGGTAACAAGCCAAAGGGAAAGGTTATTACTAGAAAACCGATAATTCCTTCGGAAGAGGAACTAGAGTATAACAAACGTTCAAAGAGTTCGAAGTTAAGAGTATTTGAACATGTTTAGAAGTCACATGGATGTGACAAAAAGGAGGAAGTAGATGCAGAAAAGTTCAACAGGTTACAGAACCAATAATTACAGAACTAATGATTATAGATTAAATAATTCTTATGTATATGGTAATACAGTAAGAAAGATAGCGGTCGAAGAACTTCCAGAGAGAAAAGAGAAGGTAAGACCAGAAAGAAAGCAGTTATCAGAAGAAGAGAAGAAAGAACTTCTCCGTGAAAGAAAAGAAGCAAAGAGATTACACAAATTAAACTGTCTCTATATATTAATGGTAACAGCTGTAGTTGGAGTATTATTTACAATGTGCATCCAATATATTAATTTATATGCGGAATCACAGGAAAGAGCTAATAATGTAGCATCATTAAAAGCACAGGTTAATAAAGCGATTACTGATAATGATATGACAGAAGTAGAGATTAATGGAAGTATTAATTATGATGAAATTCTCGATATTGCTGTAAATCAGCTGGGAATGGTATACCCATCAAGATCACAGGTTGTTACATATGATTCATCAGAAAGCCAGTATGTTAAACAGTATACAGATGTTCCTAGTGCGGATAAATAACATAAAGCATTAAACAGAATGAAGAGGTATATTCATGAGTAAGAATAAATCTATGCAGGATACATACGGGAGCAGAAAAAAGAAAAAACTTAAAGTAACATTTAGCGTAAAGAGAAGGATTGCTGCGGGATTAATTATAGTAGCACTCCTTCTTATTGTGCTTGGTGTAAGGCTTTGCATTATTAATTACACAAGTGGAGACAAGTACACCAAAGCTGTACTTGATCACCAGCAGTATTCATCAACAACTATTCCATATAAGAGAGGACAGATTGTTGATTGCAATGGAACTGTATTAGCTTATAGTGAGAAAGTGTATAACCTTATACTTGATCCAAAGATTATTCTTAGTGATGATAAATTTTTTAATCCTACGGTTGAAGCTGTAGTTAATAATTTTGAACTTGATAAAAATTATATTATTGAATTAATAAAAACAAGAACTAATAGTAGCTATGAGAAGGTTTTGAAAGAATTGACAATTGACCAGGTCGTAAATCTTCAGAATATACTTGCAGATACAGATAATAATCCATATGTTAAAGGTGTATGGCTTGAAGAGACATATATTAGAAAATATCCATTTCAGACACTTGCATGTGATGTTATTGGTTTCTCAAGTACAGCTAACGGTGGGGAATTGGGTTTGGAAAGCTATTACAATGAATCGCTAACAGGTACTGATGGCGTATCATATGGATATATTGATGAAGACCTTAATGTAGAGCGTACAACAAAGAATGCTGTTGATGGTAATAATGTAATTACAACAATTGATTTTGGAGTTCAGAGTATTATTGAAAAACATATTAAGTCATTCAATGAAACATATGGTTCTAATAATACAGCTTTTATCGTTATGAATCCTAATAATGGTGAAATAATGGGAATGGCAAGCTATCCTGTATTTGACCTTAATAATCCTAGAGATTTGACTGGAGTATATACTGAGGAAGAGTTATCAGCAATGACTGATGATACAGCAACTAATGCCATGTATGCATTGTGGAGAAATTACTGTGTATCGGAAGTATATGAGCCGGGTTCAACCTTCAAACCAATTACAGTTGCTTCTGCACTTGAAGAGGGTGTGGTTCATGATGGAGATACATTCGAATGTCATGGATATGAAGTGGCTGGTGGATGGACAATCAAATGTCATCAAAAGTCAGGACATGGTGTCCTTACATTGGAGCAGGCTGTAATGAATTCATGTAATCCATCGCTTATGCAGATTGCAGCAAAGCTAGGCGCTGTAACATTCGCAGAGTATCAGGCAAGATTTGGATTTGGTAGTAAAACATCCATTGATCTTCCGGGAGAGGAATACGGTATTACAAAGAGTGCTGATATGAGCGAAAGTGATTTGGCTTCTAACTCATTCGGTCAGAATCTTAATGTTACTATGATTCAGATGGTTGCAGCATACAGCTCAATTATTAATGGTGGTAATTATTACAAACCTCATATGGTTAAAAGAATAGAAACAGTTACAGGTGATATTGTAAGTAAGATAGGTGCAGAGTTGGTTAAACAGACTGTTACACCGGACACATCTGAACTATTAAAGAGATATCTTAAAGCGACTGTTGATTCAGGAACATGTAAGACAGCCAAGGTTGAAGATTATTCAATGGCTGGCAAGAGTGGTACAGCTGAAAAGCTTCCACGAGGCAACGACAAATATATCATCTCGTTCTTGGGACATGCACCAGCAGAAAATCCTAAGTTTGTTATATATGTAGTAATAGATGAACCAGGTCCAGAATCTGGAGCAGTAGGAAGTTCATCGCCAGTAATGGCTTTGACTAAAAGTATAATGACAGACCTTCTGCCATATATGAATGTCTTTAGAGATAGTGATGAAATCATTGATACTACGGAAGGCGGAGATGAAGTTATCTCTGATTTAGGCCTTCACGACTAACAAGTTAATCATAAGCATGCTGATGTCTTAATACAATATATTATATATATGTATAGATGTTGAGAGGCCGCTTATGTATACGCTTAAGACCAGACACAGAAAGAGAATGCTGATAACATGTGCGTTATGTATTCTGGTAATTATTATTCTTATTGTTAATCTGGGCAGAATAATGATTTTGGAATCGCAGAGATATCTTGATGAAGCAACTAAGCTTCATGAAAGAGAACGAAGTATTAAGGCGGCAAGAGGCAATATACTTGATTGTAATGGTGTCGTTCTAGCTTCTAATAAAACTGTATGTAATGTATCTGTTATACATAGTCAGATAAAAGACAAAGAAAGAGTAATACAGATTCTTACAGATGAACTGCAACTTGATGAGGCTAAGGTTAGAAAAAGCGTAGAAAAGGTATCTTCAATTGAAAAAATCAAGTCTAACGTTGACAAAGAGATTGGTGATAGAATTAGAGAATACAATCTTGAAGGCGTAAAAGTAGATGAGGATTATAAAAGGTATTATCCATATAATGAACTTGCATCAAAAGTTCTGGGATTTACCGGTAGCGACAATCAGGGAATTGTCGGACTTGAAGTAAAATACGATTCATATCTGTCCGGTACCAAGGGGAATATTCTTACATTGACAGATGCTAATGGAATTGAATTAGAGGGAACCAAAGAAAACAGGCAGGAACCAATTGCTGGTATGGATATATATACAAGCATTGATTATAATATTCAGATATATGCGCAGCAACTAGCAGAGACAGCATATGAACAAAAGGAAGCAAAAAGCGTTTCAATTATAGTGATGAACCCACAGAATGGTGAGATTAAGGCAATGGTTAATTATCCAGAGTACAATCTTAATGATCCATATAGTTTGAATTATGAACTGACAGAAGAGGTATCGCAAGAACAATATCAGAATCTCCTTAATAACATGTGGAGAAATTTTTGCATTAATGATACATATGAACCAGGTTCAACATTCAAGATGATTACAGCAACAGCAGCTCTTGAAACAGGAGCAGTTAATCTTAGTTCAACATATACCTGCACAGGTTCAACAACTGTTGAAGATAGAAGAATAAGATGCGCAAGAACAACGGGTCATGGCGCACAAACATTTACCCAGACAGTTATGAATTCATGTAATCCTGCTTTTATTGAGTGGGGTAGGCGTGTAGGTGTGGATAATTTTTATGTATATATGAGTAAATTGGGAATTCTTAGCAAAACCGGAGTTGACCTGCCGGGAGAGGCTTCTAGTATTATGCATAAAAAAGAGAATGTTGGAGCTGTCGAGCTTGCAACTATTTCATTTGGACAGTCATTTCAGATAACACCACTGCAGCTTCTAAGAGCAGCTTCTGCAATAATTAACGGCGGAACATTAGTGACACCGCATATTGCTGTGAAATCGGTGGCAAGTGATGGTACAGAGAAGCTATTCGAATATGAAACAGTGACTAATGCAATTAAATCAGAGACTTCTGATATGATGAGAGAGATCCTTGAGCAGGTCGTATCGGCCGGCGGAGGAATTAATGGCAAGATTGAGGGCTACAATATTGGCGGTAAAACAGCAACTTCACAGAAACTTCCAAGGGGATGCGGCAAATATACATCTTCATTTGTTGGATTTGTTCCCGCGGATAACCCACAGCTGTTATCAATATGTATAATTGATGAGCCAACAGGAATATATTATGGAGGCACAATATGCGCGCCAGTAATAAAGCAACTATATGAGAATATACTTCCCTATATGGGATTTGAACCAACTATTACAGATGAAAATAGTTGAAATATAGAATGAATGATAGTAGAATGTAATTTAATGCAGATTTTTGCGGAAAGGACTTAAGATTATGGAATTGTCAGGAAAGAATGTATTAGTTCTAGGTACCGGAATTAGTGGAATTGGAGCAGTAAAGCTTCTTAATCAGGTAGGAGCTAATGCTATATTATATGATGGAAATGAAAGTATTAAGATAGAAGATGTTCAGAATAAATTGAATGGTGAGAAAGCCGAAATTATTATCGGAGTTCTTTCAGAAGAGGATGCAAAAAAGGTTGAACTTTTTGTTATAAGTCCTGGAGTACCAATCGACAGTGAAATCGTTACTAGATTTAGACAGATGAATATACCTGTATGGGGCGAAGTCGAGCTTGCTTATAATTATGATAAGGGTCAGGTTGTTGCAATTACAGGAACTAATGGAAAAACGACAACAACAGCTTTAGTTGGGGCTATCATCAAGGCTTACAACAACAAAACATATATCGTAGGTAATATTGGTAATTCGTATACAGGAGAAGTTATGAATACAAGCAGCAATTCGTATACAGTTGCAGAGATAAGCAGTTTTCAGCTTGAAACTACGCATAGTTTTCAGCCTATAGTAAGCGCAATTCTTAACATTACTCCAGATCATCTTAACAGACATAAAACAATGGAGAATTACGCATATACAAAAGAAAAAATTGCTGAAAATCAGAATAAGAATCAGGTGTGCGTACTTAACTATGATGATCCAATGCTTAGAGAATATGCTAAGATTTGTCCAGCCAAGGTAGTATTCTTTGGAAGAGAGAATAAGCCTGATACAGGCGCTTATGTTGAGAATGGATATATTAGATATTATGATGGTTACACAGTTGAAACTATCTGTAATGTTGAGGAGATGAACCTGATTGGTGCTCATAACTATGAAAATGTTGCAGCAGCTGTAGCTATCACAAAAGCCGTTGGTGTGCCAAACGATATTATCAGAGCTGAGATTCTTAAATTCAAAGCAGTTGAACATAGAATTGAATATGTAACTACAAAGAATGGTGTTGTATATTATAATGATTCAAAGGGAACTAATCCGGAAGCTGCGGTGAAAGCTATCGAAGCTATGACAAGACCAACTATTCTTATAGGCGGAGGCTATGATAAGAAATCTGAGTTTGATTTATATGTAAAGGCTTTTGAAGGAAAAGTCAAATTACTTGTTCTCATTGGCCAGACACGCGATAAGATAGCTGAGACAGCAAGAAGATATGGATTTGATGATATTATCATGGCTGATTCATTAGCTGAAGTTGTTGATATATGTGCTAAGAAGGCTGAACCAGGGGATGCAGTTCTGTTATCACCTGCTTGTGCAAGCTGGGGAATGTTCGATAATTATGAACAGCGCGGTACAATGTTTAAAGAGTTAGTTAATAATTTGTAGAATTTGGAGCATAACGCTTATGGGTGAGAAAAAGAGAAAAAAATCTAAGGTAAATCAGTATTATTTTGATTATAGTCTTGTATTCATTATAATATTTCTTATTGGTTTCGGACTCCTTATGATTTACAGTACAAGTTCATATAAATCACTTATAGATTATGGTGATGCTGAAAAGTATCTTAAGAAACAGCTTTTTAATATAGCTGTAAGTGTTCTGTTTATTATCTTTGGATATAAAGTTGATTACCATGCATGGAGAAAATACAGCGGTGTCATATATGTGATATCTTTACTAAGCATAGTTGCTGTTTTATCACCTATCGGAAAAGAGGTTAACGGAGCAAGAAGATGGATTAATCTAGGCCCTGCATCATTTCAACCGGCCGAGCTTGCTAAGCTGGCTCTGATTTTGTTTATGGCAGCATTCATATGTAAAAAAGGTAAGAATATCAAGCGATTTAGCACATTGCTTGAAGGAGGAATTATTGCATTAATTCCGGCACTATTGATATGGAAGATTACTAATAATATGAGTAGTGCAATTATTGTAATGGGTATTGCAGTTGTAATTCTTTTCGTTGCATCACCAAGAACTGGTATATTTGCAGCATTTGGAGCTATTGGAGTTGCTGGATATTTTATTGTATATAATCTAGCATCAAAGGCAGTTATGTCTGGAGATGGCAACTTTAGAATGGAGCGAATTATTGCCTGGGTTAATCCTGAGAATTATTCTGGAGATGCAGGATATCAGACAATGCAGGCTCTATATGCAATTGGTTCGGGTGGATTGTTTGGCAAGGGACTTGGTAAGAGCTTGCAGAAACTGGGCTATATTCCTGAAGCACAGAATGATATGATTTTCTCGATTATATGTGAAGAACTTGGCCTTTTTGGCGCACTTGTGGTTATTCTTGTATTTGCCTTTATGCTCTATAGATTCGTATATATAGCAAGCAATGCAAGAGATTTATTTGGAGCACTTATTACTATGGGCGTATTTGGTCACATTGCGATCCAGGTAATTCTTAATATAGCGGTTGTTACTAATTTTATTCCTAATACAGGTATATCGCTGCCGTTTATAAGCTATGGAGGAACTTCAATACTGTTCCTTATGCTTGAGATGGGAATTGTGCTGAATGTTTCAAAACAAATTAACATGCATAATTAATGATTTGGTTATGTACACTTGCGAAATTGTAACGTGTCACAATATTCTGCATACTATATATTAAGCTAGGCAGAAAAAGTTATGATAGATTTCATAACTGCTGGAGGCACGGTCGTGGGACATATGTTAATAAATGGTGGCAAAAGTCTTTATGGTACGATTAATATTCAGGGCTCAAAGAATTCTGCACTTCCAATTATGGCAGCAGCAATACTTGTGCCCGGCGTAACTGTAATTAAGAATTGCCCGGTGATATCTGATGTTATTAAGATGCAGAATCTGCTTGAAGAGGCTGGATGTGTCACAGCATTTGCAGATAATATAATGACAATCGATGCTACTAATGTGAATAATCCTCAACTAAACAGTGATACAGCTTCACACTTTAGAGGCTCAGTTCTATTGCTTGGGGCCCTTGTCGGGCGTCTTGGTAAAGCTGTTATTGCAAAACCTGGGGGTTGCAGGATTGGAAAAAGACCGATTGATCTGCATATATATGCCTTCGAAAAACTTGGAATAAACTGCGACACCACAGGTGAGTTTATTAAGCTCTCTTGCAGCAGAATTAAATCAGGTAATATTGAATTCACTAATAAGAGCGTAGGTGCTACTGAAAATGCTGTTATTGCGGCAGTCTGTGGCGATGGTGATACACTTATTAGTAATTCGGCAGTGGAGCCTGAGATAATTGAATTATGTGATTTCCTTAATGCTTGTGGAGCCAATATAGTGATTGATGAGAATACGATTACGGTGGGTGGTAATTCTTCACTAATTGGAACAAGTCACAATTTGGAACCGGACAGAATTGTGTTAGGAACATATATGCTTGGATGTGTGATGACTGGCGGAAAAGTGGAATTTGCTAATTGCGAATTAAGGCATACTACAGGATTCCTTGATGTTGTAACAGCACTTGGCGGAAAAGTTAGCAATGAAGATGGTGTGGAAGTATATTCCGAAGGGAATATTCAAAGCATCAATTACATTGAGACAGATTCGTATCCGGGGTTTCCGACAGATTTGCAGCCTCAGACAATTGCTGCATTGGCATATGCCAATGGAAAAAGTATTGTATATGAGAAGATATTCGAGAATAGATTCGCGGTTACGGCTGAATTAGAGAAGATGGGCGCAGCATTAGTTAATGCAGGATTGAGAGCCAGAGGAATGACGGTAATTGAAGATGAGTATATAAACAGGGGTTATGAGGACATCTGCCGTGATTATAACCTGTTAGGAGCAGATATAGAATGGATAAAAGAAAGAAAAAAAGGTTAATTAGATGGATTGTGGCAATGACGGTTACTGTAATTATTGCAGTTGTTGCAACTGTTATTGTCACAGTATTTAAGGTGGACACTTATGTATATAAGGGCAATGTTCATTACACGGATGAAGAATTGACGGACAAGCTATTCGGAGGATATACTAATTCACTGTGGTATTGGCTTTTTGGCAAGAACTCTCAGAAGAACATAGCATTTATTCAAAAAACAGATGTTGAGATGGAATGGCCAAATAAGATGGTTGTAACTGTGTATGAAAAATCAGTTATTGGTTACATAAGCTATATGGGCTCAAATATGTATTTTGACAAGGATGGAATTGTGGTTGAGAGTTCATCGACAGTTCTTAAAGAGGTTCCACAGGTGATAGGATTAAAATTCGATTCAATTATTCTTAATCAGAAGCTGATGATTGGAGATGATTCAATCTATAATCGATTGCTTGAAGTAACGCAGACGTGTAATAAATATGAAATTAATATTGATAAAGTGTATTTTGACAGCAATAAGTGTGTTACACTGTATATGGGTGATGTCAAGGTGCTGTTAGGTGAATGTGATGAGCTTACAGACAGACTTTACCAACTTAAACAGGTAAGTGATAAACTACAGGGTTGGAAAGGGACCTTACATCTTGAGAATTATGGCAAAGATAATGATTCTGTGATTTTTAAAAAAGATGAATAGACAGTAATTAACAAAATATAGTAATTTGACAAAAAAATATGTTGATATTTTCCCGAAAAAATTATATTATAGAATATGAAGTTCAATTTTGGGATATAGGAATTAGAAGGAGGCAATACCCTTGTTAGAGATTAAGACAAATGAATCAGACGCATCAGCAAAAATTATTGTAGTAGGTGTTGGTGGAGCAGGTAATAATGCAGTCAATAGAATGATTGATGAAAATATAAGCGGTGTAGAATTTATAGGAATTAATACAGATAAACAGGCACTTCAGTTATGTAAGGCGCCTACAGCACTTCAGATCGGTGAGAAGCTTACAAAAGGTCTTGGTGCAGGTGCACAGCCAGAGGTTGGAGCTAAGGCTGCAGAAGAGAATGCAGATGAACTCACACAGGCAATCAAGGGTGCAGATATGGTATTTGTTACTTGTGGTATGGGTGGCGGAACAGGTACAGGTGCAGCTCCAGTTGTAGCTAAGATTTCAAAAGATCTTGGTATATTAACAGTAGGTGTTGTTACAAAGCCTTTTAAATTCGAAGCTAAAACTCGTATGACTAATGCTGTATCAGGTATTGAGAAGTTAAAAGAGAATGTAGATACACTTATTGTTATTCCTAATGATAAGTTATTAGAGATAGTTGATAGAAGAACAACAATGCCAGAAGCTTTAAAGAAAGCTGATGAAGTATTACAGCAGGCAGTACAGGGTATTACAGACCTTATTAATGTTCCAGGTCTTATTAACCTTGATTTCGCTGACGTTCAGACTGTAATGACTAACAAAGGTATTGCTCATATTGGTATTGGTACAGCAACTGGCGATGATAAGGCTATCGAAGCTGTTAAGCAGGCTGTTACAAGTCCACTTCTTGAGACAACAATCGAAGGCGCATCACACGTTATTATTAATGTGTCTGGTGACATCGGTCTTATGGAAGCTAATGACGCAGCAAGCTATGTTCAGGAATTAGCAGGAGATGACGCTAATATTATCTTTGGTGCTATGTATGATGATTCAACACCTGATATTGCTACAATTACTGTTATTGCAACAGGTTTAGAGGATCATAATACAATTCCAACAGGTAATACAATGTCTAAGTTTACACAGCCTATAACAACAAAGACTGTAATTAAACCAACAGTTCCAGCATCAGGTACTGCATATACACAGACAACTTCAACACAGCAGACTGCTCAGGTTAAGTCTACACCATTACCAGGACTTAACAATCCAGCACCTGTTACAAGTAATGTAGAAGAAAAAGGATTAAAGATTCCTACATTCCTTCAGAAGAGAAAGTAATTGTGATTTACAATATAATATAATATAGTTATGTCGCAGTAATGATATTACAAACAGCCATTCTAAGGATGGCTGTTTTTTTAATGCAATAATCTGAAGTACTAAGGTCGAATGAATTCATAATATATTGCTAAATGTCGTGAAAATATCTATGTTTGCTAACTTGCTTCGACATGAATTTTATTGGCATGTATATATAATACTAATAGATACATAAGTGATACAAACCGTGGGAAAGTTGTATATCACCTATGTATCCGTATATTGTATTCAATATAGCCATGGAGGGGAGATGATGGTGAATTGTAATATATATAGATGTATTATTCGCGGTTAATTTTATAATGGACTATGTACTGTTTCTGGCAACCAGTATTTATATGAAATACACTACCACGTATATTCAGCTGGTTACTGCCGCCACTTTTGGAGCAGTATATGCGTGTCTAATAACTATCTGCGGAGTACAGGATAATATATTAATTAAAATATGTACATATAGTTCAGTAGGATGCAGTAATGGGATGATGGAGGTAATTACAGCAGAAGTAATGTACATATACAAAGGCAGAAAAAAGTGTCAGTATACGAATATATTAATTGGAGCAGCAAAGACGAGACTATCTGGGGATAATAGCTTTGATATGCTGTTGAATGGGGACATAAAAATATAGAAGCGTGAGAAGAGCCAGCAAAGCTGACTGGACAATAAAGGGGGAAATCATGTTAATTAAGGTTTCAGTGCCGAATTATTTTCAGTTTAAGGTTATGCCAACAATAAAGAACATTATGATGTTAAAACAAGGGGATGTTCATTATATTGGGGGTGCGGATGTACTTCCGGCACCACTTGAACCAGATGAAGAGGCACAGGTAATTGGCGATTTGGGAACAGAGTCTGAGGCAGATGCAAAATCTGTACTAATAGAACACAATCTTAGACTGGTTGTATATATAGCAAAACGATTTGATAATACCGGCGTAGGGGTTGAAGATCTAATATCAATTGGAACTATTGGCCTGATCAAGGCTATTAATTCATATAATCCGGGGAAGAATATAAAGCTTGCAACATATGCATCAAGATGCATAGAGAATGAGATTCTGATGTACCTGAGAAGAAATAATAAGACAAAAGCAGAGGTCTCGATAGATGAACCTCTTAATGTGGACTGGGACGGCAATGAGCTTCTTTTGTCGGATATCCTTGGTACGGATGAAGATATTATATACAGGGATATTGAGAATGAAGTTGAAAGAAATATGTTAATCAAAGCCATAAGTAAACTAACCAAAAGAGAACAAACAATAGTTGACTTAAGGTATGGATTAAGCGCCGCTGATGGAAATGAGATGACACAGAAGGAGGTGGCAGATTATCTCGGTATCTCCCAGTCCTATATTTCAAGACTAGAGAAAAAGATTATAAGGAGATTGAAGAAAGAAATTATAAAAAATAATTATTAGAATATAATTGTACAGAAAATAATACAAAATATAACTTGCATTTTAGTAACACTTATGATACTATCCTTAAAGGACATACAAGTGTACGTCATACAAAGACATAACGTATTAAGGAGAAATAGAAATGAGCGATAAGTTAAGAGTTGGTATCCTTGGTGGTACAGGTATGGTTGGACAGAGATTTATAACACTATTAGAGAATCATCCATGGTTTGAGGTAGTTTTAATAGCAGCAAGTGGACGTTCAGCAGGAAAAAGATATGAAGAAGCTGTAGATGGACGTTGGAAGATGAAAACACCAATGCCAGAATCAGTAAAAGATATGGTTGTTTATGATATCAATGAAGTTGAAAAAGTTGCAGAGCAGGTTGATTTTGTATTCTGTGCAGTTAACATGAAGAAAGATGAAATTAAAGAAATCGAAGAGAAATATGCTAAGGCAGAGGTTCCAGTTGTTTCTAACAATAGTGCAAACCGTTGGACACCAGATGTTCCTATGGTAGTTCCAGAGATTAATCCAGAACATCTTGCAGTTATTGAAGAACAGAAGAAGAGACTTGGAACAAAGAGAGGTTTTATCGTTGTTAAACCTAACTGTTCTATTCAGAGCTATACACCAGCTCTTAATGCATTAAAAGAGTTTGGCCCTAAGCTTGTAGTTGCTACAACATATCAGGCAATTTCAGGAGCAGGTAAGACATTCAAAGAATGGCCTGAGATGGTAGAGAATATCATTCCTTACATTGGTGGAGAAGAAGAGAAGAGTGAGAAAGAGCCATTAAGACTCTGGGGTAATATTGAGAATGGAGTTATTGTTCCAGCTACAAAGCCAGTAATCACATGCCAGTGTATCAGAGTTCCTGTTCTTGATGGACATACAGCTGCAGTATTCGTTAGCTTTGAAAAGACACCAACAAAAGAGCAGATTATTAAAGCATGGAGAGACTTCAAAGGCCTTCCACAGGAGCTTGAACTTCCAAGTGCACCAAAGCATTTTATTCAGTATCTTGAAGATGACAACAGACCACAGGTTCAGTTAGATGTTAACTACGAGAATGGTATGGGAATTTCACTTGGACGTCTTAGAGAAGACAGCGTATTTGATTACAAATTCGTTGGTTTATCTCATAACACACTTCGTGGAGCAGCAGGTGGTGCAGTTCTTATTGCTGAGTTATTAAAGGCACAGGGATATATTACAAAAAAATAATTGATTGCAAAAGTAAAGAAGAATATGATTTTACGGATATATTGTAATCAAGATAGAATATGGGCTGTCACGCTAGAAATTGTATAATTCTGGCGTGGCAGTTTTTTGCTGTTTGCAGAGCCCTTTTTAACTTGAAATATTACCCCTATTAAGGTAAAATAGAAGTAATGCTTTTAAATAATACTTTAGGACGGAGATATAGATATAATGAAAGAGAATCAATTTTTTGCAATGCTTTCAAGAATGCGATATGTTAACCGTTGGGGATTGATGCGTAATACAAAGGATGAGAATATATGTGAGCATAGCCTTGAAGTTGCATTCATTGCTCATGCGTTAGGACTGATTAATAATAAGATATATAATGGCAGCATTGATGCTTCGCGTCTTGCTTTAATGGGCATGTATCATGATGTTACAGAGATTATCACAGGGGATATGCCAACTCCGGTTAAGTATTACAATCCTCTTATTAGAAATGCTTATAAAGAAGTTGAGGAAGTGGCAAAGAATGAACTGCTTACAGGACTTCCGGAAGAACTTAGAGAACCTTATGATGAGCTTCTTACAGACAATATGAATAATGAAGAAGATGCTCTTTTATGGACATATGTTAAGGCTGCAGATAAGATATCAGCACTTATCAAATGTATAGAAGAAAAAGGTATGGGAAATACAGATTTTAAATCTGCTGAATTAGCTACAAAGGAATTCATAGATAATATAGATCTTGATGAAGTAAGATACTTTATGGATAATTTTTTCCCTGCTTATTATATGACATTGGATGAGTCTAACTGATATGTGATTTGCACATATTATAGGATAGAATAATATTAGCAGCAGGGATAAAGTACAGATAATATACAGATAATATACAGATGAGGTCTACATATGATTATTGGAAGAAATAAAGAACTGGAAGCTTTAACTGAATTATATAATAGTAATGAGAGTAGCATATCTATCTGCTATGGTAGAAGTGGCATAGGCAAGACTACATTGTTGCGCGAATTTACAAAAGATAAAGGAAGTATTACGTATACGTCAGTTCCATCCTCAAAGAATGGGCAGATAGAATTGATGAACAGTGTATTCACTATGCAGGATAAAGCAGCTGATTATGATGAGATATTCTCGAATATTGTAATCCCTAATAACAAGGGTGTTAATGTTGTCATCATTGAAAACTTTCAAATAATTGTAAAAAGCAATCCGGACTTCTTTGACAGCCTTGTCAGGCTAGCAAGTGGAAGCTTAAGCCAGAACAAAGAAAAATACATGATTATACTTACGAGTTCATCTGTAAGCTGGGTTGAGAACAGCCTGGTTGGAGCACTTGGACGTAATGCTCTGAATATAAAAGCATTTATCAAACTGAAAGAATTGAACTTTGTTGATGTGGTAAGAGTTTTTCCAAAGCTTAATGTACGCGATGCGATGCTTGTATATGCAGTAACTGGCGGTGTGCCAGGATATATGAGCTATTTTGATGAGAATATATCAGTAAAAGATAATATATGCAGGCTGATAGTTGACAAGAGAGGACCACTTCATAATGCAGGTAATGATTATGTTGGTGAGGAATTAAGAGAAACTGGACTTTATAACACGATTTTATGGTATCTAGCATGTGGGGAGAACAAACTTAATGAATTGCATGCACATACTGGCTTTGGAAGAGATAAGATTAGCGTCTATCTTAAGAATTTGAATGAGCGCGAAGTGATTGAGAAGATATTCTCGTGGGATTTGTCTGGTAATGAACATTCAAGAAAGGGCTTGTATGGCATAAAACATGGACTTTTATTATTCTGGTACCGCTTTATATATGGTAATTATTCGCTGATAGAGAATATGCCGGCTGAGGATTTCTATAATACCTATATTGAGGGACAGCTTAATGATTATCTTAATGAGACTTATATTAAGATTGGAACAGAGTTCATAGAGCTTATGGATACAATGGGACGTCTGCCTATACATATCAGCAGGCGTGGACGATTCTATGGAAAAAATGGTGATGTTCATATCGTGGCATGCGATGAAGAAGGCCGTTATGTGGCTGGACAATGCGTATATAGTGAGAAAACATTCACCTATGAGATGTATGAAGATATGCTCGCCAATATGAAGATGGCAGCTATAAAGGAAGATAATATATATCTTTTTGCAAATGCTGGTTTCGACGAAAGGCTGAGAGAATTAGATAAAGAAAATCCGGCAATTACGTTAATAAGTGCAGACGAATTGTAGAACCGGATATGGAGGATAATTAGATTTATGGGTAAATCCGTATTTATAGCCGAAAAACCTAGTGTTGCGCAGGAATTCGCGAAAGCACTTAAGGTGAATTTTGGCAGAAGGGATGGTTACTTAGAAGCAGATGATTACATTGTTACATGGTGTGTTGGTCATCTGGTTACTATGAGCTATCCGGAAGTGTATGACGAAAAGCTTAAGAGATGGAGTCTTGATACGCTTCCATTTATGCCGAAAGAATTCAAATATGAAGTAATTCCTTCGGTAGCAAAACAGTTTGGAATTGTTAAAGGAGTCCTTACGCGTGATGATGTTGAGACGATATATGTCTGCACCGATTCAGGACGTGAGGGAGAATATATATACAGACTTGTTGAACGTATGGCAGGTGTGAAGGGAAAGAAAGAGAAGAGGGTTTGGATTGATTCGCAGACAGAAGAAGAGATTCTTAAGGGAATCAAGACTGCAAAGGACCTATCAGAATATGATAATCTCTCTGATGCTGCGTATCTAAGAGCGAAGGAAGATTACCTAATGGGTATTAATTTCTCACGATTACTTACATTAAAGTATGGCAGGAATATCTCTGCATATATGAAGAGGGATAGGACCGTAGTTTCGGTTGGTCGTGTTATGACTTGTGTACTTGGAATGGTTGTAAGAAGAGAACGAGAGATTCGTGCTTTCGTTAAAACTCCGTTCTTTCGTGTAATTGCTAACATGGGATGTGAGACAGGAAGTTTTGAGGCTGAATGGAGAGTAACCGAAAAGAGCAGATATTATAATACACCATATCTATATAAAGACAATGGCTTTAAAGAGAGGGAGAAAGCACAGGAGCTTATTGATTTCCTTAGTGAACCAAAGCCTGTAAAGGCAACGCTTGTTAGTATGGATAAGAAGAAGGAAAGTAAGAATCCTCCATTGTTATTCAACTTAGCGGAGTTGCAGAATGAATGTTCAAAGCTTTTTAAAATAAGTCCTGATGATACGCTAAAGATTGTACAGGAATTGTATGAAAAGAAGCTGGTTACATATCCAAGAACTGATGCGAGAGTTTTATCAACTGCAGTATGTAAAGAAATTCATAAGAATATAGGTGGATTAAGGAATTATGTGTTAGCTAAGGATTATGCTAATGAGATTCTATCACAAGACGCATATAAGACAATTGCTAAGACCAGATACTGTAATGATAAGCAGATAACAGACCATTATGCTATTATTCCTACAGGTCAGGGATTTAATGCACTAAACTCTTTGTCAACAACTGCATCTAGGGTGTATGAGATAATTGTAAGACGATTCTTAAGTATCTTCTATCCTGCAGCTCAATATCAGAAGATTAGTATTGTAGCTGATGTTAAAGAAGAACAGTTCTTTGCGTCATTTAAGATTATGGTGGATGAGGGGTATCTTAAGATTACCACGAATTCATTCTCGAAGAAAAAGTTAGCAGATAATAGTGTAAATGATGATGGAAGTGATACCACAGATGAAAAGTGCGATAAAGCATTTTTCGAGAGCCTTAAGAAGCTTAAGAAGGGCGATATCCTCGATGTTAATGAATTGAATATTAAGGAAGGCGAGACATCACCACCAAAGCGTTATAATTCGGGTTCTATAATTCTTGCAATGGAGAATGCCGGACAGCTGATTGAGGATGAAGAGCTACGTGCCCAGATTAAAGGTAGTGGTATTGGAACAAGTGCTACAAGAGCCGAGATTCTTAAGAAGCTTGATAATAACAAATACATTGCAATTAATAAAAAGACACAGATAATTACACCGACTGAACTTGGTGAGATTATATATGAGGTAGTTAATGCATCGATAAGACCACTCCTTAATCCTGATTTGACAGCGAGCTGGGAGAAAGGGCTTAATCAGGTAGCTGATGGAACGATTACTGAAGAGGTCTATATGGAAAAGCTTGAAGGATTCGTTGGACGAAGAACAAGTAATGTTCTGAATCTGAACAATCAGTCGATGTTACAGAATAATTTTAGGCTTATATCAACATTTTACAAATAAAATTGTGCAATAAAGTGAAGCAGCAAAAGTTGCTTGATTAATGCTATGAATAAGTATATTATTAACAAATAACGAATATATGGAGGTTTATGTATGTGCGGAGTTGTTGGATATGTTGGCCCACGAGATTGTGCTGACGTTCTTATAGATGCACTTTCAAAGCTTGAATACAGAGGCTATGATTCAGCTGGTATTGCGGTATTTGAAAAGAATGCGATTAGAGTAGAGAAGTCGAAGGGAAGACTTGCGGACCTTATGAATAAGCTTCAGGTTGATGGTAAGCCTGACGGACATTGTGGTATTGGTCACACAAGATGGGCAACTCATGGTGAACCATCTGATATCAATTCACATCCACATGGTAATAAGAGAGTTTCAATTGTTCATAATGGAATTATTGAGAATTATAAAGAAATCAAAGACTTCTTACTTGGTGAAGGATATGGTTTTGAGAGTGAAACAGATACTGAGACAGTAGCAAAGTTATTAGATTATTACTATGCTGGTGATCCACTTGAAACTATAGCGAAGGTATTATCTGAAATCAAAGGCTCATATGCTTTGGGAATTATGTTTAGAGACTTCCCAGATACAATATATGCGGTGAGAAAAGACAGTCCACTTATTGTAGGTATTGGTGAACATGAGAATTTCCTTGCATCGGATGTACCTGCAATTATTAAGTATACAAGAGACTATATTCTTATTGAAGAGAATGAAATAGCTGTAATAGAGAATTCAGGTGTTAAAGTATATGATATTCATAAGGTGCCTGTTGAAAAAGAATTACAGACAGCTGACTGGGATATTGATGCAGCTGAGAAGGGTGGATATGAGCATTTTATGCTTAAAGAGATCCATGAACAGCCAAAAGCATTCAAAACAACTATCACACCTAGAATTACTAATGACATGCCGGACCTTTCGGTTGATGGTGTTAATGTAGATAAATTAAAAGACTACAGAAAGATATTCATCGTTGCCTGCGGTACAGCAATGCATGCAGGTATGGTTGGCAAATACGTAATTGAAAAGATGGCAAGAATACCAGTAATCGTAGATATTGCTTCGGAATTCAGATATAGAGACCCGCTTATTGATGATGAGGACCTTCTTATTGTTATATCGCAGTCAGGTGAGACTGCTGATACAAAGGCAGCTCTTGAACTTGGTAAAGCGCGTGGCGCAGATACACTTGCAATTGTTAATGTTAAAGGCTCATCGATTGCACGTGCAGCAGATATGGTTATCTACACACATGCAGGCCCAGAGATATCTGTTGCATCAACGAAGGCATATATGGTGCAGATATCTGTTATGTATCTTCTTGCATTCACAATTGCCAGAGTTAATGGAAGGATTACTGATGAGCAGTGCAGGAATTACACTAATGAATTAAAGAATCTGCCTGAAAGTATTGAGAAAGCAATCGAACTTAAGGGCGAGTGCCAGTTTGTTGCTTCGAAGCTCCTTAATGCAGAGAGTTTATTATATATAGGTCGTGGTCTTGATTACGCACTTAGTATGGAAGGCTCATTAAAGCTTAAGGAAATCTCATATATTCATTCAGAGTCATACGCAGCTGGTGAATTAAAGCATGGAACAATCTCTCTGATTACAGATGGAATGCCTGTTATTGCAGTTGCTACGCAGAATGAACTTGTTGAAAAGACAATCAGTAACATTAAAGAGGTTAAAGCAAGAGGTGCAATGGTAGTGCTTCTCTGCGATGAAAAGCTTGATGTAGACGCTGATGTAGCTGATTATATTATTCGTCTTCCAATCGTGGATGAGATAATGATGCCTATGGTGGCAGCAGTTCCAATGCAGCTTATCGCTTATTATACTTCAGTTCTTAAGGGCTGTGATGTAGATAAGCCTCGTAATCTTGCCAAATCAGTTACGGTTGAATAAATAAAAGGTGAAGTTAGGAGATTAACATGAACGAGCAGTTAACAATTAAAGAATTATATGATCTTGACCAGACCATTGCCGCAGAATTATTCGCAGATGTGACATATCCTTGGGAAGTGTTGCCGAAAATCAACGCATTTATCATTAGCCTTGGGCAAATGCTTTCGCCAGATGAATACGACAAAAAAGGCGAGAATGTGTGGATTGCAAAGAGTGCTAAGGTTGCACCAACAGCATATATTAATGGCCCATGTATTATTGGTAAGGAAGCGGAAGTTAGACACTGTGCATTCATCAGAGGTAATGCAATTGTTGGTGAGGGCGCAGTTGTAGGTAATTCTACAGAGCTTAAGAATGTTGTATTGTTCAATAAAGTTCAGGTGCCACATTATAATTATGTAGGCGATTCGATTCTGGGATTCAAATCACATATGGGTGCTGGTTCTATCACATCTAATGTCAAGTCAGATAAGAAGCTTGTTATTGTTAAGGGACCTGATGCGAATATAGAGACTGGTCTTAAGAAGTTCGGCGCAATGCTTGGTGATAATGTAGAAGTAGGATGCGGAAGCGTTCTCAATCCAGGTACAGTTATAGGCAGAGAGAGTAATATCTATCCTTTATCAAGCGTTAGAGGTTATGTTGCTGCCGGCTCAATATATAAGAAACAAGGCGAAATTGTTGAAAAAAAGTAATGCTGTAAATAATATGTTACAATTTTGTAAAGTGTTAAAATGTAATTGACTATTTTGTCAGATTGTGAGAAAATAGTCAAAGTGTAATGATTTTCAATCACGAAAGGAGTAATATTAATGATTTATTCACAAGAAGTAGAAAATATGTGTCCAGTTGCACAAGGTGTTCATCATGGTGCAGCCCCAGTTCCAACAGAAGGAAAATGGGTAAAAAATAAAGATGTAAAGGATATCTCAGGTTTAACACATGGTATCGGCTGGTGTGCTCCACAGCAGGGCGCTTGTAAGCTTACACTTAACGTTAAAGAGGGTATCATTCAGGAAGCTTTAGTTGAGACTATCGGATGTTCAGGTATGACACATTCAGCAGCTATGGCAGCGGAGTTATTACCAGGCTTAACAGTTATGGAAGCTCTTAATACAGATTTAGTATGTGATGCTATCAATACAGCTATGAGAGAATTATTCTTACAGATC
>CAZPHI010000031.1:0-23672 GCA_964586425.1 uncultured Lachnospiraceae bacterium | reverse complement strand
TACCCGTGACTGGACTTTCACCAGTTAGATTAGTGCCATGCCTGGCACACAAAAAAATAAGTCAGCCTCGAAAGACTGACTTAAATGATACCCCATTAGTTATTTATAATTTTATTAAATGCTCCTGTTGTCAATAACTTAAAATCTTCAATACCATCTGAGTAATACTTCATTGTGTCCTGCACAGCTTCTGGTATATGTTCGCTACCTACAACAATTACATGTTGCAAATCTGAGGAATTTTCATAAAGAGCATCTGAAAGTTCCTTGTTAGTACCCCCAAGATTGATGAATCTTATGTCGTAGAAACCTGACTTAAATGCAGAATGCAATAGATTATTGAAATAAATTCTAAATCCATCTGTATCGATATATTCTTGAACTAACTTTATATACTTATCACCGAATTTATCCCTATCTTTTACTAGGTCGACTACATTATTCTCTCTTCTGTAATCGTATTTAACTTTAAGACAATCTTGCGTATAACATAAATCACAACGCATACTCCAAGACTCTAAAATAAATTCTTTGATAAATTTAGCTGTATCAGTTGCCTTATCAACACTAAAGTCTAGTACCCCATTAGATGTTAGGTACTCAGATACATCTTACCACACCACTTAACATATTGGTCTACCTCTTCTATACTTTAAGAAATCAAACATATAATAGTTAGAACCTAATTTTTCTCTTAAAGTTACCTGTTCAATATAGTTCTGTAGTACACAAGCTTCATCTTCTTTGTAAGTTACACTAAATGGACTATAATTTTTCCCCTCAACACGACGTATTGGTTTAAAAGAATGTCCTACTTTATTGTAAATATACCCTCTTATATATGTGTTTAATAAATTCTGACTTCTTGTAACTGCATTTAGATTATTATTAGTATTGTCAAATGAAATCAGTGATATATGGTCTATGTCCTCATTCCAATTACATCCTTGATAGAATTTATATAATTCTTTGTGGAAATATACTGTTTGTCGTTTGCTTCTATCACCTGAAAAAGCTCTAATTACTACTCTATTTCCATCTTTATATAAGTACCAGCCATAAGAGTTAACTAAACTTTCAGCTTCTGCTGGTGCATAAAAATAACCTCCTTCTGGGAACTTAACTGTTGGTTTACAAAATACCTTCAATATTTTAGTACCATCTTGCATAGTGTAATACTTAATTCCTTCTACGCTTATTTTAATCACCTCCAATAATTTAATTTTAAATATACTAGTGATAGTCTATATTAAAAATAAAATCAAAAAAACCACACCTCACATCTTTTACAATGTGAAGTATGGCTTTTAGTAAACTAACTTTTATATTAAGAACTCCGTCATTTTATAAGCAGTCTTCAGTAGAATCCTGCTATTTTTCTTCTTGGGGCTATCAAATTATCTAAACATATTTCTAGGGGCTATAAAGGTTTCTACAGAATTTAGCAAAGGCTATAAAGGTTTCAAATCGCAAAAATAAGGCTCGACAGTATGTCTAAACTGCTTATAAAGAAAGAAATCGGTCAAACGCTTGTTCGTTTTAACCGATTTCCTTGGATTTTATATTAAATTGCCAAAATGATAAAATGCCACAACCCCAGTAAATTCAAGGGTTTTAAGCCTGTTCGTCTAAGTGGCTTAAGCGTATAGCCTGGTCTGCTGCAATGCATGCGTCTATTATTTCCTGGATATCTCCATTCATGATTTTGTCAAGTTTGTACAATGTTAAACCAATTCTATGATCAGTTACACGACCCTGTGGGAAGTTGTATGTTCTAATCTTTTCTGAACGGTCACCAGTACCAATCTGGCTTCTTCTTGCATCTGCCTCAGCATCATGAGCCTTCTGTGTCTCAAGGTCGAAAAGTTTAGTTCTAAGGAGTGCGAATGCTTTATCTTTATTCTGAATCTGTGATTTTTCTGTCTGTGCATAGATAACAATACCTGTTGGATAATGAGTAAGTCGAACAGCTGAATCTGTTGTATTGACACACTGACCACCATTACCAGAAGCACGCATTACATCAATACGAATATCTTTATCATCAATATGAACATCAACTTCTTCTGCTTCAGGCATAACAGCTACTGATGCTGTTGATGTATGAATACGGCCACCTGCCTCTGTCTCAGGTACACGCTGAACTCTGTGAACACCACTTTCATACTTCATTACTGAATATGCTCCGCGTCCTTTAACCATGAATTCAACTTCCTTCATACCGCCAATTCCAGTTTCATCTGAATTGACAACCTCTATCTTCCAGCCTCTAGACTCAACATAGTGAGTATACATTCTGAATAATTCCGCAGCGAATAAAGCCGCTTCATCACCGCCTGCACCAGCTCTGATTTCTACAACAATATCTTTATCATCATTAGGGTCCTTAGGAAGTAAGAGAATCTTTAACTCCTCCTCTAACTCTTCAACTCTCTTCTTTGAATCATTAAGTTCTTCCTTTGCAAGCTCCTTAAGTTCTTCATCAGTCTCTTCCTGAAGCATTGCTAAACTATCTTCAATATTTTTCTTACATGATTTGTATTCAGTATAAGCATTAACAATAGGAGCGATATCATTCTGCTCCTTCATAAATTTTCTGAATTTTTCCTGATTATTAACTATATCAGGATTACTAAGTTCCGCATTAATATCTTCGTAACGGATGAGTAAGTCATCCAATCTATCAAACATATCCATTTTAATAATTCTCCAATCTTATCTATTAATTTCATCTATCTAATTATGTTTTTTATATACATTATTACGTTTTACGCCAGCATCAATTCTCTTCTGCTAGTACTCACGAAAACGTCCACATACCACTCTGTCAAGGCCAGCCATATCTTTGATTACCTCAATCGAATCAAAATGATTCTCTATCATCATAGCTTTAACAGCCTCTGCCTGGTCATGTCCGATTTCATATATCAGCCAGCCACCATTATTCATATGTGTAGTCGATTCTTTTGTAATATCTCTATAAAAATCAAGTCCATCTTCGTGTCCATCTAATGCTATGTAGGGATCATGCAGTTTTACTTCCTGTTGCAATCCATTAATAACCTTAGTAGGAATATATGGAGGATTTGACACAATCATATCGAACCTCTCTACAACATCATCAAAAAGATTACTTTGGATAAATGTTGTAACACCCGAAACATTGTATTCATCCGTTGTAAGTTTCTTCGCATTCTGCTTTGCTACCTCAAGGGCTTCTGCCGAAAGGTCTGCTGCCGTAATCTCTAGATTATCTATACGCTCATATTCTGCTTTGTTCTCAAGAATATATCTGGCAAGCGTAAGTGCTATACAGCCTGAACCTGTGCACATATCGAGTACACGAAATTTGCCATTATCGCTACAGCATTGGCCTGATTTTATAATTTGTAATGCTTTAGCAACCAGATTCTCTGTGTCAAATCTTGGCACAAGCACTTTATTATTAACGTTAAATTCATATCCATAAAAATATGCCACACCAGTAATATGCTGTAGTGGAATATGATTTTGACGAAGCTTAATTACTTCATCATACTTTTTAATTGCTTCATCACTAGCGAAATCTGCACTATGCATAAGATATGATGTCTTATTCATTCCAGTAACATATTCCAATAATGCAAAAGCATCATATTCAAATTCCTCAATGCCTGCCTGCGTCAAAGCATTTTTACCATTGGTAAGCAAAATCCGATATGTTATATTATCTGCCGACTTGTTCATTATTATTTTGTATCCTCATTACTTGAATCCTGAGCCTGAGTGTTATCTTCATTATCTTTGTTGGCTTCGTTATCTTTGTTAGCTTCGTTATCAGCTTCATTGTCACTGAGGAACTTTCTCCAGTCAAATACGGCCTCTACAGCTTTAATTGCAACTTCAATCATGTCGTCTTCAGGCTCTTTTGTTGTAAGCTTCTGAAGCCAAAGACCTGGTTTGCTGATAATTGTTACTATTGGATTATTACTTCTGCCAGCAAGTCTGATTACTTCATATGATACACCTGCAATTACAGGCACAAGTAAAAGTCTGATTACTATCTGCAATGCTCTATTATCAACACGAATAAATATGAAAAAAATCACACTGATAATCATGACGAATAACATAAAGCTTGTTCCGCATCTCTTATGTTCTCTTGAACTTATTCTTACATTCTCAACATTAAGTTCCATGCCATTCTCTATACAGTTAATGCATTTGTGCTCAGCGCCATGATACATAAATACTCGTTTAATATCCTTCATTAGCGAAATCAACAGAAGATATAATATGAATATAACCATTCGAACTATTCCCTCAATCAGATTAAGTACACCCTGTGAAATAATTACATCTGATAAAAGTCTTGAAATAAAGTATGGAAGCATCATAAAAAGCCCTACTGCAATAACAATTGATAACAGAATAGTTATACCCATTATTACAGATTCAAGCTTGTCTTTGAATATTTTCTCTCCAACTTGATCAACCTTTGTTTCCTTAGCTTCCTCTGGATCATCATAGAATGATGCAGAATATGACAAAGTCTTAATTCCAACAACCAGCGAATCTACAAAATTAAATACACCTCTTACAATAGGAAGATTAAGAAATGGGTATTTTTCTGTTGTTAGTCTGCTTGTATATGTTGTTACATCTATATCATTATCTGGTTTTCGAACAGCAACTGAATATGTATCCTTGTTACGCATCATTATGCCTTCAATTAACGCCTGTCCACCTATTCCAGATGGTTTTAATTTATTGTCCATGTAATCTATAAACCTCCGCGTTCGTAGATATATTATATATTAGTGAAACAAAAAATAGGTTGAGATCTTATCAACCTCAACCTTATCTTTAACAATTATTTGCTTTCAACACCATATTTCTTGTTGAACTTATCAATACGTCCACGAGCTGTAGTTGCTTTCTGCTGTCCTGTGTAGAAAGGATGACATTTTGAACAAATTTCAACATGAATTTCTTCATTTGTTGAACCTGTAACGAATTCATTACCACAGTTGCAAACAACCTTTGCCTGATAGTATTCTGGATGGATTCCTTCTCTCATGATTTTCACCTCTTTAAATAATTCTTGTTTGTTTATTATAATTGGCGAACAACCAATGTTAACCAATTCATTTGCTTTATCTTTGATAAACAGCTTTTAAATTGTATCATAGTAGAGTTATTATTGCAAGCATAAATTTATATTTTTTATTATTTTTAGATATACCTTGTTTTACGTATCTTCTCCACTAACTCTTTATTGTCCTTTGTATGTACAAACATATCAAGAAGTCTTTCTACAGCCTCATCTGATTTCATACTGTTTAAAGCTTTTCTAATTATGTCTGAAGCTTCCTGTTCTTCTTTAGATAGAAGTAAGTCATCTCTTCTTGTGCTTGACTTTGCTATATCAATTGCAGGAAATACTCTCTTTTCCGAAAGCTTTCTATCAAGTACAAGTTCCATATTACCAGTACCCTTAAATTCCTCGAATACAACATCATCCATCTTACTGCCTGTATCAACAAGTGCAGTTGCTAACACTGTAAGACTTCCACCTTCACGCATATTTCTTGCAGCACCAAAGAACTTCTTAGGCATATGAAGTGCAGCTGGATCAAGACCACCTGATAAAGTTCGTCCACTAGTCTGTACCGTAAGATTGTACGCTCTTGCAAGTCTTGTAATGCTGTCTAGAAGTATTATTACATCTTTCTTATGCTCTACAAGTCTCTTAGCTCGCTCTATTACCATCTCTGATACTCTTTTATGTCGTTCTGGAAGCTCGTCAAATGTTGAAGATATAACCTCAACATTGTCACCTTCTATTGATTCCTTAATATCCGTTACCTCTTCTGGTCGTTCATCTATAAGAAGAATTATAAGATGCATCTCTTTGTTATTCTTTGTAATTGCATTAGCCACCTGTTTAAGTAATGTAGTCTTACCTGCCTTTGGCTGCGATACAATCATACCTCTCTGACCTTTACCAATAGGTGCAATTAGATCTACGATTCTCATTGCAACTGAATTAGAATTCGGCTCAAGATGTATTCTCTCATTAGGGAATATAGGTGTTAATGATTCAAATGCAGGTCTGCTGATAATTGCTGTAGCAGGAAGATTATTAACTGATTTTAAGAATAATAATGCACTGAACTTCTCGCCCTGCGACTTGAGTTTCTTAGGTCCTACAATAATATCTCCTGTTTTAAGGTTAAATCGTCTTATCTGAGATGGTGATACATATACATCATTCTCTCCAGGTAGAAAATTCTCACATCTAATAAATCCATAGCCTTCTGGTAATACTTCTAGAATACCATTAGCATCAGGTCCATCTGTCACCGTCGCATTATCAGGAACTGTTCTTTCCCTATTCTGATTGCCGTTCTGATTGGCATTCTGATTGTTATATTTTCCAGAATTATGTGAAGTCTGAGGCTTGTGTGCTTCCCTGACTTCTTCTTTATTTTCTTCTTTGATTTCTTCCTTAATTTCTTCCTTATGAGTATCCTTTTCTGTATCAGCTTCCTCATCAGATACTGAAAGAATTGCGTCAACCAGCTCTCCCTTTCTCATTGTCGAGATATTCTTGATTTTCTTGTCTTTAGCAATTTCACGAAGTGTCGCTAAAGGTAAACTTAATAATTTTTCACGCATATTAATCCCTCCATGCCTGAGCTTTTTGTAATATTGTAATAGTTTCTATAATAACTTTTACTTGGTCTGTGTGGTAACTAGTGAAGATGGAATATCTTACACTCTGGCCTATGACTGTGCCATACTAATCTAGATATGAAACTCTTCTAAAACAATATATAATTCTACAGTTTCTAATTATCTGTAACAATAAACTATAGTTTATCATATTTTATTAATAAATAAAAGGCTTTTTAAAACATTTATTCAAATTATTCTTTACTCTTAATACTTTATTTGTTGATTGAATTATTGCATTGTGTTATTATTGACTTATTAGTGTCACAAACACTTCTTATTATAATGAATTTTTTATTTTAATTAAATGTACGAAAGGTATGGTATCAATCATGACAAATGGCGAAAAAGCATTACAATTACACGAAGAGTGGAATGGCAAATTAGAAACAACTTCAAAGTGCAAAATCAAAACAAGAGAAGACTTAGCTCTAGCATACACACCAGGTGTTGCAGAACCTTGTAAAGTAATTGCAAAGGATAAAGAGGCTGCTTACAAATATACAATCAAATCTAATACTGTAGCTGTTGTATCAGACGGAAGTGCTGTTCTTGGCTTAGGTAATATTGGTGCATATGCTGCAATGCCAGTTATGGAAGGAAAAGCTGTTCTTTTCAAAGAATTCGGTGGTGTTAATGCATTTCCAATCTGCTTAGATACACAGGATACTGAAGAAATCATCAAGACTGTTGTTAATATCGCTCCAGCATTCGGCGGTATTAATCTTGAAGATATCTCAGCTCCTCGTTGTTTTGAAATCGAATCAAGACTTAAGGAACTTCTTGATATTCCAGTATTCCATGATGACCAGCATGGTACTGCAATCGTTGTACTTGCCGGAATCATTAACGGACTTAAAGTAACAGGTAAGAAAAAGGAAGATTGTCAGGTTGTTGTTAATGGTGCTGGTTCAGCAGGTGTTGCAATCACAAAGCTTCTTTTAACATATGGTTTCAAGCATGTAACTATGTGTGATAAAGTTGGTATCCTCGCAAAAGGTGCGCAGGGACTTAACTGGATGCAGGAATCAATGATGGAAGTAACTAACCTTGAAGGAAAGACTGGTTCACTCGCTGATGCACTTCGTGGTGCTGATGTATTCGTTGGTGTTTCTGCTCCTAACATCGTATCTGCTGAGATGGTTTCTTCAATGAACAAGGATGCAATTATCTTTGCTATGGCTAATCCAGTTCCTGAAATCATGCCAGATGTAGCTAAAGCTGCAGGTGCAAGAGTCGTTGGTACAGGTAGAAGTGATTTCCCTAATCAGGTCAATAATGTTATCGCATTCCCTGGTATCTTCAAAGGTGCTCTTGAAGGACGTGCAAAACAGATTACAGAGGATATGAAGCTTGCTGCTGTTCTTGCAATCGCTAATCTTATTCCAGATGACGAAGTAAGTGATGTTAACATTCTTCCAGAAGCATTTGATCCAAGAGTTGCTGATGTTGTCAGTGCAGCTATCAAAGCTCATATCAAATAAATAATACATATGGATAAATCTCACTATTATTCTTTAAATGAATATCTAAAAGACACTTTCCATACAAAAGTCTACAAATTAGCCCTTAACGGTGGGATGTCATGTCCCAACCGTGATGGGCTTA
This sequence comes from uncultured Lachnospiraceae bacterium, assembly GCA_964586425.1. Taxonomy (GTDB): domain Bacteria; phylum Bacillota; class Clostridia; order Lachnospirales; family Lachnospiraceae; genus CAZPHI01. The sequence goes on along the minus strand of CAZPHI010000031.1, from coordinate 15,347 downwards.
TTGATACAAGAGGTTGTATATTCTGCAGTCGTGGTGGTTCGGGCGACTTTGCCGGACAGGCTAGCCACTCAATAACTGAGCAGATCGAATCCCAGAAAGCGCATCTTACAGATAAATACAAAGGTCATAGTTATATCGCTTACTTTCAGGCATACACTAATACATATGCGCCTGTTAGTTATCTTAGGCAGATATTCACAGAGGCTATCAATCATCCAGATATTGTTGCAATATCAATCGGCACAAGACCCGACTGTCTGCAGGAACCAATTATAGAACTCCTCAAAGAACTTAATGCAATCAAACCTGTCTGGATTGAACTTGGATTGCAAACAATCCACGAACGCACTGAACATTTTATCAGACGAGGATATCCACTTTCTGTCTTTGAAGATGCTGTATTGCGCTTACAAAAAGCAAATATTACAACTATTGTTCATATGATAATTGGACTTCCTGGTGAAAGCACAACAGACATTCTTGATACTGCCAGATACCTTGCTCACTGTAATATTCAAGGCATTAAACTGCAACTTCTTCATGTACTTTGTGATACTGATCTTGGGGATTTGTATGATGCCGAACCTTTCAAAACATTTACCTTAGAAGAATACTGTGAGATACTTGGGAATATAATAGAACTGCTTCCTCCAGATATGGTAATTCACCGCCTAACCGGTGATGGGCCAAAGAGAATATTAATTGCTCCGCAATGGAGTGCTAATAAAAAGTATGTGCTTAACACGATTAATCACTATTTTAGTGAGCATGATATAATGCAGGGAAAACACTATGTTATATAATGCAGAAAAGAGGTTAAAATATGTCAAACGAAGCTGTTACACTATACAAATTAATGGTCTTGTATATGCTAAGCAAGGTCAATTTTCCATTAACTAACAATCAGATTTCGGAATTTATGCTTGATAAAGAATACACTACGTATTTTACTTTGCAGGAGATTTTTAATGATTTGGTCAATGATGAATTTGTTAAGATATCTACTTCAAGAAATACTACACAATATCAACTTACTGATACCGGACGAGATACTATACGTTTCTTTGATAACAAGATATCGCAGGCTATCAAGGAGGATATTGACGCATTCCTTGTTGACAACAAATACGATCTTGTCAATGACGTAAGCACAACTTCCGATTACTATCGTTCCACTTCAATGGACTATGTTGTACATTGCGTTGTTAAAGAAGGCGAGAACAACCTAATTGAGCTTAATATGTCCGTTCCTACTGAGGAGCACGCTGATGCAATGTGTGCAAAATGGAAGGATGCGAGTCAGGAAATCTACGAATTTATAATAAAGAAATTAATGCTATAGCTGTAATTTTTATTACAGCTATTTTTTCATATCCATATTAATTTATTGTTAATACACATGTCTTAGTTGTTGTATTGCCCCAATTATCACTTACTGTATATGTTAAAGTCTGCTGTCCACGCACTCTTGCATCATATGTAGACACCTTTATCTTGGACGTTAAATCATTCTTTTCAGAATCATATGCACTTATATATCTCATAGTATCAATTGGCTGGCCATAATTATATGTCAAATCACCTACTCCAATAAGCGTCGGTGCATATTCACTACCTACATATACTGTGAGGCTCTTTTGACTTTTATTGCCATACAGATCTGTTACAACTATATTCTCAGAATACGTTCCAGCTTCATTATATATATGCTCCACTTTCCCATCTTCAAATGCAACATGGCACTCACTGTAATCAGTATATTTTACTGCTAATTTGTCTACACTAAGTGGAACTCCTTCACAAAGATTAACCGTTACTCTTCCAATTGTCATCTCTGGTGGAGTTGAATCAACAACATTTACCTTCATAAAAAGAAGCTCTTCATTATAACTAAACGATACCTGGTATCTTCCTATCTTACTTGTATCAACCTCTGAGAAATCAGCAATAACCTGGCTCAATACACTATCACTTCCATCTATATAATTCGATATCGTGCGATCTATCTTATTATCTACTTCTAGCTGTATCTCCTCCGTCTTTAAGACAATAGCATCACCCTTACTCTTGCCACATCCCGTTAGTGCAATCGCCATTGATACTATCAATACTAATTTAAGTTTTTTTATTACTCTGCTCATATAACTCTCTCCTCCATGCCAAAGCATATTTGTTATATAATACCACAAACATAAAAAGATTAACAGTTTGTCTAATAATTTCATATAAGTTAACAATCATCCTTGTAAATGTTTTTTATCACTGTGCAACATTCTGTTTACTTTCATTTTTCTCCAAGCTGCGAATATTATAATTTAACAATACTATACTGAACGGAGGAATGATATGTATAATCGTAATATTACCATTGGATTACGCCTATTAGAACTGCGTGAAAATCATAATTTAAACCAATCAGATCTTGCCAATGCATTATCCATTACAAGAGCTGCCTATAGTTATTACGAAACAGGCCGTAGCACACCGGATATATACGCATTAATGTGCATTGCTGATTTCTATAATATGACAATGGATGAACTTCTTAGATATGTTGACCACAAACGCAAGGTCACAAAGATCAGCACTCCACCAGTGACCTCAGAAGATGCCTTCTATGATAAAATAGCATACATTCTAAAACATAAACAGATTCATGTTGATGATATACTAAAACTAACCAAGAAGGATTTCAAGACTATCCAAAAACTTAGAGAATTAACTTCTGATGGTCGTCAGGAGATAGAATATATTATTAATTACAAATTGCGTCATTATAACAGTATTGAGGATTCTAATTTGAAAGATATCGATGATATCAAACTTGTAAGTGAAGATTCCGAAGAATATAACAAAGAATAAGAAAAACCTCCAATAATTAGTTTTCAAACTAACTTTTGGAGGTTTTTGATGTATCACAATATTCTACGCTTCCTGCTCTGGAAGAACATATCCATCTACAAGATTCCATATCTCTTCTAACCCCTGCTTTGTCTCAGCAGAAAAAGGTACTAATATATCGTCTTTTAATAATCCTAGGCCGTTACGAAGCATCTTAACATGCTTCTGAATCTGGCTTCTGTTAATCTTATCAAGTTTTGTAGCAATAATTACTGGTCTGAAACCATTACTTACAATCCAGTCATACATTAATTTATCATTTGCCGAAGGTTCATGCCTTATATCAATAAGAAGGAATACCTGCTTAAGCTGTTTTGATGTAATCAGATATTTTTCAATCATCTTACCCCATTTTGCTTTTACTGCCTCGCTTGCATTCGCATATCCATATCCCGGTAAATCAACAAGATACATGCAATCATTAATATTATAAAAATTAATTGTCTGTGTCTTTCCTGGCTGTGATGATGTTCTGGCATATGATTTTCTATTCATAAGCGAATTAATAAGTGATGATTTGCCAACATTTGACTTGCCTGCAAATGCTACTTCCGGCCACTGAGTTTCGGGTATCTGGCTTGTAACACCAATTACAATGTCTAAATTCAATTTTTTAATTACCATATCTGTCTCCTATTCAACTACCAATGCTTCCTTAAGGACTTCATCCATATTACTTACATATACAATCTTAAGTCCTTTTGTTATCTCTTTACAAAACTCCTCAACATCGCGCTTGTTCTTCACTGGCACAAGAACTTTCTTCATTCCTGCCATGGATGCCGCTAGAAGCTTTTCCTTTAATCCACCTATTGGAAGAACCTTGCCACGAAGAGTTAATTCTCCTGTCATTGCTACATGACAGTCCACCTTTTTATTAAGGAGCGCCGATATAATCGCCGTTGCCATGGTGATACCAGCTGATGGGCCATCCTTTGGAACTGCTCCCTCTGGAATATGAATATGTATTGTATTATTCTCGAAGTAATCTGCATCAATTCTTGCACCAATATATGATTTTGCATAAGATAATGCAATTCTTGCAGACTCCTTCATTACATCGCCAAGCTGTCCAGTAAGGATAAACTCTCCTTTTCCAGGCATGGTGTTAACTTCAATCTGTAATGTATCACCACCAACAGCTGTCCATGCAAGACCTCTTACCACACCAATATCATCTTCATCATTCGCTTCATCAGTGTCATATCTCTCTCTTCCAAGATACTGTTTGAGATTAACATCCTTAATTTGAAGTTTCAGGCGTTCTATCTTACCATTATTCATTAATTCATCAGTCACTGCTTTTCTGCATACAGTACCAATCTTTCTCTCCAGATTTCTTACCCCAGCTTCACGAGTATACGAAGATATAATCTTCTTAACTGCCTTATCGGTAAATGTTATCTGTTTTGGCTTCAATCCTGAATTCTCTATCTGTCTTGGAATAAGATATTCCTTAGCAATATGCAGTTTTTCATTAGCTGTATAACTGTTAATCTCTATTATTTCCATTCTATCAAGCAAAGGTCTCTGCATTGTACTCAAATCATTAGCTGTTGCAATAAATAGTGCATTGGACAAATCCATCGGAATCTCAACATAATGATCAACGAATCTTTTGTTCTGCTGCGTATCTAGAACTTCTAATAACGCCGATGCTGTATCACCTTTGTAATCACTGCTGATTTTATCAATTTCATCTAACAAAATCACCGGATTATTAACTTGGGCATTCTTAAATGCTGTGGCGATTCGACCTGGCATCGCGCCTACATATGTTTTTCTATGTCCTCTAATCTCTGCTTCATCTCTTACTCCACCAAGACATATTCTTACATATTTTTTATTAAGTGCTCTTGCTATTGATTGTGCAATCGACGTTTTACCTGTTCCTGGTGGTCCAACAAGACAGATAACAGGGCTTTGACCCTTTTTCGTAACATTTCTGACAGCTAGAAACTCTATTATTCTTTTTTTAACATCTTCAAGACCATAATGGTCTTCCTCAAGAATTTCAGCACTCTTTTTAAGATTCTTGCTATCCTTGCTTTGCTTATCCCAAGGTAAATCAAGGAGTGTTTCTATATAACCCCTGAGTACATTGGACTCAGATGAACTTGCTGTCATCATCTTATATCTTTTTATCTCTTTTTCAATCTGTTCCTTAATCTCTTTAGATGCCTTCAATTCGTTAAGACGTCTATCATACTCATCGATTTCACTATCATTGTCAGCTCCATCTCCAAGTTCTTCTTTAACTAGCTTCAATTGCTCACGTAGAACATAATCACGCTGATTTTTATCAACACGGTCTTTTACCTTCTGTCCTATATCTTCCTTGATTTTATAGACTTCACATGATTCAATAATTAATTTTGTAATTATCTGAAATCTCTCTTCTATCGAAGAAGCCTCCAAGAAAAGCTGTTTTTCAACGTAATTAAAAGGAAAATCAACCGCAATTCTATCTAATATTCTATCTATATCAAACATGTCAAGAATCTGTTTTACCACATCCTTGCTCATCTTTTTATTCATTAACGCATATTGTTTTACATATTCATGAATCTTTTCAGTCATTGCCTTACATGTATAATCATCTGGATAGACACCTTCATCCTCTACAACATAAACTGTTGCAAAGAACATAGTATTCTCATCATGCATCTTCTCAATTTCAGCCTTTTCAAGTCCTTCAACCAGAACTCTTACGATACCACTTGGAAGTTTTATTACCTGTTTAATCTTTGATACTGTACCTATCTTATATAATTCATCAGCGCCAGGTTCCGCTGTATCAGAATTATGTTGTGTTGTAAGAAATACAATCTGATTCTTAGAATTCATTGCTGATTCTATTGCATTAATAGATTTCTTTCTGCTTACATCAAAATGTATCACCATATCTGGCAGTATTGTCATTCCCCTTAAGGCAATAACAGGTATATCATATCTCTTATCACTATTGTTCATTCTCTTTATGCTACTCCAGTTTTCCATCAAAATATTGTAAGATTGCCAGCATATCAATATATACTGGCAACCTTAATCAACTGTATATTATAATTCTATTGAGCTTTCTGCTCAATCTCGTCAGTTCTGTAAATAAGCTGTGGTTTCTCGGTTCCCTCAACAGCCCCTTCGGTGATAATGCATTTTGCAACAGAATCATCAGATGGTATTGTATACATTACATCCATCATTGCTGATTCCATAATTGCACGAAGGCCTCTGGCACCAGTCTTTCTTTCAAAACTCTTCTTAGCAATCGCTTTTACAGCATCCTCTGTGAACTCAAGTTCTACTTCATCCAATTCAAATAGCATTGCATACTGCTTAACAATAGCATTCTTTGGTTCTGTAAGAATTCTAACTAATGCATCTTCATCAAGTAAATCAAGTGAAACTGTAATTGGAACACGTCCTACAAACTCTGGAATAATACCATACTTGATAAGATCCTGTGGAAGAACCTTATGGAATAGCTCACTAATATCATCTTCATGCTTGTCAGCTATCTCAGCATTAAAACCAATTGATTTCTGATCCATTCTTGTCTCGATAATCTTCTCAAGACCATCGAATGCACCACCGCAGATGAACAGAATATTAGTTGTATCAATCTGTATTAATTCCTGCTGAGGATGCTTTCTTCCGCCCTGTGGTGGAACTGATGCAACAGTACCCTCTAATATCTTAAGAAGTGCCTGCTGAACGCCTTCACCAGATACATCTCTAGTAATAGATACATTCTCACCTTTCTTAGTGATTTTATCTATTTCATCCACATATACAATACCGTACTGTGCTCTATCAATATCGTAATCAGCAGCCTGAATAAGTTTGAGCAGAATATTCTCTACATCTTCACCAACATATCCGGCCTCTGTAAGAGTTGTTGCATCAGCTATTGCAAATGGTACATTAAGTAACTTTGCAAGTGTCTGTGCAAGAAATGTTTTACCAGAACCTGTAGGTCCAAGCATAAGGATATTACTTTTCTGTATTTCAACATCAGAATTTTTCTTTTTCTCTGATGTAATTCTCTTATAATGATTATAAACTGATACAGAAAGCACTTTTTTAGCCTCTTCCTGTCCAATTACGTAGTCATCAAGAAACTTCTTGATTTCCATTGGTTTTAACAAATTAATATCCCAATCTATATTCGTGTTCTTATCATTGTCAATATCTAATTCTTCTTCTAATATCTCTTCACATACAGATACACATTCATCACATATATATGCTCCGTTTGGTCCTGCAATAAGCTTCTTAACCTGCGACTGTGGCTTATTACAAAATGAGCATCTTAACTTATCATCCATTCCTTTTCCCGCCATAATACATATACCTTTCTACTATATTAACCATCTAGATAAATCTATAACATCTATCATAAAAGTACGAAAAGGGGCTGTAACCTTGTGCCACAGTCCCTGTTATTCGCATTCTATCTGTTTGTAACCACACCATCAATCAAGCCGTATTCCATTGCAGCCTGAGCACTCATGTAATTATCTCTCTCAGTATCAATTGCAATAACATCAAGAGGTTTTCCAGTATTCTTAGATAATTCTTCATTCAATCTCTGTCTGGTCTTAATAATGTGATCAGAAACTATCTTGATATCTGTAGCCTGACCCTGTGCACCGCCAGAAGGCTGATGAATCATAATCTCTGCATTAGGTAATGCAAGTCTCTTTCCCTTAGCACCACCTGCAAGTAAGAATGCACCCATACTTGCTGCCATACCAACACAAATTGTAGATACGTCACACTTAATATAATTCATGGTATCATAGATACCCCATCCAGCTGATACAGAACCACCTGGACTATTAATATAAAGATGAATATCTTTATTTGGATCTTCAGATTCAAGGAATAATAACTGTGCAATTATAAGGTTTGCAGATACATCATTAACCTCTTCACCTAAAAATATAATTCTATCTTTTAAAAGTCTTGAATAAATATCATAGGTTCTTTCACCTCTGCTTGTTTGTTCAATGACATAAGGAACTAAACTCATATCAAAACCTCCTGCTACTGCTAAAATTATTTTTCTACTGCCTGATTAGTAACGAATTCAGCTGCTTTCTGAACTGCAAGATCTTTTCTCATCTGATCTTTTTCATTCTCGCCCATGAATTCTTTGATCTTTTCAACTTCCATCTTGTACATCTCTGCCATCTTGTTCAATTCTTCATCGATTTCAGCTTCTGATACTTCGATGTTCTCAGCTTTAACAACTGCTTCAAGAACAAGTCTATTCTTAATTCTCTTCTCAGCTTCTGGTTTTAACTGCTCAAGGAACTTATCAGCGCTAAGACCTGTGTACTGGAAGTACTGATCCATTGAAAGACCCTGCTGCTGTAAATTCTGTGCCATATCCTCTGCCATGTTACGAACCTGTGTCTGAACCATAGCTTCTGGAATATCCATCTTAGCTGTTTCTGCGATCTTCTCAATAACTTCATTCTGTTTGTTATTCTTAGCATCTTTTTCTTTCTTCTCTGCTAAGTTTTTCTTAAGATCTTCTTTGTATTCTGCTAATGTATCAAAATCTGAAGCATCCTGAGCGAAGTCATCATCAAACTCTGGAAGCTGTTTCTCTTTGATTTCTTTTACAGTTACTTTGAACATAGCTGCTTTACCCTTAAGGTTTTCAGCATGATATTCTTCTGGGAATGTTACATTAACTTCTACTTCTTCGCCAATGTTCTTTCCAATTAACTGCTCTTCAAATGTATCTATAAATGAGTGAGAACCAATTGTAAGTGGGTAGCTTTCGCCTTTACCACCTTCAAATGCTTCACCATCAACGAAGCCTTCAAAATCAATAACAGTAACATCACCATCTTTAACAGCTCTATCTTCTACAGATACTGTTCTTGAATTCTGCTCTCTTACTTTATTTAATTCATTATCAACGTCTTCATCTGTTACTTCAGTATCAGCTTTTGCAACCTCAACACCCTTGTACTGTCCAAGTTCAACTTCTGGCTTAACAGCTACTTTTGCAGAAAAGATAAATGGCTTATCTGCATCTAACTGTACTAAGTCGATTTCTGGCTGTGATACTATCTCAAGACCACATTCATGAGCTGCATTAGAGTATGCTTCTGGAATAATCTCATTAGCTGCATCTTCAAAGAAAATTTCTTTTCCATACATCTTTTCGATCATTTTACGAGGAGCTTTACCTTTTCTAAATCCCTGAACGTTAATCTGATTTTTTCTCTTATTGTAAGCGCTATTTAAGCCTTTCTCAAATTCTTCTGCACTGGCTTCGATAACAAGCTTTACCATATTCTTCTCTTCAAGTTGTTCTACTTTGAAACTCATTTTTATAATTTCCTCCTTAATATATATGAAAGTTTTTCTTAAAGTACAACGTACATACTTTGAGATTGTAACATATATTAGATAATTTTACTAGTTATTTTTTTTTACATAGCTATTAAAATATTATAAAATGTGCTATGATAGCTTTAAAATGCGTATGTGAAGATGTACAAGCTGGAGAGATTTCACACAGACACGCTTTCGCTCGTGCTTAAGCGTAGCGTCGGTCTGCTTAGAAATCGCTCCAGCTTGTACATCACATACCCAGCGTAGCGTAGCTGGTTATAATATTATAAAATGGAGGAATAGATATGACAGATAATTCATATTATAAAGATATAGATTATGATGCAATTGCAAAAAAGAGTAAAAGAGTCGATGATTCAAAGACAGAAGTTTCTCATATGGTCTTTAATTCTCATATCAATGGAGCTGGTAGATTATTCGGCGGACAATTGCTTATGTGGATTGATGAGATGGCTGGTATTGTAGCGAGACGACATTGCGAATGTAATGTAACAACTGCAAGTATTGATAACCTGGTATTCAAACAAGGCGCCTTTCTTAATGATATTGTTGTCCTTATTGGTTATATTACATATGTTGGTAATTCTTCAATGGAGGTTCGTATTGATACTTATGTAGAGAAGCCTGACGGCAAAAGGCTACCTATTAACAGAGCATTCTTTGTAATGGTAGCACTTAATGACTTAGACAGGCCAACCAAAGTTCCTCGTTTAATTATCGATACTATTGAAGAACAAGCTAAGTGGGACGCTGCGATAAGACGCGACGAATTAAGAAAGATACGAAAGACTGAAGGATTTTAAAGCATTTATAAAAAAAGAGGCTGCTGTCCAATGATCTAATATCATTGATACTTCAGCCTCTTTCTGATTCAACATATTCTATGTCAAATCAACCTGTCCGCAGACAACTATTAACTAGTTTCCCTGTGACATCTGTTCTTCCTGTCTTCTGATCATTTTCTTGACCATCTCGCCACCTACAGAACCATTCTGTCTAGAAGTAAGATCTCCGTTATAACCATCTTTTAATGGTACACCAATTTCAGATGCAACTTCCATCTTAAATCTGTCAAGAGCTCCTTTGGCCTGTTTCTTTGACATTGATCCTGTAGAACTTGAGTTAGATTCTAAATTAGAATTTGTCATAATAGCCACCTCCACAAACATAATATATTTTTGATAAGCAATGCTTATCTGAGATTATTATGTGTAGACAGTGGCTATATTATTTTAGTAATATTTTCTAATCTTAAGCTGCTATTTTTTAATAATTTTAATTTTGCATACGAATACCATAATTAATATTCCAATGGTAATTTTAACGCCAAATGATATGAATTCATACACATTATAAGGTGGAAATTCAAAATTCCATGATTCATCAAAATTATTATATGAAGTTACTGCTGAAGCTCCTCCATGTTGATGTTCTTCCCAGTCTTTATCAGCTTTAAGGAAATAATCGTATACAACGCCTGTCTTTCCAGGGTCGTCCCAAGTAAGGTCAATGTTGTACCATATGCCATCTAGCTTTACTTTATTCCACATATGGCCGCCACCAATTTCTATCGTACAAGGAATATTGGCATAATCCATTATAATCTGAAATGCCATACCATATCCATTACATGCTGCTTTTCCACCAAAGAATACGGCATCCGCACCTCTTCCATTAATATAATATTCGCAATTATTTATCAAATAATCATGTGTTGCTTTAATTTTTTCAAAGTCAGTAAGATTTTTTTTGCTCATGTAATCAGCAATTTTCTTGGCTCTTTTCATTACTTTATCATAATTGAAATCATTCGAATAATAGACAAGTGTGAACTTATAGCATACTAAATTACCATCGCTGCCTTCGATTTTATAGGTGTATCCATAACAGTTATTACCTCTAAATTCACCGAATGCATCTACCAGCTTATTATGCAACACACCATATTCTATAGTACTAGGTGGAAATGAGAATTTTATCTCAAACGAAGAATCTAGATTTGATACATGTCCTATCACTGTATCGTAGAATTCTTCTACGCTTATTATCTCCTGATACTCTTCTTTTGCTTCTACCTGTATTAGATTAACTGATGTAACCAACATATTAACAATAGATATTATTAGTAAAATGCTGCATAGCCCAATACATTTTTCGTGTTTACCTCTCATATTATATACCCGCCTCTCTTAGTAAAAAAAACGATATGTATATGGCTGTACAAGCCATTAACATATCGTTATTTATGAAGACTAAGAGATTTCCTTCAATAATCTCCCAGTCTCTTGATTAATATTAGTGATGGAATAATCTTATTCCTGTAAAGCACATTGCTATATTATGATTATTACATGCTTCAATAACATTATCATCTCTGATTGAACCACCTGGCTGAGCAACGTATCTAACACCGCTCTTGAATGCTCTTTCAATATTATCTCCAAATGGGAAGAATGCATCTGAACCAAGTGCAACATCTGTCATCTTATCAAGCCATGCTCTCTTCTCTTCTTTTGTGAATACTGGTGGTTTTTCTTTGAATACTCTTTCCCACTCGCCATCAGCAAGAACATCCATATAATCCTCGCCAATATAAAGGTCGATAGCATTATCTCTATCAGCTCTTCTAATATTGTCTACAAATGGAAGTCCCATTACCTGTGGAGACTGACGTAAGAACCAATTATCTGCCTTACTACCTGCAAGTCTTGTACAATGAATTCTTGACTGCTGACCTGCACCAATACCAATTGCCTGTCCACCTTTTGCAAAACATACTGAATTAGACTGTGTATATTTTAATGTAATAAGAGAAATAATTAAGTCAATTTTTGCAAGTTCAGGAATCTCTTTGTTATTAGTAACAACATTACTAAGGAAATCCTTGTCTATTGTTAATTCATTACGTCCCTGTTCAAATGTTACACCATATACCTGTTTGTGTTCAACTGGTGCTGGAACATATTCTGGATCTATTTTAATAATAGCATAATTACCTTTTTTCTTTGATTTTAAGATTTCTAGGGCTTCTGGTTCATATCCAGGAGCAATTATACCATCTGATACTTCTCTCTGTATAATCTTTGCTGTTGCAACATCACATACATCTGATAAAGATATAAAATCACCAAATGAAGACATTCTATCAGCACCTCTAGCTCTTGCATATGCACTTGCAAGTGGTGTTAATTCGCCTAAATCATCAACCCAGTAAATCTTGCTTTCTGTCTCATTAAGTGGAAGACCAACTGCTGCTCCTGCTGGTGATACATGCTTGAATGATGTAGCTGCTGGAAGACCAGTTGCTTTCTTCAATTCTTTTACTAACTGCCATCCATTAAATGCATCAAGGAAATTAATATATCCAGGTTTTCCATTCAATACTTCTATTGGAAGTTCTCCTTCTTCCATATATATTCTTGAAGGTTTCTGGTTTGGATTACAACCATATTTTAATTCTAATTCTTTCATTGTCAGATTCCTTTCTTATCTATCATTAATAATTATATACTACGCATTCTTATTGATTATCTTTGTTTCATATTCACCTGTTGCAATATCAATATATCTAACAAATAATGAAACTTTATTATCCTGATTAAGACTATTCCAAATTGTATTAGTAAAGCTTTCCATGTCATTAGGGATTGATACTAACTTTGGCTCACCTTCAAAGCTTGGTAATGGATTACCATCGCATTTGTATGTATGAATAAAATGTCCTTCACCTGCTACCGGATTACTATATGCGAATGTATATCTGTTGCATGCATCAGGATTACCATTATTACTCTTAAGAATAGACATAGCATAGTTATATTCGCCATCTTCTATATGCATAATACCAGAAATTCTAGGTGTATAGTTTGGACCATCTGGTTCAAATTCTCTTGTTCTCAATGACTGTTCAAATGTCTGCTGCTTATCCATCAACTCATAAATAGTATCTGTCTGATCACCATTAGTTACTATTGTCTTATTACCAAGCACTCTTACAGGTGCATAAATAATTAAACTTGGATCGCTTAACTTTGATGGATCGAATGCCTGAGTTCTTATTCCTTCTCCATCCTGAACAAATACACGATTTCTACTGTTCTCGCTTCTTCCCATAATGAAATAAGCTGTTACAGCCTTTGTTCCATCAGCTGATTTACCAATAACAATTCCTCTGCCAGGATATGAATTTTCCTGAAGTTCTTTTTCAAGTGATAACATTTCCATTACTAATCTCCTTATAAGTAAACATTTTACAACATTGTACAATAGATTTATTCATTTTGCAACCGAGATTCTGATAAAGGAATCTACATCTGATAGATGATTGATTCTCTGATTTGCTGTGCATTCTCAGGTCCTAATAGCTCATTCACCATTGCTAATCCGAGGTCAATACTTGTACCCATACCTCTGCTTGTGATGATATTACCATCCTTCACAACTGATTTTTCAACATACTCTGCACCTATAAGTTTATCTTCAAATCCAGGATAACAAGTTGCTTTTTTACCATCTAGTAAACCAATCGTTCCTAATACACTTGGAGCAGCACATATTGCGCACAATAATTTACCAGTCTGAGCATACTGCTTTATCATATCAAGCATATCCTCATTCTCATAATAATGCTTATGTCCACCACCGCCTGGCAAAAAGATAGCATCTGTTTCATGGAAATCATACCCACTATAATCACAATCAGGCTTGATTTCGATCTTTTGTGCACTTAGTATCATTTCCTGATCTAATACAGACACCAAATCCACCTGTATCTTAGCTCTTCTTAATATATCCACAACAGCAAGAGCTTCAACTGTTTCAAACCCATCGACTAACATTACAGCTACTTTTTTCATATACTTTTACCTCTTTCTTCAATATTATTCTCATTATATTGTCTCATTCTAATCGGTTATTCCGTGTAATGCTGCATATGCCGCTTCATAACCTCTTTTGAATGCCACTTGTTCTTCAACCATCGTACATATTGATAGTGCTGCCTTATCGTTAACTCCACATTGCTGTGCACTTATCATCTCATCCTTTGTTTTATTATCATACATAAGCTTTTCGCCCATTCTGATTTCATTCAATATATCCTCTGAATAATAAGCCATTCCTCTGTCTGTATAATACTTCATATTATCTTTCTCAACATTAGAATCTGCCTTCATGTATATAATTGGCTTTTGCATTATAGCTGCTTCTGTCGAAAGAAGTGCGTCAGGTTTCATATATATAACATCCGATATAGCCATATACTCTGCTTTATGTAATACACTACTGACTATCTTAACATTATTATAATTATATAATTCCTTACTCATGCTATTTCTTATCTTTTTATTATCGCATATAATAATAACCTTTTCATTATGAATGCATCTTCTGCATAATTCACTTATCGCTTTTATAGTTTTACCTGATTTAATATTAGTACATAACAACAGATATATCCTGTCTTCCCTTTTATATCCAGCTTTAGCTCTTAATCTGTCTTTATCTTCTACACTAAATTGTGAGAATTTTGATAAAACCGGGATTCCAGCCTCATACAGCTTAGTATCATCTATTCCCTTGTCAACATATGACTTTCTTAAATCACTTGATGGTATAACAACAATATCAGCATCTTCATTAATATCACAATCCAAAGAATAATCTGACGCAACCTTTATAACCAATGGATTCGCATGCATATCATTCTTAATACATGCAATTATATCCGATTGCATAGTATGTGTCATTACAATAGCATCTAATACCTCTTCTTGTTTTTGTATATATGTATATGTCTCATGTCCCTTTTGTCTAAATGCTTCTTCTAGCGCATATTCAACTGAATCATGCTCATGTTCCACATTATCTGATAATATCAATACCTTCATTATATTACGCCCAATCCTCTTATTTCTTATCAAAACAATATATATCATATTGCTTTACAATTAGACATATTATAGCATTCTTTAGTAAAGTATACCATATATTTTTGTACATCTCTTCCTATGTATGATATAATTCTTAAGTGAAGTATCACAGTCAGAGCAATAAATAAGAGCAGCTCT
>CAZPHI010000030.1:1526-24446 GCA_964586425.1 uncultured Lachnospiraceae bacterium | reverse complement strand
ACCCCTAATGGTATAATCGTTAAGATTGTATCATTTTTATTGTCCTAACGAATTCATATGGACATCCGCATCAGGAATTAATTAACAGACTAGAAGATAATGCAGTATCATATTATGTTACAAGCAGCAGCGGGCAAATAAGCATTTATTATAAGAAGAATATTATAAGCATTGTGAAATTAATCAATAAAAAGGAAAGACAAAAAGCTTAAAAAGTGATAGAATATAGTAAAATTTGATTGGAAGGAAATATCGATGAAATTCCTTAATGAACATATAAAAAATCATGAGTTTAAACCCGTGTATCTGATATATGGTGAAGAAGCTTATCTAAAGAAACAGTACAGGGACAGGCTTAAGACGGCAATTGTCGGAGATGATAATATTAATTATTCATATTATGAAGGGAAAAAGCCTGATATTAAAGCAATTATTTCTAGTGCAGATACGCTACCATTCTTTGCTGACAAGCGGTTAATTATAATTGAAGATAGTGGACTAATGAAGACAAGTTGTGAAGAACTTGCCGAATATATTAAGAACATTCCGGATTATCTTATTATTATATTCATTGAAGAAGAGATAGATAAGAGGAATAAGCTATACAAAGCAGTTAATGAAAAAGGTTATGTCTCTGAGATGAAGTTCCAGACGGATGCAATGTTAATGAAATGGATAGAAAGTCTTGCATCCAAGGAAGGAAAAAGGATTGACCGAAGCGTTATTGAATATCTTTTGACTAAAGCGGGTATTCAGATGGATAATGTCAAACAGGAATTTGAAAAGCTGGTTTGTTATACTTATGGCAGAGATGTTATTACAAGAGATGATGTGGATGAGATATGCAGTGAGGTTGTAACTAACAAAATCTTTGATATGATTACTGCGATGGCACAAAAAAGACAGAAGCAGGCATTGGATATGTATTATGATTTGCTGATGCTTAAAGAAGCACCAATGCGAATATTATTTTTGATAACAAGACAATTCAATATGATGTTACAGGTAAAAGAGATGGCGGAGGATCATCTTGATAATACGACAATTGCCAGAAATCTAGGAATTGCACCTTTTTTAGTAGGCAAATACATCACGCAGTCAAAGTCTTATTCGAGTAAGACAATAAGACTGGCTCTTACAGATATGGCAGAGACCGAAGAAGCGGTTAAGACAGGTAATCTCGATGATAAGACGGGTGTTGAATTAATTATTGTAAAGTATAGCAGAGCATAAAGCATATTATGACATAAAGTATTAATAGGGAGGATATGATGAGTAAAGTGGGAGATACAATTAAGAAGAATAAAAAGATAGTAATTATTATTGCTATTGTAGTAGCTGCATTAATAGTCGGTATTGTTGCGGGTGTTACAATTGGTAGAAAGTCACATAGCAAAGAGGCTAATAATGAAGTGAGCAAAACAGATTCTGCTACGAAAGAATCTATAAAGGAAACTACAGCACTGCAGTCTCAGTCAGCAGAAAACAAGAATCAAACTACAGAGGCTATGAAGAGCATAATTGATATTACAATAAGTGAAAAGACTTCATGGGAAGGCAGTGGAAGATATTATTACCAATATGATATTAATGCATCTAATGTAGGCGATACAGATATTAAAGAATGGACTGCAGTTGTTATGGCGAAGGGCTGTAAGATAGAGCAGGCCTGGAATTGTACAGCGGAGTTGGACTCGGAAGGAATGGTCCTTGTTACACCTGTGGATTTTGCAAAGGCAATTGAAAAAGGCAATACATCAACTGGAGTTGGATTCATTGTAAGCTATGATAAAGAAACTAAAACTCCAGAAGTAATCTGCAATAATGTTGTCACTTCGCAAACAGAGACTAATGCCTCTGATGCTCAGCCAAATCAGTCGGAAGATAATCAATCAGCTAACAATAATAACAATAACAGTAATAATAATAACAGTAATAATAATAACAGTAATAATAATAACAGCAATAATAATAACAATAACAACAATAATAACAATAACAACGATACAGGAATCACACCAGCACCAGTTGCCAATCATGGACAATTATCTGTGTCGGGAACTAATCTGGTGGATGCTAATGGCAATCCATACCAGCTTCATGGTGTAAGTACACATGGTATAGGATGGTTCCCAGATTATGTTAGTGAAGAAGCATTTGCAACATTAAGAGATAGTTATGGGGTCAATGCTATGCGTATTGCAATGTATACAGCAGAATATAATGGATATTGCAGTGGCGGTAATCAGGATGAACTTAAAGCTCTTGTGAATAAAGGTGTTGAAGCGTGCACCAATCTAGGCATGTATGTTATCATTGACTGGCATACTCTTAGTGATGGAAATCCTAATACTAATAAAGAATCAGCAATAGATTTTTGGAATGAGATGTCAGCTAGGTATTCTTCTTACAATAATGTCATATATGAAATCTGTAATGAACCAGTTGGTACATCCTGGGATGAGGTCAAGAGATATGCTAATGATGTAATTCCGGTAATTAGAAGTAATGATGCTGATGCGGTTATTCTTGTAGGAACGCCGAATTGGTGTCAGAATGTAGATGAGGCTGCCGCTAATCCAATTACTGATGTAAGTAATCTTATGTATACGTTACATTTTTATGCAGGAACACATAGAGATGATATAAGAAATAAGCTTATTACAGCTGTTAATAATGGCCTTCCAATATTCATTAGTGAATGCAGCATATGTGATGCCAGTGGTAATGGTGGAATCGATACATATTCTGCGAACCAATGGAAAGAACTCATTAATAGTTATAATATTAGCTATATGGCATGGAATCTAAGTAATAAAAGTGAAAGCTCGGCATTCATTCCGAACTGGTGTCAGAAGCTTTCAGGTTGGAGTTATGAGGAACTTAGTGAGACAGGAAAGTGGTTTGTAGATGCTTTTCTTGGCAGATAAGATATACAAAAAAAGAAGCGCTGGGTTAAGGCGCTTCTTTTTATATACATAAAATATAGTTACTAAATTGTCACGATAACAATTAAGCCATTGCGTTAACAGCTTTTGTTAAACGAGAAACTTTTCTAGCAGCAGTATTCTTATGGAAGATTCCCTTTGATGTTGCTTTAGAAATTTCGCTTGTAGCAGCTGTTAAAGCAGCCTGAGCAGCAGCTTTATCGCCGTTAGCAACAGCAACTTCTACATTCTTAACATAAGTTTTTACTTTAGACTTGATTGCTTTATTTCTAGCAGTCTTTGTTTCAGCAACTAAAATTCTTTTCTTAGCAGATTTAATGTTAGCCAATCCGTACACCTCCAATAAATATTAATAATAGTAATCTGTTTTGCATTAAAGCCGGACACGGACGATCTAATGTAAACATACTATAGAATTATATTAAATGTTGTTTGAAATGTCAACAACATTTTTGAAAAAAATTATAAAAGTGTATAGAAAGGAAATAATAGGGCAAAATAAAGAAATATTGTGAGGATATGTAGGAGCGATTATATATTATGATAAGAGTCAGAACGGATCTTGCACTGGAGTCTACGGAACAACTTAGCGGCGAGGATACAGTAATCAAGGGTGTCGCAGTACGTGAGGAATATGATGAGGCAACGGCAGTGAAAATCACGCGTATTGCAGTACTAGATAAGAATGGAGAAAAAGCTATAAGACGCCCAATCGGCAACTATATTACGATTGAAGCTTTAAATCTTGTATACGATAATGATGCTTTGGTTCAGTATATAACCGGAAAAATAGCATTTTACCTTGATATAATGCTTGAAAGAATTATAAAAAATCAGGGAAAATCATATAATGACAGGATAAAGGTTTTAGTTGCGGGACTTGGAAACAGGTATGCTACTGCTGATGCACTTGGTCCAGAAGTGGTTAATATTATGGAACTGGATGAATATATGTCTGCGATTGCACCTGGTGTGATGGCGCAGACAGGAATGGAAACTGCAGATATTCTTAGAGGTATTGCTATGGAAACAAAGGCTGATGTAATTATTGCAGTTGATTCATTAGCCGCAAGAAGCAGCAGAAGAATTAATACAACAATTCAGTTATCGGATACAGGAATAATGCCGGGCTCAGGCGTTGGCAATCATAGACAGGGACTTGACGAAAAGACGATGGGTGTACCGGTTATTGCGATTGGAGTTCCAACAGTAATTGATGCTCCAACAATTGTGAATGATGCTTTTGAGAATTTCTTTAATGTAATGGGCCAATATGAAGTAATGAAGGATATAGGCGGAATATTTGAGGCATATACTAATGAAGAAAAATATTCTCTTGTTAAGGAGATTATGGACCCATATATGTCGGATATGTATGTGACACCGAAAGATGTGGATGAAAACATTAGAAAATTAAGCAGAATCGTTGCGCTGGGTATTAATGCAATACAAAAGAAATCACATTTGCAAAAATAAAAAAAGTTGACTGTTTTTATAGAAGAAGGCTTGTTATACAAAGAAAAATGTGATATATTCCTAAGTAACGTATATCTATTCAATTACGAAAGGAAGTAATTTATAATGGAAAAGAAGAATATTGATTGGAGCAATATCGGTTTTGGATATATCCAGACAGATAAAAGATATGTTGCCAATTACAAGAATGGTGCTTGGGATGAAGGTGCTTTAACTTCAGAAGCAACTATTACAATGAGTGAATGTGCCGGAGTATTACAATATGCTCAGACATGTTTTGAAGGTTTAAAAGCCTACACAACAGAAGATGGTCACATCGTTACTTTCCGTCCTGATCTTAATGCAAGCCGTATGAAAGATTCTGCAGAGAGACTTGAGATGCCAGTATTTCCTGAAGATCGTTTTATTGAAGCTGTAGAACAAGTTGTTGCTGCTAATGAAGCATATGTTCCACCATATGGTTCAGGCGCTACACTTTATATTAGACCATATATGTTTGGTATTAACCCTGTAATTGGTGTTAAGCCTGCAGATGAATATCAATTTAGAATGTTCGCTACACCAGTAGGCCCATACTTTAAGGGCGGTGCTAAACCATTAACAATCAGAGTAAGTGATTTTGACCGTGCAGCACCTAATGGTACTGGACATATCAAAGCAGGACTTAACTATGCAATGAGTCTTCACGCTATTGTAACAGCTCATCATGATGGATTTGATGAGAATATGTATCTTGATCCTGCTACAAGAACTAAGGTTGAAGAAACAGGCGGAGCTAACTTCTTATTCGTAACAAAGGATAACAAGGTTGTAACTCCAAAATCAAGCAGTATCCTTCCATCAATAACACGACGTTCACTTGTATATGTTGCAAAAGAATATCTTGGACTTGAAGTTGAGGAAAGAGAAGTATTATTTGATGAAGTTAAAGATTTTGCAGAGTGTGGTCTTTGCGGAACAGCTGCAGTTATATCTCCAGTTGGTAAAATCGTTGACCATGGTAAAGAAATCTGTTTCCCAAGTGGAATGACTGAGATGGGTCCTGTTACAAAGAAATTATATGAGACATTAACAGGTATCCAGATGGGTCGTATTGAAGCCCCTAAGGGTTGGTTAAAGATTATCAAATAATTAATTAGCCGATTGCATGAAAACTTCTGGTATGTATGGAGTAGTCTGTATATGCTGGAAGTTTTTTTGAGAATGTGAGGATTTGATGAAAAAGCTGATAAGAGATTATCTAAAGACAAGCCGATTGCTTACTGATGGAGCAATGGGGACATATTATAACAGAATTAATAATGAGGATTGCCAGTATTGCGAACTGGAGAACATAGAGCATCCAGAGCGTATTGAGAAGATACATAGAGAATATATTGAAGCAGGTGCCATGCTTATTAGGACGAATACATTCGCTGCTAATAGTCTTGCTTTGAATTGTGATATTGAAACCAGAGACAATATAATTAAGGCTGGTATTGATATAGCAGTGCGCGCCTCTCAGGGAAATGCTTTTGTTGCAGGAGATATTGGACCAATCTCATACAATGGTAATTATGACGAAGAAACTGTTATTGAAGAATATAAATCATTAATAGATACATTCTTAAGATATGAAATAGATTTAATTATGTTTGAAACATTTGCTGATGTTGAATTAATTAAAGAACTTGTAAGCTATATCAGAGAAAAATCAGATATATTCATTATGGCTAATTTCTGCGTTAACAAATACGGATACACGTCTAATGGAATGAGTATCGAAAGACTGATGCAGGAATTAGATGGGATTGATAATCTGGATGCCTGTGGACTTAACTGCGGAATAGGTTCCGGACATATGCTTTCCATTGTTGATTCACTCAAGTTCCCAAAGAATAAGTTCTTTGCATGTATGCCTAATGCAGGATATCCAGAACAGTTTCAAAATAGAATGGTTTTTATCGATAACATAGCTTATTTTGATGATAATATGACTAAGATAAGTGCTAATGGTGTTGACATAATTGGTGGATGTTGTGGAACAACACCGGCATATATATCAAGATTATATGCTTCATATGTATCTACTCCGATTAAAAAGATGGAGTATGTGCTTAAAAGTTTTGAAAAAGCTGATATAAAGGTCGTAGATAATGAATTTCTGCAGTCAGTACAGTCTAAGAAAAAGACAATTGCTGTAGAATTAGATCCACCATTTGATGCTGATTATTCTAAGATATTAGGATGTGCAGAGAAAATCAAAGAAATAGGTGCAGATATCATAACATTTGCCGATTCTCCAATGGGAAGAAGCAGAACTGACTCTGTATTAATGAGTGTGAAGATTCAGCAGGAAATAGGAATTAATGTGTGCCCACATATATGCTGCAGAGATAAGAATATGATAGCGATTCGTTCAATTCTTTTGGGTGCTCATATGCATAACATTAGGAATTTGTTATTAGTTACTGGAGATCCGGTACCAAGCGTAAGCAGAAGCTCTATAACGGGTGTATTTGATTATAATTCTATTCAGCTTATGAATTTTGTTAAAGAGTTGAATGGAGAAATCTTTTCATCTGAGCCATTCGTATATGGTGGTGCATTGAATGTAAGTCTTGGTAAACCTGATAAAATTATAGAAAGAATGAAAAAGAAGATAGATGCAGGCGCATCATATTTTCTTACGCAGCCTGTGTATTCAAAGGATGCAATAGAAAGAATGCATTATATAAAGGATAAAACAGGGGCTAATATATTATGTGGAATAATGCCGCTTGTAAGCTTTCGTAATGCTAATTTTATTAAGAATGAATTCATTGGAATTGATGTTCCAGAGGAAATCGTTGCAAGGTATCATGAGAATATGTCAAAAACGGAAGGCGAGATAACAGGAAGCCTTATTGCCAAAGAGATAATTGAGCAGGTGGATGACTGCTGTGATGGATATTATTATATGCTTCCATTCAACAGAGTTTCCATTCTTGAAAGAATATATAACAAATAGTCCTTATTGATAGACTTTTTCACCACGTAAAAGCTTATCAAGCATATCAGCTAATGGTTCCATTGCGTTCTTGACTTCGGACAAAGTATTGGTTTGTGCACCAGCTTCTATCAACATTGATTTTCCACGGAGATGAAGGCAGTATCTATAGGCATTAATATATATTTTTCTAAGAAAATCAGGATAGTATGCATTGCCTAAGAGCTGCATCTGTAAGCTCATTGCAAGATTTTGGTCTCTATAAGGATTATATAGATAACTAATATCACCATTAATTTTTGAATGACTTAGTCCATTAAAAAACATTATTTTTGCAGTTGCTTTGTTGTCAATTTCTGTCACAAGATGCGTGGTTTCGGCCACGCCGTCTCTGTGCAAATCTATTACAACTTCAATAGAAGGATGTTCGTTCAATATCTTTTCAATATTATTCTCTGCATATGTATATGCTTTACTACGGTCTAATTTCCCATCAACATAATCATAGCAGGTCGTGTCGTGATATACGTTGTATCCGTATACATTAGTTAGTAATTCTGTTAGGTAATTACCTACACCTACAATACCTGTATTAACGTCTCCGGGTATTGAATCAACAAAATCTTCCATAGAATGTGTATGTAATATTAGAATCTGCGGTGTATCAGAGTTGTGTGATATACTCATATCAATATCTAAAAACTCTGCAGGATTTAGCATCTGTGAAGTGAGTTCAGTAATGCCAGCTATATTATAAAAATTATCTAGAGCATATGAATATGTATTAAGTAAACTTCGCTCGTAAACAGCCCCTTTAATTATATTATTAGATATTACCTGGCTATATCTTTCATCATTAGTGCTTTGTGTATTGTTAGTGGTATCACTATCAGTATGATTAGTCTCATCAACGCTACTATCAATAGTAGTGTTATTATCTGAATTATCGTCGGCAGTAATAATACTATTATTGGAGTTATTACTCTGTGTATTAATGATATCTGTTGCACTAGGGACATTAGTATCGACATTATAACTAGTAATGTGTGAACTGATTGAGTTATCACTAAAGGCAATAGGATATGCATTATCTAAAACCATGGTGTAATAGTTCTTTAGCATATAATTAATTATATTAGTGAAATTAAGCTGACTTATAATGATAAATGCTGTTATAACTGTAAACAGAGCTATAATATGCTTTTTCTTGACAATATGAGTTGAGTGCCTGTATTTTTTCATGTAATTATATCGCCTTTTTGTAGTATTAATATATAATATGCGATGCCAATAAAAAAAATTAAAAAATATATTTTTACTTATTGACAACATATGGCTAATGTTATATCATAACTTATATAACATACGTGCTTGATGGCACATACATTTCTTATAATCAGTAGATTATCTGATTACAAATATTAGTTCATATTATACAAAACATATGAACATCATTCATTCACTATATTAGTGAATTCAATTTAGTCTTATATAGACTATCATTATTATTAATACATGTATATGTATAATAGTTTTCCACTTTTTTATTTTTTTAATTTTATTTTATTTGAATAATTCTGCGTTGAAGAGGCAGGGATTATAATATTATTTATGAAAGGAAGAATATATGAATTACGAAGAATTTAAGGATTATGTACTGAAGTACGCAAAGAATGAAATAGGAGAGGAGGGAAAGGTGTGCATTAATCATGTGATTAAGAATAATGGAACTGAATTAGATGGTTTGGTAATAATGTTGAATAGTAAGAATGTATCACCTACGATATATCTTGAAGCATTCTATAATGAATATATCAGCGGAGTTAATATAGATACTATAATAGAATGCATTATGACACTATATAACAATAGCATGGATAAGATGGATATTAAGATTGATTTCTTTGATGATTTTATGAAAGTAAAGAATCTAATTGCGTATAAGGTTATTAATTATGAGCAGAATGTCAAGTTATTAGAGACTTTGCCGCACAAGAGAATTCTTGACTTGGCAGTTGTATTCTACTGCATTATAAAGGATGAGAGCATAGGTAATGCAACAGTATTAATTCATAATTCGCATTTATCAACATGGAATATTACTTTAGATGAATTATATAAGGTGGCATTAGATAATACACCAAAGTTATTAGAATGCAGGATAACAAGAATGAGTGATATTATAATGGAGTTATTTAATGAAAGTGATATTAAAGCTGACGAGGACGAGATACTTCATATAATTAATAATGAAGATGAACCATGTGACATGTATGTAATGACTAATGCAGACAAGATTAATGGTGCAGCATGCATGTTTTATGATGATAAATTAAGTGATTTTGCAGATAAGATGGATAGTGATGTGTATATATTGCCAAGCAGCATTCATGAAGTTATTTTGATTCCGGCTATATCACAGATTAATAAGAATCAATTAGAGAATATGGTTAGAGAAGTTAATATTGATGGCGTTGCCCCAGAAGAGATTCTATCAGATAATGTATATGTATATTCTAGAGCTGACAGAATGATAACTTTGTAATATATAATGTGCACAATGGGAGTCGAACCCACGACCTTTCGTTCCGGAGACGAACGCTCTATCCACTGAGCTATGTGCACATTGATAAATCACCTTACATATATTACAATAAATATAATTGTTGTGCAATAAAAGAATTTATATATTTATTGATACCAAGCTCAAATTCTGATAAGATAACTTATAGGTTTCTTAACTATAAGTTATCTTATTTTTTACTTTATACGTGAAAGGGAGAGTAAAATTGAAAAAGGTTTTTAGAGATATAATTAAAAAATATCTCTCGAATTTAAAATACGGGGCACTGCCCATTATGATCCTTGCGATAATAGTTCTTGTAGCTGCATTCTACCCTAGGGATATCGTTAAGGATGAAGGTAATAAAGAAGTTGTGATTAGAGATGGTGAAGTGGTAATTACTGATAATGACAGTAATGAAACCAGGGTTGTTAACAATGCAGATACAGTTGTTAATGCCAAAACCTTCGTTTTGAATGGCAGAAGTGATATATGCAATATGATTTCATCCTTTTATAATTCACTGCTAACAGGGGATACATCGAAAGTACAACATTATTATGATAATTATGAGAATATGAATAAGATGTATAAAAGGCTTTATGCGGAGTATGCGAATAAAGTTCAAGATATTAATTGTTATATAATAGGTGGAATGTCTGATAAAACATATATTGTTATTGCGACAGCAAAGGTAGGTATTAATAATATTGATACATTGCTGCCTGTCATTGATTATTACTATGTTAATACTGATAATAGTGGTAATATCTATATATCAGAGAAGAATGTCAGTGATGAAATCAAAGAGTATAATCAGATGATATTCAAAGGGACTTATGCAAGTAATCTTACTAACAAAGTTATGCAGGAATATGATAATGCAGTGAATAAAGACGCCAATTTACGTAATTTGCTTATTTCATTGCAGTAGTTTATAACAGATATGATGCTAATGCATTAGGTATGGAGATAAGAATGGATTTGAGAATTAACAAGTATTTGAGTGAAGCAGGTGTGTGTTCACGTCGCAGAGCGGATGAATTAGTCCTTGAAGGAAGAGTGCTTATAGATGGAGTAGCTGCTTTTGCAGGATGTCGTGTGACAGATGGACAGACAGTAACACTGGATGGCAAAATTATCGAGATAAGAAAAACGGATGTGCTGCTGGCTTTTAACAAGCCAAGAGGTGTAATCTGCAGTGCAAGTGACAGTCATAATAAAAATAATATTGTTGATTATATTGGTTATGATAAAAGAATCTATCCAGTTGGAAGACTTGATAAGGATTCACAGGGACTTATACTTATGACTAATATGGGAGATGTTGCAAAAAAAGTGACTGATGCTTCTAATTATCATGAAAAAGAATATGTAGTTACAGTTAATAAAGCTGTTACAAAGGATTTTGTTGATGCAATGTCTAATGGCCTGTATATTAAAGAGTTAGATAAAACAACTGCACCCTGCAGAGTTGAGCAAACTGGATTGAAGACATTCACAATAATTCTCGTACAGGGGCTTAACCGGCAAATTAGAAGAATGTGTGAATGCCTTGGATATAAGGTTATTACATTAAAAAGAGTTAGAATAATGAATATAGAACTTGGCAATCTTAAAGAAGGAACATACAGGGAAATAAGTGGAAGTGAGCTTAAGACATTAACTGATATGCTTGATAAGAAAAAATAATTGTTGAATTGTGTGGAGATTAGAATGGATAGATTAGATAGAATTAAAGAGTTAGTTGAATTGCTTAATAAGGCAGGCAAATGCTATTATTCCGGCAGCGAAGAGATAATGACGAATTTTGAATATGACAGTCTTTATGATGAATTATTAAAGTTAGAAAAAGAAACAGGCTATGTAATGTCATCTAGTCCAACAGTTAATGTTGGCTATGAGGTTGTTAGTGAACTGCCTAAGGAAAGACACGAAAAACCTATGCTCAGTCTTGATAAGACGAAGGATGTAGGCGTTCTAGAGCAATGGGTTGGTAATCAAAAAGCACTTCTTTCATGGAAACTTGATGGACTTACAATTGTACTTACTTATAATGGTGGGGAATTGGTTAAGGCCGTAACACGTGGTAATGGCGAAGTCGGTGAGGTAATTACTAATAATGCCAAAGTTTTCGCTAATGTACCAGTTAATATCGCTTATAAGGGTGAACTTATATTACGAGGTGAAGCTGTAATAAAATATAGTGATTTTAATAGAATTAATGAGGAGATAGCTGATGCAGATGCAAAGTATAAGAATCCTCGTAATCTATGCAGTGGTTCTGTACGTCAGTTGAATAACAAGATCACAAAAGAACGTAATGT
The DNA here is from genome assembly GCA_964586425.1 of uncultured Lachnospiraceae bacterium. Classification (GTDB taxonomy): domain Bacteria; phylum Bacillota; class Clostridia; order Lachnospirales; family Lachnospiraceae; genus CAZPHI01. The sequence continues at coordinate 12,164 of CAZPHI010000030.1, read as the reverse complement.
TAATTTCTTTGCGTTCTCACTTGTTAAAGCGGATGGAGTGGATTTTAATAATTCTAGAAAAGAACAATTTTTGTGGCTGGAAAAGCAGGGATTTACTGTTGTTTACCATAAGGAAGTAGATAAAGATAATATTAGAGATGCAGTAAGTGAGTTTGAAAGTAAAATAATTGAGAATGATTTCCCATCCGATGGTTTGGTTATTCTATATGATGATATTGCATATGGTGATTCGCTTGGAATGACTGCTAAGTTCCCAAGGAATGCATTTGCATTCAAATGGACAGATGAAACTAAAGAAACTGTACTTAGAGAGATTGAGTGGAGCCCTTCAAGAACAGGTTTGATTAATCCGGTTGCTATATTTGATACAGTGGACTTAGAGGGAACTAATGTAAGTCGTGCAAGTGTCCACAATATTAGTATTATGGAAAATCTAAAGCTTGGAATTGGAGATACAATTGTTGTATATAAAGCGAATATGATAATTCCACAGATAGCAGATAATCTTACAAAAAGTGGCAAAGTAGATATCCCAAAGGTATGTCCTGTATGTGGTCATGAAACTAATATAAAGAATCAGAATGGTGTTAAATCCCTATATTGTATGAATGAAAGATGTCAGGCGAAGCATATTAAGGGCTTTGAACATTATGTTGGACGTGATGCAATGAATATTGATGGCTTGTCAGAAGCAACACTTGAAAAATTCATTCAACGAGGTATACTTAAATCATTCGCGGATTTATACCATATCAAAGAATATAGAGAAGAAATAGTTAATATGGATGGCTTTGGAGAAAAATCATATGATAATCTATATGCTTCAATTGAAAAGTCACGTAAGACGAATCTTGCCAAATTTATCTATAGCTTGGGAATTGATAATATAGGGCTTTCTAATGCGAAGATGCTGGCAAAGCATTTTGACAATAATCTTAATGACATTATGGCAGCAGACTTAGAACAATTGGTTTCGATTGATGGTATAGGTGAGATAATTGCACAATCGATAGTGGATTATTTTGCGGATGAAGATAATATAAGCCTTATTAATTCACTGTTAGCTGAAGTAGAACTTGTTGTTGAAGAGAATAATAACGAAGCCGTACTTGAAGGAAAAACATTCGTTATTACAGGTAATGTTAAGCATTTTGAGAATAGGAATCAGCTTAAGGAATTGATTGAAAGACTTGGAGGAAAGACGACTGGAAGCGTTACTGGTAAGACAGATTATCTTATTAATAATGATTCATTATCTCAGTCATCTAAAAATAAGAATGCAGCAAAGCTTGGAGTTCCTGTTATTACTGAGGATGAATTCTTAGCAATTGCTGGAATGGAGGATTATAATGCCAATTAAAATACAAAGTGATCTACCGGCAAAGGCAAAGCTGGAAGAAGAGAATATATTCGTAATGGATGAGAATAGAGCAATATCGCAGGATATCAGACCCTTAAGAATTCTTATTCTTAATTTGATGCCAATAAAACAGGATACAGAATTGCATCTTTTGAGGGCGTTGTCTAATACGCCTTTACAGATTGATATATCATTCCTTCAGATGGAGACACATGTATCGAAGAATACATCTGCCTCTCATCTGGCAAAATTCTATGACGTATTTGGTGATATTAAACACAAGAAATTCGATGGAATGATAATTACCGGTGCACCATTAGAGCAGCTTGAATATGAAGAAGTTAACTATTGGGATGAATTAAAGAGTATTATGGAATGGTCAAAAAGCCATTGTACTTCGACACTTCATATATGCTGGGGCGCACAGGCGGGACTTTACTATCACTATGGAGTTAGAAAGTATATGCTGGAGAAGAAGCTGTCAGGTGTGTATAAACATACGGTTATGAATAGGAAAGTGCCGCTTGTAAGAGGCTTTGATGATGAATTTATGGCTCCACATTCAAGATATACAGCTGTTAACAGAGATGATATTCTCAAATGTTCGAATCTGAAGATATTAGCAGAGTCTGATGAGGCTGGCGTATATATTGTTGAAGCTGATGAGGGTAAAAGAATATTCGTATTAGGACATCCTGAATATGACAGGATGACACTTGATACTGAGTACAAGAGGGATTTGGATAAAGGAATTAATCCAGACATCCCAGTTAATTATTATCCAGGTAATGACTGTCAGAAAAAACCTATATTATCATGGAGAAGCCATGCTAATAATTTGTATACAAACTGGTTGAATTATTATGTATATCAGGCAACTCCTTATAGCCTTGAGGATGATGACAATCAGACTAACTAAATGTATATTATGATTTTTTTATTATTGGTATAATAAGAATAAAGTAAATAACAGTAGCTGTTAATGAACTAATAAGCAGACTTGGAAGTATGCTAAAGACATTAACAGCTATTATTTTATATAATAATAGTGAAGTGCCTGCAGCTATAATCATTAGTAATAATGGCTTAATAATTGCCTGATATGGGTTGAAACTTAGCGGGTACAAACGATGACAGGAATATATATGCATAAAACATACAAGAATCTGGCTGATTAATAATCCGGACATATAACCACTTATTCCGAATTGTGGAACAGCGAATATAACGAAAAGAATTCGTATTACAAGTCCAATGCAATTCTGAATACATGTTTCTTTTGTCTTTGACATGCCATTAAGAATACTTCCAAGAGTTGAAGCGATATACATGAATGGACACAGCCACGACAGAGCAGAAACCATAGGTGCCACCAAAGGCTCATTGAATACAAGGGCACCGAGTTTACTTCCATATAGAATGAATATGGCTGTAAAATAGATTCCGCAGATGATACTAAGCTTTATGGATAAGGATATATAACGTGAGATGGCATTGTGGTCATTACTTGCCTTGGCATGTGATACAGATGGAAGCAATAGTACGCATACAGCATTAGTAATAGTGGTAGGAAATAAAATAAGTGTTAATGCCATTGCGGACATGATGCCAAAAATACTCATTGCTTCATGGCTATTCAGTCCGGCAAGCTGAAGCTGCGCAGGAATCAGAATGCTTTCGCCACTGCTTAACAGATGCATCAGTATACGACTTAATGACAATGGAAATGAAAGTACAAATATATCCTTTATACATTTTTTTATTGAGGAGTTAATAAGTTCTTTTTTTAGCTTTATCTTTTTAATATTAATGCATATACAGCTAATAAGTGCAGACACACCTTCACTTATGATTATTGCATATATAGCGATGATAGCGGTTATATTAATGTTATGTTGATTCATATAGCTTGTTATTAATATTATAAAGATGAGTTTAACTAGTTGTTCGATTATTTCTGTAATAGCTGGAAATGCTATTTCTTTTCGACCGTAGTAATACCCATTAATGCAGCAGTGAATACATGTAAATGGTACGGACAGTGCAAGCATACGAACTAATTCAGAGCATTGTGAGTTTAAAAGAAGATACGAGCTTATATAATCTGAATTAAGGTAAAGAATAACAGCGATTACGCATCCGGGAACTACCGAGAGCGTCAATCCAGCATAGAGATAGTGCATGTTTTTAGGAGATTGAGCAGTGTATTTTGATATGGCTGTTTGAATGCCTACCATGCATATTGCATAGACAATTCCAAGGCAGGAAAATGTAAGCTGGTATAATCCCATTCCCTGAGCACCTATAATATTGGATATGTATATCCTGTAAAAGAAACCAATAAGTTTTGCGATTATACCTGCACTAGTCAGTAGTAATGAGCCAATTATAATTGGATTTTTTGATTTTGAGAATTTCATTATTATTACCAGATTATCAAGTGAGTTGATATCATTATATTCATTTGCTACATAATATATAATAAATAATATTGACACTTATTACACAAAATGCTAAAATATACATATCCGAAAGAAATAGTCGGATATATTTTTTGAGAGTATATCCTAGTATTACTATTGGAAATACTACAATATAAAGTATAAAAGATTGGAGAATGAATGTAATGAGTGATGAATTGATTCAAAATAAAGATAAGAAGATAATATATCTGGACAATGCCGCAACTACTCCGGTTAAACCAGAAGTATTAGAAGCTATGCTTCCATATTTTACAGATAGATTTGGCAATCCTTCAAGTATATACAGCATTTCTGCGGCAAATAAGAATGATATTACAGTAGCGAGAGAGGTAATTGCGAATACGATTAATACAAGCTCCGATAATATCTATTTTACAGCTGGTGGCTCGGAAGCGGATAATTGGGCATTAAAAGCTACTGCTGAGGCTTATGAGGAAAAAGGTAAGCATATTATTACTTCTAAGATTGAGCATCATGCAATTCTGCATACATGTGATTACCTTGAAAAAAGGGGCTTTGAGATTACTTATGTTGGCGTTGATGAGAATGGAATTATCAAGCTTGATGAATTAGAGGCTGCAATTAGACCAGATACAATTCTGATTTCAGTTATGTTTGCTAATAATGAAATAGGTACGATACAGCCAATTAAAGAGATTGGTGAAATCGCTAAAAAGCATAATGTATTGTTTCATACGGATGCTGTTCAGGCATATACACAGGTTCCAATTGATGTTGAAGAACTTGGCATAGATATGCTAAGCGTCAGCGGACATAAGATCAATGGTCCAAAAGGAATTGGATTTTTATATATTAGAAAAGGTGTAAAGATTCGTTCTTTTGTTCATGGTGGTGCTCAGGAAAGAAAGAGAAGAGCCGGAACTGAGAATGTACCAGGTATTATTGGCATTGCTAAGGCTGCAGAGATTGCAACAAAGAATATGGAGGCAAGAACTGCAAAGGAAATTGAGCTAAGAGATTATCTTATAGAGAGAGTTATTAAAGAGGTACCATATACAAGATTGAATGGAGATAGAGTAAAAAGACTTCCTAATAATGTTAATTTTAGCTTTCAATTCATCGAAGGCGAATCTTTACTTATTATGCTTGATATGGAAGGAATCTGTGCTTCAAGTGGTTCAGCTTGTACATCTGGCTCATTAGATCCATCCCATGTACTGCTTGCTATTGGACTTCCTCATGAAATAGCACATGGTTCATTAAGATTGACTCTTTCTGACGCAACAACAAAAGAAGATATAGATTTTGTAATTGAAAAAATCAAAGGAATAGTAAAGCATCTTAGAGATATGTCTCCTTTATATGAAGATTTTGTAAAGGGTAGATAGAAATTATATAATAGAAAAATGGAGGTATTGATAATATGTATAGTGATAAAGTTATGGATCATTTTCAGAATCCAAGAAATGTTGGTGAAATCAGTGAAGCGAGTGGAGTTGGTACAGTTGGTAATGCCAAGTGTGGAGATATAATGAGAATATATCTTGATATAGATGAGAATACAAAGATTATTAAGGATTGCAAATTCAAAACATTTGGCTGTGGAGCTGCTGTTGCAACAAGTAGTATGGCAACAGAATTAGTTAAAGGAAAATCAATATATGATGCACTAAAAATAACTAATAAAGCAGTTATGGAAGCACTTGACGGATTGCCTCCAGTTAAGGTACACTGTTCATTATTAGCAGAAGAAGCAATTCATGCTGCACTTTGGGATTATGCCCAGAAGAATAATGTTGTTATCGATGGCCTTGATAAGCCAAAGAGCGATATCAGTGAGAACGAAGAAGAGGATGAATATTAGATGAAAAAAGTCGTGGTTGGTATGTCTGGTGGAGTGGACTCATCAGTTGCTGCATATCTTCTGAAAGAGCAGGGATATGATGTTATTGGCGTTACAATGCAGATTTGGCAGGATGAACCTGATACTATAATAGAGGAAAATGGTGGCTGTTGTGGACTTAGTGCTGTAGATGATGCAAGAAGAGTGGCGGCAAAGCTAGACATTCCATACTATGTTTGTAATTTTAAAAAAGAATTCAGAAACTGCGTTATGGATTATTTCGTTGATGAATATATGCAGGGAAGAACACCGAATCCATGTATTGCCTGCAATAGATATGTTAAGTGGGAAGCGTTATTAAAGAGAAGTCTTGAATTAGGCGCAGAATACATTGCAACAGGGCATTATGCGCGAATTACACAGCTTCCTAATGGAAGATATGCAATTCGTAATTCTGTTACAGCAATGAAAGATCAGACATATGCACTTTATAATCTTACACAGTATCAGCTTGCACATACATTGATGCCCGTAGGAGAATTTGAGAAGCCTAAAATAAGAGAAATCGCAGAAAGTATAGGCCTTTGCGTCGCAAATAAGCCTGACAGTCAGGATATCTGTTTTGTGCCTGACAATGATTATGCAGCATTTATCGAAAAAGAAACTAATGTCAAATCAAGACCAGGCAACTTTGTAACAGTTGATGGTATTGTTGTTGGACAGCACAAAGGCATTGTTCATTATACAGTAGGACAAAGAAAAGGACTTGGATTATCACTTGGCAAGCCTGTATTCGTGCTTGAAATCAGACCACAGACTAATGAAGTTGTAATTGGTGATGATATCGAAGCATATAAGGACGTTCTATATGCTAATAGAATTAATTTTATGTCAATAGAGAATCTAGATGGTGAGATGGAGGTAACAGCTAAGATACGCTATAGCCATAAGGGCGCTCGCTGCATTATCTCTAAAGCCGGAGATGATCTTGTAAAATGCAGCTTTATCGAAAAGCAGAGAGCAATTACACCTGGACAGGCTATTGTATGGTACAAAGATGATTATGTCGTTGGTGGAGGCACAATTATTGGAACAAAAATCTAGTTTGAATACTAAGGCAGAGGTATAAAAACCGGCTGCCTTTTTTTGTATATGCAATAACTCTTGAAACCACATTGCTTAAGTATAGCAGCGACTTTGTCAAAATCATATGCGATGTGTTCAGGTTTGTGACCATCAGCGCCTACGGTAATTATTCTGCCACCACATTCATAGTATCTTTTTAATATAAATGAACATGGATTAGGCTCAACAAGCCCATATTTTAATCCGGCTGTATTGAGTTCAATGCCCTTGTCCTTCTTGATTAACGCTTCAAAAATAGCAGTAATTATATCAGAATATCTCTCTGGCTGATAATGGTATGATTTGTCAGGCACATATCGTACTATGTAGTCAAGATGTCCATATACATCATATTCATTACAGCATTCAATATTCTCAAGAATTGATTCAAAATAATATAGAATACATTCATCTATATCTTTACCTTCCCAGTAATGACTGTAATAAGGGTCCTCACCTTTAACCATATGAGATGAGCCAATTATAAAATCAAGGGTATCTTTGGAAATGTTGTTATTTTGGTAAAAGTTATTAACTTTGTCGGCTACACTTTTCATTAATCCTTGCTCAAGTCCAAGACCTATTTGAATTCTGCCAGCATAGCTTTGCTGTATTGCCTGAAGCTTTGGAATATAGCTTCCTACGTCAAGTTGAAACATGGGTTTGCCATCTTCCTCTGGATAACCATAATCGTTGTGGTCGGTAATACAGATATATTTGAGACCTAGTAAAATTGCTTTTTCCACCATTGATTCAACCGTTGAAGATGAGTCTGATGAAAATGCTGTGTGCATATGAACATCAGCATTAATTCCGTTTGTATTATTCATATATCCTCCAAGTTTGAGTGTTAAAAAGTTGTATATATCTATAATAGTTAAAAAGGATTATAAAATCAACGATTCATTGTAAAAAGTAATAAATTATATAATCCAATATTAAAGTTGTTGAATTTATTTCGGTTTGTTGTTATTATTAGAAAAGTGAAAAAAATGTAAATCAATGTAAAGCGTATATATACAATATGTAAAATTGAAACTTATTTAGTATTAGGAGACAATTATGAGCTTAAGTGATGTGAGTAATATTTTTATGTTTGCAGGCGGCATTGGTATGTTCCTTTATGGAATGAACCTTATGGCTGACGGTATGCAAAAAACAGCAGGTGGAAAGATGCAGAAGCTTCTTGGACTTCTTACAAGTAACAGGCTTCTGGCAGTTGTTGTTGGAGCACTTATTACAATGATTATTCAGAGTAGTGGTGCAACTACGGTAATGGTTGTTGGTTTTGTTAACGCTGGTGTACTTACATTGTCACAGGCTGTAGGTGTAATTATGGGTGCTAATATAGGTACTACAATTACAGCCTGGATTGTATCAATGGGACAATTAGGTGATGCAATGAAGGCATTGAATCCATCATTCTATGCACCATTATTAATTGGCATTGGAGCATTTATTGTATTATTTTCAAAGAGTTCAAAGAAGAAACTGATTGGTGAGATTACTGTTGGTATTGGACTTCTATTTATGGGACTTGATTTTATGTCTGGTTCTATTTCACCATACACAGACGCTCCAATATTCTCGAAGATATTTGAGACATTCGGCTCAAATCCTTTACTTGGAGTTTTGGTAGGTATTGTCGTTACTGCAATTTTACAAAGTTCATCTGCATCAGTTGGTATACTTCAGACACTTGCAGCTAACGGGGTTGTAACAACTAATGCAGCTATTTTTATTACACTTGGACAGAATATTGGTTCTTGTGTAACAGCAATTATATCATCTGCAGGAGCTAATAAGACTGCAAAGCGTGCTGCATCAATACATCTGATGTTTAATGTTGCGGGTGCATTATTATTTGGAACTCTTGCATTTGTAGTATTCTTGATTAAACCGGGCATTGCTGCACATAATATTAATAGTGTTGAGATATCTATATTCCATACTTTCTTTAATATAACATGTACTGCTATTATGTTCCCATTCGCTAATGGATTTGTTAAGCTGTCTGGAATGATATTCAAAGATAAAAAAGATGGAGCTGTTAATGAAATCGAAGATTTCTCTATTACAATGAAGAGACATCTGGACAGCCGTATCTTAGAGACACCATCATTTGCAGTAGAGACAGGACTTAAAGAAGTTGTTAATATGGGTAATTATGCACTGAATAATATAAGCTATGCACTTGATGCAGTTACACAGAATAATCTTGAGATGATTGACAAAGTTATGGATACAGAGAATAAAGTGGACTTGATGGAGAAGTATCTTACAGAATATCTTGTCAAAGTTAATAATTTATCACTCAATGAAGAACAGCATTTATTAGTAAATAATCTTTTTCATGCAATTATTGATATTGAGAGAGTGTCAGACCATGCAGAAAATCTTGCTGACCTTGCACAATATAAAGTGGAACATAATATAATGTTCTCAGAGGATGGGATTAAAGAGCTTAATGATATCTGTGCTATTGTTAAAGAGTGCTTTGAATCAGCTATAATTTCAAGAGAAACACGTAGTATGGAATCTGTAAGACGAGTTATTCAGTTAGAGGACCAGGTAGATACTATGGAGGAAGAATTGAGAGATAAACATATAGAGCGTTTGTCACAGGGACTTTGTAATAGTGAAAGTGGTGTTGTATTCTTGGATATATTATCAAACCTAGAGAGAGTGTCAGACCATGCTAACAATATCGCAGGATGTGTAAAAGACGAAGTATAAATAAAAGTGCACAAATATTGTTACAGAATAGATTGATTTATCGTGCATTTACCAAAAAAAGTAAAAATATAAAATAGTTCTTGATATTTTTTGAATTATTTTGTAGAATATGTAGTGGTTGATTTTTTATTAACAAAGTTTATAAAATAAGACTTAAATCTAGGAGGAATTATTATTATGTCAGTTAAAGTAGCAATTAACGGTTTCGGACGTATCGGAAGACTTGCATTCAGACAGATGTTTGGTGCAGAAGGATACGAAGTAGTAGCAATCAATGATTTAACAAGCCCAAAGATGTTAGCACATCTTTTAAAGTATGATTCATCACAGGGTAAATATGACAAGGCAGATACAGTTGTAGCTGGTGAAGATTCAATTACAGTTGATGGTAAGACAATCAAAATCTACGCTATGGCAGATGCTTCTCAGCTTCCTTGGGGAGAAATCGGAGTAGATGTTGTTCTTGAGTGTACAGGTTTCTATACATCAAAAGAAAAAGCTTCAGCTCATATCAAAGCTGGTGCAAGAAAGGTTGTTATCTCAGCTCCAGCTGGAAACGATCTTCCAACAATCGTTTACAATGTAAACCACAATATATTAAAACCAGAAGATACAGTTATTTCTGCAGCTTCTTGTACAACAAACTGTTTAGCACCTATGGCTGATGCATTAAACAAATTAGCTCCAATTCAGTCTGGTATCATGACAACAATTCATGCTTACACAGGTGATCAGATGATTCTTGATGGACCACAGAGAAAAGGTGATTTAAGAAGATCTAGAGCAGGTGCTGTTAATATCGTTCCTAACTCAACTGGTGCTGCTAAAGCAATCGGACTTGTTATCCCAGAGCTTAACGGCAAGCTTATTGGCGCTGCACAGCGTGTTCCAACCCCAACAGGTTCAACAACACTTCTTTTCGCAGTAGTTAATAAGACAGTAACTAAGGATGAAGTTAACGCAGCTATGAAGGCTCAGGAGACAGAGTCATTTGGTTATAATACAGATGAAATCGTATCATCAGATATCGTTGGTATGAGATATGGTTCATTATTCGATGCTACTCAGACTATGGTATCACCACTTCCAGATGGCAAGACTCAGGTAGAGGTTGTTTCATGGTATGATAA
>CAZPHI010000030.1:0-1516 GCA_964586425.1 uncultured Lachnospiraceae bacterium | reverse complement strand
CAGATGGTTAGAACAATTAAGTATTTCTCAGAATTAGCTTAATTTAATACTAATTAGACCTTGAAGGGGTCCGGTCGAGGTTCCGTATTATGTACGGAGCTTTGGGGCCGGACCTTTTTTTCAATGTTATACCAAATATTAGGAGGCAAAACTAATGCTTAACAAGAAATCAGTTGATGACATTAATGTTAAAGGAAAAAGAGTACTTGTAAGATGTGATTTTAACGTACCTTTAAAGGGCGGCGTTATTACAGATGAGAACAGAATTGTTGCTGCACTTCCTACAATTCAGAAATTAATTAATGATGGTGGCAAGGTTATTCTTTGCTCACATCTTGGTAAGGTTAAGAATGGTCCTAATGATGATGAATCTTTAGCACCTGTTGCCAAGAGACTTTCAGAGAAGCTTGGTAAGGAAGTAGTATTTGCTGCAGATAATGAGGTTGTTGGTCCTAATGCCAAGGCTGCTGTAGCTGCTATGAAGGACGGAGATGTAGTTCTTCTTCAGAATACCAGATTCAGAAAAGAAGAGACTAAGAACGAAGAGAATTTCTCTAAAGAGCTTGCATCACTTTGTGATGTATACGTTAATGATGCTTTTGGCGCATGCCATAGAGCTCACTGCTCAACAGAGGGTGTTACCAAGTTCGTTGATACCTGCGTAGTTGGATACCTTATGCAGAAAGAAATTGATTTCCTTGGAAATGCTGTTAACAGTCCGGTTAGACCTTTTGTAGCAATTCTTGGCGGAGCAAAGGTAGCAGATAAGCTTAACGTTATCTCTAATCTCCTTGAGAAGTGTGATACTCTTATCATCGGCGGTGGTATGGCTTACACATTTTTAAAGGCTAAGGGCTATGAGATTGGTATTTCTCTTTGCGATGATACTAAGCTTGAGTATTGTAAGGAAATGATGGAGAAGGCAGAGAAGCTCGGCAAGAAGCTGTTATTACCAGTTGATGCTGTAACTATCAAGGACTTCCCTAATCCAATTGATGCACCAGTTGCAGTAGAGACCTATGATGCAGATAAGATGCCTGCAGACCGTGAGGGCTGTGATATTGGACCTAAGACCTGCGAGATTTTTGCAGAAGCAGTTAAGACTGCCAAGACAGTTGTATGGAATGGACCTATGGGTGTATTCGAGAATCCAACACTTGCAGCAGGTACAATCGCTGTAGCTAAGGCTCTTGCAGAGACAGATGCTACAACAATTATTGGTGGTGGTGATTCAGCAGCAGCTGTTAACACACTTGGTTTTGGTGATAAGATGAGCCACATTTCAACAGGTGGTGGAGCATCTCTTGAATTCCTTGAGGGCAAGGTTCTTCCTGGAATTGAATCAGCAGACGACAAATAAATATAACTTTATGCTTCGGTCTGCATAGTGTGGACCGAAGCTATTTTTGGAGGATAAAATAATGCGCAGAAGAATTATCGCAGGTAACTGGAAAATGAACAAGACTCCAAGTGAAGCAGTAGCTCTTATTAACGAGCTTAAGCCACTTGTAGCTAA
>CAZPHI010000029.1:0-24575 GCA_964586425.1 uncultured Lachnospiraceae bacterium | reverse complement strand
GAATATGCTACCCATCATACATACGTTAGCACCTGCTGCAATTGATTTAACAATATCTCCTGAATACTTAATACCACCATCTGCAATTACTGGAATTCCATATTCCTTAGCAACTGAGTACGCATCCATAACAGCTGTAACCTGTGGTACACCGATACCTGATACAATACGTGTTGTACATATAGAACCAGGTCCAATACCAACCTTAACAGCATCTACACCAGCTTCTATAAGAGCTCTGGCAGCCTCACCTGTTGCAATATTACCAGCTACAACCTGAAGGTCTGGATATTTTGATTTTACTTCTTTAAGAGTATTAATAATATTCTTTGAATGACCATGTGCAGAATCGATTACGATACAGTCAACCTTTGCATTAACAAGTGCATCAACACGTTCCATAATATTCTGTGTAATACCAACAGCTGCACCACAAAGAAGTCTTCCCTGTTCATCTTTAGCTGATAATGGGTATTTGATCTGCTTTTCAATATCTTTAATTGTAATTAATCCTTTAAGATTAAAATCATCATCTACGATTGGTAATTTTTCTTTTCTTGCTTTGGCAAGGATCTTCTTTGCCTCGTCAATTGTAATACCAACCTTCGCAGTAATAAGACCTTCGCTTGTCATTGATTCGCTGATTTTCTTAGAAAAATCAGTTTCAAACTTAAGATCACGGTTAGTAATGATACCAACTAATTTTCCGCCTTCTGTAATAGGTACACCAGAGATTCTGAATTTTGCCATTAAATTATTAGCATCTTCAAGTGTATTATCAGGTTTTAAATAAAATGGATCAGTAATTACGCCATTCTCCGAACGCTTTACCTTATCAACCTCTTCTGCCTGCTGTTCAATAGACATATTCTTGTGAATAATACCGATACCACCCTGTCTAGCCATTGCAATAGCCATTCTGTGCTCAGTAACAGTATCCATACCTGCACTCATAAGTGGGATATTCAGCTTAATCTTCTTAGTTAAATGTGTCGAGATGTCTATCATGTTTGGTGTTACCTCTGAATACTGAGGTACTAAAAGTACATCATCAAAAGTAATACCTTCGCCGATAATTTTACCCATTTTACAAATCCTCTCTTTCTTTTCGTAATAGTAATTAATTAGTGTTTATAGCAAAATATCCGAAATCAACTTGTGCACCAGGTGCTCCTGTAGAAAACGGATATCTGTAGACTTGATCAAACAAATCTAAAACTAATTTTGATATAGTTTTTTAAGTTTATCAAAATATGATTACAAAGTCAATAATTATTTATATTGTTCTTCAACAAAAACTTTCCTTGGTGCAATTTTCAAAAAAGCATCCAGCATATTCTCTGTTGGCTCTAACAATACTCTTACAAGAGTATTATTATAATTGATAAATGCTACATAAACCGTAGCATCCATGCGTCCCTTTGACGAGAAATCATATGTCTTGCAGTTAGAATGCTCTTTATACTCAAGCTTCTCTGAACCAAGTGGTGCCATAATATCAAGCTTTGACATATTGAATGTCTCACAATGCTTTCTCATAGTCTTTGCAGTAATTCTATCAATATCAAGGGTATCATCTACAAGCGTATATTCATATTCATAATTAAAATACTTAAACACAAATACCGTTATTACAATCATAGCAACTAATAGAAGTATACCCACTGATGTGAATGCTAATAAAACACAAAAAATTGTAAGTATTACCAATGCTATCTTTAATGGTTTTGCATATGCAGGTGGATTCACCTTAACAATCTGCTCAATTGATATATTTAACATACACCCTCTCTTTCTAATCCATGTTACTTAATGTCAAATTACAATCTTTTTAAATCTTTCCAAACTATCTATTATTATAACATTATCCGTCAGCTATCGCAAGCATTTTACAATGTTTTAAGCGTTAGAGCTTGCGGTATACACTAATATACATGGTCGTAAAACATGCTATTCCACCAATAAAGTTAGATATTGGTTCGGCCAAAAACACGCCATTCACTCCAAGTCCCGGAATCATTGGCAATAAGAATATCAAGGGTACAACAATAATTACTTTTCTGAATATCGAGAAAAATACAGCTTTCTTCGACATTCCCAAAGCTGTGAACGCTGACTGTCCTGCGAACTGAAAAGTCATCATAAAAAATCCGAAGAAATATATCTGCATTGCAGCAGCACATGTTGTTATTAATTCCTCATTCGAATTGAATATTCCAATTGCCTGGTGTGAAAACAATAGCAAAATCTGCCATATTGCAAATGTATATATTAACATTGTAACTGACATATATTTGATAACCTTTTTTACTCTGTCCGGCTTTTTAGCGCCATAGTTGAAGCTCATAACAGGTTGTCCACCATTAGCGATTCCATTGATTGGCATCTCTACAACTTCCCTGATAGAATTAATTACGGTCATTGCACCTATATATATATCACCACCATACATAGCAAGGTTAGCATTACATGCCATCTGCACAGCACTGTTTGTTATCGACCTTGTGAATCCCGCCATTCCAAGTCCAAATATCCTTTTAACGCGCTCTTTGGATAAAGCCATAGCTTTTTTCTCAATTCTTACAAGCGTTCTTTCTCCTCTAAGAAAATGTATTGTCCACATAGCCGCAACAAACTGCGATATAACTGTTGCCAAAGCAGCACCAGTTACCCCCATATTGCAGGCATATATTAATATTGGATCTAGAATTATATTACATATCGCTCCGATTGAAACCGTCATCATTGCAGTTTTTGCAAAACCCTGCGAATTGATGAAAGCATTTAACCCAAGACTAAGCATAACAAATAATGAACCACATAGATACATGCTTATGTATGAATCTGCATAATGATATGTCGCACTGCTGGCTCCAAGCAGATTAAGGACAGGTCCTTTTACAACAAATCCAAGTATTGTGTATAAAACGCCTATTATCAAAAGCAGTGAGAAGGAATTACCAAGTATCTTTTTGGCTTCATCCTCATTACCTGCGCCTCTTTCTATTGAAAAAAGTGGCGCACCACCCATTCCTACGAGATTGGCAAGTGCAATTGTAACTGTGCATATTGGAAATGCTACGCCGACACCCGTCAGTGCATTGGTTGAATCTATAGGAATTTTGCCAATGAAGATTCTGTCAATAATGTTATACAGAATATTAACCAACTGTGCAAGCGTCATTGGTATCGCAAGCTTAAGCATATGTTTTCCTATGCTGCCTTTTGAAAAGTCATTCTTCATCTGATTTCTCTTTCAATTAATCTTTATTTGTGATTTTCTTCTACCAAAAAATTCCCGGTCCATAAGAACCGGGAATCTGCATATATCTGAGAATTATTACATTCCCATACCCATTCCGCCACCTGCTGGCATAGCTGGAATATCTTCTTTGATTGTAGCAACAACTGATTCTGTTGTAAGTAATGTTGATGCAACGCTTGTAGCATTCTGAAGAGCGCTTCTTGTAACCTTAGCTGGATCAAGAATACCTGCCTCAACCATATCTACGTATTTTTCATTAAGAGCATCAAAGCCATTACCTGGTTCTGCTTCTCTTACTTTATTAATAATTACAGAGCCTTCAAGTCCTGCATTATTAGCAATGTGGAATAATGGTGCTTCAAGAGCCTTAAGAATAATCTGTGCACCAGTCTTTTCATCACCTTCAAGTGTATCTGCAAGTTTTGCAACTTCTTTGGATGCATGAATGTATGCTGAACCACCGCCTGAGATAATTCCTTCTTCGACAGCTGCTTTTGTAGCTGCAAGAGCATCTTCAAGACGAAGCTTGCTTTCTTTCATCTCAGTTTCAGTTGCAGCACCAACTCTGATAACTGCTACACCGCCTGATAACTTAGCAAGTCTTTCCTGTAATTTTTCTCTATCAAAATCAGATGATGTCTCTGAAATCTGGCCTTTTATCTGAGCAATTCTTGCCTGAATCTCATCCTTAGAGCCTTCACCATCAACAATAACTGTTGTTTCTTTCTGAACCTTAACAGATTTAGCTCTACCAAGCATATCCATTGTAGTATCCTTAAGTTCAAGTCCTAATTCTTCTGAAACAACCTGACCACCTGTAAGAATAGCGATATCTTTAAGCATCTCTTTTCTTCTATCGCCGTAGCCTGGAGCCTTAACACCTACTACGCAGAATGTTCCTCTTAATTTATTAACTATTAATGTTGTTAATGCTTCGCCTTCAATATCTTCAGCGATAATTAAAAGTTTCTTTCCTGCCTGAACAATCTGCTCAAGAATTGGAAGAATCTCCTGAATATTAGCAATCTTCTTATCTGTAATTAAGATATATGGATCATCAAGATCAGCAACCATCTTATCCATATCTGTTGCCATGTAAGCTGAGATATATCCTCTGTCAAACTGCATACCTTCTACTAAGTCAAGTTCAGTCTTCATTGTCTTTGACTCTTCAATTGTAATAACACCATCATTAGATACTTTTTCCATTGCATCAGCTACTAACTGACCAACAGCCTCATCACCAGCAGAGATTGATGCAACCTTTGCAATCTGATCTTTGCCATTAATCTTTGAACTCATCTTAGCAATTGCATCAACTGCAACATCTGTTGCTTTCTTCATACCTTTTCTTAAGATAATTGGATTAGCTCCTGCTGCTAAGTTCTTCATACCTGCATTAACCATTGCCTGTGCAAGAACAGTAGCTGTTGTTGTACCATCACCAGCAACATCATTAGTCTTTGTTGCTACCTCTTTAACAAGCTGTGCTCCCATATTCTCGAATTTATCTTCAAGCTCTATTTCTTTTGCAATTGTAACACCATCATTAGTAATCAAAGGTGCTCCATATGATTTATCAAGAACTACATTTCTTCCTTTTGGTCCTAATGTAACTCTAACTGTATTAGCTAACTGGTTAACACCAGCTTCAAGTGCTGCTCTGGCTTCTGCGCCGTATTTAACTTCCTTTGCCATGACTCATATCCTCCAAATAATTAATTTATTAATATTGCTCTGTACTATTCAATAACTGCAAGAATATCTGACTGTTTAACTATGATGAATGTATCATCCTCTAATTCAACTTCTGTTCCTGAATATTTTGAATAGATTACTTTGTCTCCAGCCTTAACCTGCATTGTCACTTCTTTTCCATCTATAACTCCACCTGGACCTACTGCAACTACTTCAGCCTGCTGTGGTTTCTCTTTTGCCTGACCTGGCAATACAATACCTGATTTTGTTGTCTCTTCTGCAACTAATTGTTTAATAACTACTCTGTCTCCTAATGGTACTAATTTCATAATAATCCTCCCTATCTTTCATAAGCTTAGTAGATTTTCTTGTTAGCACTCTTATTGTTTGAGTGCTAATTGATAAATCATATATTAGTTTAATGGTCATCAATATGCAAATGTTTCAGCATATCGTTTTTGTGTGTTTTTCTCTGTTTTTCTCTCGTTTTCTTATATTTTCTTCTGTTTTCTCTCGTTTTCTAAAAACAGTTGATTTTATATTTCTTTAATAATTCTAAACACCAAGTTTCTTATCTCTTCCATAATAGAACAAATACTGCTGTGCATAGCCTCCAAGTTCTCCAAACTGCTTTGCTGCAAAGTCTCTGATATCTTCCTTCTTCGTCTCTTTTCCAAAATAAAGGTATTCCATAATTCTCTTAATCCATACATCAATCGGAAATGCATCTCTTCTGCAAAGTCCAAACAGCATCACACAATTGCCTATTTTCTCACCAACACCTTTGATAGAACATAGACTGCTCATGACCTCTTCATTATTCATCTGTGAAAGAGCAGCCTCAGATACCTCTCCTGAATTAATCTTTTTAATCGCATCCATAATATATGGTGCTCTAAATCCGGTCTTTAACTCCTTAAGTTCTTCTTCTGTTATATCTTTAATCTCTTCTGCCGGTGGAAATGCATATACACTTACTCCATTGACTTCACCCAAAAGTTTTCCCTTTGTTCTTGATATATCCGCAACTATTTTCTTAATATGAGGAATCTGTTTATTCTGCGATATTATGAATGATATTAGTGTCTCAAAGAACTCCTGCTTAAGTATTCTAACTCCCCACATTGTTTCTATTGCTTCTTTTAGTTTGTCATCTTTCTCTAAAAGCTGTCTTTTTATCTCACCATAATCATTGCCAAGATCAAAATAATTGTACCAAATATCATCAAAATCTTTTCTTGATGTATCATGAAGTATGATTTCATCACCGTTTTGAGTGATATGCAGCATTTTCCCATATGCACTTAATACATAATCATCCTCATTGAGCTTAACAAAATGAAAGCATTGTCCACATTCTAGAGTTTGCGCTACTGAAAAGTCAGATGCATCCTTTATAATTATATTATTATTTTCTTTCGTTATTCTCATAACTTTCTCCAATCTGCTGTTTCTTCCTATTCCTCAGAGAGTATGGAATTAGTTTTTGTAATTCCTCTTGGTATGGAATCTCTTGAATTCTTCCATGATTCATTCGCGTATTTGTAATCAAACTTGTTGATGAACCACTCCAAATCATCACGCACCCTCTTCATATTGTCCATATAAAGTCTGTTGGTTGTCTCCATAAATGCTGTTAATTCAGAGCCTTTGAGTTTATTCTGTGCTTCTTCTATCAGTTCTCCGTAGTGCTTTGTACAAAAGCCTTTTGAATTCTCGAATTTTTTTCTAAAATTCTCATCACTTTTGTATAAGAAAATAATTGTATCAAGGTATCTAACATATACATCATCAATTCGTTTGCATACAAAACAGCTTGTATTAAGCTTCTTAATATAAGCTACCGTTTTATTCTCCTCGGTATCTTTCTTAAATAATGGTTTTTGTTTTGCTGGCTCTTTATTAAGGCTTTCAATATCCCTTATTGTTTTATCCATATGAGTCTTTAAGACCAGCGCCATTCCAAGCTTATTGTCCATACCACACACATCCTTGATATGCTTATCACAAAAGCCGAGTTCATCAGTTAATGCTCTTGTATCATCTTCCATATAGCTTGGTCCCATAGAATATGCTACTGCATCATCTTCGAGTTTCTTACGCATAGCGCACACTGGGCACTCACAATCTGTATCAAATGCGTCGTTAACAGGTATTGCATATAATTTTTCTTTCATATATTCATCCTTTCAAGACTGAATCACTATGTTAATAACATTTATTATAACGTACGCTTGAATTTTCGGCAACAAGTCTATATACTTTTAGCTATGGTAATTTCATCTAACCAAATATATGGAGGAGCTTATGTGATATGAAAGAAATTACAATTACCCTGAATACTAATTCAAGTATTCCAATGTATGAGCAAATATATAATCATATCAAGAAGGATATCAAGGATGCTTCAATTGCTTCAGGTGTAAAGCTTCCATCCACACGATATCTGGCGCAGTATCTTGATGTTAGCAGGAGCACCACACAGATGGCTTACGACCAGCTTCTTTCTGAAGGCTATATTGAGTCCATTCCCTGCAAAGGGTATTATACTTGCGCAATTGACGGGTTATATGATTTAAAAAACACGATAAAAAAAGCTGACATAAAAAAAGAGGTCAGTACTAACACTGTAGATATCGAGTCCAAATACAAATATTCCTTTTCACCACGTGGAGTTGATTTAAGTATATTCCCATTCAACTCATGGAGAAAAGTCACTAGGAATGTTCTGTCTAACAATAATATAGACCTTTTTAATATTGGTGAATCAAAAGGTGAGGAATCCCTTCGCAATACCATATGTGAATATCTTCATTCTTCAAGAGGTGTTAACTGTGACAGCAGTCAAATTATTATTGGTGCTGGTAATGACTATCTTTTAATGCTTTTGAATAACCTTTTACCATCAGATGCCATTATTGCTATGGAAAGTCCCACATATGTTCAGGCGTATAAAACATTTACCACATTAGGAAGAACTGTTCTACCTATCAACATGGATAATAGTGGACTAAGCGTAGATGAGCTTACAGAAAGTATGGCAAGTATTGCTTACGTAATGCCTTCACACCAATATCCGCTTGGCATTGTCATGCCTGTAAAGCGTCGAATCGAACTTCTTAATTGGGCTAAAGCTTCTGATGCGCGATATATAATTGAAGATGATTACGATAGTGAATTCAGATATAAAGGTAAACCAATTCCAGCGCTTCAGGGCAGTGACACGAATGATAATGTAATATATCTTGGTACATTCTCCAAAGCAATTGCGCCCGCTATTCGAGTGAGTTATATGGTGCTTCCGGTTATTTTAGCAGATAAGTATAATAATCTTTTGAATTTTTGTTCAAGCAGTGTCTCACGAATTGACCAGAATATAATTAACGAATTCATAACTGATGGATATTATGAGCGCCACCTCAATAAGATGCGTGCACTCTACAAAAGCAGACATGATGCCTTAATCAATGCATTAAAGCCATTTGAAGCTGCATTCACTATCTCTGGTGAGAATGCAGGAATTCATATTCTTCTCACTTCCAAAACCGGCAAAACTGAAGAAGAGCTTATTCGTTCTGCTGCAGATGTTGGTGTACGCGTATACCCATTATCAGATTACTATATTGGCAATACACTTCACGCATCCCATAATACCATTATTCTTGGATATTCTAAGATTAATGATAATGACATGATCGAAGGAATTAATCTACTAAAAAAAGCATGGCTCTAATGAACCATGCTTTATATTCTATCAGGCCATAATTTCTACCAGGCCATAACCTCATATCCGTCTTCTGTTACATGAACCATAATTTCCCATTGTGCTGATGGCTGTTCATCATCTGTGTATATAGTCCAGTCATTAGTCTCATCAATATATATATCACTTGTTCCCATGTTAATCATTGGTTCAATAGTGAATACCATACCGGGTGTCATTACCATTCCTGTATTCTTACGTGTTACATAGCTAACATATGGGCTTTCATGAAATTCAAGTCCGATTCCATGTCCGCCAACTTCTCTAACAACAGAATATCCATTTGCTTTTGCGTGGTCATTAATTGCCTGACCAACATCACCAAGATATCCCCACGGTTTTACCTGTTCAAGACCCTTTTCCACACATTCCTTTGCTACATCAACAAGTCTTTTCATCTCTGGTGTAACATTGCCAATGCAGAACATTCTTGATGAGTCAGAATAATAGCCATTATATATTGTTGAGACATCAACATTAATTATATCTCCATCAATAATCGTGATATTCTCTGATGGAATGCCATGGCAAACCTGTTCATTGATTGAAGTACATACGCTTTTAGGAAATCCTTCATAATTAAGTGGTGCAGGAATTCCACCCATCTCAGTAGTCTTATCATATACTATTTTATCAATATCTGCTGTTGTCATGCCAGCGTGTATCTCCTGTGCTACTAGGTCAAGAACCGCAACATTAATCTTGCTGCTCTCTCTCATACCCTGAAGCTGTTCTTCATTCTTAATAATATTTCTAGCAGGCACCTTTATATGTTTTTTTGTGTACATCTCGAGTTTTTTATCAAAATCCGCATGACACTCTCCATATAACTTTCCACTTTTGCACCAGCAAAAATCATCATTATTTAGTTTCTTGTACTTTCTAATCATTATAATCTACCACCAATCTTAATTTTGCAATGTTCCCACTAGTGCAGGAACCATCTGCTTCTTTCTTGATACAAGTCCTTCTATATATACTTCACTCACTTCTTTTTCCATACCTGCACCATCACTACCATTAAGCACCTGTGTTGTAACGCCAAATGCTGTTTCCAGTGCACTCTTTGCTCCAATACCACATGCTAGTACATCCGAAGCTTCATCCATAATATTAGTAAGAAGTACATATACCATGGAAACTCCGTTATTCTTAATTGCTTCAGGCAGATAAGCTTCAATCTTTTCTCTGATTTCCATTACTTCTTCATCACTAAGAAGATTAATCTGTCCTATTCCTATGTTAAAATCATTAACCGCATATTTTTTAAAATCCTGGTTAACAATCTCAGCTGCAGTCTTATCATTAAGGTTGCTTCCAGCCTTAAATAATCCTTTTGCAAGATCCATCATATCTATCTGTGCTATCTTCGCAAGCTCTGTAGCAGCAGTTTTATCTGTCGCTGTACAGGTAGGTGATTTGAAAATCAATGTATCTGATAGAATTGCTGAACATAAAAGTCCTGCAATATCTTTAGGAATCACTATTGAATGTTCACAAAACATCATATATATAATTGTAGCAGTACAACCTAATGGCTGATTTCTAAAATATACAGGTGAAACAGTCTGAACGCTTCCTAATCTGTGATGATCTATTATCTCAAGTAATTCTGTCGTTTCGATGCCATTAACCGCTTGTGATTTTTCATTATGATCTACCATTATTACTCGCTTGCCACGCATACCAAGTAGATTACGTCTGGAAATCATTCCCACATATTCTCCATCTTTATTAAGAATAGGAAAATCTCTGTGCCTTTTCTGTGCCATTACATCATGAATATCATCCAAATAATCATCTGCCTTAAAAGATATTATGTCTTTGTTACACATAAAATAACTAATTGGCATACTTTGATTAATCAATCTAGCTACAGTGAATGTATCATGTGGTGTACTTATCACTATACAATTATTGTCATCAGCAAGTTTTCTGATAGTCTTTGATACTGATGCTCCCTCACACACAATTATACATCTAGCTTTCATCTCAATTGCACAAAGCTGTGATTCATACCGATTACCGAGTATTACTAAATCATTCTCTTCTATATAATTCTCCATAAGATCTGGATTAGCTGCTGCAATTAAAACCTTACCTTCACAATATATATCATTCTCATTACCACAGATTAAAGTTCCATCAATAGTTTCTATTATATTAGTAAACTGTGTCCTCGCTGTAGATAATATATGGCTGTCATATACATCCATATATGATTTTGCGATATCTCCAATTGTAATTAAACCCTTCAGTTTATTGTCTTTAGTGATTGGCAATGTAACAACATTGAGTTCTTTCATAATCGTCCATGCTCTTTTAAGTGAAATAGACTCTGTTACACCTTCTGTATGCCTTATCTCAATATCCATTACCTGTGTTCTGACATCTTTTATATATTCTGGTGCTTCAAATCCAAACCTATCAAGTACATATCTGGTTTCCTGATTGATATGTCCAGCTCTCATAGGTACATACAAATCTTGTGATAGCTGTGATTTTAGATATGCATATGATATTGCTGAACACACAGAATCTGTATCTGGGTTCTTATGTCCAATTACTATGACAGGGCGATTATTATTCATCTATAACTTGTCTCCTTAATGTATTATGCAATGTTTTTTGTTCAGTTTATGCATCTCATATTGTACTACAAAAAAGAAGCCATTTCCACTAATTTGTGAAATAGCTTCCCTTTATTAATCTAATATTATCAATTAACTATTTACTATACACTATAATCTGTGTTTCTTCACCTTCACCAATACTTCTAAATACATCCTTAAGTCTGGCAATTGAAGCCTTAAACTTCTCATAAGAAGCAAGAATATCATTAAAGATTTCAAGTCCCTTATCTACATTGCCTTCCTGCTTTGCATAGAAAGCTTCTGTAGCATACTTATGTAACAATTCATGGTACTTAACGCAATCCTTGAATGCCTGTGAACTGGTAATTCTATCATCAGTCTGACTGGCTACCCACTTACCAAACTTACAACCTTTATCATTATTGACCTGTTCAAGTTTTAGTTTTTCAAATTCCATTAAATTATTATACTGTCTCCATGTAAAGATAAAGTGATCAATTTCGAATATTCTTACCCAGTCAAGCTTTGTTATCTCAGCAAATCCTCTTACCATATCACTTCTTGATTTATCTACATTACGTCCCGCCTGGAACATATGACTACCCGTATTAGCACAGTCACGTGCAAGTTCCTTATAACTATCTGATAATGACTCTAGAGATTGTCCAAAATTATCAAGTATATTTGACTGTGTATCTACAGCAAGATATATACTGTCAATTTCCTCTCTGATAGTCTCCATCTGCTCATTCATTGTTCTAATATCTCTAACAGACTGCTCTACCTTATCATTACCATCTGCAAGTCTCTGTGTTGTATCATCCATTGATGCTGCAAGTTCTGTAATACTTGATTGAAGTTCTGATACATACTTAACAACATCCTCAGCTGATGCTGATGTATTGCTTGAAAGTTGTCTAACCTGCTCAGCAACAACCGCAAAACCCTTACCTGCTTCACCTGCTCTTGCTGCCTCAATTGATGCATTCAAAGCAAGAAGATTACTCTGACTGGCAATCTTTTTAACCATATCAATAATCTCACTAATCTTGTTAATCTTCTCATGGAATGATTGAACCTGCTCATTAATATTCTTAATCTCTTCTGAAGATTCATTAACAACTTTGATACTCTGTGTCATATTCTCTTCACTCTTCTTAGATGCTCCAAGAATAGTATGTGTATTCTCCTTAATGTGAGCTACTGCAGTAGAGATATTCTCAATTGAACCTTTAAGCGTTCCACTTGAATCTTCCATATCATTGATTGATTTCGTCTGTGAATTAACCTGATCAAGCATAACCTTTACACATGAATTATCACTAATCTCTAACATTGCTTCATTAAGTCGCATAACAAAGTTGTTATTGCTCTTTTTAAATGCTGCGATTAACTCGTTCAATTTTTCTCCGACCGCTTTATCCTGAAATGGTTCAAGATCTGCTGGTGTATAAACTCCGGCAATAACCTTATCCATTGCTTTCATCAGTTCATCAAGGTCGTGTGCCTGCGTACCGTTTACATTACTATTCTTTTTAGAAAACATACCCATCACCTTATCCTCCTAACATTATATAGTGATATTTTATCACACTATGTCAGAAAAAGAAACGAATATTTTGCAAAACATGCACATTTTATCTGTATTATTTTATAATAACAGCTTGTTTTTCAAGAATATCATAATGTCTTTTCACAAAATTCATATCTCTCCATATTATTCCATCCAAAGGGTCTGCCAAAAGCACTTTACCCTCTTCTTTATCATATCCAATCAACACTACACAATGTTCTGGTGCTGTCCAATTAATATGTTCTCCACTAGCAAGAATGATTTCCGTCTTCGTAGCATTATCCTTAAGTCCAATAGTCATCCAAATCATAACAGGTATATTATCCTGAACGTAATATAACAATTCTTCAAATTCCTCTCCACTAACATCCTTCACATAATAAGGCGATTCATTTTCCTGAAGATACCTGTTAGCCGTATTAACAATAACCGGAGAATAGCATCCCCATCCATACTCGCTCCATGGGTATCCGAAAAATGCTTCTGTAAAATTCTTAGTATATGGTTCTGCTATAGGTAGATAATTCTTGGCCATGAATACTTTATCTTCTTTATATCCATAATAATTGAGAACCATAGTAAGTGCAGTTATCTCACATCCCGTTGGAAGCTCAGGTAATTGCCTTATACATTCAAATTCAATTACTTTCTTATTCGTCAAAACTCTTCTAACTGTTTTGGGTTCTGTTTCCTGCATCATATCTCGCGAGTATGATTTTTCATTATTTTCTTCTATAGGTTCTTCCATGCTATAC
This sequence comes from uncultured Lachnospiraceae bacterium, assembly GCA_964586425.1. Lineage (GTDB taxonomy): Bacteria > Bacillota > Clostridia > Lachnospirales > Lachnospiraceae > CAZPHI01. The sequence goes on along the minus strand of CAZPHI010000029.1, from coordinate 10,927 downwards.
TCCACAGCAATTCCCTGACATACAAAAAAAATAATGCATAACAGCGTCACAACCACTAACAAATCTATCTTTTTCATTGATAGAACCTCCCGTCATTGATTATGACTCTATTATGCATTATTCAATTATTTATTACTTCAACAATATGTTAATTAAATATTAACGTTTATTTAGCATATTTGTCTGAGAATACTTGAATCTGTTTTAATACATTTTCAATTAATCCCATAACTTTCTTTGCAACAATCTGATTATTCTCAGCTATGTTGCTTGTTTCCTGTGTATTAGCTGTAACCTCTTCACTTACAGACGAAATTGTACTTATACTTTCAACAATTTCATCATTAGCCTTCTTCATTGACTTCATCATTGATGTCTGCTCATTAATATCAGATGATACTTGTTCCATACTAGTCTTTATATTATTAAATGTTGTTTCTGTATCATAGATATATGTATTCTGCTGTTCAGTAATCTCTGTCATACTCTCAACAGCCTCATATGAACGTCCAGATGCTCCCATTAATCCATCAATAATCTTCTTAATACTCTCTGTTGCGTTCTGTGTCTGATTGGCCAAATTAGTAATCTCACCTGCAACAACTGCAAAGCCTTTGCCTGCTTCACCTGCTCTTGCAGCTTCAATTGAAGCATTGAGTGCCAGAAGATTAGTCTGCTCGGCAATATCATTAATCATCGATATGATATTCATTGCTTCCTGATTATCCTTCTGCAGCTGTCCCATCTGCTCTAATACAATATTATTATTACTCTTCACTGTCTCTGCGCTATCATTAAGCTTACTCATATTACCAATACCCTGATTAATATAAGTATGTGTCTTCTGTGATAATTCATTGATAGCTAATGACATCTCTGTAAGTTCTTCTACAACTTTTTGGATATCACTAGTCATTGACAGCTGATCCTGAATTGATTCAGCAGTCTGAGCTGAGCCCAATGTAATCTCTGCCATTGAATTTGCCGAAATCTCCGCTGTATGTGAAAGGTCTTTTACTTCCTCAAGGATAATATCTACTGCTTTATGCACTGCCATTAGCACTTCCATTGAATCAGTAAACATTGCTTCCTGATTTTTTTCTTTTTCAGATATTGCCTTGACTTTTACATCATTAAGCTTCTGTGAGAAGAAACAGGCTACACTCGCTAATACCATCACAAGTAAAGTTCCTAACATCTGTATCTCTCTGTCCGCTATATTATCTGCGCCTAAATTATGCTGCACAACGAAGCTATATGTTACACTGATTATATTAGCCAAAATTCCCCAGAATGAGAAATTACGAATAAGCTTATAATCATTAGTAATAAACAAACATCCCAGCACAGGGAATACATATACAAAAGTAAGAATTGTATCACCTGTAAGAAGCACAAATGCATATAACACAATAAATCCATAAGCTGCTGCTTTCCTTGTCATCATTGATTCATTGTTCTTTCTCCTTTAATTACTTCCAAAAGATAAGCTACACATATAATAGCCAACACGATAGTAATTGATATTGATAATACTTTGTTAATTATTTTTCTTTCGTTTAATTCCATAAATGCCTCCTACTAATACATTAATATAAACAAGACAATTTCTATGTTTTATTATATACTAATTTTCAGACATTTGCAATAAAATCATCTAGTATTTTCAGTGCAATCCCATCAATTGCATACACTTTTTTGTCATATGACATTCTCATTACCACATCCGTTGTTTTAAATCCATCCATATGTCCAATCATTTTATTGATTTCATTACGATAATCCACTAAATATTCGCAGATTTGACCCCCAACTGTAATAGGAGAATCAAATATAGTATAGATCATTACAATAGTCTGTACAAGGTATTGAAGATATTGATTCAATGCATCTATATACTTTTGATTTCCTTTTTTTACAGCTTCAAAAAAATCCTTCAATTCCATATTAAAATCTTTCGATAATCTGTCTGTAGATATATATGCTTCAACACAGCCTTTCCTTCCACATCCACAAAGCTTTCCATCATGTACAAGCTGCATATGTCCGAATTCTCCAGCTCTGTTATTGCGTCCTTTATAACACGCATCTCCTTGAATTATCGCGCCACCAATACCTTTATCCAGCAAAAGATACGAACGCAATCCATGAATCTGTATTCCGCCATATGGCATAACACTATTTAACAGATAATCTGGTTTTCCTTCTTCTGGTGCCTTTTTAAGTCTTCTTCTCTTTCTGTGCCATATTTCAGTATACGCACCAGCTTTCGCATCATTATCAATAACGACTGGTTTATATGGCATCAACTCTGTTAATCTTTTTACAGAATAATTTTTAATAGAAAGTGTAGGAGCTTCTATTACAATATCTCCACTCCTTTCAAATACACCAGGAATACTAATTGCTGTTCCAAGAATTTTAGTTATATCAGCTTTATTCTTTTCAACAATCTCTTTAACATTCTTTACTAGAACATCATCATATTCCACGGAATCTGCAAAATTAATATCTATCTTTACTTCATCCCTGATTTCACCTTTAAAATCTATTAATTTAATAAAGACAAAATCCATCTTAATATTAACACTTACTACAAATGCGTAATCACTATCAGCAACAATATTCTGTGGTTTTCTACCGCCAGTTGATTCTGCACAGTCATAATACTTTATCAAACCTTCATCCATTAGTTCCATCAAATTAGAATTAACAGTTGGCAGACTAATCCCTATTCTATCAGCTATCATCTGCCTTGTTATTCCATCAGTATGATATATATATCTGAACACTTTACTTTTATTATTCTTTTTTACTTCAATCTGCCCATTATTCTTCATGATAATTTTATCCCTTTCAAAGCTGGATATAACTTGATATATGTTTTGTATCTTTCATCATATGCAGCAACTGTATCCGGCTCTGGCTTTATTACCTCAACAACATGTACAATATCATCAGCCGCTGCTTCAACTGTCTCATATCTTCGGCAGGCTACAGCTGCAAGAATCGCTGCACCAAGTGCCGGACCTTCCTCCGACTCAATACGTTCGACTTCACAATTAAGAACATTAGCTATAATATCAACCCATAGTCTGCTTTTAGCACCACCGCCACATATTCTTGTCTTCGTGATATTAAGGCCTAGTTTTCTGGCAACTTCAACACAATCTCTCAATGCATATGCAACACCTTCCATAACAGCAAGCGTCATTGCTTTTCTAGTTGTATTCATTGACAATCCGATGAAAGCACCTCTAGCCGTTGCATCGTTATGTGGTGAACGTTCTCCCATCATATATGGCAGGTAATATACATCATTAGTTCCAAGTGCTTTAAGTCCATCCTGCTCTTTTTCAAATTCACTTGTGTTAAGTATATCTTCCATCCACCATCTATTGCATGAGGCCGCACTCAGTATACACCCCATCAGATGATAACGTCCATTAGCATGAGCAAAGGAGTGTAGTGCATTATTAGCATCAAGTGCAAATTTGTCACAACTTATGAATACCGTTCCTGATGTTCCAATTGATATATTACAGCTTTCATCTTTAAGTGTACCTGTTCCTACCGCAGCTGCTGCATTATCACCCGCACCAGCAGCTACTTTAACATTATGATTAATCCCTATAAAATCAGCAGCCTCCTGCTTGACACACCCTATACATTCATAGCTTTCATATATTGTCGGAAGCATATTCTCATTAATTCCACAAATTGCAAGCATAACCTGGGACCAGCATCTGTTCTTAACATCCATTAAAAGCATGCCTGATGCATCTGAGACATCAGTGCTGAATACACCTGTAAGTCGGTATGCCAGATAATCCTTTGGAAGCATAATCTTATGTATCTTCTTAAAATTCTCCGGCTCATTATCCCTTACCCATAGAAGTTTTGGTGCCGTAAATCCTGCAAAAGCTATATTAGCCGTAGCCTCAGATATCACATCCCTTCCAATAACATTATTAAGATAATCACACTGTTCTTCGCTCCTGCCATCATTCCATAGAATCGCCGGACGTATTACCTGATCATTCTCATCAAGAATTACCAATCCATGCATCTGACCCCCAAAGCTTATTCCTGCCACTTGCGATTTGTCTATTCCTGTAATTAATTTGCTTATTCCAGCAATTGTTTCATTATACCAATCCTCTGGTTCCTGCTCCGACCATCCGCTTCTTGGATAGCTTATTGGGTAATCTCTTGATACAGTATCAACAATGTGACCATTATCATCCATTAATAACAGTTTAACCGATGATGTTCCTAAATCAATTCCTATATAATACATATTTTCCACATCTTTCCTATTTATCTTGTGAATGGATTCTCTGTCTTATAGAGCATATTCTTTGGCTGGTTAAATGCTATGTCGCCAACTCCAAGATATCTAAATAATTCAAACAAAGTTTTGCCAAAATGGCCAAATGCTACTGCTCCATGGTGTGGATAGTTTTTCTCAATAAGTACATGTCTATAAAAACGACCCATTTCCGGTATTGCAAATATTCCGATTGCGCCAAAAGATCTCGTTCTAACCGGAAGTACTTCACCCTGAGCAATATATGCTCTTATCTGTGCATCTGCAGTACTTTGAAGTCTGAAGAATGTTATATCACCAGGTATAATATCACCCTCTAATGTACCCTGTGTTACCTCTTGTGGAAGTGATCTTGCCATTATCTTTTGATATTTCATCTCACAGAAAGCCAGTTTTGAAGAGGCTGTATTGCCGCAATGAAATCCCATGAATGTATCTCTATGTGTGTAGTTGAATTGACCCTTAATATCGTTTTCATACATATCTTTAGGTACAGAATTATTGATATCAAGAAGTGTAACTGTATCCTCACTAATAATTGTTCCAATATATTCGCTTAATGCTCCATATATATCAACTTCGCATGAGACTGGAATTCCCATCGCTGTAAGTCTTGAATTAACATAGCAAGGTACAAATCCAAACTGTGTCTGGAACGCAGGCCAACATTTGCCAGCAATAGCAACATAATCTCTTGAACCTTTATGTTCGTTAATCCAATCGAGCAATGTAATCTCATATTGTGCAAGCTTTGGTAAAATCTCAGGTTTTTTATTACCGTTACCTAACTCGGCTTCCATTGATTTTACAACCTCTGGTATTCTTTCATCTCCTGCATGTTTGTTATAACTTTCAAACAGATCAAGTTCTGAATTTTCTTCAATCTCAACGCCAAGGTTGTATAACTGCTTAATTGGTGCATTACAAGCAAGGAAATCCTGTGGTCTTGGGCCGAATGATATAATCTTCAAATTATTAAGGCCTATTACTGCTTTAGCAATTGGAACAAACTCATGAATCATATCAGCACACTCAGAAGCTGTTCCAACAGGATATTCAGGAATATAAGCTTTAACATTACGAAGTGCAAGATTGTAGCTTGCATTAAGCATTCCGCAATAAGCATCTCCTCGTCCATCAAGCAGGCTATTGCCAGATTCTTCTGCCGCTGCAACAAACATAACCGGTCCATTGAAATTTTTAGCAAGAAGTACCTCTGATGATTCTGGTCCAAAATTGCCAAGATATACAACAAGTGCGTTACAGCCAGCTTCGCAAACCTCTGCCAATGCTTTTTTCATATGAATTTCGTTTTCAATACATGTTGGACATTCGTAAATGCTGCCAAATCTCTCTACGTATGACTTTACAACAGCATTTCTTCTGGTAACTGACAATGACATAGGAAAACAGTCCCTGCTGACAGATACAATTCCTAATTTAACCTCTGGTGCATTAATAATCTTTTCCATATTCTCTATATTCTCCTTTATGAATACTTTTGCAAAACATTTTTATAAAAGTTAATTATAATATAACAAAAGGACTTCACTTTTGCAAGTGAAATCCCTATTGCTTTAGTCTTTAATAATATAGCAGCTCACACTGCCTTGTTTTACACTGAATTCTGCATTACCATCAGCATCCGTAACCACATCATCGCCTTCTCCAAAAACACAGGTGTATAATGTATTAGCATTGCGAATTCCCATATTCATGTTAATTGATGAATCTGCTCCAGTACTTAATAGCACTGCTATTGATGAATTGCTATGCGTCTCATCGCCTTCTCTTGTCCAGCCAATGCAGTGAGCATCAGTAAAAAAGTCTCTCTGCAATCCATAGGCATAGTCATATCTAAGCTTTATCAGCACATTCAGCCATTCTTTCATCGGTGCAATATTATTATGTTCAATTCCGTAGTAATCTCCATAGAATACGCATGGATAACCTGCTTCACGCAATAAAATCATTGCATAAGCGTGTGGTTTAAACCATTGTTCAATCGTTGAACAAAGTGCCTGTTCTGGCTGAGTATCGTGATTGTCTACGAACGTAACACTATGTGTTGAATTCTCCTTAGTCAACGTGTCATCGAATATAGTTCTCAAGTCAAAATTATTCGCATCTGTTGATGCATAATAGAACTTAAAATGCAGTGGAACATCAAACAGGCTTATCTGTCCATTGGTTTCTGCAAGATAATTCTCAAGAGCTCCTGTCTGCCTGTGCCAATATTCACCAACTGTGAATAATGGTTTTCCAGTATACTGCCTCATTGCACTAATCCATTTGTCGTAAAATGCTGCTTTAATATGTTTGACTGCATCTAACCTAAAACCAGCTATATGAGTTGTATCATAATACCATCTACCCCAGTTTATAAGTTCATTGACAACTGACTCATTGTCAAAATCAATATCAGCACCCATTAGATAATCATAATTACCATTCTCACCGTCAACCTGGCATTCCCATTGTCAGCCTTCAAACAGATATATGTCATTACTTTTTGTAATATCATCCCAGTCCGTACCATCAAAGCAGTTACTGTCCCAGACAAAATCAGAGTATACTCCATTGCGTGCCTTAAAGTCATATATTGTCCAAGCTTCAATTTCCTGCCTGTCACTTATTAGATTATTCCTATTATTTTTGTCGCACTTATAAGCAAATACTTTTTCTTTACCATCTGCTCCAATCTTGTGATTAAGAACGACATCCGCATATACATCAAGTCCGACTTTTCTGCATGCCTCCAGTGCTGACAGATATTGTTCCTTTGTACCATACTTAGTCCTAATTGAACCCTTTTGATCGAATTCACCTAAATCATACAAATCATATATATCATATCCAACACTTGAACTTCCAGAAGCTCCTTTGCAGGCCGGTGGCAGCCATAAAGCTGTAATCCCTGCATCTTTCAGGCACTCTGCATTCTTGATTAACCTATTATAAAAATCTCCATCATCACTACAGTACCATTCAAAATACTGCATCATAGTTCCATTATTATTCATCGTCTACTTCCTAATCTAGTTAGCTGTATTCTTTTCCGCTTTCTTTTTATCATATAGTTTGCATAAGAACTTAACGATAAGATTAGCAAGAATTCCATAAATTGTACCAAGCACCACACTTACAAGTACATCCGTTGGAAAATGTACACCAATGTAAAGTCTTGATACAGATATAAGTATAGCAAGCACAATTGCAGGAATACCTAACTTTTTGTTACGTGTAAACAAAGCAACCGCAGCTGAAAAAGATGCTGATGTATGACCTGACGGGAATGAAAAGTCTGTTGGCTGTGCAACCAAAAGATTAGCACATAAAGTTTCATCAATCCAGAAAGGCCTTGATCTATGTATTATCGGTTTCATTATTCCATTGCAGAATATAAGAGAAAGAATAAGTGATACTGCCATCGTAGCACCACACATTCTATATTTTTTAGTACATAATAGTATAATTGCTAACGCAATCCACACAGCACCTGCTTCTCCAAGCATTGTGAATGCCACCATCAGTTTATCCATGATTGGTGTATGAAGCGACTGAAACCAATGTAAAATCTGTAATTCTAAATCTAACATAATTCCTCCTAAACTTGTAGCGTGTTAATGTAAAATTATATCATAAGCTATACCTTCTTACAAGCATACAACCTATATGGCCTATTTTCTTTTACATAATTTGTACAAAATCTCTTCAAAGCAAACACCATCTGTAAGTGGCAATTCCATATCATCTGAGAGGCTTATACACTCTTTCACAAAACCTGCTGCTTTTCTGACTGACTCCATGATATCAACTGAATTAACTGCATCTGCTGCAATAATTGATGAAAACACATCTCCCGTTCCACATCTTGTCTGCCCTGTTTTCTTCTTTCTTACAAAACTACTCTTTCCATATCTGTTATATACATAGTTAGCAATATAATCATTGTGTTCCAAACCTGTAATAACTACAATGTCAGGTCCTAGTGAAGCTGCCATTCCCTTAAGTTCTTCTGCGCTCATTATCCTGTCTTCATAAAGTGTATCCGAAAGAATGCAGGCTTCCGTAAGATTAGGTGTTGCTATGTCTGCGATTTTAACCAGATGCTTCATCCTATCACACATATCATTAGTGTATGTGCTATATATCACACCATTATCACCCATAATTGGGTCTACAATTACTTTTGTATTCTCTTTTCTGAATTCTCTGATAAATGCTGTTACAATCTCTATCTGTTTTGCCGAGCCCAAAAATCCTGTCAAAATTCCATCGAATTTGAGATTAAGTTTTTTCCACATCTCAATATACTCTGGCATTCTGTCTGTATAATCGTCCAAAAAATAATTATCATATGCCGTGTGATTTGAAAAAATTGAAGTCATAACCGGACAGCACTGTATCCCCATAGCTGATATAATTGGTAGTGTAACAGTCATTGAACATTTTCCAAAACCAGATATATCATTAATCGCAGCTATTTTTTTCTGTCTATTGTGGTCATCCTTATTATATATAATATTTGACATCTCTATCTCCTATAGTCTGAGTGATAAAAAAAGCAGTTAGGTCATATATACAACAATTTGACCATAACTGCAACAAAAATTTATTTTTTAAAATACTCATCAATAATATCACATGCCAATCCAATTAATTCAGGGCATGGTCTTTTTTTATAATATTCTTCATTTCTTTCTGCAGGAACAAAACTACCTTCTTTTTTCTCAAGTCCAAGTAATTCATGGCAAATGATACTTCCACCAGCTCGTTGCTTGTATATCTCTGCTAATTCCTGCACTACCTTATAATTAGCTGCTTTACCATCAGTACTTCCATCTGTACAACCAGTCTCAAGTCCAGCAATAAAAGAGATTCCAGAAAAGCAGCCACATACCTCTCTCATTCTTCCAAAGCCTGCACCAAATGATGCTGATAGCTTTAAAGCCATCTCTTCTGTAAATCCATATTCATCCGCATATGCAGCAAATACTGATTGTGCACAGTTATATCCTTTATAAAAATACTCCTGTGCTTTTTCTCTATGTGTCATATATTAACCAACCTTATATATCTATAATTCTTATGCTCTTCCAGCATCTGAGAATGATTCAAACTGTGGTCTTACACTCTTGAAGCATTCAATAATCTTAGGATTAAACATTCCACACTCACCACGAAGAATCATATTATATGCTTCATCTGGTTCATACTTGCCTTTGTATACTCGTTCGCTTACTAATGCGTCATAGACATCTGCTATTGATACAATCTGCGCTGCGATTGGAATATCATCACCCTTGAGACCATCTGGATAACCATGTCCATCGAATTTTTCATGATGAAAACGGCATATCTCATAACAATATTCAAAGAATTCTTTATCGTCAATAAAGCTAATTGAATCTAATATTCCACAGCCCTTAACCGTATGTGTTTTCATAATCTCAAATTCATCAGGTGTTAATCTGCCTGGCTTAAGAAGTATATTATCAGGAATTGCTATCTTTCCTACATCATGCATAGAAGATGCTGCTGTAATCTTCTCGATTTTATCCGGTGTAAGTTCATATTCTTTATTATATTCACTTACCCTATCAGCTAATATCTTAGTAAATCCTTTGATTCTCTTAATATGCTCACCTGATTCAAGATTACGGAATTCAACTACTGAACTCAGCATATCAAGAATCTGATTGTTAGTTTCTTTCATCTTATTAGCCTGAGCTTCAATCTTGTCTGTCTGTATCTTAACAAGCTCTTCCAACTGATTCTTGTGTTCATATAATTCAATAATATTGCATACTCTCTTACGAACAACAGATATATTGAATGGCTTACGAATATAATCGGATACACCATAATTAAATCCTTTTTCTTCAACAGCCTGTGAACTGTCCCCTGTTATCATAATTACAGGAATCTACTTGATATAATCTTTTTCATTAAGTACACCAAGTACTTCAAAACCATCAACCTTTGGCATAACAATATCAAGAAGTATAACTCCAATTCTGTCTTTTTCTTCTTCAAGAATATCTAATGCCTTCTGTCCATCCTCAGCTTCAAGAATTCTATATCAATAGAATTAATAGTTTCAACAAGCTGTGCCAAAGTCTTCTCAACTGAGTCACATAATTCCTTTGCACCATCAAGCTTTCCAGCTCTTAGTATCTCAACTAATGGAACAATATCCTTCAATATACCCTCAAGACTTAGATTACCTGCAACTCCCTTTAATGTATGTGCACATGAAAACGCTTATTCTGCATTACCCTCGTCTATGTATTTTTTCATTCCTGCAAAATTCTCATCATCTATAAATTTGTGCAAAAATCTAATATACATGGCCTCATTCCCCATAAATCTCTCGAGTGCCTCATCCACTTTTACATTGTTACTTTCTAATAACTCTTTAACTTCATCTGTCATAGCCGCTCCTATCCAGCATGTTAAGCTAGTAATCACATGATTTTTGTATATTTTTGTTCATATTTTAACAATATTATACTCTGAATAGGTATTAAAGTAAATTCCTTTTTTCGCCACAATTCCCTATAAAATCGGGCAAATTATCTTATATGCTTTTTC
>CAZPHI010000028.1:1057-26663 GCA_964586425.1 uncultured Lachnospiraceae bacterium | reverse complement strand
CCAGCTGGTGATATTGGAACAGGCGCAAGAGAAATCGGATTTATGTTCGGACAGTATAAGAGAATCAGAGGAATGTTCGAAGGCGTTCTTACAGGTAAGGGACTCACATATGGTGGTTCATTAGCTAGAACAGAAGCTACAGGATATGGTTTATTATATCTTACACAGGAATTACTCAAATGCCATGGCCAGTCAATGGAAGGCAAGACAGTAGTTGTATCTGGTGCTGGTAATGTTGCTATCTACGCAATCCAGAAAGCACAGCAGATGGGTGCTAAGGTTGTTACATGTTCAGATTCAACAGGTTGGATATATGATTCAGAAGGTATCGATGTTGCTTTACTTAAAGAAATCAAAGAAGTTAAGAGAGCAAGACTTACAGAATATGCTGCTGCTAGAAAGAGCGCAGAGTATCATGAAGGTAGAGGAGTTTGGTCAATCAAATGTGACATTGCTCTCCCATGTGCTACACAGAATGAATTACTTATCGATGATGCTAAGCAGTTAGTTGCTAACGGATGTCTCGCAGTATGTGAAGGTGCTAATATGCCTACAACATTAGATGCAACAGAATACTTACAGAAGAATGGTGTATTATTCGTTTGTGGTAAAGCTTCTAATGCAGGTGGTGTTGCTACATCAGCACTTGAGATGAGCCAGAATAGCGAAAGACTTAGCTGGTCATTCGAAGAAGTTGACGCTAAATTACAGACAATCATGGTTAACATCTATCATAACATTGATGATGCTGCTAAGAGATATGGTATGGAAGGTAACTATGTTGCTGGTGCTAATATCGCTGGATTTGAGAAAGTTGTTAACGCAATGCTTGCTCAGGGTGTTTGCTAATTATTGTCTAAGCTATAGTATAGTACAGTTTTAATTAGATTATTTTAGTAATAGAACTGTTATATTAATGATTGAAAAATCTTAGTATAACAGTTCTATTTTTATACAAATATAACAAAAGTAAAAAAAATTGTCAAAAGTAGTTGAAAAAAATTGAAATATACGTTATATTATTAAAGCTACAGAATAAATATGAGGAGTATAAGTAAATGAAGAAAAAAGTATTAGTATTATCATTAGCCGTATTGTCAGCAGTATCAATGGTTGCATGCGGTTCAAAGAATGGTGGGATAATTGATCAGACAGATGCAATTACTACACCAACAGCAGGCAGTGTATCGGCAACAGCAGGTACAAACGCAACAAAATCAGATCAGACACAGGCTGCAACAAAATCAACAAGTAGTCAGACACAGGCTGCAACAAAGTCTACAACTGCTGCAGGAAACTCTTCCTACGTAGGAACAACAGCGGACTGTACAGATTTCACGATCAAGTATTCAAGCAAATGGAGCAAAACATCAGCTGATGGAGCTGTAGTAGCATTTGGCTATACATCATCAGCCTCAGCTCAGTTCACACCAAATATTAACATCGTAACTGAAGATCTGAGTGGATATGGAATGAAATTCACAGCAGAGGATTATGTAGATGCAGTTTCATCTCAGTATGAATCAACAGATTATATTATGTCAGAAGTAAGTAAGACAACTTTTGGCAATGAGACAGCGTATGAGTACACATTAGATGCAACAATCAGTGGATATGATCTGAAATTCTACCAGGTATGTACAGTACATAATGACAAAGCATATATTCTGACATTCACATCAAGTGATGACGATTTTGATGCAATAATGACAGAAGTAAAGGCAATGGCTGGAACATTCGCATTCAAAACAGTTTAGAACATTAAGTATAAGTCGCCTATGTACACAGGAGGATGAGCATGGCTAATATATATAAAGCAGTGAGAAAATTATCAGATGAAGATATAAGAATACTTATTGCAATTATGCGATGCGTTTCTGTTGGTACAGCACTTAAAGATACAGGTATGGCTACATTAGGGAAGATGCTGGGTGCAGTATCAAAAACATTGGGCTTGCAGGACAAGAATGATTCGACAACAGTAAGCAAAACGATAGAAGATATTAATGCACAGATTGCTCTCCTTAATAGCTATAGCCGTAAGGAATTAGAAGATTTATTGAAAAAGGAAATAATACTGAAGATTAATTCGGTTTCAGATGAGGCAGTCGTGGAGTTAGTATCTAATGAAAGACTGTCTTTTTTGATTGTAAATCAAGCAGCATCTATCTACGATATAGATAAGTACATGAATGAAGGTCTTAAGATTGAGCAGATAGGAAAGCTATACAAGCATCAGCTTATGCAGCGCATATTAAGGAACTATCTTCAGGCAGGAGAACAGGAGAAAAATGATATGAATACGCAGTTTGGAACATTGCTCAAAACAGCTGCGATTGAAGATGTCAGGGCTTTGCAAAGAAGAGCGCATCTTGCGGAATTCTCAGGCAGGGGAATCGTAATGGCAATGCAAAAGGACACTAATGCTAAGGTTACAGAGGCAGTCTATGATTGTCTCGGAGATTCTGCTTACGATATGACAAGGGCAATGGTTGAGACACTATATGACATAGCGTTCAGGTTCAAAAGGATTGAAAAAGCTGCTTTAGCATTGTTTATTTGGAAATGCTGTTGCACAGATGTACATTATGTGATGCCTTCAGATCTTATGCCTAGTTATGTTCCGGGAGATGAACGAATAAAACAAAGCGAAGAAGAAAAAGAGTTTATTGCTAATTTGAAAAAAACAGAGGAAATTGAGAATAATATAGAACATTGTAAATTAGTGATTGAAAGATTAGAGAAAAAGGTTACGCAGGACTACGTAACGCTTTTGGAAGAAAATCAAAATTATAAGCAGGCTAAAACAGAACTTGAACGACTTGAGTCGGATAGGGAGATGTATGAACGCCGTGTGGAAAACAATGCAGACAATAGTGAAAAAGACCTGAAAGAATATTATAATAATGTGAATAAAGCAAAGAAAAACTTTGACAAGATAGATGAAACTATAAAAAAACATACTACTGCAATAAGTGATATGCGAATAGAAATTGCAGATAATAAATCTGAGATAGTAGAATTAAATCAACTGTTGTCAGAACCTAAATTCAAATCGGAACAATATATTGCAAAGACTAGCAATGCATTGCAGAACATATGGAAAGCATATTTTTACAGATTTACATTTGGGGAAGGGGTTGTGCGACAGGCAGTTAAGTTATTAACAAGAAGTGAGATGCTTAATTTGGAACTATATATGAAAGATGTGCATGAAAGCAAGGATGTAGATGCATATGACAGAAAAACAGGAATAATTGTATGTAATGTATCACCTGGAAAGAATGTAGTAATAAAGCATGAATCACATAATATTATAAGCATCGAGGTATTAAAGAATGAAATATAACGAAGTGATAGAGTATATTGATAACCGTCCACAGTTTACCAAGCTTACAGGATTAGAGCGCTGCGAAAAGCTGCTGAAGGCTATGGGTAATCCTGAGTTGAATATGAAGATAATTCATGTGGCTGGTACCAATGGAAAAGGGTCTGTATGTGCATATTTAACTTCGATTTTAATTAAAGCGGGCTGTCGTGTAGGAACATTCACATCTCCACATCTCGAGAGAATTAACGAAAGAATTATGATTGATAATCAACCAGTATCTGACGAAATGTTAACACAAGCTTTTAATTATGTATATCCTGTTGAACGAAAAATTGCAGCAGAAACAGGTGTTGAAGCCACGTATTTTGATTATCTGTTTGCATGTGCAATGTATATCTATAAGGATAATGTGGATTATGTTATTATGGAAACCGGTCTAGGTGGAAAACTGGATGGAACTAATGCTGTTAAAAATCCACTTGTATCATGTATTACATCAATCGGCTTGGATCATTGTGCAATACTTGGTAATACGATAGAACAAATTGCAAGGGAAAAGGCCGGAATAATTAAGCCAGGTGTTCCGGTATGTTATTATGCATCTGATGCTGAAATTGGGAATATTATGCAGGAGCAAAGTAGTCGTTGTCAATCAATGTCAATTGCAGTAGATGATAACTCCTATGAAATCATTAAAAATAGTGGAAAACATATTGATTTTTTGCTGCACAGTGGGTATTATAAAGAATGTGTATTTTCAATAGACACAGTAGCATTATATCAAGTTATTAATGCTTCACTTGCAATTAATGTTGCAGGTGTAATTAATCAATACACCAATACCTATATATCAGCTGAATGCATTCGTGAAGGTCTTATGATGACACATTGGAAGGGTCGCATGGAATTGCTGGAGAATAATGTGTACATTGATGGCGCACATAATGTTCCGGGTGTTGAAGCATTTGTAAAGACTGCTAAGATAGTGGCAGAGCGATATAAGGATAAAAAGAAGGTTTTAATGTTCTCGGCGGTGAAGGATAAGGATTATATTAATATGATTCGAATTCTCTGCGACAGCAATATATTCGATGAATATGTGGTGACGCAGCTGGGCGGAAACAGGAATCTTGAAACAAAGAGTATAGAGAAACAATTTGAACAATGTCTAGGCAGAACTGTGTTATGCTATGATAATGTAGAGTCTGGATATGACGCAGCGATTGAACAAAAGGGTAAGGATGGCTTGCTGATGTGTGCTGGTTCATTATATCTTATTGGACAGATAAGGTCGCTTAGAAGAGAATAATCTTAGTATTATAATGGAGGATTACAATGATTAATTTTGATGAAGAGATAAAAAAGTTTCAACCAAGCCTTGAAGTTGAGGAAGCTGAAGATGCAATATACAGCAATGATGTTCCTGATGTAACTGATATTATTAACAAGATACTTAATGATGTTAATAAAAGCGGCAAGTAATCGCATAAGTTAATATGCGCCATAGCGCAGGAATGGAGATAAGATGAAGTGTTACCAATGTGGAAGTCAGCTTTCCAATGATGATTTTTGTCCAAAATGTGGTGCTGACGTTACTATATATAAAACAGTTGTGAAAGCTTCTGATACATACTATAATCTGGGACTTGCTAAGGCACAGGTAAGAGATTTGTCAGGAGCGGTAGAAAGTCTTAAAACAAGTCTTTCGATTAATAAGAATAATGTGAAAGCCAGAAATCTTTTGGGACTTGTTCTTCTAGAGATGGGTAATGTTGTTGAAGCCCTTAGTGAATGGGTTGTCAGCAAGAATCAAAAACCTGATAAGAATATTGCGGGAACATACATTACAAAGATACAGTCTAATCAGACAAAGTTTGAGAATGCTACGTCTAATATCAGAAAATATAACCAGTCTTTGCATTATGCACAGGAAGGAAGTACAGATCTTGCTACTATCCAGCTTAAGAAGATTGTTGCATCATCACCAAAGCTTCTTAAAGCACAGCTTTTACTTGCTGTACTGTATATTAAAGAAAAAGAGTATAATAGAGCTAAAAAGTGCCTTAATGCAGTACTTAACATAGACCATAATAATACGTTGGCCAAGATGTATACACAAGAGATAGAACTTATTGAAAGTCAGAAACTAGAGGATGTTTCAGACAGCTTTATGCCAAAACGTAAAGCAAAGAACAATGCAGAAACAAAGCCACTCAGTGGTAATGATGTAATTATGCCAATTGGTTCATATAAGGAACCAAGCAATGGTGCAATTACAATTATTAATATTCTTCTAGGAGTTCTTGTGGGAGCTGCAATGGTATGGTTCCTCATTATACCATCAAAATACAAAGGACTTACAGACGATTATAATAAGAGCCTTTTGGAATATAGTGAAAAGCTATCAAGCGGCAATGTGGAATTGAATTCACTTCAAAGCCAGCTTGATGCAGTAACTGCTGAAAGAGACAGTCTTACTACAAAGCTTGATTCAGTAAGTGGAGCGGGAGGAAGCAATAAGATGCTAGATGCTGTAATTGCTTCGGCTAACGCATACATTGCGAATGACAGAACAACAGCAGCTACAAGTCTTATTGATGTAGATGTTAGTTCATTGCCAACTGATAATGCAAAGAATCTGTATAATACAATTGCTGCAGCAACAATGGAGGCAGCTTCTAACGAATTGTATAATCAGGGTAATAATTTATATTATCAGTCTAAGTACCAGGAAGCAGCTGACATTCTTGTGAAAGCATTTAAACTGAATTCTACTAAGGTAGAAGCAGCATATTATGCAGCTAGAAGCTATATGGGACTCAATAATACCGAAGAGGCTAAAAAGTACTATCAGATTATAATTGACAGTTTTGCTACAAGCCAGTATGTTGGAGAAGCTAGAACGTACGTACAATCACATTAAATAATATCAACACAAAACTATAAAGCTGTTATCAGCTAAAGATACCAATGCATGAGAAAATCAGGTAATAAGTGTCTTTGCTGATAGCAGTTTTTTTGTCGTTTTAACGGATGGAAGGGAGAGTAATATGGAATATATATACATGGTGAATAAAAACAAAATGATAATAAGCTTGAATGCTGATTTGGATCATCATCTTGCGGATGAGATGCGTGGAGTTATTGATAAAGTGATAGATGAGAGAGGTGTAACGAATGTAATCTTTGATTTTTCAAAGGTAATGTTCATGGCTATGCAGATTGTGTTGGTAAGGTAATGATTGAATGCAGCATATGTGAGAATATAGTGACTATTGTTGTAAAAGATTCAGGGGTTGGTATTGAGAACCTGGAGATGGCAATGGAACCTATGTATACAACAAAGCCTGAACTAGACAGATCAGGAATGGGCTTTTCGTTTATGGAGGCATTCATGGATACATTAGATGTAAAATCTGAACCAGGAATGGGAACAGTAGTTACTATGACTAAGAAAATTGATAATCAAAGGGAAGATTAAAATAATAGTATAGAACGGGTGTGATTATATGGAGCATAGTAAGACGATTTACAGGCAGAGGGTATGATTGTGAGGATTTGTTTCAGATTGGCTGTATTGGATTAATTAAGGCCATTGATAAATTCGATACAGCATTCGAAGTGAAATTCTCGACATATGCAGTACCCATGATACAGGGCGAGATAAAACGCTTTTTGCGGGATGACGGAATGGTGAAGGTTTCAAGAAGTCTAAAGGAAAATGGCTGGAAGATATATCAGGCAGGAGAAAAACTGCTGCATCTTTTAGGCAGAGAAGCCACCATTGAAGAAATAGCCAAAGAAACCGAGCTTTCTCTGGAAGATATTGTTATGGCAATGGAAGCTAATGTTGAGGTTGAGTCCATTCACAGATGTCTGTATCAATCTGAGGGAACCGACATTCTACTTATGGATAAAATTCCAGAAAAAAAGGATGATAATGAGGTTATGATTAATCATATGCTTATTGAACAATTGCTTGGTGAATTGGGAGATGATGAAAGAAAATTAATAGAATTGAGATATTATCAGGAAAAAACACAATCGGAGGTGGCTGCAACTCTTGGAATAAGCCAGGTACAGGTAAGCCGTCTTGAGAAAAAGATTCTTCTTGGCATGAGAAAAAAATGCTGATTCGGGATATTATCATATATATTGCATACACTATGTTCAAAGCATTTACAATGAAAAAAGTGCGATTAATGAAGACAGGATGTGATAATGAATGATAAAGGTGTATGTAAAGCTTGATAATAGGCTAAGAATTGATGACAGATTTTTTGCTGATAAGCCCGCTGGTGACAGAACAGTGTTAGTTAGCGATATTGCTGAGATATACTGTCATTGTGCTGGCGAAGAGGATAATTCCAAGGAAGGTATTGAAAATAGTATAAATAATCAGATTGTCTGTGCTATTCCTGAAGATAGAAGGGAGTATCGCAGACAATATTCAATTATTTATATAATTGAGTTGATTAAAGAATGTATTCTCTCGGTCTGACAACTGGAATTATAGTTTTCTATAATCATTTTGCAGGCAAGAAGCTCTCGTCATCACCTACACCGCTACAGGTGGAAATCAACAAATACGAAGAAGACGTGGATGATACAATTGTAAACTGTCTGGAAAGCGAAAGGGAAGAAAACTAAGATGATTATTATTAATGCTGTGTTTGCCTTGTCAGCTGGAATTATTGCATCTGCAGGATTATTCGCATTAATTTCAACAGTTGGGGTAATAAGACGATTTGCAATGAAGAGTAATACCAGTAGGAATTTTATTCTATATGAGACGATGCTGCAATTTGGTGCAATTGCAGGTAATACCATATATCTATGGGTTTCAATTGTTAATACGGATGATAGCAAAATTCAAATATATAATTCAGGCATATGGGGAATAATTTTAACTATATTATGGGGACTTTTGAGCGGTATATTCGTGGGATGCTTTGCTGTGTCACTTGCAGAGACTGTTAAAGCGATACCAACCCTTCTTCACAGAACAGGTATTGTAACATCTAGAAGTAGTGAAGGAATGTTTGAAGAGGAGAGCCATAATGCAAAGCTCATAGGATTTATTGTTTTAATCATAGCATTTGGCAAGGGTATAGGCGGCCTTATTTTTATGTATTTATCTAATAATATATGCACACACCAAATTGTTTAGTACATAATATTAGCAGAAGGGAGAACAAATGGATAATAGCAATGATAATTTAAGAAATGAAAAGTATAACCAGTATGTAGAAGAAATAACACCAAAGCGAAGCTGCTTTATACGCTGCATCAGAAAAAAAGCATCTTTTATGGTGGTACACTATCTTGTTGATAGTGAATAATCCATAAAAGATGCTTTTTAATTAGTTATTATTAATTATCTGAATCATCAGCGTCATCTGAGGTATTGGACGCAGGTTTTTGCGTCGCTGAAGTATTATTACCTGTTGTTAATGAGGTTGAACCATTAGTTGTCCCGGAAGTTTTATTAGTTGTTCCGGAGGTCGTTCCTGACGAATTGCTAGTAGTGTTCCTGTGCAAAGAACATTTTGCATTGGCAAATGCTGATGGGAGAACATACGCTTCGTCGCGGGTTGAATAGCTTTCTGCTCCTTCAGGAATAATCGCACCTGTTGAATCTTTTTTGATATAAATCTTATCAACTGTTCTTGTACAACCAGCTGTAGCTGGAAGGTTCGAATCAAGACAAATTGTGACTTTAACATGTGTATCACAGCTTTCAGTTGGCTGGTTATCAACAGCAAAATATTCTGTGATAATCTGACTTCCACGTTCATCACTATCACATAAGCCCTCTACAGGAAGCTTTCCAGATTGCGAACATACTTCAACTGGCACAATACTTTCGGGTGGATCACCGAATGTACCGGTCTCTAGGTTAGCGTGTATCTCCTTCATAATAGCAGCCCACATCTGTCTGTGAGTATTAATCTTTAATACACTATTATCATCATATCCGATCCATATGGCACCTGTGTAGTATGGTGTAAAACCACAGAACCAAAGATCACCATTGAAGTTAGTTGTACCTGTTTTACCAGCTACAGGCTGATTATCAAGTCTACAATAAGCAGCTGTACCAAGTGGAGATTCAACTACATCTTTCATAGCATCTGTAATAAGCCATGCAGTGGATTCTTTGAGAACCTGGTGTGTTTCGGGAACCGAATTATCTAATATCAGGTTGCCGTCATGATCATATACTTTGGTGTAATATACAGGCTTTGTATAAGTGCCTTTGTTAGCAATTGATGCATATGCAGAACACATATCTATATTGGTTACACCTTTTGTCATACCACCAAGTGCAAGTGCCTGAACAACGTCATGATATCCGTTGATTGCAGCTTTTGGCGATACAAGTGTGCTTATTCCGAATTTTTCGAGGTAGTTATATCCAATCTGTGGTGTTATTGAAGTCAAAACTTTTACAGCAGGTACATTCTGTGAACGTGTAAGTGCTTCACGTAAGGTTATGAAACCAAGATACTGTCCTTTTGTAAAGTTGGTTACAAGCTGTGGTTCCTCTCCACCATAGTAATATGGAGCATCATCAATTGGTGTAGCAAGTGTATAAGAACCAATATCGATTGCAGGAGCATATACAGCAAGTGGTTTAATTGAAGAACCTGGCTGTCTGGCAGTGTTTGTTGCACGATTTAAGGTTCGGTTACCTGTTTTATCACCTCGACCACCTACTAATACTTTAACATATCCAGTGTGCTGGTCAATTAATGAAAATGAAACCTGAGGCTGTACAGTGAATGAAAGGGTTTCGCCAATTATAGTATCCCCTTCTTTAATAATGTATGATTTGTATTCTTCTATCTCAGCCCTGGCTGTATCCTGATTAGTATAAGTAACACCAAATCCAGCTTTACCTAAAACCTTCTGATAATAATTCTGCATTGTCTGATGAGAATAATTAGTTATCTTGCCATCAGCGGCTTTGACAGAAAGAGCATAGGATATTGCATATTCTACACCAGCACCATAATATCCAGGATCATTAAGAACTGTATCAGCTATTGACTGCATTTGAGTATCTTGAGTTGAATATATCTGTAAACCATTGGAATAAATAATATTAGATGCCTGAGTTTCAGTATATCCATACTGAGCAACTAAATCTCCGATTACCTGGTCGATGAGTTCATCAACAAAGTATGAATATGGAGAAGTGTCTGTTTCATCATGAATATCCTGTATACGGGCATATACATCATCTGCAAGGGCTTCGTCTAATTCATCTTTAGTAATATAGTGCTGTTCGTACATATAATTAAGAACAGTTTGTTGTCTTGATTTATTCTTGTCAGGATATCTGACTGGGTTATATCCAGTAGGATTCTGAGTTATAGCAGCTATTACGGCACATTCGGAAAGAGTAAGCTCGGATACATCTTTACCAAAATAACCACCTGCAGCAGCTCCAACTCCATAGTAGCCATTACCAAGATTAATTGTATTAAGATAGTTCTCGAGTATAGACTGCTTATCCATATATGTTTCTAATTTTATAGCCAGGTACTGTTCCTGAATTTTTCTCTTGATTTTTTCGGAAGTACTTTCATTGTATGCATTGAAAACATTGTTCTTAAGTAACTGCTGGGTGATTGTACTTGCACCCTGTGATAAATCGCCGTTAGAAACAGTGATATATGCAGCTCTTATAATTCCTTTTATATCAATGCCATTATGTTCATAAAAACGTTCATCTTCAATTGCAACAAATGCATGTTGAAGTGCAACTGGAATCTCTTCGCTTGTTTTATAGATTCGATTAGTACCATCTGATACAAGTGACTGAATTTCTGCGCCACCGTTATCATAAATCTGAGTTGCATATCCTGTAGGTGAGACATCAATAGTAGCAACGTCTGGTGCAGAATCAATAATTCCTTTGAACATACCGAAACCAACGCATGAAAGAGTTGTTACGGCACCTACAAAACATAATATTAAAAGTTTAAAGGATGTAACACCAAGTTTGGTGCCAATTTTACGAGATGCGGAATTAAGCTGTTTCTTTTTTTGCGTTACTCCGCTATTGCCATAATTCATAGGTTAAAAACCTCCTTTGCCCAATGATTATATCATACAAGCAAATTTTTGACAATTATAAATGACTTATACAAAAACATATGATAATATAGTTCAAGAGCAAAAAAAGAAGAGCTGGAGCTTCACTAATAGAAAATTATTGTACATAGAATGAGGTATAGAATGAATAAGATAGTATATAGCAGTGGGACAGGAGAGATTGTTGAAAAAAAATCGCGATTTATAGCACATGTATATAATATTACCTCCGAGGAAGATGCACAGAATAAAATCAAAGAAATCTGTAAGCAATATTGGGACGCAAGGCATAACTGCTATGCATATTGTATTGGAGATAATAATGAAATCCAGAGATATAATGATGACAAAGAGCCACAGGGTACAGCTGGCAAACCAATACTTGATGTAATTGTTAATGAAGAAATAAAAAATTGTCTTATAATAGTAACAAGGTATTTTGGAGGAACTCTATTAGGAACAGGCGGACTGGTGCGTGCGTATCAGGGTGCAGCAAAAGAGGGCCTGGATAATTGTGAACTTATGGAGATTATGGATGGCATAATTGTAAATGTTGTTACCGACTATTCCAATCTGAGTAAGATTCAGTATATTTCAATGACAGATAATATCAGCCTGTTAGAAGAACAATATGGAGAGAGTGTTGAACTTAAGTATATTGATAAAGAGGATATAATAAAAGCATTTATAGAAAAAGTAACGAATGCAACACTCGGCAAAGCATCCATAGAGTATGGAAGTAAAGTTAAATTTGGCAAAATAGGCAAAAATGTGGAGCTTATAGACTAATGAAATTGTGAAAAAAAAATTAACAGTTGTAAATTATCACAATAAAAAGAGTATAAATAAAAAAAACGGAGAACGGGTAGTGATTATTATCTAAATTAACCACTACAAAGATGGAAAAAATTATGCAATATTACTATTTAAATAGTGAAATCAAATGATGAGAAACACAAAAAAGTCACTAATAAACTACTTTTTTAAAAAAAAGTATATTTGACAAAAACGCATAAACACTGGGTTTTCACAAAAAAAACAAAAAAAATACAAGAATTGTTAAAAATACTCTTGTTAAAATCATACAAAAATGTTATCATAGCTATATCAATCAAAGAGTGGATTGATTATTCTAGGAACAATCATGTTCCACAAAACCAATAAGGAGGGTTTTTGTTTTATGAAAAAGACAGTTAAAAAACTTGCAGCATTAGGCTTAACAGTTACATCTGTTATGGGATTAGTAGCATGTGGCTCTGATGGATCAGATGCTGGCGACACAAACACAACTAAAGGCGAAGTTACAAAGCCAGGCAAATTCACAGTAATGGTAGATAACACAGTACTTGCTGAAGATAATGGTGGTACACAGTTCTATGATTACATGAAAGAACTTACAGGACTTGATATCGAATGGATCCGTCCTGATCATAACACATATTATGATAATGTAGGTATTGCTTTCAACTCTGAATCAACAATGCCAGATGTAGTTCTTCTTGCTTCTGATTACTATTCACAGTATGCTTCTAACGGCTTACTTTGGGATATGACAGAAGCTTGGGAAAATTCTGAGACAAATAAATCAGGAAGACTTATCTCAACAGCAAAGAACATACTTGACGCTCTTTTAGTTGCTGGTGATGATGGCGAAAAAGCTATGTATGGTTTCTCTCCATACCGTGGTAATGGATGTTGTACATTCATGTCAGTTGACTGGTTAACAGCTGCTGGATATAAGAAATCAGATGTTGAAGGAAAAACTTTAACATTCAAACAGTACTATGACATCTTAAAGGCTATGAAAGAAGCTAAAGGTTCTGCTTCAATTTCAGCTCCAGGTCTTATTTCAAAAGAAGCTCCATATACAAACTACTTAGCTGAGTTCTATCAGAAAGCAAACTACACATTCTACTATGATACAGCTTCTAAGAAGTATGTAGATGGTTTCTCAGATAAAGCTATGCAGGATGCACTTCAGAGAATTGCAACAGCATACAGCGAAGGTGTTCTTGATAGAGCTTGTATCACAGATAATAAAACATCAAAATACCGTGAGAAATTCTTCCAGGGCAAGATTGGTGCTTATACATACTGGGCTGGTACATGGGCTAACACAACACAGTCTAAACTTAAAACAAATGGTTTAAGCACAGATATCGTTTACCTTGAGCCAATTCAGGAATTAGGACAGTATGTAGAAAGAATTGCACCATGTTGGTGTATTACAAAAAATGCATCTAACCCAGAAGGAATCTTCAAATATTTCATCGATACAATGTTAGATGGTGATAAAGTTCAGACAGCTTGGACATATGGCGCTAAGGGCACATGTTGGGATACAAAGGCTGAGACAGTAACTTATGGTGAAAATGTTAAGACATATGAAGAAGGAACATTCCACTTCTTACCACAGGTATTAACACCAACATCATTATATTCTAAGAACCATATTGATGCTATCATCTCTCTTGCTAAGTTCAAAGATGGTACAGATGGTGCTAAGGGTGCTTCAGCTATTCCTGAAATCGCTACTAAGAACGGTGAATGGTTCGCTGGTGTATCTAAAGTTGCTACTCCACTTCCAATGACAGATAAACTTACAGCTTATCAGTCAGATATCAACGATGCTCGTGACAAAGTTATCAACAAAGTTGTAACAGGCGAGATGACAGTTGATCAGGGAATGAGCCAGTACAAATCAGAAGTTGGTTCTAAGGTTGAAGAAGTTCTTAAATCATTAGACAACTTAAACAAATAATTTAGTTAATTTTTCACTTTAAGTGATAATTATATGATAGGGAATCGTTCGGGCTACCTATGTGGTCCGAACGACATCTCTGTAATGAGGTAATAATTTAGGGCATTCTTGAATTAATTACACACAAATATTATAAGGAAGAAGGGTATGAAGATGCAATGTAAGTCTTGTAATGCGGAATTGCCAAAAAAAGCAAAGCAGTGTCCTAATTGCGGAACTAAGGTTTACAAAGAGCCAGAGAATATAAGAGTAATTGCTTTAGCAGGTGCTGTTATTGCCTTTATTGGTGGATTGTTACCTTTTGTACAGAACAACGAGGATGTTTCTATTGCGTACAGTTATATGAATATTGAGAATTCAATATTCTGGTATCTATTTATGATCGCTTTAGTAGTTTCAATTGTACTAGTAGCGCTCAAACAACCAATTTTTTCAATTATATCAACAGCGTTAGCTGGAGTAATATTTGGAGTATCTTTATTTGCTTCAAATTACACAGAGAGAATATCAAATAAGAAGTTTTTAGCACATTCTATAACAGATCTTCTTTCAGATGGTCAGCATTCGGTTGGCTGTGGTATTTATGTTATCATCATTGGTCTTATTGTTGCCATTGTTGGTGTATTTATCGATATTCTTAAACATTTCAAAAAGGATCTTGGCGTTGATCCTAGATATTTAACAAACGCTCATGGAAAGAAAATTACAACACGTCTGTATATATACAGATGGTTCTATTTAATGTTTTTACCAGTATTAATCTTTATTTTGATTTTCAATTACTGGCCAATGTTAGGTATAAGATATGCCTTTACAGATTATATTATCAGAAATCCTTACTATGTAGGTCTTAAGCATTTCGTACAGATGTTTACAAGTGATACAGGATTCTGGTCAGCATTTAAGAATACTTTATTCTTAAGTGTTATCAAATTGTTCCTGAATACAGGCGCAGCTGTTATTATCTCACTTTTACTTAATGAGATGACACATCTTACATTTAAGAAAACTGTTCAGACAATTGTATACTTACCTCACTTTATGTCTTGGGTTGTTGTTGCTTCTATTTTCAATATCATCCTTAATCCAGATACAACAGGTTTAGTTAATACATTATTAGTTCAGTTGAACATTATTCCAGATCTTGAACATTCAATTTACTTCTTAGGATCTTCAAGCACATGGGTAGGTACTTACTTTGTAATTAATATTTGGAAAGATACAGGTTGGGGAACAATCTTGTTCCTTGCTACATTATCTGGAATTAGTCCAGAATTATATGAAGCAGCTCAGATTGATGGAGCTAACCGTTGGAATAGAATGAGATTTATAACTTTCCCAGCTTTGGCTAATACTATTATCACTGTATTTATCCTTAACTTGGCTAAGGTTATGAACCTTTTTGAATCAGTATTCGTTCTTTACAATCCTAATGTATATGAGGTAGCTGATGTTCTTCAGACATATATCTACCGTAAAACATTCGGTGGTGGTACTGCAAACTATGGTTATACGACAGCCGTTGGTTTATTTAGATCATTAGTAAGCTGTATCCTTGTATTAGGATGTAACTACGCAAGTAAAAAGGTCCGCGGACGCGGTATCGTTTAGGAGGGATAGATTATGAGCAAAGAGCAAGTAGTAGTTTCAAGAAAGAAACACAAAAAAGTCAAAATCTTCCCTATAGTTAATGCATTGATTTTTATTTTAATATCTATTGCAATTTTAATTCCTATTTGGAAGGTAGTAGTTGACTCTCTGAATTTCCGTGAGAGTTTAGGTATGAATTTATGGCCAGAAGAGTGGACATTAAGTGGTTATAAGGCCATTGTTACTCAGACAGCTATGTATAGACCATTCCTTATTTCATGTATCGTAACAATCATTGGTTCATTCCTTGGTTTAACATTATCAACATTAGGTGCTTATGTACTTATTCAGTTTGAGATGCCAGGAAGAAACTTCTTCGCATACATGTTATTATTCACAATGATTTTCAATGGTGGTATGATTCCTACATACTTAGTTATGCAGAATTTAGGTATTCTTAATAACTTATGTGCAGTTATCTTCCCATTGGCTATCAACGTATACAACTTAGTACTGATGAGAAACTTCTTTGAAGGTATTCCACAGGCATTGTTTGAATCAGCTCAGATTGATGGATGTACACCTATGGGTATATTCTTTAAGATTGTACTTCCACTTTCAAAAGCAGCTATTGCATCAATCGGTCTTATGTTCGCCGTAACATTCTGGAACGATTATACAAACTTCAAGATTTATATTACAAAGAACTCATTATGGAATTTCCAGATTAAACTTCGTTCTTTAGTACTTGAAGGTACAACAGCAGATTCACCAGATGGTGTTGATCAGGGTACAATTCGTAATGCATCAGTTATTGTTGCTATTATTCCTTTCGCAATCATCTATCCATTCTGTCAGAAATACTTTGTACAGGGTGTTAATGTAGGTGCCGTTAAAGAGTAATATTATTAACAAGACTTTACAAGGACCGCTTCGGCGGTCCTTTTTTATATATAAAATAGATTAGAATGCGATACTTCTGTAAATAAAAGCTTCTAAAATAAGGAATCTGTAGCCTATTAAAATGGCATATAGTATAATAAAAATAAAATATGGAGGTAATATGAGTAAAAGAATATTTTGGGCTGGTGATTCGACTGTTAAAAAGAATGATTTTACCAGTTTCCCACAGACAGGATTAGGACAGGGTTTTCAACTATTTATTAAAGATGATTATTCAATAGAGAATTATGGACAGAACGGAAGAAGTACCAAGAGCTTTATAACGGAGAAAAGACTAGCTGCTATAGAAGAAAGAATAGAGGAAGGAGATTATCTCTTTATTCAATTTGGACATAATGATGAAAAACCTGATGAAGGCAGACATACAGAACCGTATGGCTCATATATGGAGAATCTTAAGATATATATTAATGTTGCAAGAGAACATAAGGCATATCCACTATTAATAACGCCTTTATATAGACGACTATTCAAGGAAGACAAGTTACATCTAATTGATTCAACACATCTTGATTATCCAGATGCATGTATAAAGCTTGCTAAAGAGATGGATGTACCTGTAATTGATTTATGCACTTTGAGCAAGAATCTAATCGAGGAGACTGGCTATAGTAGAACTGAACAGTGGTTTGTACACGTCCAACCTGGAATTTATGATAATTTTCCAGAAGGAAAATCAGATGAAACACACCTTACATATGAAGGAGCTTATTGGTTTAGTAAGATTCTAAGTGAAGAACTGATTAAAATAGGCGGAGTATATGCGGATATAATTAGACCAGTTGTTATTGAAGAGAATGGAGCCTGGTTATTAAAGGATTAACAATAGATGGAGGTAGAGTGTCATAATGGATGATTTATATAATGCAATTATTAACGGAAATCGCGATGAATTAGACAGAATATTAATGGAAGAACCCTCTCTTATAGACAATAAACTTGAATCAGGTGTTCCAATAGCTCTGTATGCAGCACAAACGGGACATTATAATATAGTGAAGTATATTGTTGAATATTCGAGAGCGAGTCTTAATCTAGTTGATGATGAATATAGGAATATGCTTCATTATGGTACTATGTCTGGAAATATTGATATTGTTAAATACTTGGTTGAAAAAGTAGGCCTTGATCCTGCAAAAGGAGATTATAATCTTATAACACCTTATGATATTGCATATCAAAAAGGATTTCAAAACATTTATAATTATTATAAGGAGTACTTAGGGGCTGACATAACTGATATGTATAGGAATCCTATAAGAACAGGCATGTTTCCTGACCCTTCGGTAGTAAGAGTGGGGGATGATTATTATATGGTTAATTCGTCATTCATATATTTCCCTTGTATTCCAGTATCCCATTCAAAGGATTTGGTTCATTGGAGAATAATTGGTTATGCAATTACTAATCCAGAGTGGGCAGAATTGGATGAGCTTTCTGGTGGAAGAGGTTACTGGGCGCCTGATATATCATATTATGAAGGAAAATTCTACATTGCAGCTACTTATAGATATAATGATGATGGTAATGTATATAGAAAACAGATTGTTGTCTCGTCAGATAGAGCGGAAGGACCATATAGTAGACCTGTTATAATTAATGAGGATGGAATTGATCCATCTATATTCAATGATGATGATGGAAGACGATATATGCTTTTGAATAGAGGAGCAAGAATATTCGAATTGAACAAAGATGGCTCACAAGAGAATCCACAGGCCGAATTATTATATTATGGTGATTATAAGAGAGCACCGGAGGGACCACATCTGTTGAAAAAGGATGGTTATTATTATCTGTTTGAAGCAGAGGGTGGAACAGGAATTGGTCATAGAATCACAGTTTCTAGATCTAGAACTTTGAGAGGTAATTATGAACCATGTCCATATAACCCGATTATGAGACAGGATGATCCATTAGCACCAATACAACGTTGTGGACATGGTAAACCGGTTCAAACTGTTGATGGAAGATGGTATATGGTATATCTATGTGGCAGAATGATCGCGGATGGAAGAAGTATTCTTGGACGTGAGACATGTCTTGATGAGATTACTTGGACAATGGATGGATGGCCAATTGTTAATAAGTTGCAGGGACCGGGAACTTTAAAAAAGAAGCCAATTAATAGCATTGATAAAGATAGTATCAGTAATAATACTTCTGATAATTTGAATTATATAGATGATTTTGACGGTGATATGCTTGGAATGGACTGGATTACACCAAGACCTCCTATGAAGGATGGCTTCTATATACGTAATGGATGTCTTTGTATTCAGGGAAGCTTGTATGAACTGGATTCAGTCAATGCGAGGAATATATTCCTTAGACGACAGACAAGCTTTGAATTTAGAGCAGAATTGTCTATGCGTATACCAAAATTGCAGGATGGGCAGAATGCAGGTCTGACATGTTACTATGATGAGAACACATTCATAAAGTTTGGTGTATTTAAGGATAAAAAAGGAATGTATATATGTGTAATGGAGCATATAGGAGAAGTTAACAGATATAGTCCTAAAAAGTATATTGATAAATCAGCGGATAGTATAATCTTCATTGTTGACACATCATATCTTACAAGATGCTTTAGTTACATACTTAATGACAATAAAGAAGAAATGTTTTATAATATTGATAAGGTTGATTATCTTTGTGATGAAGGATATCACAAAGGAAAAAGATTCACTGGAGCAATGTCAGGATTGTATGCATATGCAGGTGAAGAGAAACTAGAAGTAGCATATATGTCATATAAATACACAACGAAAGGATTGGTAAATTATGCTAATTAATAAGGAAGAGATAATTAATAATATTAACAATGTTTTGAATAGGAATGAAGGAGTCTGCAAAGAGAACGAATTTGCACTTAAGGCGCTGTGTGATCTTTATAATAATTATAAGGATGATGAATATAAGGAGTGTCTTGTATCGTATCTGGACAGATTTGTAGATGAAGCTGGTAATACTATTGGACTTATGAATGAAGATGGAAGCGTAAGACTTGAAGCGGTAAAGGCATCAACAGCATTGTTCACAGCATTTGCAATAAGTAAGAATGATAAGTTTAAGAAAGCTATTGATAAAGTAATAGAAGCTATTAATGACTATAATAAAGATAATGAGGCTTCAATCGATAATTCTATTATGTTACAAGAGTATTTTATGGAACATGATACAAAGTTTGGTGGAAAAGAACATTATAATTATATTATATCAAGATTTAAGAAATGTAACAGCAATGTTGAGATGTGCGATTTGGCTACAATTGCTGAATATATGATGGCTTTAATTAATACAATGAGTGTTATGGATCAGCCAATATATGAATATTACAGAGAACTTGGTTTTATGTATAAGGATGCATTAAAATATGCAATTGGTAAGGGCATATTAGAAGTAGATGACTATGTTGTTAAAGGTATGGTTGCATATTCTATGCTTAAGGCCTGCAGTATGAAAGTTATATTAAGCGAAAAGTACTATGAGACAGCTGAGAGCTTGATTGACTGGAATGGATTTGAGCCAAAGGAAGAAATCACAGCTATTAATGCAATGGCATATGCATGGTGTTAATTTAATTAATATAATATGAATGAATAACAGGAGGAAAACAATGGAATTAAAATTAGTTACTAAAACAACTAGAAATATAGTTATTGAATTAGATGATGGTGGTAAATATTACACAAAAAAAGCATATAAGATATATGTTAATGATGAATTCTTTATGGATAGCGAAACTGTAATTACATCATTATATGGGCTAAATCCAGACACTGAATATTCGATAAAAGTAGAATATGATAATGAGACAATTGATGCTGTTGCAGTAAAAACAGATTACGAATTTGTAACTCTGAATGTTAAGGATTTTGGTGCATATGGAGATGGCGAGCATGACGATACTAATGCAATTCAATGTGCAATTATGGCTTGCCCAAAGGATAGCCGAATTCTTGTCCCAGAAGGAAGATTTAGAATATCTTCAATATTCCTTAAGAGTGATATAACTTTAGAGCTTGCAAAAGGCGCAGTATTAGCAGCATTTACAGAAAGAGCAAAATTCCCTATATTACCAGGTGTTATTGAAAGCTATGATGAGACTGATGAATACAATCTAGGCTCATGGGAGGGCAATCCTTTGGATATGTTCTCTGGAATCGTAACAGGTATTAATGTAGAGAATGTTGTTATTACAGGTGAAGGAACAATTGATGGATGTACAACATTCGAAAATTGGTGGAAAGATTGTAAGGTGAGAAATATAGCATGGAGACCTAGATTATTCTTTATCAATCATTGCAAGAATGTTACAATGCATGGAATTACTGTTCAGAATTCTCCATCTTGGACATTACACCCATATTTTTCTGAGGATTTGAAGTTTATAGATGTAAAAATCAAGAATCCAGCCAATTCTCACAATACAGATGGTCTGGACCCAGAAAGCTGTAAGAATGTATTGGTTCTTGGAACATATATATCAGTTGGAGATGATTGTATTGCAATTAAATCAGGTAAGATTTATATGGGTAAAAAGCATAAAGTTGCTACATCTAATATGATTGTCAGACAGTGTTGTATGAGAGATGGACATGGAGCTGTAACAGTAGGAAGCGAAATAGCAGCGGGTGTAAAAGATGTACATATTATTGACTGCTTATTTATGAATACAGACAGAGGACTCAGAGTAAAGACAAGAAGAGGAAGAGGTAAAGATTCGGTATTAGATGATATCTCATTCGAGAATATTACAATGGATAATGTTATGACACCATTCGTTGTTAACAGCTTCTATTTCTGTGATCCAGATGGAAAGACAGAGTATGTAGCTTCAAAGGAACCATTACCAATTGATGAAAGAACTCCTTCTATTAAGGCACTTACATTCAAGGATATAGATGCTAAAAATTGTCATGTTGCAGGTGCTTATATCTATGGACTTCCGGAACAAAAGATTGAGAAGGTTACATTTGAGAATATTAATATATCATATGCAGATGATGCTAAATCAGGTGTCGCAGCAATGATGCTTGGATGTGATGAGGCAAGCAGACAGGGAATAGTTGTTAATAATATTAAGGAACTTGTACTTAAGAATGTCAATGTATATGGATGCGATGGCGAGATGGTTGTTGCTGGTAATGTTGAAGAGGTGAAAGAAGGATAGGCATCATGAAGATGAATGCACCAAAAGGAACCACAGTAGAAGACTGGTTCATAGAAAGCTATAGAAAACATAAGGGGCACCCGATGGTTACCCTGGTTTCACTATATAAAGGCAATTATTTTAAGTTTGTACTTGCAGTTATATTCTTTTTTATAAAGCATTGTCCTGTGTGGGTTTTACCAATTGTAACTGCAGATATTATTAATAAAGTAACAGCTGGCTCGGATGACTGTATGAGAACAGTTATAATTGATACAATCATAATGATTGTGTTGATAGCGCTTAATATACCGATGAACTATCTATATACAAGATATAAGAGTCTTGCGACAAGATATGCTGAAACAGGTTTGAGAAAAGCACTGGTCAGAAAGCTACAGCAGTTATCAATATCATATCATACAGAGACACAATCAGGCCGACTGCAATCAAAGATTATGCGAGATGTAGAGGCTGTAGAGACACTTTCAACGCAGATGTTTTTGAGTATACTTAATATAGCGCTTAATATAGGAATTGCATTGGCGGTTACTATAACTAAGAGCATGACAGTATTCTTTTTCTTCCTGCTAACGACACCAATTGCAGCAATTACAATGGTGAGCTTCAGAGGTATAATGAAAAAGAGAAACTCTGAATTTAGAAAAGAGATGGAAGAGACATCAGCAAGAGTGATGGAGATGGTAGAATTAGTACCTGTAACTAGAGCTCATGCACTTGAAGATGAAGAAGTTGAGAAAATGAGCACTCAACTTATGACGGTAGCTGAAAAGGGATATAAGCTTGATGTAATACAGTCATTATTTGGTTCAGTCGGCTGGGCGATATTCCAGGTATTTCAGATAATATGTCTTGCATTTACAGCATATTTGGCTTTTGTCAAAAGAATTCTTCCAGGAGATATCACTTTATATCAGAGTTATTTTACAACTATAGTTAATCAGGTATCTGCAATAATGACACTGATACCAACAATAGCCAAGGGCGTAGAGTCAGTTAATTCTATTGGCGAAGTACTTCTTGAAAGCGATGTTGAAGACAATACAGGAAAAGAACAATTAGCGGATGTTAAGGGTGAATTCCAATTTAAAGATGTTAAATTTAGATATAAGAATACAACGAGAAATGTTTTGAATGGCTTGAACCTTAATGTGGCAAAGGGACAGACTATAGCACTGGTAGGTGAATCAGGAGCGGGTAAATCCACAATTCTTAATCTTGTAATAGGCTTTAATATGGCTTCAGAAGGCGAAGTATTAATTGATGGCAAGGATATGAGCAAGGTAGATCTGAGGAGCTATAGAAAGCATATAGCAGTTGTCCCACAGACATCAATTCTTTTCTCGGGAACAATCAAAGAGAATATTGTATATGGAATGCAGGATGTATCTGATGATGAATTAATGCTGGCTGTTAAAGCTGCTAATCTGTCTGATTTGATTGAGTCACTGCCTGATGGAATTAATACAGTTGTAGGCGAACATGGTGGAAAGCTCTCAGGCGGTCAGAGACAGCGTATTGCGATTGCGAGAGCAATTATAAGGAATCCAGAGGTAATTGTGCTTGATGAGGCTACATCAGCCTTAGACAGTATATCTGAGAAGCTTATTCAGGAAGCCTTGAATAATCTTACTAAGAATAGAACAACATTTATTGTTGCTCATAGGCTTTCTACTATTAAAGATGCAGACAGAATCGCAGTAATTGATGCGGGACGCTGCATAGAATATGGAACCTTTGATGAATTAATGGAATTAAAGGGAGAATTTTATAGAATGAAAGTTATTCAAAGTTAATAAAAGCATCAAAAAATGCTGTTATCATCCGAACGTTCAGGTGATAACAGCATTTTTATTATAATTATAATAATTAATTACGTATTATTTACGATTAGATCTGTATCTTAATGTAGAATCAAGAATCTTCTTTCTTATTCTGAGTGATACAGGTGTTACTTCAAGAAGTTCGTCTGTATCAATATAATCAAGAGCCTGCTCAAGACTTAGAATCTTAGGTGGAACAAGTCTTAACGCTTCATCAGCACTTGATGAACGTGTGTTAGTAAGATGCTTTGTCTTACATACATTAACTTCAATATCCTCTGAACGGGCATTAGAACCAACGATCATACCTGCGTATATTTTTTCACCTGCAGTGATGAAGAGGGTACCACGTTCCTGAGCATTGAAAAGACCATAAGTAATAGCCTCGCCTGATTCGTAAGCAATAAGGGAACCAAGTTTTCTATACTGAATTTCACCTTTGTATTCTTCGTAATCATCGAATGATGTATTGATAATACCATTACCCTTTGTATCAGTCATGAATTCACCACGATATCCAATAAGTCCACGTGATGGAATAGAGAACTGAAGTCTTGTATATCCACCATTAATTGGAGACATTCCTAAAAGTTCGCCTTTTCTTTGAGCTAATTTTTGAATGACGCTGCCTGAGAATTCTTCAGGTACATCTATATATGCAAGTTCCATTGGTTCAAGCTTTTTGCCTCTTTCATCATAATGATAAAGAACTTCAGCTTTACTTACTGCGAATTCATAGCCTTCACGACGCATATTCTCAATAAGAACAGAAAGATGTAATTCGCCACGTCCAGATACTTTGAATGAGTTCTCTGAATCTGGTGTTTCTTCAACTCGCAAACTTACATCAGTGTTAAGCTCTCTGAATAATCTGTCACGAAGATGTCTTGATGTAACGAATTTACCTTCTTTACCAGCAAGTGGACTGTCATTAACTATAAAGTTCATAGATATTGTTGGTTCAGAGATCTTCTGGAATGGAATTGCAACTGGATTCTCAGGAGAACAGATAGTATCACCAATGTGAATGTCTGCAATACCTGAAATAGCGATAATCGAACCAATAGTTGCTTCTGTAACTTCTACTTTATCAAGACCATCAAACTCATATAATTTGCTGATTTTAACACGTTTACGCTTAGATTCATCATGATGATTAAGAAGCATACAATCCTGATTAACCTTAATTTTTCCGTTCTCTACTTTACCAACACCAATACGACCAACATAATCATTATAGTCAATTGTACTGATAAGAATCTGTGTATCAGCATCAGGATCGCCCTCTGGTGCTGGAATGTTGTTGATTATACATTCGAATAATGGAACCATATCTTTTCTTTCATCATCTAAGTTAGCCATAGCATAACCTGATTTTGCTGAAGCAAAGATGAATGGACAGTCAAGCTGTTCATCAGAAGCATCAAGATCCATAAGAAGTTCAAGTACTTCATCAATAACTTCATGAGGACGTGCTTCTGGTCTATCTATTTTGTTGATACATACAATAACAGTAAGACCAAGTTCAAGTGCTTTGCCAAGAACGAATTTTGTCTGAGGCATAACACCTTCATAAGCGTCAACTACTAATACAACACCATTAACCATCTTAAGAACTCGTTCAACTTCACCACCGAAATCAGCATGTCCTGGTGTATCAATGATATTGATTTTAGTATCTTTATAGAAAATTGAAGTGTTTTTTGAAAGAATTGTGATTCCTCGTTCACGTTCGATATCGTTAGAGTCCATGACACGTTCAACAACTTCCTGGTTTTGGCGGAAAGTACCGCTTTGTTTAAGCAATTCGTCTACCAAAGTAGTTTTACCATGGTCAACGTGGGCGATTATCGCAA
>CAZPHI010000028.1:0-1047 GCA_964586425.1 uncultured Lachnospiraceae bacterium | reverse complement strand
TTCTTACATCTTCACGTTTTGTTTTCATTAGAATAGTCCTTTCTTAATACAAATAACATAAATACTGGCAAAGATATTTTTGCCACAACTGTATAATTTTATCACAAATTTTAAAAAAAGCAACTGATACTTTAAATAATATACGGAAAAAGTATCGAAAAATGCGAAAAAGGCAAAATGACGAAAAAAGCACGCAAATTTTGTGGAAATTTGATGAACGATTTTGATTGAAATTTACTGAAAATATGTAATACTTTTATAAATGAGGGCATATACATAGTATTGAAATAATATTTAAGCACATAAGTAGCTAATGAAGGGAGAAATACAAAATGCTTGATAAGGTAATTGAAAACAACAGAGTCTGTATAGTAGGAGAAATCATATCTGATTTCCAATACAGTCACGAGGTATTCGGGGAGGGATTCTATGTTGTTGATGTCTCAGTAAGCAGACTCAGCAATATATCAGATGTAATTCCACTAATGGTATCAGAAAGACTAATCGATCCATCTGGAGATTATAAGGGGAAGATGATCGAGGCTGTAGGCCAGTTCAGGTCATATAACAGACACGAAGGTACAAAGAATAGACTTGTTCTTTCTATATTTGTAAGAGAGTATGAGTTTGTTGAAGAAAAGCCAGCAGAACAGGTAAAATCAAATCAAATCTATTTGGATGGATATATCTGCAAACCACCGGTTTACAGAAAAACACCATTAGGAAGAGAAATTGCTGATATTCTTGTTGCTGTTAATCGTCCATATGGCAAATCAGATTATATTCCATGTATAGCCTGGGGCCGTAATGCCAGATATGCATCATCACTAGAGGTTGGAGCTCATCTGATGATATGGTGGGGTAGAGTCCAATCACGTGAATACACCAAAAAAATCAACGATGAAGATGTTGAGAAGCGTGTAGCATATGAGGTATCAGTCAGCAAGATAGAATTTGTTGACAACGAATAAATGAAATATTACGTATCATCAGAGTTAGAGTATAATTATTATTGGCAAGATTAGTAAAAAAATAAGGGAAGAAGGA
>CAZPHI010000027.1:0-28710 GCA_964586425.1 uncultured Lachnospiraceae bacterium | reverse complement strand
ATTCGGCACACCCACATATGTTAGTATTTTTGTTTCTCTATAGAATGCGGTCTGGATTACCTCTGTTTGTGACTGAGACACAGTTTCACCACTTGTAATCACTGATATTACCGTCCGGCCATCAGGTGCCGTCAAAATAATGCGAAATACATCCTTATAGTTCTTCCAGATTTGGATATTAAGCGAACTCTCGTACTCTCTGACACTTACTTCTACAACTGTCTCTTCACCAGAACGTACCACACCACCTGTATGAATTGCAGATGCAGACTCATTACCCGCCCCTATACATATGCTATTAATCGAATAATCTGCTGCTGCATTAATATATGTCTCTAAAAGCGAAGTGCCACTATGGTTACCATAATTATTGCCTATACTAAGATTAATAGCTACCGGCCGGTTAAGTTGCTCCGCCTTTTTAACAACATAATCAATTGCTGACATAATCTGAGTTGTACGTGGAAACGAATCTGCCTCACTAAGTCCCAGTTTAACAGCCATAATATCTGCCTTTGTTGCAACTCCACGATTTCCACAGGCTATTTTAGCCACATTAGTTCCATGTCCTACAACATCAGTAGAAGCAAAGCGTCCTCTGCCATCTATTAGATACTCATTAATTTCATTCTGGCTAAACTCTCTGTTACCTAATGTTTGATCAAGTATACTTACAATTCTTGTACTTCCATCAACATCTCTAAAGTCATTGTCAAGCACATCAATTCCTGTATCAATTATTGCAACGATAGTGCCTGCTCCTGACAATCCACTACCTCCACTTCCACGCTGCACCGATGTTATACAGCTTGCCAATAATTCATTATAAAGCTCATAATATAGACGCTTTGGTTTCTCTATATATTCAATATAACTCTTCTGTGATACTGCATCAATTAAGCCCTGTGGAACCTGTAATATAGCATATCTGCCAAGAAGAGGAGTTACCAAAACTTCAGGTAACTCCTCTTTTAGTATATCTATATTCTGATTATATCTTACAATTAATTCCCAGGTTCTATTATCAGGATTATATCCTGTTTCCAAATCAGGTGTTTTCATTCTTTCTTCATCAGTAACATTTAACGCAACATTAAGCAGATTCTCAAGCTTACCATTATTCATATACGCACTACCAATCTATACAGCAATGATTCCTTATACATATATGTTATGAACTATTCCGATTCTGTATTCTATAATTACTGAAGGCTGTCAATTAGCCCTTTTAGACCTTTTTCATTATATATGTTTCGATAATAGTCTACCTCATTATTGATAAGTTCATCAATAACCTGCATTCCAAGTAACTCTACCGGTGCCTTATCGTCTGTCATAATATAATCTCCAGCATTGTAATGTTTGATGTTAGCATTAATTCTGCTATATAAGGAATTAAGCTGATTTCTAAGATTGATGTCAATAGTAATATTAGTTGATTTATTAATATCAGACATATAATTATCTAATACACCCTTAATATCTACACCTTGAGCAGCAAATAATTCACGATTTGATGAGCCGGCAACATCTACAGTATATACATTATTAAAAACCGAAGCAATTGTGTCAGACAGATACTCATTAATATTACCCTCTCCACTACCTCTCATGTTCATATTCACCACCATTACGCCATCTTTGGTAAGATGGTCTTTTACAAGTGAAAAAAACTCGACAGATGACATCTGGAATGGAATTGTTATATCCTGGTAGGCATCTACCATTATTACATCATATTTTTTATCAATTGAATTAAGAAAAGCACGCCCATCATAAGTAGCAACTTTAATATCTTCAGGTAATTCAAAATATCTACCTGCAAGTTCTGTTATCTTCTCATCTATCTCTACACCCTCAATATCAATATTATTAAAATATCTTCTACACTGAGTAGCATACGTACCTGTTCCCATTCCTAATACAAGCATATTACCATTATCTTTTTTATCTAACCCAGCCATTACAAGTGCCGCCATTGCATAATCATAATACATACCTGTCAAATTCTGGTCCTTCTTCAGTATTGACTGAACTCCAAACAATACATTGGTAGAAAGAATAATATTATGATTATCTTCTTTAACCTGCAGATAATTATATACTGACTCACCTTCGTATGCGAGATTACTTTCCCAGAAAGCAAAACTGTCAGATGCACCAAATATGCATGATAGTATGAATACTACAGATGCAATTCCTACCTTAACAAAACCAGTCTTTTCCGAAAGGAAATATACCAGTGCTAATACAAGAAGTATTCCTGCAAATATTAAGAAAGTAATTGAAGTTCCAACTGCTGGAATAGTTACAAATGTTGGCAAGAATGTACCTATAATACTTCCAATAGTATTAAAAGCACCTAATGTACCAACTACTTTTCCGCTATCATCCAAACTATCTACAGTATATTTTACGAGTGACGGTGTTACTGTTCCAAGCAAAAACAAAGGAAATACAAAAAGGATCATGCATGCAACAAATGCAGCCCACACAAGGAAATTACTGTTAACTGTGAATATTAACAGAGCTGATACACCGATTACAATATATTTACCTACTACTGGAATCAATGCAATCCAGATAGCCGCAATAATAATTCTTCCATACAGTTTGTCTGGATTAGGATTTTTATCAGCCCATCTTCCACCGAATATGTTACCAAGTGCCATTGCTATCATAATTGTTCCAATAATTATTGTCCATACAATCTGAGATGAACTGAAATAAGGAGCTAGTAATCGACTAGCTCCTAATTCTACTGCCATAACAGACATCCCTGAAAAGAATTCTGTTAAGTATAGATACCATTTATTATTAAGTATTTTTCGTGTCTTCAATTGAGGCCTCCTCTAATTACTCGCTTCTTAAAGCTGTTACAGGATCTCTCTTAGCAGCTTTCTTAGATGGAATCAGTCCACCTATTAAAGTAAGAATTATACTTATGATAATCAGAATTATTGCAGCACCTACAGGAAGTGTAGCATTTACCTGAGTAGAATCTGTTAATGCATGAATAATTGCATTACCTGGAATCAATAACAACAGTGTAATGATTATACCAATAAGACCTGAGCAAAAACCAATAATGAATGTTTCCGCATTGAATACCTGAGATATATTCTTCTTTGATGCACCAATAGCTCGAAGAATACCGATTTCCTTTGTACGTTCCAATACAGATATATAAGTAATAATACCAATCATTATTGATGATACTATTAACGATACTGCGACAAATGCTATTAACACATAAGAGATTACATTAATGATCGTAGTTACAGATGACATTAATATTCCAACATAATCCGTATAGGTAATCTGATTTTCCTCTGATACAGTTTTGTTGTATTCTCTAATTGCCTCTGATATACCATCCTTATCCTCAAAGCTGTTACAATATATACTAATTGATGATGGTGCATCATAGCTTATAACACCAAGATCCTTCATATTATCATCATAGCTTCCAGAAGATATATATGTGCTGTAAATCATAAGCAATGTTGTATCTTCAGGATTAAGCATATAATTATCAAGCATTGCTGCTAATTCACTCTCACCCATTGCCGCCATTTGCGCCATCTGTGGATTTGTAGCTGATGCCGACTGGAACATTGATTTACAAAGTTTTGCTTTATCAGATACTCCAAGCGATGCTATATATGTCTTTGTATCTGCAATCTTTGCTGCATCATCTGCTGGTTCAAATCTAAGTCCATTAAGTACATTAATATCCTCGGAAGCCTGCTGTGCTTTAACTACAGCGCTACTATTAGTATGCTCAATAAGATAGTCTGTTAATGCCTTAGTATATGCAAGAGTTTTATTCAGATTAGCATTCTTTGCACCATCTTTTGGTTTAATAACACCTGTAATCTTAAGTTCAATAGCACTATTAAGTAACGTCTTAAGCTCCGCATCATCATCCTTTACAGATGTGAATGTTCCATTACCATTATCCTTATAATAATCACATGCTGGAACCATATAGAATGTCATATTACATATATCTTCATATGTCCATGATTTTGATTCTAAATCAATCTCTTCACCTGCATCAATTTTCTTGATTATTTCCTTATACTCTGAAGTAGGAAGAATACCCAGTTGGTAAAGAACTGTTGATGATATCTCATTATTTTCATTCAATACAAATACTAATTCATTGTAATTCTCAGGCATATGACCATATAACACATCATAATTGTCTGTAATTGCATCACTAACAAGTGCATTGTCTTTGCCCGGAAGCAATTCTTCATAGTTCTTGGTATTATTGCCCATCATACTGCTCATACCACTGCCACTCATTCCAGAACTCATGCCAGACATCATCATTGATGTTACATTATTCTTATCTGTAAGAGTACTTCCATCAGAATTAACCAACGCTCCCTCTGAATCATATGAATACACATCAAATTGAGTATCATATGAATATACGATTCCATTATCACCTATATACTTATGAATATCATTATCTGTATTATCCAGATACTTCTTAAACTCAGTTAAGTTATTCTCTTTAAAACTCGTTGTTACATTCGAAGTCATCTCAATATCTGTCGTATTAGAATAGACTGCATCAAGCTCATGTTCTGGTTCTAAGCTGTCCTGAACTGCACTTGAATTCTGTTTCATAATAGATGAAAGATCAATTGTCTGCGAGTCAATAGTAATCGGGTAAGATGTCATTGTATCCTTCTGAATATCTGCAATATAATTATTAACACCATTAGATATTGATAGAATCAAAGCAATTCCAATTATACCGATTGATCCGGCAAATGCTGTTAAGAACGTACGGCCTTTCTTCGTACGAAGGTTGTTAGCGCTAAGTGCAAGTGAAGTTAAAAATGACATTGATGAACGTCCCATATTCTTATGTTCTGGCGGTGCTATCTTCGTATCATCAACTATGTATTCTTTTGAATCATCCGTAATCTTACCATCGCGAAGTTTAACAATTCGTGTTGCATATTCCTCAGCTAGCTCTGGATTATGTGTTACCATAACAACAAGACGGTCTTTTGCGACTTCCTTTAATAACTCCATTACCTGAATACTTGTATCTGTATCAAGTGCTCCTGTGGGTTCATCTGCAAGAAGAATATCAGGATTATTAACTAATGCTCTGGCAATAGCAACTCTCTGCATCTGTCCACCAGACATCTGATTAGGTCTTTTATGAAGCTGTTCACCAAGACCAACCTTCTCTAAAGCTTCTTTAGCTCTCTTTCTTCTTTCAGACTTTGATATACCTGAAATTGTAAGAGCTAATTCTACATTAGACAATACACTCTGATGAGGTATCAAATTGTAACTCTGAAATAC
Organism: uncultured Lachnospiraceae bacterium; assembly: GCA_964586425.1. Lineage (GTDB taxonomy): Bacteria > Bacillota > Clostridia > Lachnospirales > Lachnospiraceae > CAZPHI01. The sequence goes on along the minus strand of CAZPHI010000027.1, from coordinate 23,373 downwards.
AAATCCAATAGTATGGTTTCTATATGAGTCCCAGTCTCTATCCTTATACTTTTTTGTTGAGATTCCGTTAATAACCAAATCTCCATCATCATATCTGTCTAATCCACCAATAATATTAAGTAATGTTGTTTTTCCCGAACCACTTGGTCCTAATATAGCAACGAACTCATTATCCCTAAAATTAAGACTGACATCATCTAGTGCCTTCTGAACAAGGTCACCTGTTTTATACTTCTTATGAATATTCTTGATCTGAAGCATGTATATCCTCCTACATATTTATTATAAATCAGGATTTCTTAATGAATTCCATCCTACATTTTGGACACTTTATACATATCTTTCCTTTGCCCTTAGGTACTCGTATCTTTTGTGAGCAGTTAGGACACTTGAATATTCTGTGGGTTTTCCTGTCTGCAAATCCTTTTTTGAAATTATTGAACTTAATTACTACTTTATACTTAAAGTTCATATAGGCTTGATTTTCAGCGGCTCTTGCTGAATGATTTTTAGAGAATGTTCTGAAATAGAAATATATAATTCCTGCCAAAGCTATGATATAGATAAATCTCCATCTAAAAAGCGTTGCTATTAATAAAACAGCTAGACTGACGTATGAAAGCATCTTGCCAAGTTGATCGACTCCATATCTTCCATACATCATTCTAGTCATCCATTGTCTGAATCTGTACATCATATAAAAATCTCCATTCTGTGTTAATCCACACATTCGTCCTTTTTTAAACTTGTAGTAATTCTATCATGAATGAATATAAAGTAACATTAAAAAACTATAAAGAATTATTAATTTTAAAAATCCTTTGTCATATATACTTCACCGCTCAGATTCTTCCAATACATTCTGTCTTCAATAATCATATAGCTATGCTCACTATCATTCTTAGGAATACTTACCGAGCCTGGATTCACGTAAGTATATGTATCTTTCTTAGAATATTCAGGAACATGTGTATGACCACATAATAATATATCCCCATTCTTCATCATTGGCATATTCTTTTCATCCAGCTTATGTCCGTGTGCTAAATATATAGTTTTATTATTAATATACAGAATAGCCTGTTCAGACATAATCGGAAAATCAAGAACCATCTGATCAACTTCAGTATCGCAGTTTCCTCTTATACACAGTATTTCGGTCTTAACAGCATTTAACATTGTAATCACTTCTTTAGGTGCATATTCTTTAGGAAGATCATTACGTGGTCCATGATAAAGCACATCACCCAATATAATTAATTTTTCGGCTCTTTCTCTCCTGTAAGCCTCTAAAAGCTGTCTGCAATAATATGCAGAGCCATGAATATCTGACGCAACCATTATTTTTGTCATATCTTTTTCTCCTAATTCAATCTTCTTTTCATCTCGCGTACCAGTCCAAGAATATAGTAAGTTAAAACTATATTAATAGGCAGCTGAATAACATTCTTTATTAGTCTTGATGTAAAATAGAATGCAAATCCTTTACCATACATAAAGCTTACCCAATATGTGCCAAGTAATACATTAATCAGCATTGTTTCTATGGTCAGTGTCAATGCAATTCGCACCATGAATGTTATATCTACCGAGTGTTTTCTGCACATACGCCACAATAATAGTGCCATTAATAATATGTATATTATTGTAATTACATAGAATCCACTTTCTACTGTTACGCTTTTTCTAATTGTATATGCTGCAAGAATCGATGCAAAGCAAGCCATAACTGAAAGAATTAATGCAATTTTATTATATTTTAGCATTATAACAATCAGTAATAATATAGAAACCACAAGTAATATGCAGGCAACCATCATCATATCTTTATTACCGCTGCCATTATTGTAATCAATAATAGTAGAGAATGCTGAACCGCTTTTTTCAATAGTTCCACTATCACTACTCATCTTCACTTTAGCAAATGGTAACACAAACCATGAGATAATTGATGCCGCGTTCAACAAAACACCTAATATTCTTGTAATTAAATCATCTTTTTTATTTCTAACCGCATCAATTTCTGCTTCTTTTGTACTGTCCGCATCTGTTTTTTTCATAACTTTTGGAGTTTTATTATAGAACATTATTCCATATAAAAGGCCTGCCAAAGATGCGCTGATTGTCCATCCTATAAAGTACGGACCAGTTGGCTTTATCACGAACTGTATTATATCTCCAACTCCACCACAGACAAATCCCATTACAGGACCAAACATAGCGCCTATAACAACATTTGCCAAAAATGAAATTGATATACGTAACGAATCCGTAACTACTATTGACAGATAACAGGCCATCGCTGTATGCAATGCTACCAAAAGTGCCGCTGTTACAATTGAGCGTATGCTCTTAAACTCCTTACACGAGTCTGAGAACGCCCTAATTAATCCAAAGTTCTTAATTTTGTTCATAAAAATACCTCCTTATGCAGTATCGAGCACTACATAACGAGGTATATTATATTAAAACCTTTATATGTAGCAGCGGGATGCGGACTCTGTATCGCAAGAACTCTTTTCGTCCCAATGACAACTCCCTGTTCATCGGGCACTTAACGCACAAAATCCTACTCTGCTCTTTAATTGTATTTGTTGTAATCAACATATTCAAGTATATCATTATATTCTAAAAAATCAACTTTATTTTTACATTTATTTCTTTGATTTTAATGACACCACTGCGAATGTTGGAATCTTATATCTTGATGCTGCACTTAAGAACGTTGCCAGGCTGTTTTCTATCTTATATGTATCCAGGATTTTCTTAAGAAATGCTATTGTGCTCTTCTTATACTTCATTGCCCTTAAGACAGTTGTTGTAATCTCATCATCATAATTTGCTGCAATACTGCATATATAGCGATTGAAATTTGTTTTAGAAAGATTTTGTATGCTTTCATAATTCTGCAATATCTCAAGTGCTTCTATGATTCTTGTATTATTATAGCTCAATTCAATATTAACCTTTGTTATTATAATATGTTCAAGCTTCATTCTATCCTGCGTAATTATATTAGAATACATCTCTGTAGTATCACTGACTACATTAGAGATACTGTATTTATTATATAGTTTATATCCTATGAGCATACCATTATCATTATTTTCTCCAAAATAATAGTTAAGCACTGCTTCCCTTACATCCGGGCAATCTATTCTTACGTATATTCCTTTAGACGCTCTAATAATCTCTTTATTAAGAGCCATTCTTTCTAAAGTCTTAAAATATGCAGTTTCACTAATATCTTTAAAGCCATCACAATATACTTTTCCAGCAAGAAATACATCTCCTGACTGCATTGTGTCGAAGTATGCCTCTATTCTGGATTTGCATCCCATTCTAATCCTCCATTCCAAGTGCTTTACTTGTTGCTAGCGATATATTTATCTTCAAATACCTGAATTGGCTCTGGTCTTGCATAATAATATCCCTGTGCAACATTGCATCTTAGTTCACTAAGCTTTTCAGCCTGCTCTTTTGTTTCTACACCTTCAGCGATACATTCAATATCTAAATCATAACACATATCAATAACATGTTTTACAATCTTTGCACTTGAATCATTATCGCACAAATTATTAACAACTGATTTATCAATTTTAAGAATATCAAAATTAACAAGTGCTAATGTGGATATACTTGAATACCTTGCACCAAAATCATCCATTGATACTCTCATACCCATGTTGTGGAATCCATTTGCCATCTCTGCAAGTGTCTCATACTCCAAATCTCCCACTGTCTCTGTTATCTCTAATTCAAGCATACTACGTGGAACGTTATACTTCTTAATAATATTATCCACTGTTTCAAACAAATTATGTTCCAGAAGGGTAACTCTAGAGAAATTGAATGAAATCGGAACAAGTTTGATATTCTGATCAATAAGACGTCTAATCATCTTACACACTTCTTCTAATACATACAAATCAACATGACGTATTGTACCTGATTTTTCTAGCAAAGGTATAAAATAATCTGGTGAAACAAGTCCAAAATCATCCATATCCAAACGAATTAATGCCTCTGCTCCATATATAGATGAATCTGAAATATTATATTTCGGCTGTATGTACACTTTAAAATTACCGGTTTTTAACAAATCAATAAGATTAGCACTTACTTCATCCTTTTTCTTTTTGTTATGAATTTCTGCATCATCATAATATTTTTTCTTGGCAATTGCCATTACCTCTTCTGCATGCTCTCTCATTTTACGCACATTGATATCTATATCATTCCATGTAGAGCCAAGCGAAGCACCACCGTATGACATTGCATCAAAACGTTGCCTTGCATCATTTACCAAAATAGAGAAAGCTTCCTTAGATATATCTGGACACATTACAACAAAATCATCACTATCAAATCTATATATATCACACATTAGGAATGTTTCTTTTAATATATTAGCTATCTTAATTATTATTTTATTACCATATGTATAACCAAAATCATCATTAATTGCCTTTAATCCATTAGCATCAATAGTTACAACACCAAGTGTCTTATTATCCTCATACCTATGATATACGTTAAGATATTCTTTTCGGTTAAGAACTCCTGTCATTACATCATGCGTGATTTCATATTCATTCTTAAGCCACATCTGTTTTCTAATAATTTCATTAGCCATATATAGTGAAAGCATATTAAGAAGCATCATCTCACCTTTATGTTTCGATATATTGAAGATAAACATATAGCCTCTGATTTCTCCATTCTTAACAAGCTTTGCGGAATAAAGTGACCATATTCTTTTATCAACTAATATATCATATATCTCTGGTGCTTCTTTATGAATTTTCTCAATATTATCCAGTAATGAGATGCCATCTTTTGAGGAATGTTGATTAACATATTCTATTATTTGTTCAATTGCTTTACTACTTAATCCATCTGCTGCTTCATCGCCATATTCATCTTCGACTTTCCATTCAGTAATATCAGCTATTCTTCCTTCTTCAGATAATTCTATTATACATGATTTATTAGCACTGTAGAATTCACATATAAGCTTTAACACCGCTGCATATGACTGTTTATAATCATTAATCTGCGATACACACAGAATGCACTGTGACAAAGTATCTTCAAATTGAAATCTTGCTTCAAAAGATCTTCTTATATTATCTGGATTAGATATATCAAAAGCCACTTTAAGCAATGCTGCTTTACCATGCCATTTTATTTTTTTATCTTTTACGATAAATGTTTTGTTTAGAATATTCTGGCAGCTTTGCCATACAAAATTATTATCCTCCATTACTTTTTCATTTGGACAAAATTCGCACGGAGTGTCACGATTGTAAATCCATTCATAACATTTATGCTTGGAAAGCTCTTCATCCGATACAGATTCATAACCATTACGGTCACTTACCTTTGCTTTTGTAGCTTCATTAACGTATAACAGCTTATATGTATCAGGTTCAACTATATACACATTATCAGCTATACTGTCTAACATTATGCCTTCTTCTTCAAGGTATGATGTGGTTTCGTCATATAGAATCTCTGTCGCTTCCTGATAATTCTCTTCCATATTATCATTATATATAACATAACGATTTTTACCATTTCTCTTAGCATAGTATAGAGCCTGGTCAGCCTTCTTATATAATTCCATGAAGTTAATAACATCTTTTTGTCCAATCACCACTCCAATTGAAACTGAATGACCGATTTCAAGATACTTTTTGCTTAATAGTTTGCACATATTACCTGCCAACTGCTCTACTTCTTTTTCATCATTTACATTGCTAAAATAAACAGCAAACTCATCACCGCCAAGACGTCCTGCAATATTATTACCCGATATGCTTCCACCTGCTGATATCAATTTAATCTGTTCTGACAATCGTTCTAATAGAACATCACCTTTATAATGTCCAAATACATCATTGATAATTTTGAAGTCATCCACATCAATCATAAACAATGCACATATTCTGTTTTGTCTGTTATCCAGCTCTTCGTCTGAGACATCCAAATCTTCCTGAACATACTTAATAAATGAATTATGATTATACAAATTAGTAAGTGAGTCTCGCTCTGCAAGGATTTTAAGCTCATTATAAGATTTAATCTCTTGTTCCTTCTTCTCACTAATATCCCATATTATAATAATTACATTAGCAACACCATCTACAAAATCATCTATTGCACATCTTAATTGAAGCCAGCCTATCTCACCTGAATTTTTATAATATCTTGTTTCAACACATGATGCCTGACCTAAAGTAATACAGTTATTAATGATATTCTTAACCATATCCCGATCTTCCTCATAAATATATGAATAAAAATCTTTCAACTCTGATACTGAATGAATTCCAAACAGAGTAAACATGCCTTCATTTACATAAGATGGTACAAGCATTCTATCTGCTACTGCAAATACACCAATACCTCCAGCTACATCTCCAAATATCTTTTCTAACTGTCTATAATATGATTCCATCCTACACCTCATTACTGCATTAAAATGCATAATTTAGTTCTTTGTAAAAAAAAGCTGCAACTCACCGACTAATTATTGCCAGTAAGTCTGCAGCTATCTTGTCATACTTGTTAGTTATTGCTTTCTTCATCCTTGCTGTCATCCGATGATGCGAAATTAATACTATTAGTAAATTTAAATTCTGGTTTTTCAACTTCCTTCTCAGGTTCTTCTGATACTTCTTCTTTTTCTATAGATATATCCTCAAAACTTGTATCTTCATCAGATTCTTCACTTTCTTCACTTTCTGATTCAGTAATATCTTCAGCTTTCTCATCAGCATTTTCGCTTACTTCATCTTCAATTATATCCTTAGTGTCATCCTCTGCAAAATCATCTTCTTCATCTTCTTCATCTTCTTCAACATCTGTGAATGCACTAAAAGGAAGAATCTCTACATCACTGACTGTAGCCTTACCAATAATATATACAGTATTGACATCTTCATCTGAATTCTCTACTTCACAGCTTACCTTTGAGGCAACCTTTTCAATATCACATGTAGCGTTAACTCCATCTGGAAGTACAATAAGTACGGAACTTGAATTACTCTTAAAATTAATATACACATCTTTATTGATTGTAGCATAGCTTAAATCAATAATAACCTTCGATGCAATAGCCTTAATCTCACAGCCTTCAAATATCTCATCTTCTACTTCTACAGTCTTTGTTGTTGCTACTGCGTTATATTTTTTAATTTCTTCAGAAGCACTTTCATTTTCTTCTTTTTCGAATTTTTCTTTTGTGTTTTTGTACTTGTCAAAAACAACCTTTCCTGCCACTGCTACTGTTGCAAGACCAAGTGCTGTCTTTAAAAATGATTTCTTCTTTGCCATAATTATCCTCCATTCCTACACGCATATATGCATGTATTCAAATCCTCACTTTTTTTCTAACTATCTTCAATTATAGCACATCATATCTTTATAATTCAAGTATGATAACTACTTATCTGACTATTCTGACATTTCTTTTTCGCGCTGCATCTTTGAAAATTTGCAGCCACAATAATTTTGTCTATACAAATCATATTCTCGAGATAACTCAATTGAACGCTTATAACCATTCTTTTTTTTGAAATCAGTACAAAGATATGATAATCCATATCTTTGCGCTATATCTAACCCAATATTATTAATTAGATTACTATTCTTTAGTGGACTAATAGTAAGTGTTGTCGCAAAATAATCAGAATTATACTCAATTGCCTTTTTTGCTGTTTCCAAAAGACGCATCTTGAAACAAATTGCACACCTTGCCCCACCTTCTAAGCAGTCTTCATAACCTTGTACATTGGCAAGAAACTCCTCACTATTATAATCACCTTCAAGAAAATTCACTTTGTGTTTAACCGGCATAGAATTAATTAATCTTTTTTGTTCTTCTACTCTATGAGAATATTCCTTCTGCTCTGATATATTAGGATTATAATAGAATACTGTTATATCAAAAAAATCTGATAAATACTCTATAACATAACTACTGCATGGTGCACAGCAACTATGTAACATCAGCTTTGGTACCTTGTTCTCTTCTATCAGATTATCAATAAGCTTATCTAATTCTTTTTGATAATTTATACTCTGCATATTAACCATTAACTACCTTTGCAATATCCTTATCAACATAATAAGCTTCACCAAGGAAGTTAATTACAAATCCACTTACACCAAATTCTTCTACAGAACTCCATAAATCAATGAATTTATATAACATTGTTTCCGGATGTCCTGTGTAGCATTTTTCTAATTCAAATGCATCTGTAAATGCTGGCAAGACTATAATTTGCTCATCTTCTGTTTTTGATATATCAATTGGTGGATGTGATAGCTCAATTAAATCATCATGCTCTGTTCTTACACATGGCACCATAAATTCAGCGAATCGAAGATTCTTTATCATCTCATCCTCAAGCTTCTTACATACTTCTTCTTTCTTTTCTGACACACCATTAGATTTGAATTCCTGTGTGAATCTTATACAGCTATTCTGTAATCCAGGATTAGTTATATAATCATCTTTAAAGAACTGCTCATAGCTGTAAAATTCTTCTCTTTCAATAACGATTGGTTCGTATTTGCCATTCATAAATCTAATTGACTTACATCCGTTACGGTACATATGACCTATCTCGTTCATAAGTCCTGAACCATCAATGTCAAGTGTACTGATTTCATATCCAGCTTCTTCTAGCGGTTTTACAATATTATCCTTGTGGGCGAAATCATAAAGAATAATAATATCATCATCTATCATATATGGATAACCAGTCTGATCACAGTATACAACCCATAATTTTGATGCTTGTTTTAATTTGTCGATTATAACAGGACGATATAATTCCTGCATCTTCTTAAAATAGCCACAATCATTCTCATTACCTGCATCCTCAGCTTTTTTAATACATGAAGGTATAAGCTGTGTACATACATCAAGGCTTTCGATTAAGCCTATTCTTTTCATCATGCCAACACCGTAATCTACATCTTTAGTAATATGCTTTAATAAATCCTTTGCTCTTGTATCGTTCATTGTAATCTCCAATCTTACATATGTTTTTGCACATTTGATTTTATTATACCATCAAATGGCTATTTTAACAACAAAAAACTGGTAGTAACAACATTAATCATGTGCTACTACCAGCTATTATTATATCAATTTTTTATATACTAATTAGATTTCTGCGATATCAACAAGAGATAAATCATCATTGTTATATGCATGCTCAAGACTTCTAAGAAGTGCATGAGCTGTATCAAGACTTGTAAGGCAATGAATACCTGTCTCAATAGCGTATCTTCTAATAAGGAAGCCATCTCTTGCATGTTCAATACCATTAGATGGAGTATCAATAACAAGGTCAATCTTATGGCTTAAGATAAGATCAAGTAATGTTGGAGCTTCCTGATCAATCTTATTAACCTTAACTACTGGAACACCTGCATCATTACATATCTTAGCAGTACCACGCGATGCATATACTTTATATCCCATTGCAATGAATCTCTTTGCAATATCTATTCCTTCTTCTTTATCCTCATCCTTAAGTGTCATAATAATCTGTTTATACTTAGGAAGATTAATTCCAGCACCCTGGAATGCTTTATATAAAGCTTCATCAAAATCAGAAGAGATACCAAGACACTCACCAGTTGACTTCATCTCAGGTCCAAGGCTGATATCAGCGCCTCTAATCTTCTCAAATGAGAATACAGGCATCTTAATTGCATAATAATCTGCTTTTGGCTGTAAACCAGGTGTATATCCAAGGTCTTTAATCTTAGAGCCTGTAATAACTTTAGTCGCAAGCTTAACAATTGGAATACCAGTAACCTTACTGATATATGGAACTGTACGGCTTGAACGAGGGTTAACTTCAATTACATATACATCTTCTCCGCATGCAATGAACTGAATATTAATAAGTCCCTTTACATGAAGTGCTCTTGCAAGCTTCTCTGTATAATCTTCAATTGTATCAATTGTTTTCTGTGTAATTGACTTAGCTGGATATACTGATATACTATCACCAGAATGAATACCAGCTCTCTCAATATGTTCCATGATACCTGGAATAAGAATATCTTCTCCGTCACATACAGCATCAACTTCAATTTCTTTACCAACAAGGTATTTGTCAACCAAAATTGGGTGATCCTGCTGAATTCTATTGATAATTTCCATATATTCACGAACATCTTCATCAGATACTGCAATCTGCATTCCCTGTCCACCTAATACATATGATGGTCTTACAAGTACTGGATATCCAAGCTTATTAGCAACTTCAATAGCCTCATCAGCTGTGAATACTGTACCGCCTGATGGTCTAGGAATCTTACACTGTTCAAGGATCTCATCAAATAATTCTCTATCTTCTGCTGCATCAACATCGGCTGCGCTTGTACCAAGAATTGGAACTCCCATATTCATGAGTGCCTCAGTAAGTTTAATAGCTGTCTGTCCACCAAACTGAACTACTGCTCCATCTGGCTTCTCTAATTCAACAATATTCTCTACATCCTCAGGTGTAAGTGGCTCAAAATAAAGCTTATCAGCTATATCGAAATCAGTACTTACCGTTTCAGGATTGTTATTGATGATAATAGTCTCATATCCTTCTTTCTTGAATGCCCATGTACAATGTACAGAACAGAAATCAAATTCGATACCCTGTCCAATTCTGATAGGACCAGAACCAAGTACAAGAACCTTCTTCTGAGGATTTGTCTCTATAACTTCATTCTCACTTCCAAAACATGAATAATAATAAGGAGTTGAAGCTTCAAATTCAGCAGCGCATGTATCAACCATCTTAAATGCTGCTTTAATTCCATATTCATCACGAAGTGCTTTTATTTCTTTTTCAGTTTTTCCTGTAAGTTTTCCAATTATATTATCTGGGAATTCAATTCTCTTAGCTTCAGCAAGTAATTCTTTTGTGAGAGGCTGAGTCTTTAATGTATTCTCCATCTCTGTAATAATTGCTAATTTATCAATGAACCAAAGATCAATCTTTGTAATGTCATGCATAACGTCTGGAGATATATTTCTTCTCAAACCTTCAGCTATCTTCCAGATTCTGCGGTCATCAACAACATTTAACTCCTCAAGAAGTTCATCATCTGTTAATGAAGAAAAATCATATGACATTAAGCAGTCAACATGCTGCTCAAGAGAACGAATAGCCTTCATAAGAGCACCTTCGAAGTTAGTACAGATACTCATAACCTCACCAGTTGCTTTCATCTGAGTTGTAAGTGTTCTCTTAGCTGTGATGAATTTATCGAATGGGAGCCTTGGAATTTTAACTACGCAGTAATCAAGCGCTGGCTCAAAACTTGCATATGTCTTACCTGTGATAGCGTTCTTGATTTCATCAAGTGTATAACCTAATGCAATCTTAGCTGCAACCTTAGCAATAGGATAACCAGTCGCTTTAGAAGCAAGAGCTGATGAACGGCTAACACGAGGATTAACTTCGATTACACAATATTCAAAGCTTGTTGGATGAAGTGCATACTGAACGTTACATCCACCTGTGATTCCTAATTCGTTAATAATATTAAGAGCTGATGTTCTAAGCATCTGATACTCTTTATCTGAAAGTGTCTGTGATGGTGCAACTACGATACTGTCACCTGTATGTACACCAACTGGATCAATATTCTCCATATTACATACTGTGATACAGTTACCATTGCTATCACGCATTACTTCGTATTCGATTTCTTTCCAACCTGCAATACATCTCTCAACGAGAACCTGACCAACACGGCTAAGTCTAAGTCCATTCTCTAAGATATCTCTTAATTCCTGCATATTGTGAGCGATACCACCACCGCTACCACCAAGTGTGTAAGCAGGACGAAGAACAACTGGGAAACCAATCTTTTTAGAGAATTCAACACCATCTTCAATATTCTCAACAACTAATGAAGGTGCACAAGGCTCTCCAATCTTCTCCATTGTCTCTTTGAACATCAGTCTGTCTTCAGCTTTCTTAATTGTAAGCGAAGTTGTTCCAATAAGCTTTACGTTATTCTCTCTAAAAAATCCTGACTCTTCAATTTCCATTGCAAGATTCAGTCCAGCCTGTCCACCAAGTGTAGGAAGAACACTATCTGGTCTTTCTTTCAAGATAATCTGCTCAACAACCTTAGCTGTAAGTGGCTCGATATATACTTCATCAGCAATATCCTTATCAGTCATGATTGTTGCAGGGTTTGAGTTAACTAATACTACTTCAATTCCCTCTTCTTTAAGAGAACGGCAGGCCTGCGTACCTGCATAGTCAAATTCAGCAGCCTGACCGATTACGATAGGTCCTGAACCAATTACCAATACTTTTTTAATATTAGGATTCTTAGGCATTATTATTCTCCATTTCCGTGTATACGCATACACATGATCATCATATAGTTATCTGTTATTCATCATATCAATAAATCTGTCAAAAAGATATGCTGTATCCTGTGGACCTGCACATGCTTCTGGATGGAACTGTACTGTGAAGATATTCTTACCTTCATAGCTAAGTCCTTCATTAGTTCCATCATTAACATTGATAAATGCTGGTTTAGCAACTTTAGGATCTAATGTTGATTCATCAACCACATAACCATGATTCTGTGATGATATATATACCCTGTTAGTAGAAAGGTCTTTAACAGGATGATTTGCACCTCTGTGACCATATTTTAATTTGTGTGTATCTGCTCCTGTTGCAAGTGCCATAAGCTGATGTCCAAGACAAATTGCAAATATTGGAACATTACTATTATAAAGCTTCTTAATCTCTTCGATAATCTCTACACATTCCTTTGGATCTCCAGGACCATTAGAAAGCATAATTCCATCTGGATTAGATGCAAGGATTTCTTCTGCTGATGTTCTTGCAGGGTAAACTGTTACCTGACATCCTCTCTTATTAAGAGAACGTGCGATATTCTTTTTAGCACCAAAATCCATCAAAGCAACCTTTGGTCCCTCTCCATCTAATACATATTTCTCATCGCAAGTAACTTTTTCAACTACTTTTTTTGCTATAAATGCTTTTATTCTAGGAAGGACTTCATTCAAATCATAATTTTCATTAGTTGTAATCATTCCGTTCATTGTTCCCTTTTCTCTAAGAATCTTAGTAAGGGCTCTTGTATCAATACCATAAATACCAGGTATATCATTATCTTTAAGGAAGTTGTTAATAGCATCATCACTTCTAAAATTGCTTGGTACTCTAGAGATTTCTCTTACAATAAATCCATCAGGCCAAGCTTTTAATGATTCCATATCTGCGTGACAAATTCCATAATTACCAATTAAAGGATAAGTCATTGTTACTGCCTGTCCTGCGTATGAAGGATCAGTTAATACCTCCAGATATCCTGTCATAGATGTGTTAAACACAATTTCACTAATGGCTTCTTTCTCAGAACCCATGCTAGTTCCTGAAAATACAGTTCCATCTTCAAGTATCAAAAATGCTTTCATTAATGCCACCTTATTTTTCCTTTCGATTGATTTTTTACATTTGCGCAAAAAAAAAGACAAACTTGTAGTTATGTCCTTTCGCTCAATTTTTAAAATTCTACCACATTCGAGTCTTTTTTTCAAGTATTTTTCAAATTGTTTTTTATATATTTTTAATGATAATAATTATTAATTGGTAATAGGAATATTAATTGACATATTAGCCACTACTTTGTTAGTTACACCGTCTACCGTAGTCTTTACTTGTAACTCAAATGATACATAACCAGGTTTTCCATTTGTAGATTTAGTAACATTATATCTTACAAGAGCAACAGCATCATTATCTAGAACGTATGGAGCAATCGCATTAATAATATCATCCTTTGTAGTTGTATTGCTGGCTTTAAAATCTGCAAAAACCATATAAAAGTCTGCGATTTCATTCATTACTACAGGTTTATAATCAGGAACAACCTGAGCTATCTCCTTATTAACAACGATATAATCATATGCATTACCATATTGAATCTTTATATACGCTCTAAATACACCTGGTTTATTAATAGTTGCTGATGAATGTGTGTATTTGCCACCAGCCACAGTAATTTCATCTCCAACCACCTGCTTTACGTCAGCCTTAAAGCTATCAAAATCATACCCATTCTTTATAACCATATTCTCGAATGCATTGGCAAATGCTTCTTTAGCTTCCGTAAGCTTAGCCTGCTCTTCCGCTGTTGCAGTAACATCTTTATTAGAAATAAACTCTTTTTCAAAACCTTCAGTTGATGCGACTTTCGGAATACTAATATTATAATATAAATTATCATAATTACCATCAGCTGATAATGTACATGTTATTCGTAGATATCCTGCTCCCAATTCATTAGCCTGTTCCCAGTAAGAGCCTTTTAATTTAACATCCACAGAATCACCTACAAGTGAATTCAGTTCATTAAGCATAACATTAATATCCCAATTAGACTTTATAGTATATGAATCCATATAGGTTTTAACTGTATTCTTAGCTGCTTCAAAGTTGTTGTCTGTTGCAACTGGTTTTATCTGCTTGCGTTGTCTTCTCAGATTCACTTTCGCTACTAACTTGTGTTGTGTTCTCGCTTGAAGCCTTTGACTGTACCTGTGTACTTTGCTCTGTTACCTTCGTAGTTCCTTTGTCACTCGTTTTTGTTTGTAACTCATTAGCTGCCATAACAGCCTTATTGACAGCTGCTTTATTCTTGTCCACTGCCAATTTGCCTGCTAAGACACAAATTAATGCAAAACATACGGCAGCGCCTGACACAACTTCAATAAAAAGCTTTCTATTGTTTGTCATTCTCCCTTTTAAATCCGTCCAAAACTTATCATCTTTCATATAAATCCTCCATATTTCCTTCGCAATCTGTTACTTCACGTACATTAGTTACAATTTAACTTTATCACTCTAGTGTATATTTGTAAACGAGAAAATATATTATCATTCAACTACAATTTGACTACAATTTGACTACATTCAAAGCTTCGCACATTTGTTCACTTTACGTTATAATAGAAAAGCGCGAAAGCCAGTAAAATACTGGTCTAACGCGCTATTTTCAAGGGAAGCTGATGAGGGGAATTGGACCCCCGACCTCTTCATTACCAATGAAGTGCTCTACCACTGAGCTACATCAGCATAAAGTCATAAAGCATTATCATGTGAATCCGATTGCTTACGACTTATATAATCAACAACATATAATATATAATGAATATTAAATTGTGTCAATATCATATTCATTATTACTTCTTAATAACTGCAGCCTTGTTTCTAATGCGCTGCAGTGCATTATCAATCGACTTTGGTGTCTTACCAAGCTGCGCTGCCACTAATACATAATTATGGCTTTGCATATATAATTCCAATACCTTCTGTTCGTATTTACTTAGGATTGTTGTCAACTTTTCTTCAATATAATCAGCATTCTCCTGATCAAAATACAATTCCTCTGGATTAAGATCTGATGGTCTTGACAGAATATCTTTAAGGCTTGTTCCTTCATTGTCATTATCATTAGTATTACCGCCATTACCTGCGACTGGAGCATCTAGTGATACATATGAATTCAGTGGTGAATGTTTTTTTCTTGAAGAGGCTGTAACCGCACTAAGCATCTGTCTATTGATGCACATACTGGCAAATGTTACAAAAGAAGCCTCCTTAGTTGAATCAAAATCTCTGATAGCTTTATACATTCCTATCATGCCTTCTTGAATCAAGTCGTCATTATCTCCACCAACAAGGAACATTGCCTTAGCCTTCCTGATTACAATATTCTTGTACTTTGCAAATATGAAATCAACAGCAAAATTATCACCATCTTTATATAACTGAATCAATTCCTCGTCTGTACAATCTTTATAATCTTTCATGCTTACTCCCTTGTCTATGCCAATGACAATCCACTAATAATTATAGCGTATAATTTATTTCAACCTCTGTCTTACTATCTCATATGCAAGAACGCCTGTTGCTACTGAAGCATTTAACGAATCAATATCACCCTTCATTGGAATTGATGCGATAAAATCACAACTTTCTTTGACAAGGCGACTTACTCCTTCACCCTCATTGCCAATCACAAGACCAATTGGGCCTGTAAGATTCAAATCATACATTGTTGTACCACCCATATCGGCACAAACGAACCACATTCCCTGCTCTTTAAGTTCTTCAATAGTCTTGGTAATATTAGTAACCTTGGCAACTGGTGTGTAGTTCAACGCACCTGCTGATGTCTTAGCTACTGTTGCAGTAAGGCCAACCGCACGTCTTTTAGGAATAATCACACCATGTGCACCGCACAGATTAGCCGTTCTAATGATAGCACCAAGATTATGTGGATCTTCAATTCCATCAAGAATGAACACAAAAGGTGGTTCATTTTTTTCACGTGCTGCTGCCAATATATCTTCTACTTCTGCATATTCATAAGCTGCTGCATATGCAATAACGCCCTGATGTTTTCCTGTTGATGATATACTGTCAAGTCTTTCCTTTGTAACATAATTGATTATTGTATCATACTTTCTCGCTTCTCTAGTTATTGTCTTTACTGGGCCATCCTGGCAGCCATCAAGCACAAACAGTTTATCTATCGTTTTTCCAGAGCGAAATGCTTCTAACACTGCATTACGACCCTCTATTGTAAATTCTTCATATCTCATTATGGCTCCAATCCAGGGATACTCCCTATATAACTATATTATTCTTCTATCTTCTTTGAACGAATCTCTCCAATTCCCTCAAGACCTATTCTTACCAGCTCATTAAGTCTTCCGTAGTTCCCTTTCAGATAAAGGTAACCCATCAGAGCTTCAAATCCAGTTGCTCTTCTGTAATCATTAATAGAAGCATTCTTCGCTGCTGTAGCCGATTTGGCATTGCGGCCACGCTTATATACAGCTAATTCCTCTTCATCAAGCAGTTCCATTATAACACCTATAATTGCTGATTGTGCTGATGCCTTAACAAGGGAATTCGCTCTCTTATTGATTTTATTAACTTGTGTATTACCCTGATTCAAAAGATAAGTTCTTATAATGAGGTCATACACATCATCACCTATATATGCAAGGTTTAATGATGAAAATCCATTAGGATCTAACTTTGTCAGATTCAATTCCGATTTGATACATTGTACAAAATCTAGCTTCTCTTCCATCTCACACCTTCTCTGGTATCCTCAAGGATAATTCCTTTACCTAAAAGTAAATCTCTAATCTCATCAGCTTTAGCAAAATCTCTGTCTTTTCTTGCCTGCTGTCTCTGCGCAATAAGATCATCGATTTCTTCATCAAGCATCTCTTCTTTAACCTCAACAACAAGGCCTAATATATCTGAAAGCTTAATAATTTCATTCTTCAATGCTGTAAGATATTCTGATGTATTATCAGCTGATGAATTTGAGTTAGCATATTTTACAAGATCAAATATTGCTGATATTGCATCCGCTGTATTAAAGTCATCATCCATTGCATTCTCAAAATTAGTAAAGAACTGTTTTGTCTCTTCTATATTATTCTTCTCTTCCTCTGTCATTGAACCTGAAGCAGTCTTGCCATCAAGAAGATAATTAATATTAGACACACAAGTAATAATTCTATCAAGTCCTGTCTTTGCAGCCTGCATCAAATCTTTACTGAAGTTAATTGGACTTCTGTAATGTGCACTCAGCATAAAAAATCTTAGAACCTGAAGATCGTAATGCTCAGCAATATCTCTAACTGTAAAGAAATTACCAAGTGACTTCGACATCTTCTTATTATCAATATTAAGAAATGCATTATGCATCCAGTACTTTGCGAACTGCTTGCCATTAGCTGCTTCACTCTGGGCTATCTCATTCTCATGATGTGGGAATATAAGATCTTCTCCGCCTGCATGAATATCTATCTCATCACCAAGATACTTCTTTGACATAACAGAACATTCAATATGCCATCCCGGACGACCCTGACTCCATGGTGATTCCCAATATGGCTCACCATCTTTCTTAGGCTTCCACAATACAAAATCCATTGGATCTTCCTTCTCATCTTCTCCAGCTACCTTAATCTCTCTATGTCCAGCCTGAAGATCATCCAGATTCTTCTTAGACAGCTTTCCATAACCAACAAACTTTCTTGTTCTATAATATACAGTTCCATTGACGCAATAAGCATAACCCTTATCAATCAGCGTCTGAATCATATTAATCATTCCATCAATCTCTTCTGTAGCTAATGGATGCTTTGTGGCAGGCATAATATTCATACCTGACATATCCTTCTTGCACTCCTCTATATATCGCTTAGATATAACCGAAGAATCCACGCCTTCCTCCATAGCCTTTTTGATAATCTTATCATCTACATCAGTAAAATTTGATACATAATTAACTTCGTATCCCTTATACTCCATGTATCTTCTCGCTGTATCAAAACAAATCATTGGTCTGGCATTACCAATATGAATAAGATTGTAGACTGTTGGACCACATACATACATCGTTACCTTACCAGGCTCTAATGGTACGAATTCTTCTTTTTTCTTTGTCAACGTATTATAAATCTTCATAATATACACCTTTCATCTATTCATTAATTATTTAAAAATGCTTTTAATTCTTTTTACATCCTGCACATCCATTACATCTGCTTTCATTACCTTCTGTCACATCTACTGACCTCTCATATAAACTGTCCGTTATATCTGTAATTGAGCAAATTGCATTAGCCGATATTCCTTCTCCACTTCCTGTGAATCCCAGTCCTTCTTCCGTGGTAGCCTTAATGTTGACCTGGCTGTCACTGATGCCGAGAGCATTCGCAACATTGGCACGCATCGTATCTATATATGGTCGCATCTTAGGACGCTGTGCAATTATTGTTCCGTCAATATTATTAATCACAAAATTATTGTCATCTAGCATCTTTCCAACATGCTTCAATAATTCAATGCTTGATATTCCTTTATATCTGTCATCACTGTCTGGAAAATGCTTTCCTATATCTCCAAGTGCTGCCGCACCCAACAATGCATCCATTATTGCATGCAATATAACATCTGCATCCGAATGTCCAAGAAGACCCTTCTCATATGGAATGTCTACACCACCCATAATGAGTTTTCTTCCTTCTACTAATTTATGAACATCATATCCCATTCCAACTCTCATATTCACCTCTCCTATTCCTGACTATAATTATTTCTGTATAGAATAAAATAAGCACTCCAGACAACGTCCAAAGTGCTTATATTTTCGTAGTAGCGAGAAAGGGATTCGAACCCCCGACACCCTGGGTATGAACCAGGTGCTCTAGCCAACTGAGCTATCTCGCCATATTAGTAAATATATGGGACCAATAGGGCTCGAACCTATGACCCTCTGCTTGTAAGGCAGATGCTCTCCCAGCTGAGCTATGATCCCATAATGGTAAGTTCTTTCGTGAACTTGCTCTGCTATTATAAAACGATTTTGTACACTTTGTCAACAGTTTTTTTAATTTTTTTATTAATTTACACAATTTTTCCTATTATAAATGCTGTAAACCACGCTACATTGTGGCTTACAACATCCTTTTTATTTTATTCAACACCATTAGCATTCGCTATTTCTGCCGAAAACTCCCAGGTTTCTCCCAAATCTTTTGAGACATATCTAGCCGCAACAGTGCCGCTCTTGTATAACTTATCACTGCTTTGCTTAATGATAACATTCAATACACCTGAATCAAAAGTAGGAACTCCTTTGTCTACGAATATCTCTGACCACTGGTATTTGCTCGTTGTAGCAAAATCACCATCCGGTACTTCAACTGCATTATAAGTTTTTCCACCATCTTTTGTCATATATAGGTTTGAAATTATGTCTTTTGAATATACATAAGACACAAATCCAATATTCTGGTTAATCATTATATAACCATTAACCTTTTTATCTAGCGGACCGGAATTAACACGCTGCCAGTTTTCGCCTCCATCACTGGTTGTTAGCAGACATGAACTCTCACCACCACTACTATTCTCATATGTTATGAATATACAGCCATTCTTTTTATCAAAATAATTCACATAATAATAATTAATACCTGTGAATGTGTCAACTTCTGCCGTAGTCCAACTATTGCCCGCATCATCAGAATATATAATTGTTAACGGAACTATACTAGTAGATGATGCTCCACCACCATATATGAATGCTGTCTTAGTCTTACTTATACAATAGCTGCCTTTATTTAAACCATTCTTTAGTGTTTTTCCAAGTGTGAATTTATCATAATCAACTGGCACTGTAATCCAGTCTGTACCACCATTATATGTAACATCAAGATTCTGGTTAAGGATCTGATAATCGCATTCTGATACCTTATTGGCATCCTCACTATCCTGTGAACCACCATTAGCTGTATAATACTTTGACATATTAGAGCCTTCTGGAAGCTCTACTGATTTTGTTGAAACCCACATTGTTCCATCATACTGGTCCTCACAGAAGAAATCAACTACCCATTCACATATCAATCTGCCATCCGACCTAATTCCATACCATCCATCAAAATACTCACTAGCCTCATTCCTAGGCTTTACTGAAAAACTTATTAGGACAATCTTGTCTTTATCACTTAGTACCTCTATATTATCAATCTTAATACTGCTGACAGCCATATTCTTAGCCACAAACATTCTTGTATACTGTTCAAGATACTCTTTGATCCAATCCTCTGCAATCACTTCAACCGGTATACTATCAACTATAGAAGTCTGTATAACTTCATTCGTCTGTTTTTCTTCCTTATCAACGACTTCGCCTTTGGAATTAATACTTATCCCAAAAGTATACTGAGACTGAAATTTGAGTTGATTCTGCATATGTTTATAAAACTGTGAATACCAAAACATAAAGATTATTATTAACAGAAGTAAGATACTTATCGCTGGAAATAATATCTTTCTGAAATTAATATTTTTATTTATCAATATGTATACCTCCTTTTCAGTCTTTTGTTCTATCACTATATACTAATAATACATCAAATCATTCTTTTATCATATCACTTTTAATCAGACAGTACTGACTGATAATTGATATAACTACACAAATCAGAATATTCCACCACGAACATATATATATGTACATATGTCTTACTTCTCGAAATGCGTATGGTAAAGCATATGCAGCAAGAATAGAAAATGCTATTATAACCCCTTGAATTCCTGCTCTCATTCCATATAGTGCAATGGATTTATCTCTTGAATATAGGAGAAGCACCTCTCCTACTGGTCTAAGTAACACAATAACAATAACAACTAATACAGCTTTCGCAAATGATTCACCTAATATCAATAATGCAATTGTATAGAATACAAGCTGTTCTAGCATTCTACCATACATTACCATTAATCTATACTCTTTTGCGCTAATGTCAAACAGTTCTCTATACATTACTATGTTTGAATTGCGCTCAAGCATTTTCGTATTAACTAATGAACCACAGATTCCGCATATTACAAAAAGGCAAAATACATATAGATTTTTTTGTTCAAAGCTTATAATATGATTAAGCTTTATCAACAACTGTATTGGCAGATATGTAAATGCTCCAATAAACAGGATATTCTTAACTAGAAATCCAAGCATCAATAATACTGAATATATAGTTGTGCCCGCTATTGTTTTATTCTTTCCTTTTATTGATTTTATGCCCGGCATAGCACATATCCTGTTACTTCCACGCCATATATGTTCAAACACGAATATCTGAAGTCTGTTGAATATCAATGCAGCGGTGTCTTTGTATGATTTAATATCAATATTAAAACTACTTTTCTTTTTACTCATTGGTATCCTCCATATCCTGGTCGGATTCAAATATCTCTATATCCTGCTTTTCCTTAACTAATATCTTTCCATTATCTATTACTGCAAACTTCTCTCCAACATATTCTGCTTTTCTTTCATCAGTTCCGGTAAATATAATTATTGTATCCTGCTTAATAAGTCCAAACAACGTCTTCACGGAAATCAAAGTATCTCTACAGCATTCATCCATTAACTCATCAATAACTATCAAATCATATTTATTAAGGCATCCTATTACTGCATATATCTTTAATCTATCATCATATGTCATCTTATCAAGTGAAATATTTTTATATACTTCACTATTCAGATTAGAAATCTGCAGAAGTTCTTCTATTCCAATTCTTTTTTCTCTGGCTTTACCAATTTGACTTTCCGTTGACTTAACAACCAGACTTACCAGCTCTTTACCGGTAAGATTCGTCTTGTAGTCGCAATTAGGGGACACGAATAATGTTGTCAGCTTGCTACTGTACTTGCCGCTGTCAAATTCTTCCCTTTTGCACAGACATCTTGATAATGTTGTTTTTCCGGTTCCTTTTGCTCCAAGTAAAACATTAATGTGGCTCTTTTCAAAATCATATGAAGCACTGTCTAGTATTATTTTATTTTTATAGGATTTTGAAACATTCTTAATATGCATAAGAGTCCTCCATTCTTTTACTTTTACTATGGTATTATATTACAAATTGAGGTTTGTTGTAAATACAATTGAAACAATCTTAACAAAATGTTATAATCCAAATACTGTTTTACATCGGAGGTAATATTTTTAATGAATAAATTCACTAATATGATCAAGCAAAGCTGGCGTGTGGCATGGGTTTTATACTGGATTGCATATCTAATAATGTTTTTTACAGTCGAAGCCCTTATTCCTGCCAATCATCCCGGATTGACAATTATTCACTGCAGTCTTGATGATTACATTCCTTTCTGTGAGTATTTTATAATTCCATACTGCATGTGGTTTTTGTACATAGTATTCGGATGTCTATATATGTATTATAAAGCTACCGACAGAGAATTCATAAGATTTGTAATTGCAATTGCAGGTGGTATGACTGCATGTCTTATATTCTATCTGATTTTTCCTAATGGTCTTAATCTCAGACCCGAGACAATGCCTCGTGATAATATATTCACTTTCTTCGTCTCAATGATATACAAATCAGATACGCCTACTAACGCATTTCCAAGCATTCATGTATATGTATCTCTAATCATTCATGTATGCCTTGCAAAGTCAAAAGAATTCAGAAAAAACAAGCCTGCGCTTGCCGCTTCTCTTTGCCTAAGTGTACTTATATGTATATCAACAGTATTCTTAAAACAGCATTCGGTGCTTGATATAGTAAGTGGTGTAGTTGTAGCCATAATATTCTATATGATACTTTATATTCCATCATATAAGCATTATTCAGATTCACCTGACCAAAAATCAGGTCAGATATCCTTTAAATAACACAATATCGCCTACATAAAAAAGTGCGCCCCAAA
>CAZPHI010000026.1:0-30616 GCA_964586425.1 uncultured Lachnospiraceae bacterium | reverse complement strand
GTTATTCCAGTGGAATACGGATGTATAGATAGTGATTGATTTGCAGTTTTGAAGGAACAAGTAATTAACTTAATACTTTAATAATAATCATGACTCTTTGAGTTGTGTTTTGTTATATAGGGGTGTGGTGAAATGGTATCATAGGGGTCTCCAAAACCTTTGGCGGGAGTTCGATTCTCTCCACCCCTGTTTAAACATTCTAATATTTTTATTCTTTAAAAGTCCTCAAAGCTAGATTAAATCTGGCTTTGAGGACTTTTATTTTCCTATTGTCAACCTTGATTATTGTATGCTTTATACTTTTTTAAGATTATAAATCTATTCTATATATAAAAAGTATGTTATTATTTAAACTATATAAGATAATTAATATTAGAATAGATGGAGGTAGACATGCAGAATTTTAATTTTAAAGCACGTACAGAGATAATGTTTGGTAAAGGGCAGATAGAGCATTTACCAGAAGTACTTAATAGATATGGTAAGAATGTATTATTAGTATATGGCGGAGGAAGTATTAAGCGTAATGGCATATATGATAAGGCGATGGAGTTATTAGAAGGCTTCAATGTGATTGAATTAAGTGGTGTGGAGCCTAATCCGAAAATTGAAAGTGTTAGAAAAGGTGTGGAACTATGCAAGCAGAATAAAATTGATGTAGTTTTGGCTATCGGTGGCGGAAGTACAATCGATTGCAGTAAGGTTGTAGCTGCAGGTAATTATTATGACGGGGATCCATGGGACCTTGTCACAGACAGTAGATTAATTCAGAAGGTTTTACCAATTGTAACTGTACTTACTATTGCAGCTACAGGTTCTGAGATGAATAAGAATGCTGTTATTTCCAACATGTCACTTAATGAAAAACTAGGAACATCAAGTCGTGAATTTATTCCAGAAGTATCTATTTGTGGTCCTGAATATACATTCGCAGTTTCAAGATATCAGACAGCATCTGGCTCTGCAGATATAATGTCGCATGTAATGGAGAATTACTTCAAGAGTGAAAAAGGAACCTTTGTGCAGGATAGATTGGCAGAAGGTTTATTACAAACATGTATAAAATACACACCAATGGCTTTGGAGAACCCATGTTGCTATGAAGCAAGGGCAAACCTTATGTGGGCTAGCACAATGGCTCTAAATGGACTCGTAGGAGCAGGTAAACCAGGTTCATGGTCATGTCATCCAATAGAGCATGAGCTTAGCGCATTCTATGATATTACACATGGTGTAGGCCTTGCAATTATTACGCCAAAGTGGCTTAGACACATATTGAATGATAAAACAGTTAAAAGGATTGCAATGTTTGCAAAAAATGTGTGGAATATTGATGAAAATGATGAGTTTGAGGCAGCCAAAAAAGGTATTGATGCCCTTGAAGAATTCTTTAATAATTGTGGCATTCCACGTAAATTATCAGATTTAGGAATTGATAAAACACACATTTCAGAAATGGCCAGAAAAGCAGTGTTTAATGGTGGTTTGATTTATGCATATGTACCATTAAACGAGAAAGATGTAGAAGAAATTTTGACTAATTGTCTATAGTAAAGTATTCAACAAAAAACACCATTTTAACCACTCTTTTCGTATATCTATATTGACATTTTGTATAATAGTGGTACAATAGGTAAGTACTTAATATTTAATAGCGTTTTTTGTTAAAGAATCGCAGCTATATTTTAATGGACAAAGGAGTAGCCCCCAAGCACTCTTGACTATATATATTGTTCCCCTCGCAAGAAGATGAAGTCTCCCCTTAAACTTCATCTTCTATTTTTATGCAAAAAATTTTATGCAAAAAAATATTCTGAAAGTATTGGTATATACTTTCAGAACATTCTATTAGTGTTATTTTAATTAAGCTGTTATTGTTGTTCCAGTTTTTCCTAAAAGACCTTCTTTAGCATGTTCAAGGCTAGCAATGACAGCAACCCTTTCAGGTTCAGCTGTTACGAATCTTATAGATGCGTCTACTTTAGGAAATGTTGTTTTTGCTGGAAAATGACCTGCTTTAATGTATTGATGAAGATCTTTTGCAGAAACATGCTCAAATACCTTCTCTTCAGGAGTTCCCTTACCAATTGTAAGTTTATCGTAAGCTGTAAGGAATAGAAGAGTACCAGCATCAACTAATTCAGCGAGTTTTGCTGCTGTATAGTCTTTTTCAATGATAGCACTTGCACCTTTAAGCTTTGTACCCTGCTCAAGAACTGGAATTCCACCGCCACCTGCAGCGATTACTATCTGATTAGCATCTAGAAGCGCTTTTACGGCGTCTATCTCATAGATATCTATAGGCATTGGAGAAGCAATAACTCTTCTGTATTTGCCATCTTCTTCAACAACATAGTTGCCTTTTGCTTCCTCTGCATCAGCTTCTTCTTTTGTCATATAACGTCCAATTACTTTAGTTGGGTTACTGAATGCTGCGTCGAATGGGTCAACTCGTACCTGAGTAATGACAGTAGATACAGTCTTATAGATACCTCTGTTAAGTAATTCTGCTCTGATGGCATTCTGAAGATCATAACCAATATATCCCTGGCTCATTGCACCACAAAGTGACATAGGGGCAACAGTATACTTAGAATCAAGACGACTAAATTCAGTCATTGCAGTTTGTATCATTCCAACCTGAGGTCCGTTGCTATGTGTAATAACAACCTGATACTTTGCTTCTACTAAATCAGCAATAGCAATTGCAGCTTTTTTTACGTTAGCTTGCTGTTCTGGAAATGTTTCTCCAAAGGCGTTACGTCCGAGAGCAACAACAATTCTTTTATTATCCATAATTTATAATATCCTCCCAAATAATTAGTTATTTAATACTTACATTATAATAGAAATGCATATAAAAGGCAATTAAAATATAAATATTATGGCATCTCGTGGCATACTATGGTATAATTAGGAAAATGTCGAAGCGACTTAAAAGTAGTGTTACAATAATTAATTAAAGGAGTAATTTATGAGTAAGAAGAATACGGATGCAACGATACTTTGGAAAGACAGAAAAAGAATTGTATTTGGCTTACCATGGTCATTTACTAAGTATTCTCTGAGTGAAGAGAGATTATTTATTCAGAGAGGTTTCTTTAACGTAAGAGAAGATGAGGTAAGATTATATCGAATAATGGATATATCACTTACACGTACTTTAGGACAGAGATTATTCGGAATTGGAACAATTAATTTCTGCTCAGCAGATAAGACATTAAAAGATTTCCAGTTTAAGAATATTAAGAAATCAAGAGATGTTAAGGAGTTAATATCTGAACTTGTTGAGAAAGAGCGTACAGCAAAACGAGTATCAAGCAGAGAATTTATGAGTGATGATCATGATGAAACTCTTGATGAAGATAATGATGATTTTGATAATAATGATCTATAAGTCAAGAAAATCTTTTATATTAATTAATCCCCAACCCTGTTGATTATCGGGCAGAGTAGGAACATGTATGGCAGTATCTTTTAGATGCTGCTTTACTTGTTTGGGAGTAAGATTGGGATATTTTTGTAATAGAAGAATAATTGCACCAGTCACAATAGGTGCAGCCATGGAGGTGCCTGATTTAACAGAATAGGCATCTTTTTTTGTACCGCACGAGATTATATCAGTTCCAGGAGCTAGGATTTCCGGTTTCATAATGCATTTTGGCGTTGGTCCACGTCCAGAGTAGTTTTTGGGAAGATTAATATTAGTGGTATCAAATTCAGAGTCATCATATGCACCTACAGTGATTATTTTCTTGCTTATTCCGGGAACTGTTACACTAGTGCGATGAGGCCCGTTATTACCTGCAGCGGCAACGACAATAATACCTGTGTCCCACAGATGCTCGACCATCTTAATAAGTATAGAACTATCATCAATATCTTCGTCAGGAGTAGTGCCAAACGATATATTAAGAACACGGATATTATAGGTATTACGAACTGTAAGCAGCCAACGAAGACCATTGATTACATTGGCAATTTTGCCATTACCATTCTGATCAAGAACCTTGATAGCAACAATATTAGCATTAGGTGCCATTCCCTTATATCTTCCATTAGAAGCAGCACCACTGCCAGCTATAATTCCAACTATATGAGTGCCATGACCATTGTTATCATAATTATATATAGAATTATAGAATTACCCACAAAGTCTCTAAATGCGACAATGCGGGTATCAAAATCGGTATGATTAGCTATTCATGTATCAAGAATAGCGACTGAAATTGGAAGCTGATTTGCAGAGAAGTCATAGCCTTGTGTATTCATGAATATCCTCCATTGAAAAGAATAAGTATAATATATAATTATGCAATTCAATGGAGAATGTAAACTTGTTGTTTTAATTATAATTGGATGTTATACATTGAGATATTTCTCTTCAAATAAAAGAGCAGGGATTGGCTTATCATACAAGTATCCTTGAATCTTGTCACATCCAAATTCATAGATGATATTCTCATCTTCCTGGGTTTCTATTCCTTCACATATTACGTCAAAGTTAATGTTCTTAAGCATAGAGACAATACTTTCAACAATCTTTCTGCCAGAAACTGATTTGAGACTTTTTTTTGCAAAAGAACTATCAAGCTTTATAACATCAGCAGGTATTGATGATATCAGACTTAAAGATGAATATCCAGAACCAAAATCGTCAACACTAATTGTAAATCCAGCAAGTCGAAGCTGCATTACAATGGCAGAAACTTCATCCAGACATTCAATGAATATAGTTTCGGTAATCTCAAGTTCAACAAGTGATGGATCAATTTCGTATTTTTCTGACATATAGATAATCTTATCTGCAAGATCACTTTTTGAAAACTGTAATCTCGAAAGATTAACAGAGACAGGAAGCGCTGCATAATTTGACTTTTGCCAGTGGTTCATAAGTTGAAATGTTTTCTCAAGTATTATATCATCAAGTCGACCAATCATTCCTGTTTGCTCAAGAACGGGGATGAAAATGGCAGGAGACATAATCTGACCTGAAGAATCAATTATTCTTGCAAGTGCTTCAGCACCTATTAATTTGTGGTCAGAAACACGCATCTTTGGTTGTAAATACACGACAATATTATCGTTGACGATTGCCTGCTCGAATTCGTTGATTACACGCATATTAGCAACATTTTCCTTGAAATCCCATTCACGGTAAACCTTGCAGGTAATATCAAAATTACCTTTGATACTTTTTTTGGCAAAGTGAGACTTGTCAATAGCTCTGCGAATATCTTCATCTCTATTAGTAATGAAGTAAATTCCAGAATATACATGTAAATATAGATTTGGGTATCTCTTTAACATTATTCTTTCAAATTCTTTGTTGCGTGCGACAATGTGGTCAACCATCTCATCTTCTGTAAAATTATTAGTGGTAACAAGAGCCCTAAACTGATCACCCATAGTTCGGTATCCAATACAAAAATTACTTGTGCTTTTAAAAAAGTAATCAGCCATATCGCTAATAACTCTGTCACCCTCATCCATTCCATAGAAATCATTGAGATATTTGAAATTACTCAAGTCAATATCAAGCATAGCATAGTTAACATCCTTATTTTGAATGAGTCTATGTGCTTCACTTAGGAATGTCTTCAAGTTATAAAATCCAGTAAGACTATCAATTTCCATACAGAAGTTACCAACCTTTCGTGTAATAAAAGCATTTAGCAGTGAGCTAATACATATTTACATTCTATCATATTTGTATGATTAATTAAAGTAATTAATGTCAAATAATGACTTAAAATTGAGATAACAAAAGAAAAATGTAATAAATGTATACTAATGACAAATAAATATTTAAAATAGTCAAAAAATATGTTATTTTGTTGTAAATGTAGTATAATGTATATAATTATTGAAAAATGATTAAGAAGGCGGATTATTATATGCTTAAAGATTTTCAATTTACACATCTTGACAATGTTGAAAAAGAAGCATTAAAAGATGCAAATAAGGAGTTGAGTTTGGAATTAGGAACTCTTCAACAAAAACTTAAAGAGAAAGGGATACCGGTTGTAATTGTTATTGAGGGAATGGGCGCTTCTGGAAAAGGTAGTATGACAGGCAAGCTTATTAAGAATCTGGACCCTAGAGGATATAAGGTTCATGCATTGCATGAAGCAAGTATGGAAGAAAAGAGAAGACCATGGCTATACAGATACTGGCTGGATATGCCTGCAACCGGCGAGATAGCAATATTTGACAGAAGCTGGTATATGGATTATTCAGATGAAAGACTTGCGGATATAAGAACATTTGAAAGAGAATTGGCAGATGATGGCTGCCTGTTATTAAAATTCTTTATTCATATAACAGAAAAAGAGCAGAAGGAAAGATTGGAAGAGCTGCTGGCTAATGATGATACCAGCTGGCGTGTGTCTAAGGAGGATTTGAAAGAGAATAAGAAGTATAAGAAGCGTCTGGCTAAGTTTGATACTATGCTTGAGCTTACAGATACAGAATATGCACCTTGGCATGTTGTGAGCGGTATGAATAAGGCGTCAGCGCAGAATGTGGTATTTACAACTATTATAGATGCCATTAATGAAAGAATTGAAAAGGGATGCCCATATAAGGGAATTATGCCTGCTAATATGAATTTCCCACTTATCAATATGCCAAAGTTATCGAAGGTTGATCTTTCACCAATGCTTACTGAAAAGGAATACAAAGAAAAGATTGATGTACTTCAGGATAAGTTAAATGCTTTATCATATAAACTTTATAGAAAGCAGATTCCACTTATTATCGGTTTTGAAGGATGGGATGCTGCGGGAAAGGGTGGCACCATTAAGAGAGTTGCATCAGGCCTTGATGCCCGGGATTTTGACGTATTTCCTATTGCTTCATTAGATTATAATGAAAAGGCAAGACATTTTCTATGGAGATTCTGGAAACGTATGCCTAAGAGCGGACATACAGCAATATTTGATAGAACTTGGTATGGTCGTGTAATGGTGGAAAGAATTGAAAGATTCTGTTCGGCAAATGATTGGAAACGAGCATATAATGAAATCAATGAATTTGAGAAAAACTTAAGTGATTGGGGAGCTATCGTAATCAAATTCTGGATGCATATTGATAAGGCAACGCAGCTGGAAAGATTTAATGAACGTCAGAATACTCCGGAAAAACGTTATAAGATAACAGATGAGGACTGGAGAAACCGCGAAAAGTGGGATAAATACGAACGTGCAGTTGATGAAATGATAAAGTATACGTCAACCGAGTATGCTCCTTGGTATATTATCGAATCCGATAATAAGTATTATGGCAGAATCAAGACTCTTGAGATAATTATAGATACGATTGAAAGAAGACTTGAGCAGGAGAAAAAATAAACATATAAAATAATAAGCACATAAAAAGAACTGATACATTGCTAATAAGTTAATGTATCAGTTCTTCTTTGTATATCATAATTTATCTAGATGTATCTGCAGATACTGTTAAGTCGCATAAGCATTGATAAAAATCTGGAAATTCTTTCTTGAGTCTAATAGGGAAGCCTTCGCTGTTAAGAAAACAGTGGCAGCTCTTGCCAGTAGCATGAATTTCACCTGTATCAGCAGAAGTGATAGTATAGCTGATACTTAATTTTACGCCGTTAAATGCTGTGACAGTAGGAATGATAATGACTTCCTCTCCAAACTTTGTAACCTTTTTGTAATCACATTCAATTGAGAGAACCGGACTGATAATTCCAAGTTCTTCAAGGTGTGCGTAGCTATAGCCGATTTTATCTAGGAATTCAACACGTGATTCTTCGAACCAGCGGATATAGTTGGAATGATGTACAATTGCCATCTGGTCTGTTTCATAGTATTGTACTCTATGTTTCCAGGAAATATTAGTCATCATCATCATCAGATGCCTCTGCAAATCCCTGACGTTTTCTAGCCATATCATCGCTTTCAAGATATTCATCATATGTTGTTATCTTATCAATTAACTGACCGCTAGGAACGATTTCCATAATACGGTTTGCTGAAGTCTGAATAAACTGATGATCATGTGATGTGAATAATGCAACTCCCTGATACTTGATTAATCCATTATTAAGAGCTGTAATTGACTCCATATCAAGGTGGTTAGTAGGATCATCGAAAATCAAAACATTAGCACCAGAAATCATCATCTTAGAGAGAAGACAACGAACTTTCTCACCACCTGATAATACTTTAACCTTTTTAACACCATCTTCGCCGGCAAAAAGCATACGTCCAAGGAATCCACGTACATATGTAACATCTGGATCTGGAGAGTACTGAGTAAGCCATTCTACGATGGTATTCTCGTTATTGAATTCTGCACCACTGTCTTTAGGGAAGTATGACATTGTAGTCGTAATACCCCATTTGTAATCACCTTCATCTGGTTCAAGTTCACCAGCAAGGATTCTAAAGAGTGTAGTAGTAGCAAGTTCGTTAGAACCTACGAATGCAACCTTATCATCATGGTTAATTATAAAGCTAATGTTGTCAAGAACCTTGACACCATCGATAGTTTTACTGATTCCGTTAACAGAGAGAACTTCGTTACCGATGTCTCTTGCTGGACGGAAGTCAATGTATGGATACTTACGGCTTGATGGTTTGATATCATCAAGTTCGATTTTCTCGAGGGCACGTTTTCTAGATGTAGCCTGTTTAGACTTTGAAGCATTAGCAGAGAATCTCTGAATGAAATCCTGTAACTCTTTGATTTTCTCTTCTTTCTTCTTATTAGCTTCTTTCATCTGCTTTACAAGTAACTGGCTTGATTCATACCAGAAATCATAGTTACCAGCATATAGCTGAATCTTAGCATAATCAATATCTGCAATCTGTGTACATACCTTGTTAAGGAAGTAACGGTCATGGGATACAACGATAACTGTATTCTCAAAGTTAATAAGGAATTCTTCAAGCCACGCAATTGCATCTAAGTCAAGGTGGTTAGTAGGCTCATCGAGAAGAAGAATATCAGGATTACCGAATAAAGCCTGAGCAAGGAGAACCTTAACCTTCTCGCTACCATTCAAATCCTTCATATATTTGTAATGAAGATCAGTTTCTATTCCAAGACCATTGAGGAGCTGAGCAGCGTCAGATTCGGCTTCCCATCCGTTCATTGTAGCAAATTCACCTTCAAGCTCACTTGCCTTAATTCCATCTTCCTCAGTAAAGTCTTCTTTAGCATAGATGACTTCTTTTTCTTTCATAATTTCATAAAGTCTCTTGTTACCCATGATTACTGTATCAAGGACCATGAATTCATCATATTTGAAGTGATCCTGCTGTAAGAAAGAAAGTCTCTGACCTGGTGTAATACTAACATCACCCTTACTTGGTTCAATCTGGCCTGTAAGGATCTTTAAAAATGTTGATTTACCGGCACCATTAGCACCGATAAGACCATAGCAGTTACCTTCTGTGAATTTGATATTAACATCTTCAAATAAAGCCTTTTTGCCAATTCGAAGTGTGACATTATTTGCACTAATCATTTTCAATAATTCCTTTCATTATAACAAAACATTAATTACCTATTAAATAGCATCACTTCTTATTTTACTGATATTTGTGAATTTTGCAAGTGATTTTTATGTTTACCGTCAATAATTTTGTAAAATAAGAGAAACAGCCGCACATATGTGAGACTGTTTCAATAGAATAGAGAATAACTAGATTAATAAATATTAGAATTAATCAATCTTTGATTTGAAACTTGAACATTCAGTCTCTCTTGAGGTATCAGCAGAAGAGCCTGAGATATCAACATGGTCTGCGGTACATGCTTTATTCTCATTGTAAGTGCAGTTGTATGCCTCACATGAAATAGCAATGGATTTCTTTGGTTCGCAATCACATGAACTATTTACCTCGGAACCTGTCTTAAAACTGTCACAGCAAGTACCACTTGGTGTGACTGCTTCCTTATCGCCTACGTTGATGTCACCTTTGCAGCAGCAATGATTCTCGTTATATGCACATGTGCATACATTACATCCTAAAGAAGTCATAAAAAAATCCCTCCGTTGATTAATATATTTGGTAATGTAACTGAATGGATAGTAGAATTCATATCAGTAAACACAGCCATATATTATTATCAACGAAGGGGAAGATTTTATTCAATCATTCCAAAACCTTTGTAATATTTGAAAATAGCTTTTGCAATTATTTTATCACGCTTTACGAATGTATTGTTCCAATATCTGGAGTCTAGAGAATTATTGCGATTATCACCCATCATAAAGTAACAGTCTGTCGGAACTACATATTCTTCGATTTCACTATTAACCTTCATTGGCTCTTTGATATATGATTCATTAAGTTCATCACCATTAACATATACAACACCATTCTCAATTCTTACAATATCGCCAGGAAGTCCAATAATACGCTTAACATAATTCTGGGATTCGTCATCAGGGTACTTGAAGATTACAACATCACCTCGCTGTGGGTCAGAGAATAGATACGATAATCTAAAGCCTATAAGTCTGTCACCAACCATAATTGTATTAGTCATAGAGCCAGTTGGAACCTTTGCATTAACAATTACAAAACGATTACAAACAATGGCTATTAATGCTGCAATAATTACGATTTTTAAATCACTAATAATTTCTACAACAATTGGATTCTTCTTTTTCTTGGTTGGAGTCTTATTCTCATTAGTAGTAGCCGGCTCAAGAGGAATCTCCTCAAGGTCAGTAAATTCATTAGGAGAGTAGAAACCATCCTTATTATCATCTAAGTTACTCATTAAATCCTCGTTTCTGCGCTGCTTGTTATCCCCGCTGATATGTACGAATGCAACGCTTCAAGCTGGTACATATCAATGTTCAATAAAAGTAAAACAATGGGACCGAAATCATATTCAATCCCATTGTACATTAATTATAATTATTTAGCAAGAAGTCCCATAATCTTATTGCTTCTCTGGATAAATGCTGTCATCTGCTCTGGAGTCAGTGGCGCATGTGAGAGAAGTGCTAAATCATAGAGCTGTTGGCAGATAAGATCTGTGTTTTCGCCTTCTTTATTATCAATAATGTATTTTACAAGGTTATTATTTGCATTGAGGATAAGAGTCTGTCCTTCGCCACCAAACATTGATGGATCCATACCAGGCATACTGTACATCTTCATCATATCCTGCATACGTCTGCTCTGTTCTGAGAGTGTAATCATTGAAGATATTTCAGTATTCTTAAGTTTTTCAACCTTGATCTCAAGTTTGTCATTATTAAGAGCCTTCTTGAATTCCTCTGTAAGAGTAGTTGTAATTTCTTTTAATTCATCTTCGCTTGTTTCCTCTTTGAAGCTGTCTGCAAGATCTGCATCAATACGCTGGAATTTTAGATTCTCATTCTTAGCTTCAAGGTGAGAGATGAATGGTGAATCAATATTGTGTTTGAGTACTACAGCATCAAGTCCCTCTTCTTTGAACATATTAATGTACTGACTCTGTTCTGTTTCGTCTGTTACATAGAAGATTGTATTCTCATGATGCTCTTTATTCTCTTCAAGACAATCAGCAAGTGTAAGATATTTGTTGTCAATATTCTTAAAGAGAAGGAAGTCCTTCATCTTATCGTAGAACTTTTCATCCTTAAGACATCCGAATTTGATGAATGGGTTAATATCATCCCAATACTTCTCGTAGTTTTCACGGTCTGTCTTGCACATACCTGTTAATTTGTCTCCGACCTTCTTAGTAATATAATCTGAAATCTTCTTAACAAAACCATCATTCTGAAGCGCACTTCTTGAAACGTTCAGAGGAAGATCTGGACAATCAATTACACCCTTAAGTAATAGAAGGAATTCAGGAATAACCTCTTTGATATTATCAGCAATAAATACCTGATTGTTATATAATTTGATTTTACCTTCCATTGAATCATATTCAGTATTCAACTTAGGGAAGTAGAGAATACCTTTTAAGTTGAAAGGATAGTCCATGTTAAGGTGAATCCAGAATAAAGGTTCTTTATAATCATTGAATACTTTTCTGTAAAATGCTTTGTATTCTTCGTCAGTACAGTCATTAGGATGTTTTGTCCATAATGGATGAATATCATTAATTGCAACAGGACGTTTGAGAATCTTAGCTTTTTTCTTAGCTGGTTCTTTTTCAACAGTTTCCTTTGTACCATCTTCTTTTTCAACTTCTTCTGTTTTGGCTTCTTCAACAATTGTTTCAATTACAGTATCTTTATCTGTAACCTGGTCTTCATCAATTGTTTCATACTGTGGTTCAGCATCTTCATTAGTAAGATAGATTTCAACTGGCATGAAAGAACAGTATTTATCCATTACTTCGCGTGCACGATATTCATTAGCGAATTCGTAACTGTCTTCATTAAGGAAAAGAGTAATCTCTGTACCAGGAGTAGTCTTATCAGAATCACCCATATCGTATTCTGTACCACCATCACATTCCCAATGAACAGCTTTTGAACCAGCTGCATATGAGAGAGTGTTGATTTCAACCTTGTCAGCTACCATAAAAGCTGAGTAGAAACCAAGTCCAAAGTGACCTATAATCTGGTCTTCATTAGTCTTATCTTTGTATTTCTCAAGGAAAGCTTCTGCACCTGAGAATGCAATCTGGTTGATGTATTCATTAACTTCATCAGCTGTCATACCAATACCATTATCAATGAATTTGATTGTTTTGTTCTCAGAACTAACAATAACCTGTACTTTATATTCGCAATCATCAGGTTCTTCATATTCACCCATAATTGCAAGCTTCTTCAACTTAGTGATTGCATCACAACCATTAGATATTAATTCTCTGTAGAATATGTCATGATCAGAATATAACCACTTCTTTATAATAGGAAATATGTTTTGACTGTTAATTGATAAACTACCATGTTCGTTTGCCATAATATATGCCTCCGTTAATACATTTTTTTTGAATCACAGCTATTCGTGACCCTTATAAAAGGTATATTAATACTGCATATATTAAAAGTCAAGAAAAAATTAGCACTCATTTTGATTGAGTGCTAATAATTAATAATTTGTTTATTTTTAGTTTATAATTTACCAAT
The DNA here is from genome assembly GCA_964586425.1 of uncultured Lachnospiraceae bacterium. GTDB lineage: Bacteria > Bacillota > Clostridia > Lachnospirales > Lachnospiraceae > CAZPHI01. Next base: position 17,550 of record CAZPHI010000026.1, on the reverse strand, counting down.
AATAAGGTAATTATTCTTCCTCAAAATCAATACCGGATTCAGATAAGAACTTCCTAACATAAGCATCTAATGCTTTATCAAGAGACTTGTCCATGGTAAATGTTTTGACAGCCGTACCAGTTATAATACTTAATCCATCCTGATTATAACGTATGTTAATAAATAGACCAGAGATATTCTCGGGAGAAATCTGAACTGATGAAGAAGCTATTATAGCATTACTTGCAGATTCATCTAACAGAAATACGAATTTCATAGCAAGTGGGAGTTTCTTACCTTTGATTAATTCAAAGCATTTGGGCTTAGCAAAAGCCCAAGTAGAGTATGCAGCCGAACATTGTGTGGCAAGCTCATCATCAGTATAGAAGCCGCTGTTGATTTTACCGTCTATGGAATAGGTAATTGATGTCAAAAGAACAGCCTCTGATAATAGGAGTGAATCGAATGTATCAGCGACTAGTAGTTTATTCATGAATGTTTTGATGTCTTTGATGTGTAATAAAATCATTATTAGTCCTTTCATATAGTAATTATATATGTTCATTAAGGATATTATAGTTGTGTTGTTAGAATTAATTATAAGGTAAAAATTAGTAAATGCATAGTAAAATATAAAAAATTTGCAAATCAAAATATTTTACTATGCAAATATGTATATATATGGTAAAATAAACTAATAATATAGTATTAAATACTATGTGTTAAGGTTCTGAGAATATTGATACATTGTAATTAATTTTTAAATTTTGGAAATAATATTATAGAGAGGTTAATAAAATGAGTAATGTAGAAAAAAATAATAGGAATTACAAAATAGTAGTGGACAGTTGTTGTGATTTGCCACATAATTTGAGAGAAGATAAGCATTTTTCAATCATACCGTTGACATTAATGGTTGATGAATATACAATTGTAGATGATAGTGATTTTAATCAGCTTGATTTCCTGAAAAAAGTACGTGAAAGCAAGAATTGTCCGAAATCAGCATGCCCTTCACCTGAGAGATTTATGCAGGAGATGGAATGTGAGAATACAGACATATACGTTGTTACATTGTCATCAGAACTGAGTGGCAGTTATAACAGCGCAGTATTGGGAAAGAATCTTTATGAAGAGGAAGGTGGAACTAATAATGTTCATATCTTCGATTCAAAGTCTGCTTCTTCAGGAGAAGTTCTTGCAGCTATAAAAATCAAAGAGTTAGCTGATTCGGGTATGATGTATGATGATATTGTAGAAAAGACAGAAAATTATCTTAGCGGTATGAAGACATATTTTGTTCTTGAGACTCTTGATACGTTAAGAAAGAATGGCAGATTAACTAATCTTCAGGCATTTGTGGCAAGTGCGCTTCATATCAAACCTGTAATGTCAGCTGATAATGGGGTAATTATTAAGCTTAGTCAGGCAAGGGGTATTGAGAGAGCACTTAAGAAAATGACAGACACAATTATAGAAAAGACAACTAACTGTAAGGATTTGTATCTAACGATTTCTCATTGTAATAATGAAGAAAGAGCTTTACTTGTTAAAAAAGAATTGGAAAGCCATATGAATCTTAAAGGAATATTCATTGTTCCAACAGCAGGGGTTAGTTCTATGTATGCCAATGAAGGCGGTATCATCGTAGCAGTATAATTATTATTTAATAATGTGGAGGACAACGATGGTAAGTAATTATGGGATTAACAGATTCTATACTTCACTAAGTCATATTGGGAAGGTTTATGACAGATTTGCAAGAAAAGATAGTTTTAAGGGTAAGAACAAAGACGAATTTGTAAGTTGGAAAGACAAGACGAGGAATACGTTAAAAGAGCTTATTGGACTTGACAGAATGGAAGATTGTACACTTAAGTCTATAATTGAAGAGCGCGTAGTCCTAGATAATGGAATAACAAGGGAAAAAGTTATAATTCAGGTTGAACCAGATGTATGGATGCCTATGTATATACTTATTCCAGATGGATGTAAGAATAATAAACAGGCTAAGTGTTATATTGCACCATGTGGACATATGGGTGGCGGAAAGTACAGTATTGCCGGTGTAGATGATAATCCAAAGGTTAAGGAGATGATAGATTTCTTTAATTATGATTATGGTCTTCAGGTAGCAAAGCAGGGATATGTTGTATTCTGCCCAGATGCAAGAGGCTTTGGAGAACGCAGAGATATTCTGATTCAGGATGACGAGGATTTTGTTAAGAATTCATGCTTTAATCTTGCACATATGGCGGAACCTTTAGGAATGACAATTATAGGAATGCAGACATGGGATCTGATGCGTCTACTGGACTACATTGAAGAAAGAGATGAATGGGATTCGACATCTGTTGGATGTATTGGTTTCTCAGGAGGTGGAATGCAGGCATTGTGGCTTTCTGCACTTGATGAGCGAATTAAGAAGGTAATAATTAGTGGATATATGTATGGTTACAGAGATTCACTTTTAATATTGAATAATAATTGTAGTTGTAATTATGTTCCACATCTATGGGAACATTATGATTGCGGAGATATAGGTGCACTTATTGCACCAAGACCACTTATTATACAATCGTGCAAGGATGATCACCTTAATGGTAAGAGAGGTGTTGTCAACGCTGTTGAACAGGTGAATATTATTAGAGACGTATATGATCTGTTTGATGCACAGGATTTGATTATTCAGGATTTCTATGAAGGTGAACATAGATGGCATAGTGAATTACTTGAAGAATATATGAATTGGCCCGAATGTAAAATAGATGATGACAAACTTCTATAAAAGAGTTATTATATATTCATAAAATATGTAGCATACATATAAGATGGAGGCAATGAATATGGATATTAAAAAAGTAGTGGTAGCTGGCGGTGGGGTATTAGGCAGTCAGATAGCTTTCCAGACAGCATACAATGGATTTGATGTAACAATTTGGCTTAGAAGTGAAGGTAGTATTACAAGAACACAGCCAAAGATAGATCATCTTAAAGATGTATATATTGAAACAATTAAAAAGATGGGAACAGCTGAAGGACAGACACCAGCAACTTGGGCAAGAGGTCTTGCGGAATTTGAAACATTTAACGTAGATGAATGTATTAAGAAAGTTGAGTCAGCCTACGCTAATATAAAGCTTGAATTAGATATGTCAAAGGCTGTTAGTGATGCAGATCTTATTATTGAATCTATGGCGGAGAATGCAGACGAGAAGATAGCATTTTACGAAAAATTAGCACCATTGCTCCCCGATAAAACTATTATTGTAACTAATTCATCAACATTACTTCCATCGAAGTTTGCAAAATACACAGGAAGACCTGAAAAGTATCTTTCACTTCATTTTGCTAACTCTATCTGGAAGAATAATACAGCTGAAATTATGGCACAGTCAAAGACTGAACAGAAGTATTTTGATGAGATAACAGAATTTGCAAAAGCAATTAGGATGATTCCACTTCCAGTTAGAAAAGAAAAATCAGGATATCTTCTTAATTCAATGCTTGTTCCATTACTTTTCTCTGGTATGGATTTGTATGTGAATGGAATATCAGACCCAGAAAGCATTGATAAAGCTTGGACGTTGGGAACAGGGGCTCCAAAGGGACCATTTCAGATTCTTGATACAGTTGGACTTACAACTGCTTATAATATTGTGCAGATGTATGTTAAGATTCCAAAGTTCCTTGCTCCATATAATTTTAAAGGAATGTCAGCAATGCTTAAAAAGTATATCGATGAAGGTAAACTTGGAATGGCATCAGGTGAAGGATTCTACAAATATAATTAAATCGATTCGCGAATGTAAAGGATACTAGAGTATGAATATTGAATCGTTATTCACTCTGCTTAAAACTGCAGAGGATGTAGATGAGATAGATATTAAGAGAGAAGAGATAGCTGATCTAATTCCTGAAATCAGAATAATGTTTGACTATGATCAGAAGAATCATGCACATCAGTATGATTTGTGGATGCATTGTCTACATACAGTAATTAATCTGCCAAGAAATCTTGATGATGATATGTTGTATCTAGCAGCACTACTACATGATATTGGTAAGCCTGATTGTCAGGTGAAAGGCACAAAAGAGGGTGATACTAACATGCATTACTATGGTCATCAGATACGTAGTATGGAAATTGTTAGAGATGAAGTAATGAAAACTTTGGTTGATAATGGGATATTACTTCCTTTTGATGATTGCCGAAGATTGATTTATTATGTCAGGTATCATGATGATCGTGTTAGTTTAAAGATAAAGCATCTGAAAGAACATATGAAGATTGCGACTCTTGATGAATTCAAAAAATTAATGCTACTACAAGTAGCTGATGCTAAAGCACATGTGCAGATTCCTATTATTGCAGAAAGAGTTTTGATATGCACGAAGCTTTCTGGCGAATATGCGGATGAGCTGTACAAGCAGATAGAACAGGAAGACAATTGAATATAATATATTGGTGTACGAAGAAATTCGTGCACCTTTTTTTATGTGATGTTTTTAATTCAAAGTAAGAGTATAAGATATATTTTATAAAATATGTAATAAATACTTAAATAGGTTATTGACCTAAAGTTAGGTTTAAGTGATAGATTGTAATTGTTAGTTGTACAAAAATGTGTAGGTATCAAAAGGAGAAAGAGATGGAAACGATTAGTGAGATATTAGAACGAATTAAAAAACAGATTAATGCTGGGTGCATTGTATCGGTTACATCTAGATTAGTGCCATCAGATAACGAAGATATTGCATATATTGATGTTGATAGTAATATCAAATACGATGGACCAATCTATGAAGCATTGAAGGAAGAAATTCAAAAATTGAAATTATCAGTACTTCTGGTTGCTGAAAAAGCACAGTTGAATATTATGAATCGAATACTTTGGGAATGCGATAATATCAAAGGACTTATGTATGTCGATACTGCCTATGAAGTTGAGAAGAATGTTACATCAAAAGACAGATTGTTATGGGATGTTCAAGCTAACAAATCAGAGACGCAGGCATCAATGTCAGGATGGTGTAACAGCTATAATAATGAAGAGTTTACTTCAGAAGAATTAGAAGAATATACGGAGAATAGCAGAAAAAAACTACTTCCATATATAGATTCCAAAACGAAGATTCTTGAAGTTGGTATAGGCTCAGGTATGCTTGCATTCAAAATTGCACCATTATGCGCACAATATGACGGATGTGATATATCAAAATATGTTCTTGAAAAATTAGCTGATATGAGTAAGGATATAGAATCAATTAATATGAATTTGTACCCATATTCGGCAGATGAGATTAACCGAATTGATGAAAAATATGATATAATACTGATGAGTTCAGTAACAGAATATTTTAGCGGATATAATTATATGAGATGTGTCATTGAGAGGTGTATTAATCAGCTTTCATCAAAGGGCGTAATTCTTTTCGCAGACGTATTTGATCTTGATATGAAACAGGAATATAAGAATTCAGTTTATTCATATGCCAAGGAACATCCTGGATGCAGGTATAAACGTGATTTTTCAAAGGAATTATTCATTCCACGCAAGTATTGGACAGAGATGGCAAAATTATATCCACAGATTAAGAATGTAATAATCAGTGATAAGATAGGTAATATAAAGAATGAGATTAATACATTCAGATATGATGTTATGTTTGAAGTAGAAAAAGATGATATAACACCTGACAAATACATGATTGGATATCAGTTGTTATAGAATGCAATCTTTCATAAAAAAGAATATTATTCAAATTAGAGGAGGCAAAGATTATGGAGATAATTGAAAGCAAAAAGAAATTAGGATTTGGTCTTATGAGACTACCACTTACCAATCCAGATGATGGTGCAAGCATAGATATTGAGCAGACCAAAAAGATGGTTGATACTTTTCTTGAAAGAGGATTTACATACTTTGATACAGCTTGGATGTATTGTGGCTTCAATAGTGAAAATGCTGCAAAAGCCGCACTAGTTGAGCGTCACCCAAGAGAGAGCTACACACTTGCTACTAAGCTTCATATTGGATTTGTTAATACTATGGAGATAGAGATAGAATATTTGATGAGCAGCGTGCTAAAACAGGTGTTGAGTACTTTGATTACTATCTTCTTCATGATATTGGTGTAGATCATTATGAAAAATACAAGAAGTTTGACTGCTTTACATGGCTGGCTGATAAAAAAGCAAAGGGACTTGTAAAGCATATGGGATTTTCGTTCCATGATAATGCAGAATTGCTTGATAAGGTTCTTACAGAGCATCCCGAAATGGAATTCGTACAGCTTCAGATTAATTATCTCGATTGGGATAGTGAAGGTATTCAGTCGCGCAAATGCTATGAAGTAGCCACAAAGCATAACAAACCTGTAATAGTTATGGAACCGGTAAAGGGCGGCACATTAGCAAACGTACCTGAAGGGGTTGCTAAAGCATTTACAGAGTATAATAAGGATATGTCAATTCCGTCATGGGCTATAAGGTTCGTTGCAAGTCTTCCGAATGTTAAGATGGTGCTTAGTGGAATGAGCAATATGGAACAATTACTTGATAATACAGGTTATATGGAGAGTTTTATTCCTCTTAATAATGAAGAACAGCAGCTGGTGGCTAATGCGGTTAAGATTATTAACGAGAGTATTGCAATTCCTTGTACAGGTTGTTCTTACTGTACGGATGGATGTCCAATGAAAATAGCAATTCCTAAGTATTTTTCTTTATATAATGCTGATAAACAGGAAATTGAAGGTAAGATGTGGACACCACAGGGTGAGTATTATGACAGACTTACTAATAACTTCGGTAAAGCAAGTGACTGTGTGGGTTGCGGACAATGTGAAAGAGCCTGTCCACAGCATCTTCCAATTATTGATAATCTGAAGGAAGTTGCTAAGCATTTTGGAAAATAAATGAGAGTAGAAAAATAATTATTGACTTAAATCCGAATTCGTACTATTATGAAGTACGAATTCGGATTTTTGCGTGCTAAAGTGATACGCAAGAATTGTTGGATTGAATGAGACTATAAAGGACATGAATTATATGGAAAAGAAGAAAGAATATATTAGAAGAATTATGGTTATAAGCAGCTGTATTCAGGGGACTTATATGCAGTGGGCAAAAGAGAGTAATATGAAGCATAATACACTTTTGCTTTTGTATGCACTTGAGGATGGGAAAGCTCATACACAGAAGAGTATCTGTGAGGAATGGATGATTCCAAAAACCACTCTTAATACAATTATTAAAGATTGTGAGAAGGATGGCTATATTAAGCTTAATCGTGTGCCAGGCACAAAGCGTGACATGCAGATATGTCTAACCGACAAGGGCGCAGAATTTGAACGTACATCGACTAAGGCTGTTACAAAGGCTGAGATGAGAGCGATTGAAAAGACATTAAAGAAGTATTCACCGGAGTTTATTGAGGAGATGGAATATTTTACAGAATGCCTGCGAGATGAATTGTTAGGAGAAGGTCTAGAAGGAGATAAAGAAGATGAATGTTAAAAAGCAATTTACAAAATACGTATCGCAGAATATACTCGGCATGATTGGTTTGTCCTGTTATATTCTTGCAGATTCGTTCTTTATATCAAAGGCGCAGGGAGCTAACGGATTGACTGCTCTTAATCTAGTGCTTCCACTATACAATCTGATATTTGCAATTGGTTCAATGATTGGTGTCGGCTCTGCAATTCGATATTCTATTGAGAAGTTTCATAATGGTAAGGATGCAGAAAAGTATCTGCCTAATGCGATATTCTTTACAACAGTAATTGGCTTGATATTCAGCTTGATTGGAATATTCTTACCAGCTCAGTTATTGCAGTTACTAGGAGCTGATGCTGTAATCGTAGAAACAGGAACAGTGTATACAAGAATATTCTTATTGTTTGCACCATTCTTTATGTGGAATTATGTGGCTAATGCTTATGTTCGTAATGACGGTGCACCAACTATAGCCATGCTTGCTACTTTACTTAGCAGTTTGTTCAACATTGTATTTGATTATGTATTAATGTTCCCACTTAACATGGGAATGGCTGGAGCTGCGCTTGCAACGGCTCTTTCGCCAGTGATTGGTATCGGAATATGTATGCTTCATCTGCTATCGAAGAAAAGCAATGTGGCATTCCATATCTGTGTGCCATCAATAAAAAGACTATTCAAAGCATGTCAGTTAGGTGTTGCAGCATTCGTCGCAGAGATGTCATCTGGCGTTATTACAATGGTGTTCAACTTCCTGATACTTGGTCTTGCTGGAAATGTTGGTGTAGCAGCCTACGGTGTAGTTGCTAATATCTCATTAGTTGCAGTGTCGGTTTTTAACGGAATTGCACAGGGCAGCCAGCCACTGATTAGTGACAGCTATGGAAAAGGCGTAACAAAGGATGTACATACAATTAGAAATATGTCATTAGCAGTATCGATTGCAGCAGCGACGATTATATATGTTTTACTTGTTTTATTCTCATCACCTATTATTGAGGTGTTCAATCAGGAGCATAATCTTGAATTCGCTGAATATGCTAAAGTTGGAGTTCGCCTGTACTTTATTGGAATCTTTTTCTCAGGACTGAATATCGTTGGCAGCAGCTTCTTTAGCGCAACTGAGAAGGTCAGAGAAGCATTTGCCGTATCAATAATGCGTGGATTTGTGCTTATTACGGTGGCGGCTTTCGTTATGGCAGCAGTTTGGGGGATGACGGGAGTGTGGCTTGCGTATGCGGCAGCAGAGTTAGCGACTTGCGCGATGATGGTTGTGATGCTTGGAAGAAAAAGGAAGAAGTAAGGCAAGGAACATTTAGTAAGTGAAGCGAATATAACGAATACAGAGGATGTCGATTTATCTTTAGTAGCATTTTTTCTGCTTACAAAAATTTCCAAAAGTGCTAATATTAAAAATTGTATGAGCGAAACCATAAGGTGCGCAAGATTACAAGGCGTGGTACATGTAGAAGGAATGGCTGCGCAAAAACAAAAGAACAAGATGAAAGGTAGAGTAAAATGATTAACAAGAAATTAATTAAGAAAGCTCTTGTAGTAACAGCAGTTGCAACAATGGTGCTTTCAGCGAACGTGTTCGCAACAAATGTGGTTTCATATGCAGCAGAAATTGACTATGCAGCCCAAGGATTTATAATTGAAAACAAAGTATTAAAAAGTTACACAGGTACAGCAACAGAGGTAGTAATTCCTGATGGTGTAACATAAATCGAAGAATCAGCATTCGCAAATAAGAGTACAATAACAAAGATTACAATTCCAACAACAGTTACTGAGATTGGAAAGAATGCTTTTGCAGGTTGTACAGGATTAACGAATGTTGTATTACCAGAAGGCTTAGTTAAGATAGGCGAAGCTGCATTCTATAATTGTAGTAAATTAGCAACAGTTACAATTCCTTCAACATTAAAGGATGTTTCAATATATGGTAATATTTTTGCAGGTAACAGTGGATTAACAGCGGTTAACTTCTCAGGCGAGCCAACAAGTATTCCAGACCGTCTATTCGCTGGTGCGAATAAACTTGAATCAATAACAATTCCTTTAACAGTTACAGAGATTGGAAAAAGTGCTTTTGCACAGTGTACATTACTCTCAGAAGTTAATCTTCCAGAAGGCTTATTAAAATTTGGCGAAGCTGCATTCTATGATTGTAGCAGTCTTACATCAATAACAATTCCTTCAACTGTTAATAGTGTTTCAATCTATGGTAATGTATTTGGTGGTAATTGTGGACTTGTCAATGTTACTTTTGCTGGAACAAGAACAGAGATTCCAGAACATCTATTTGAGGGAACAAATTCACTTCAATCAATAACAATTCCAGATACAATAGTTAAAATCGGAACTAATGCATTCAATGGTTGTACAGGCTTAAGAGAAGTAGTTATTCCTGAAGGCGTTTAAGAACTCGGACATGATGTATTCTATGGTTGCAGTAATCTTAAATCTGTAACAATACCTTCAACACTTCAAAGAGTTTCATTATATGGAAATAACTTTAAAGAATGTGGTAAGTTAAATAAAATCAAATTCTCAGGAACACCAACCGCTATTGCAGATTATTTGTTTATGGGAACAGAATCTATCAGAACAATTAAATTCCCAAGTACAATAGAGTCTATTGGTAAAAATGCTTTTGAGGGTTGTAATTCAATAACAACACTTGTTATACCAGCGAGTGTTAGAACAATTGGAAGTAATGCATTCTCTAATTGTGCAACACTTAAGGAAGTGTATATTAATAATGGAGTAACAAAAATTGATGGTGGAGCATTTGCTGATTGTGCAAAGCTTACAAAGATTATAATACCTCCAACGGCAACAACATTTGACTCAATGTGGGCTCAGATATTATCAAATAGTAATGCAGCAACAATCTTTTGTAAACAGGATTCAGCAGCACATACATATGCAACAACAAATAATATTCCATATATTTTATTCAATAATTTTACATTTGATTATCAGCGAATAATGGTTAAATCATTCGTTTCACGTATGTATACAGTTGTCCTTAATAGAGATGTAGAGACAGAGGGACTTAACTTCTGGACACAAGCATTACTTACAGGTGAGTATGAGGGTCAGCCAGTTACAGGCTCTATTGTAGCGAAGATGTTCATCGAAGGTGATGAGTTCAAAGCTAGAGAATTGAATGATGAAGATTTCATCAAAGTTATGTATCAGGCAATTATGGATAGAGATGCAGATAATGATGGCTTAGAGATGTGGCTTGATGTGTTATCTAACGGAGTGTCTAGAACATTTATCCTTCAGCAGTTTATGGGCTCTGAAGAATTTAGCGATATTTGTGAAGATTTTGAAATCCAGAAGGGTTCAATAGAACTTACAGAAAATCGTGATAAAAACTATGGTGTTACAAGTTTTGTTCAGAGATTCTATACTAAGACATTAGAGCGTACAGCAGATGTTGAGGGTATTAATACATGGACAGGTGCGATTCTTGCAAAACAGCTTACACCAGCACAGGCAGCAAGTTACTTTGTATTCTCAGATGAAGCTAATGCAATGGGTAGAACGGATGCACGGTTTGTACATAATAAACATATTAAAAAATGAAGAAAGATAGACATTAAAATACGCGAATGATATAATATATTCATATAAAATACGTGTATTTATGATATTAAAAGTAAAAAAAGCAGGATGTGATTGATTATGAGTAATGAGCAGGAACATACATTAGATAAGGATATCAATATGACGGTATCACCAGTGTGTACAAAGGATGGCAAACACTATGCTTTTGTGCTGTTTTCAAAGGGTGGGAAAAGTGCAGGAAGTGAGATAAGCGCAGAGGGTAAGATTCCGGATTGCAGAATTATCTCGAATAACGGATTTTCAGAAGATGAACTGAGAAAATTAGAAGAGTATATGGTGCAAGAATTACCGATGTTAAAAGAGATGTCGGCGGGGATAGATGTAATGAGAGCGTTGATGAGATAAAGGAATGATGAGATAAAGGAATTCCAGGAGGAAGACAATGATTCGTATAGCAACACCAGATGATGCAGTAGCCTTATTAAGGATATATTCATATTATGTAGAACATACAGCAATTACTTTCGAGTATGAGGTGCCATCGGTTGAAGAATTCAAACAAAGAATTACGAATACGCTAAAGCACTATCCATATCTGGTTACAGAGGTGGATGGAGTAATTGTAGGGTATGCATATGCGGGTGCATTCAAAGAGAGAAGTGCCTATGATTGGGCAGTTGAAACTACGATTTATATGGATAAAGATAGCAAGAATAAAGGGATTGGAAGACAGTTATATGAGGCACTGGAGCAGGCGTTGGCGAAGCAGAATATCATTAATCTCAATGCTTGTATAGGGTATCCGGTTGTGGAAGATGAATATCTTACGAAGAATAGTTGTGAATTTCATGAGCATCTTGGGTATAAACAAGTTGGAAGATTCCATAGTTGTGGATACAAGTTTGGAAGATGGTACGACATGGTTTGGATGGAGAAGTTCATTGGAGAGCATCCGGATAAGCCGGAGAAAATCAAGAAATTTGCAGATATTAGAGAAAACATCTAAATTCCCTCTTGTATTTATCTTGATTTGTGATAAAATTCTATTATATTTGTTCTCAAAATAAAGATTATAAAGATAAAAGCTATGAAAGTGTTAGTAGATGGATTTAATTCTTGCAGAGAGAGAGAATCGTTGGCTGTGAGTTCTCTTAAGTTCTTGGATTTGTCGAATTTCCCACTGGAGCTTCATATTTGAAATGTTTCAACAGACTAGGATATGACGTGAGCGAGCGTTATTCGCAATTAAGAGCCTGGAGTATTAATTCAGGAATCAGGGTGGTACCGCGGAATATAACTTCGTCCCTTTTGGGAGCGAAGTTTTTTTATTGTAAAAATATTCAGACATGGAGGAATTATTGTGAAAGAAAGATTACAAGCAATCAGAGAAAAAGCATTGTCACAAATTAATGACACTGACTCTCTCGACAAACTTAATGAGATTAAAGTCGCATTTCTTGGTAAGAAAGGTGAGCTTACAGAAGTATTAAAAGGCATGAAAGATGTTGCCAAAGAAGATAGACCTAAAGTAGGCCAGATTGTTAATGAGACAAGAGAAGCAATCGAAGAAGTACTTGAAGCACATAGAGCTGAATTAGCTGCAAAGATTAGAGATGCTAAGTTAAAGAGTGAAGTTATCGATGTTACACTTCCTGCTAAGAAGAACAATGTAGGACATAGACATCCTAACACAATCGCTTTGGAAGAAGTTGAAAGAATCTTCGTTGGTATGGGTTATGAAGTTGTTGAAGGACCAGAAGTTGAGTATGATTATTACAACTTTGAAGCTCTTAACATTCCAGCTAACCATCCAGCAAAAGATGAGCAGGATACATTCTATGTTAATGACAAAATCGTACTTAGAACACAGACATCTCCAGTTCAGGTTCATGAGATGGAAAAAGGAAAGCTTCCAATCAGAATGATCGCACCTGGTAGAGTATTCCGTGCTGATGAAGTTGATGCAACACATTCACCTTCATTCCACCAGATTGAAGGTCTTGTAATTGATAAGAACATCACTTTCGCTGATCTTAAAGGAACACTTGCTGAATTCGCAAGAGAGTTATTCGGACCAGAGACAAAAGTTAAGTTCAGACCACATCATTTCCCATTCACAGAGCCAAGTGCAGAGATGGATGTTACTTGTTTCAAATGTGGTGGCAAGGGCTGTAGAATGTGTAAAGGTGAAGGCTGGATAGAGATTCTTGGATGTGGTATGGTTCATCCTAGAGTTCTTGAGATGAGTAAAATAGATCCTGAAGAATACGTTGGATTTGCATTTGGTGTAGGTCTTGAGCGTATCGCCTTATTAAAATACGAAATCGATGATATGAGATTACTTTACGAGAACGATGCAAGATTCTTACGTCAGTTCTAATACATTCTATAGACATAAAACCGTGAAAAGGAGGATTGAAAATCTCACATAGGAGATTTTCATATATATATGAATACATCATTAAATTGGATTAAAGCATATGTTCCTGAATTAGACGTTACAGATCAGGAATACAGAGATGCCATGACACTTTCAGGCACAAAGGTTGAGAACTTCGAAAGACTTAACGCTGACCTTGATAAGATCGTGGTAGGACAGGTAACAAAAGTAGAGAGACACCCGGATGCAGATAAATTAGTTATTTGCCAGGTTAATGTAGGAACAGAGTCAGTTCAGATTGTAACAGGCGCAGCTAACGTATTTGAAGGAGCTAAGGTTCCAGTTGTACTTGATGGCGGACGTGTCGCAGGTGGTCATGACGGTTCAAGAACACCGGGCGGAATCAAAATCAAAAAAGGTAAGTTAAGAGGCGTTGAAAGCTTTGGTATGATGTGCTCAATTGAAGAATTAGGCTCATCAAGAGAATTCTATCCAGATGCACCAGAGGATGGCCTTTACATTCTTCCAGATACAGCAGAGATTGGTGCCAATGCTGTAGATATGCTTGGATTAAACGACGCTGTATTTGAATATGAAATCACATCAAATAGAGTTGACTGCTATAGCGTGCTCGGCATTGCGCGTGAGGCTGCTGCAACATTTGCAAAGCCATTCATAGCTCCAGTTGTAACTGTTACAGAGAATAGCGAGAATATCAATGACTATCTTAAGGTAGAAGTTGAAGCTACAGACCTTTGCCCACGTTACACAGCAAGAATGGTTAAGAATATCAAGCTTGCTCCATCACCAGAGTGGATGCAGAGAAGACTTGCTTCTGCAGGTATCAGACCAATCAACAACATCGTAGATATCACTAATTATGTTATGGAAGAATTCGGTCAGCCAATGCATGCATATGATTACGATACAATTGCTGATAAGAAGATTGTTGTAAGAAGAGCTGCTAAGGGCGAGAAGTTCACAACACTTGATGGTCAGGAAAGAACAATGGATGAGAATGTTCTTATGATTTGCGATGGCGAAAAAGCAATCGGTATGGCTGGTATTATGGGTGGCGAAAACTCAATGATTACAGATGATGTTAAGACAATGGTATTCGAAGCTGCTTGTTTTGATGGAACTAATATCAGACTTTCTTCAAAGAGAGTTGGTTTGAGAACAGATGCTTCAGGTAAATTCGAAAAAGGACTTGATCCTAACAATGCTGAAGCTGCTATAAACAGAGCTTGCCAGTTAATTACAGAACTTGGTGCTGGTGAAGTTGTTGGTGGAATGGTTGACGTATATCCAGAAGTTAGAACTGAGAAGAGAATCAAATTCCAGCCAGAAAAGATTAACAAATTACTTGGAACTAATGTTTCAGTTGAAGATATGATGGAATATTTTGCAAGACTTGAACTTGTATATGATAAGGACAGCAATGAACTTGTTATTCCAACATTCAGACAGGATCTCTTATGCAACGCAGATATCGCTGAAGAAGTAGCTAGATTCTTTGGATATGCTAATATCCCAACAACACTTCCTACAGGCGAAGCTACAACAGGTAAGCTTTCATACAAGATGAGAATTGAGAATGTTGCAAGAGATATCGCTGAATTCTGTGGATTTTCACAGGCAATGACATATTCATTCGAAAGCCCTAAGGTATTCGACAAACTTCTCTTACCAGCTGACGCTGCAGAGAGAAAGACAGTAGTAATCTCTAATCCACTTGGAGAAGATTTCAGCGTAATGAGAACAGTTTCTTTGAATGGTATGCTTACATCACTTTCAACAAACTATAATAGAAGAAACAAGAATGTTAAATTATACGAATTAGGTAATGTATATATTCCAAAGCAGGTTCCAGTTACAGAACTTCCTGATGAAAGAATGCAGTTTACACTTGGTTTCTATGGTGATGGCGATTTCTTTACAATGAAGGGCGTAGTTGAAGAGTTCCTTGAGAAAGTTGGTATGAGAATCAGACCTGAATATGACCCTAAGGCTGGTAAAACTTTCTTACATCCAGGACGCCAGGCAAATGTTGTATACAACGGAAAAGTAATTGGTTACCTTGGAGAAGTTCATCCACAGGTTCTTGATAACTACAGCATCGGCGAGCGTGCGTATATTGCGGTGCTTGATATGCCGGAAATCATCGAATTAACAACATTTGACAGAAAATACAAAGGTATTGCTAAGTATCCAGCGGTTACAAGAGATATCAGTATGGTAATGTCTAAGGATGTAATGGTAGGAACTGTTGAACAGGTTATCGAGAAACGTGGTGGAAAGCTTCTTGAGAGCTTCAAACTCTTCGATATCTATGAGGGTTCACAGATTAAAGAAGGATTCAAGTCTGTTGCTTACTCAATTTCTTTTAGAGCTGCTGATAGAACACTTGAAGATAAAGAAATTAATGATATAATGGAGAAGATATTAAAAGATCTTTCAGGTATGGGAATTGAGCTTCGTGCTTAATTCTTGACAAATTTATAATAGCAGGAAAGCCCCGTGTCTTAAGTGGCAGGGGGTTCTTGCGTCAATAGGAGTTAAAATGAGCGAGAATACATCAGGTAATGTTAATGTTACAACAACCGGTGTGATACCGGAGAATACTATGAATGTTCATGATTATTATTATGACCTTCCAGAAGAGCTGATAGCTCAGGATCCTCTTTCAGACAGATCAAGTTCAAGACTTATGGTTTTGAACAAGACAACTGGAACAGTTCATCATAAGATATTCAAAGACATTATTAATTATCTTAATCCAGGAGACTGTCTTGTAATTAACGATACAAAGGTTATACCAGCACGTCTGATTGGTGAACGAGAAGGAACAGGAGCTGCAATCGAAGTTCTTCTGCTAAAGCGCAAAGAAGATATGAATGATGTCTGGGAAGTGCTTGTTAAGCCAGGTAAGAAGGCAAAACCTGGAACTAGGATTATATTTGGCGGTGGAAAGCTTGTCGCAGAAGTAATAGATGTAGTGGAAGAAGGCAACAGACTTATTCATTTTGAATATGAAGGAATATTTGAAGAGATTCTGGATGATCTTGGACAGATGCCTTTGCCACCATATATTACGCACAAACTTCAGGATAAGAACCGCTATCAGACTGTATATGCTAAGCATGAGGGCTCAGCAGCGGCACCAACAGCTGGGCTTCACTTCACTAAGGAATTATTAGAGGCGATTAAAGCTAAGGGCGTTGATATTGCAAGTGTTACACTACATGTTGGTTTAGGAACATTTCGCCCGGTTAAGGTTGATAATATTCTTGAACATCATATGCATTCAGAGTTCTATATGATTGATAAGGAAGCTGCCGATAAAATAAATAAGGCTAGAACTAATGGCGGACGTATCATATCAGTTGGAACAACAAGCTCAAGAACATTAGAGTCAGCTGCAAAGGAAGATGGAAGTATCGAACCATGCAGTGGTTGGACTGAGATATTCATCTATCCAGGATATAAGTTCAAGACAGTAGACTGCCTTATTACTAATTTCCATTTGCCAGAGTCAACTTTGGTAATGCTTGTGTCTGCACTTGCAGGCAGAGAACATGTGTTGAATGCGTATAAGATTGCGGTTGAAGAGAAGTACAGATTCTTCAGTTTTGGTGATGCTATGTTCATTACCAATGAAGAAATTGATGATTAGAGTATACCATTATGGGAGGTAATTATGGAGAAGAGAAGAGCACTTAGAATGTCAATTAATGTTACTATCGAATTAAAAGGTATTGCAAACACCGATGGAATTACCGATGAATCCTTATCTGTTGATGTAGTTAATATATCACAAGATGGAATGGCATTCACAACTTCACAAATTCTTAAATTGAATGGCGTGTATAATACAAAGGTTGAATTATGGGGTAAAGAGAAGTTTGATGCAGTTATTGAAATTGTTAGAATGGAGAATAAAGGCTCAAAGGATACACTTTATGGATGTCGTTTTGTTGGTATCACAGGAGCTGACCAGTTTAGAATAGCTGTTCATGAAATCCTAAGCGAGAATGATATGCTTGATTAGACAGGGTTCTTTCACGAAGCAATAGAGAATCATAAGAATTAATTGAAAATACAA
>CAZPHI010000025.1:0-31308 GCA_964586425.1 uncultured Lachnospiraceae bacterium | reverse complement strand
AGGTTTTACATTGACCACAATCCCAGGGGTAAATATCACGACAGCAGTGAAGATGTTAGCTGAGATTGGTGATATCAACAGATTTTCTAATGCGTCTAAGTTAGCACAGTTTGCTGGTATCGCACCACTGCGATTATCATCAGCAGATAAAGGTGTAGACAAAGCGACCAAACAGGGCAACCGTAGATTGCAGGCAATCCTGTATTTTCTTGCAGTCCAGATGATACAGGTATCATCTAAGGGAAAACCTAGAAACCCAGCATTTCGTGCGTATTATGAAAGAAGACTGCTGGAAGGAAAGAATGCAAAACAGGTACTAATCTGTATCTCTAGAAGATTGGTTAACATCATCTATGGAATGCTTAAGAATGGCACTGAATATGTAATGCCAGAGGTCAAAGAAAGCATTAAAGATAACAATACAGATTCAAGTGAAAAGTAAGTAGAGAAAAAGTAAATTATGTGATAAAATTTTAAGCAGATGTGAAACTGCTTGGGAAGGTGTGTTCTTTTTCAAGGGGTAGATGGTCAGCTTAGATAAATATATGAGTAAAGAGTATTCGTCAAGGGTGGAAGTTCATCTATTACCAATATACTCAAGAAGACAACATGCAGTAATGATGAACTTTGTAATTACATATCAAAAAATGTTGGTGCTGATGCGGCAGATTTGTATTCAAAGACTGGAAAATGGCCAGAAGGATTACAAGTTCCAAAAAATAACTCTGTTTTAAATATAGATGGAAGTATTAATTGGTCAAAAGCACCAGAAGGCGGATATGTTTTAGATGCAAGTGGAAATGCAGTAAAAGAAAGTTTTACACCACGAGTTGGGGAGGTAATTGATAGATATGGTCCAGCAAATGGTAGATATACATCACCAGTTATAGATGGAAAGACATATTCATATGCAGAAAGGTCATTGCCATATGTTGAGGATGCTGCAAGTTATCATCAATATGAAGTTGTTGGTGATTTTACGAAAATTGAAGAATATGTTAATAATTGTACAGATGTTAAATTAAAGACTCAGATTGAGGCCAGTGTTAAAAAATATTATAAGGGAGACTATAGTCAATTAGTTTCATATAAAGGAAAAGCTGCATTGGTTGAAGGTTGGGGAACAGGTGGTGCTACACAATATGAATTTTCATTAAGTGTGGAGCAGTTGGAAGGCATCGGATTATTAAAAAAAATCAAGTAGGAGATGAAAAAATAAACTATGGAAATAGAAAGAGCGATAGAAATTATACAGAAAGAAGAGTTGATTAATTTTAACATGTTTGAAAAAAGAGATAATAAAGAAAATGAAGTTGTCATAGTTGAACAGTCTGGAAAGTGGATAGTTTATGTGACGGATGAAAGAGCTAGTAAAATCACAAATTCTGTTTATGAATATACAACAGAGAATGAAGCTTTAGATGATTTTATTGATAGGTTAAGAGCGGATAAAATATTGAGGGAATTATAATTTATTATGGTTATACTATACTTTAGGACTTCAAAATCCTTAATTCAAAAAGCTATATTAATCTCTGACTGTACATGAAGTGAATGACACAGAGATTAATAATCAAGAATTTTGCCATATATTTAGAGTGATTTAGAAATTGATTTTGTTGTCTATCTATATGATAGATGAATGCTATGATAATGACATTCGAGACCTCTGTAGTAGGCAGCTGGCAGCTCTTTTTAACTGTATAATTGATATAGCAGATTTGATTGCTACAATGCATTTATACTTAATAGGACTTAGTGCGTGTGTAACAGCAACTACATATTTAGTTGGCTTTGCAGGTCTTGCATTAGCTGCATTCAGCATGATAGCCTATATAAACACGGCTGAGCAGTTATCCAAGTTGTTCATGAATGCAGTTGATTATGCGTGTGGGGATGAGCGTGCAGGAGATGAGATAATCTCAGAGCCTGCAAGAAGATGTATTATGAATTAATGGATGAGCTGAAGAATCATAAAACACAGACGGCAGTGGCTAAAAGCGCGAATCCGGAAAATACCTCATTCTATGTGAATCAGATGAATAATGGAACCAGTGATGCAACGCTTTGTGAAATCGCTGAAAATAACGCAAAAGGTTTAAAGTACCCTGATGAGCTGTTACTCGAAATGTCAGATACAAAGATGGCAGACGAGATGGTAACAGTAGTTAATAAACACGGTGAGACGGCAACACAACTAATGGAAGCATACAAGGATGATGCTGTAAAGGTGTTAACAGAGTATGGTGATGACACATTTGCCATAATTAAAACCTATGGAGATGATGTAATCCCATACCTATCCCAGTATGGAGATGATGCGTTAGAGGCATTAGAAAAGGGTATAACAAAAGAACAGATAGACAAGCTTGCAAGACAGGGAATAAAGCCGGGAGAGTACGCGGAAAAAGGAATAATTGATGAAGCTACTGCGAAAGTGGTGATTGGGGATGGAAGAATAAACCCTAGAACATATAAAGAAGGATTTGACAAACATTTAATAAGCGGAACAATGGGAAAAGGACAAAAAGGAGTGGTTGGTGGTCATAACTTCGATGAATTTAAAAAAGTATTAACTGATGCTGGATATGATGTAGATGATTGTATTGTTAAGATTAATAATCATCCTACAATTGATGGAATCTATGAGGTTGAGTATCGTATTCCGGCAAGAACGTATGGACCAAATGGAGATTTGGTAGTTATACCAGGACAATATAAAACAATAACGTATCCTAAGACGGTTTATGACCCATCAATTATTTCTGATACACAAATGATACAATGGGGAAAAGAGGCTATGGAATCAGGGGTTGTAGACGGAAGAAAAATAATGGGATATTCATCTAATGGCCTTAAATTTGAGGGGTATGTGGATACATCAACAGGAGAAATTACAAATTTTTATCCAGTATTGGAAGATTAAGGAGAATTTATGTTACAAGAAACAGAGTATTTAAAATATAAAGGGAATGAAGAGGCTGTTGAGGAATTTTTTCATGGATTATTTTTCTTTAGGGAAAAAAAGATAATTGATGCATTAACTGGATTTAATCAGTTTATTGGATTCGCAATTGATGATTATATGTCATGTCATTTTGCAAAAGAGTTTTCAGACCCAAGAGATGAAGAATATTTTGGGGAAGATGGAGTTGTTTTTTATCTAGATTATCCGGCAGTTCCAGAAGATGTAGTGGTTGTATTAACGAATAAAGAATTCTATCAAGTAGTAAAGGAAAACTATGATAATTATGTAATTGTACACCAAGAGGAGAAAGAACAGATTGTCAAGCTATTGGATGCATTAAAAAGAAATTTAGAAGTCCAGGTATTTTAATTTATTTATGGTTATACTTTAGTACTTCAAAACTCATAACTCAAGTGTTGCCAATAGCAGAGTTGTTTGCAGGAGATTATCTGTGCTTAGATTTTAGAATATGTTTAATTGATGCAATTAATAATGGATTTTCATTAGATAAATTAGGAGAAAATTTTGTGAAATATTATACGAAAGCAATGTTTACTCCAAATGGGGAAGTGTTTGATATAGGGGGTTCAACGCAGAAAGCAATTGAAAAAATGATTGCAGGAGTTGAACCAATTAATTGTGGCGGAATGAGAGAGGAAGATAATGGAAATGGTTCTTTGATGAGAATTTTGCCAATAGCATTTTTAAGACAAAAAAATGATAACGATAAATTCATTAAGTTGATTGAAGATGTTTCAGCACTAACACATGCTCATAATAGAGCAAAATTAGCTTGTATCATATATACAGTATTAGCGTCAGAACTTATTCAAGGAAAAGAAAAGAAAGTTGCATATAATAATACAATAGCGTTTGTTAATGCATATTGTAAAGGTAAATATTTAGATGAATTCAAATATTTTGATAAGGTTTTATCAGAGAATATTATAGAATCCAATGAGAGTTTGATTAAATCAACAGGTTATGTGGTTGATACACTTGAGGCAGTAGTTTGGTTGTTCTTTAATTCGGATTCGTATGAAAGGTCTGTTTTGAAAGCCGTAAATTTGGGAGGCGATACAGATACCATTGCTGCAATTGTAGGGGGATTAAGTGGCATATATTATGGAATTAAAAATTTACCTGATAGATGGATTCAAAATGTAACAAGAAAATATGAGATTAAAGAATTACTTGATGAATTTATAAAGGCAAATTAATATTATGTTCTATTAGACTAAAGGAATGCATAGATGAAAATGGAGAAGATATTTCAAACCCATATCGATTTTTAGGAAATTAATTATTATAAGCACTAGGGATGTATGAGTTAGAAATGGATCACGAAGTGAATACAATAAATATCTTATAAATTCCATCACCTAATCACAATAATTTGCATTTAATCATGAAATGTGATAAAGTGTAAAAAATAAAGGAGGGAGGAGTGAAATGCAAAAAACTATAGAAAATTTGCTTCATGTACCAGTTACGGAAAAATTGTTTGATGCACAAAAAAAATTGCCATTGAATTTGCAAGGGATGTATGAGTTAAAACTGTATAATATAGCGGATGAAGATATTCTATTTGTAAGACCAAAGGAGCAAATCACTTTTTCTGTATTAAAGAAAAACTGGAAGAAATTCCAGAGCATACTTGGTATGCAGTGTGTCATCTATGATGAAAATTATTCTCGATATGGAAAAGAGCGAATGATTGAACTTGGAATTCCCTTTTTATTTGGTCAGGATATATATATGCCTATGTTAGGCGTCGTTTTGAGAAAAAACAAAACAATAGCTTTGCCTGAAATTGAAACATTCTCCCCCTTTACCCAGAAGCTTGTTCTAACGGCTATATATAAGAATTGGAAGGAAAAAACGTGTCGTGAGATTAGTGAAGAGATGAAGGTAGCAAGAGTTACGGTAAACCGCGCCCTTGTGGAACTTCAGGCACTTGAACTTCCGATTACTAATATACAGGGAAAAACAAGGTACTTTAAAAGTGATTATTCATCCAAAGAAATATATGAAAAGTGCAGACCATTTATGATTAACCCTGTAGCTAAGACATATCGTTTAGAACAGATACCAGAGGGAGTGACAGATAAAAGTGGAATGTCTGCATTAGCAGCATATTCTATGATTGGAGATAATTCTTATGAAACATTTGGAATTGATAGAGAAGAAGCAAGAAATGTGGGAATAGATGATTACAAAAGATTACCAAGAACTGAAGTACCTGGTTGTATGATTCAGGTTCTGCGATATAAGATTAGTATGGCTGATATGGTAGATCCGATTAGTGCATTTTTAAGCTTAACTGAAAAAGAGAAAAGCAATCCTAGGGTTGAGGGAGTAATTGATGATATATTAGAGGAGATAATAAAGAAAAATTAATTTAGTTATTGACTTATCAAAGTTAATTATATACAATATAAAACGTGTAATTTAATAGTAAAATGTTATGACGAAGACAGTAGAATGCATCCAAAAGTCAAAGAGAGCCGGGATGGTGGAATCCGGTACGAATAAGATTCATTTGAATATCACTTCCAAACAGCAGACCGAACACAGTGTAACAACTGTAAGTAGACTCTGACGGCAACCCTTCCGTTAACCAGGGCGCATATGCTAGTATGTCGTAATAGGTAAAGTTTATTCAGCCCTCATCCCATTACGGAATGAGGGCTTTTTTATTAGAGCACATCAGTGCAGAAAGAGGTAGATTATGTTATATGACAAAGTTTCGACAAATCTGAATTTTGTTGAGAGAGAAAAAAACGTAGAGCAATTCTGGAAAGACAATGACATCTTTAACAAGAGTATTGAGAATCGTAAACAGGGTGAAACTTACACATTCTATGATGGACCACCAACTGCTAATGGTAAACCACATATCGGACATGTATTAACTCGTGTTATCAAGGATATGATTCCAAGATATAAGACAATGAAGGGTTACATGGTTCCTCGTAAGGCTGGATGGGATACACACGGACTTCCTGTTGAACTTGAAGTTGAGAAGATGCTCGGCCTAGATGGTAAAGAGCAGATTGAAGAATACGGTTTAGAGCCATTCATCAACTATTGTAAAGAAAGTGTTTGGAAATACAAAGGTATGTGGGAAGATTTCTCATCTACAGTTGGTTTCTGGGCTGATATGGATAACCCATATGTAACATATGATAATAACTTCATCGAATCTGAGTGGTGGGCATTAAAGCAGATTTGGGATAAGAAGCTCTTATACAAGGGATTCAAGATTGTTCCTTACTGTCCTCGTTGTGGTACACCTCTTTCTTCTCACGAAGTTGCACAGGGCTACAAAGCAGTTAAAGAACGTTCTGCAGTTGTAAGATTCAAGGTAGTTGGCGAAGATGCTTATTTCCTTGCATGGACAACAACTCCATGGACTCTTCCATCTAACGTTGCACTTTGTGTTAACCCAGAGGAGACATATTGTAAAGTAAATGCTGGTGACGGTTATACTTATTATATGGCAGAAGCACTTCTTGATAAGGTACTTGGCGGTATTGCTGAAAAGACTGGCAATGAAGGCGCTAAGGATTATGAAGTATTAGAGACTTATAAAGGTAAAGATTTAGAATATAAAGAATACGAGCCATTATATGCATGTGCAGCTGAATCAGCAGCAAAACAGCATAAGAAAGGACATTATGTAACATGTGATTCATATGTAACAATGTCTGATGGTACTGGTATCGTTCATATCGCACCAGCATTTGGTGAAGATGATGCCAAAGTAGGACGTAACTACGACCTTCCATTCGTACAGTTTGTTGATGGAAAGGGTGATTTGACAGAAGAGACACCATATGCAGGACTCTTCGTTAAGAAAGCAGATCCAGAAGTATTAAAGGATCTTGATAGAGAAGGCAAATTATTCGATGCACCAAAATTCGAACATGATTATCCATTCTGCTGGAGATGTGATACACCTCTTATCTACTATGCTAGAGAGAGTTGGTTCATTAAGATGACAGATCCAGAAGTAAAAGCTAACCTTATTGCTAACAACAAGACAATCAACTGGATTCCAGAGACAATCGGAACTGGTAGATTCGGCGCTTGGCTTGAGAACGTTCAGGATTGGGGCATCAGCCGTAACCGTTACTGGGGTACTCCACTTAATATCTGGCAGTGTGAAGATTGTGGCGAGATGCACTCAATCGGAAGCATCGAAGAATTAAAGAGTATGTCAGATAACTGCCCTGAGGATATTGAGCTTCACAGACCATACATTGATAATGTAACAATTAAGTGTCCACACTGCGGAAAGCAGATGAAGAGAGTCCCAGAAGTAATTGACTGCTGGTTTGATTCAGGTTCTATGCCATTCGCACAGCACCACTATCCATTCGAGAATAAGGATGTGTTCGCACAGCAGTTCCCTGCTAAGTTCATCTCAGAGGCTGTTGACCAGACAAGAGGTTGGTTCTATTCACTTCTTGCAATCTCAACATTGCTTTTTAACAAAGCACCTTATGAGAATGTAATCGTTCTTGGACATGTTCAGGATGAGAATGGTCAGAAGATGAGTAAGTCTAAGGGAAATGCTGTTGATCCATTCGACGCATTGAAGACCCACGGCGCAGATGCAATTCGTTGGTATTTTTATGAGAATTCAGCACCATGGCTTCCTAACCGTTTCCATGATAAGGCTGTTACAGAAGGCCAGAGAAAATTCATGGGTACAATCTGGAATACGTATGCATTCTTTGTATTATATGCTAATATTGATGAGTTTGACCCTACAAAGTACACTCTTGATTATGATAAATTACCAGTAATGGACAAATGGATTCTTTCAAGACTTAATACAATGGTTAAAAATGTTGATAACAACCTTGCAAACTACAAGATTACAGAGACAGCAAGAGTACTTGAAGACTTTGTTGATGAATTAAGTAACTGGTATGTAAGACGTTCAAGAGAAAGATTCTGGGCAAAGGGCATGGAGCAGGATAAGATTAATGCTTATATGACTCTTTACACAACTCTTGTAACATTAGTTAAAACAGCAGCTCCAATGATTCCATTCATGACAGAAGATATCTATCGTAACCTTGTATGTAAGGTAGATAGTTCAGCTCCAGTTAGTGTACATCTTTGTGATTTTCCAGCTGTTAATGAACAGTGGATTGATACAGAGCTTGAAGCTAATATGGAAGATGTTCTTGAAGCAGTTGTTCTTGGCCGTGCATGTCGTAATGCATCTAACATTAAGAACAGACAGCCAATTGGAACAATGTTCATCAAGGCAGACTGGACATTATCAGAATTCTTCAAGGAAATTATTGAAGATGAGCTTAATGTAAAGAATGTTGAATTCAAATCAGATGTTAGAGCATTCACATCATATACATTCAAACCACAGCTTAAGACATTAGGACCAAAATACGGTAAGATTCTTAATGACATCCGTCAGGCTCTTGCAGCAGTTGATGGCAACGCAGCAATGGATGAACTTAATAACTCAGGAGTTCTCAAACTTAACATCAATGGAACAGACATTGAACTTGAGAAAGATGATCTTCTTATAGATATGGCACAGATGGAAGGCTATGTATCAGATAGCTATAATGGTGTTACAGTTGTACTTGATACAAATCTTACACCAGAGCTTATCGAAGAAGGTTTCATCCGTGAAATCATCAGTAAAGTTCAGACAATGAGAAAAGATGCTGGATTTGAAGTTATGGATAAGATTAATATCTATGTTAACGGCAATGAAAAAATCGCTGAATTAATCAACAAGAATAAAGCATCAATTCTTTCAGAAGTACTTGCACTTGATGTAATTGTTGGTAAGACAGAAGGATATGTTAAAGACTGGAGTATCAACGGTGAAGATGTAACAATCGGTGTTGAGAAGCAGTAATAAAATATATGTTGAGACCATCGCATAGAGATTGAAACTTTATGCGATGGTCTTTTGTCGTATTTCGCAAAAAAAACAATCACTTCTTCCAAAATACTGAATAATTATCATTAAGGTGGAAAATTTTATAAAATTGTGATAGTATTAATTCATACTTTGTACAGGAGGCTTTAAAGAATATGATAAGTAGTAATTTTGATAAAGCAGCATTTAAAAAGAGTGTGGTAGATAATGTTAAGACTCTTTACAGAAAGACAATTGAAGAAGCTAATGACCAGCAGATATTCCAGGCAGTAGCATATTCTGTAAAAGATATAATTATCGACAAATGGATTGCAACACATAAAGAATATGAGAAGCAGGATGCAAAGACAGTTTATTATTTGTCAATGGAATTCCTTATGGGTAGAGCCCTTGGTAATAATATGATTAACCTTCTTGCTTATGATGAGATTAAAGAAGTGTTAGAAGAACTTGGCCTTGATATCAATGTAATTGAAGATCAGGAGCCAGATGCAGCACTTGGTAATGGTGGACTTGGTCGTCTTGCAGCATGTTTCCTTGATTCACTTGCAACTTTGGAGTATCCAGCTTATGGCTGCGGTATCCGTTACAAATATGGTATGTTCAAACAGGAAATCCAAGATGGATATCAGGTTGAAGTACCTGATAACTGGTTAAAAGATGGTAACCCATTCGAGATTAAGAGAGCCGATTATGCAGTAGAAGTCAAATTCGGTGGATATGTACGTTCTTTTAGAGATGAGACAGGAAGAGACAGATTTGTTCAGGAAGATTATCGTTCAGTAATGGCTATTCCATACGATATTCCAGTAGTTGGATATGGTAATAACACAGTTAATACATTAAGAATATGGGATGCAGAGGCTGTTAAAACATTTAACTTGGATTCATTTGATAAAGGTGATTACCATAAAGCAATCGAGGAAGAGAATCTTGCTAAGAATATCGTAGAAGTATTATATCCTAACGATAATCACTATGCGGGAAAAGAGCTAAGATTAAAACAGCAGTATTTCTTCGTATCTGCGAGTGTTCAGAGAGCAGTAAGCAAATACAAAGAGAATCACAAAGACATTAAGGGATTGGCAGATAAAGTTGTAATTCAGATGAATGATACACATCCAACTGTTGCAGTTGCTGAGTTAATGAGAATTCTTATGGATGAAGAAGGCCTTGAATGGGATGAAGCATGGAATATTACAACTAAGGCTTGTGCATATACTAACCATACAATTATGGCTGAGGCCCTTGAGAAATGGCCAATTGAATTATTCTCAAGATTATTACCTCGTGTATATCAGATTGTAGAAGAGATTAATAGAAGATTTGTAGAGCAGATTAAGGCTGCATATCCTGGCAACCAGGATAAGATCCGCAAGATGGCAGTTATATATGATGGTCAGGTTAAGATGGCACATCTTGCAATTGTTGCTGGTTTCTCAGTTAACGGTGTAGCAAGACTTCATACTGAAATCCTTGAGAAACAGGAATTAAGAGATTTCTATGAGATGATGCCAGATAAGTTTAATAATAAGACTAATGGTATTACACAGAGAAGATTCTTACTTCATGGTAATCCATTGCTTGCATCTTGGATTAACAACAAGATTGGTGATGAATGGGTTACTGATTTATCAAAGCTTGCCAAATTAAAGGTCTATGTAGATGATGAGCAATGTCAGCAGGAATTCATGCAGATTAAGTATCAGAACAAAGTAAGACTTGCTAAGTACATTAAAGAACATAATGGAATTGATGTTGACCCTCGTTCTATTTTTGATGTGCAGGTAAAGAGACTTCATGAATACAAACGTCAGCTTCTTAATATACTTCATGTTATGTATCTGTACAATCAGATCAAAGAGCATCCGGATATGGAGATGATTCCAAGAACATTCATCTTTGGTGCTAAGGCAGCAGCAGGTTATAAGAATGCTAAGCTTACGATCAAGCTTATCAACAATGTAGCAGATGTGATCAATAATGATAAATCAATCAATAATAAAATCAAGGTTGTATTCATTGAGAACTATCGTGTATCTAATGCTGAGATTATCTTTGCAGCAGCAGATGTAAGTGAGCAGATATCTACAGCATCTAAAGAAGCATCTGGAACAGGTAATATGAAGTTCATGCTTAACGGAGCAATGACAATTGGAACAATGGATGGCGCTAACGTAGAGATAGTGCAGGAAGTTGGAGAAGATAATGCAGTAATCTTTGGTCTTTCTTCTGACGAAGTTATTCGTTATGAGAATGAAGGCGGATATGATCCAATGGAGATATTCAACAATGACCAGGATGTTAGAAAAGTGCTTATGCAGTTAATTAATGGTGAATTCAGTAGAGATAATACAGAGTTATTTTGTGACTTATATAATTCACTTCTTAACACAATGAGCAGCAGCCGTGCAGATACTTACTTTATTCTTAAAGATTTCCGCTCTTATGCAGAAGCACAGAGCAGAATTAATGCAAAGTATGCTGACGGGAAAGCATGGGCTAGATCAGTTATGCTTAACACAGCATGTTCTGGCAAATTCTCATCAGATAGAACTATTGAGGAATATGTAAGAGATATCTGGAAACTTGAGAAAGTTAAAGTAGAACTGTAATAATCAACCCCCTAATATCATATACTAGACTGATATAATCTGGTACAGGTATTAGGGGGATTTTTATGTATAAAAGGAAACTATACAAACGGGCAATTTGCCGTGTATTGGCAATAATGTTCTTCAGCCTTCTAATTCCATATTGGATTACGATGTGCATGAGTGGTGTTATCGAAGAAAAATTAGATAATACGCTGGCGGAAGGACGTAGAATCATTCTTGATGATGGAAGCAATGTCGGAATCACAGAGTATATAATCGGCGCTATTTCAGCAGAATGGGACGATTCGTATGTAATCTACCCTGAGTTAATTAAGTTAAAAGCATTTATGATAAGAAGTAATATCTACGAGCGCATGGGCTCAAATATGACCATCAAGAAGAGCGACGTAGGTGTGGAGTATGTTGATATTGCTCAGATGAAAAAGGCATGGGGCAGCAGTTATGAGGATTTTAGCACGCTGCTAAGGGATAATGTCGATGCGACGTCAGGAAAAACGGCAACAAGTGATGGCGCAGTCTGCAGAATTGAAAGTCATAGCTTGAGCTGTGGCAAAACCAGGGAGGGAGTGACTTGTAATGATGATTTGCAATGCGAGCAGTTCCTTAGTGTCACAGAAGTCGATAATGAGCAGTTTGCCAAAAAACTGCTTAATTCAAAATACAAAATCAAAATTGATAAGGACAATATTAGGGAAATGCTGCAAATAGCTGAACGTGATGCAGCAGGCTATGTGGTTCAGATTAAGGTTGATAAGACAGTGCTAAGCGGAAAGGAATTTGCGAAACTAATGAATCTTAAGTCTCCGTGTATGTATATAGAATATGAATCGGGGAAACTTAAGATTACAACAAAGGGAATTGGAGATGGATTTGGAATAAGCATGTATACGGCGCAACGTATGGTGTCGAAGGGAAGTACATATTTGTAAATTGTGCTTTTAATTTCTTAAGCGATGAAGTATAATTAGAACAGAGTTTATTCAAATTAATTAAATTAAGTTAATTTATTCAAGTCTAGGAGGTAGTTACTATGTTAGTTTCAGCAAAGGACATGTTAGAGAAAGCAAAGGCAGGCAAATATGCAGTTGGACAGTTCAATATCAATAATCTTGAATGGACAAAGGCAGTTTTACTTACAGCACAGGAGATGAATTCACCAGTTATTTTGGGTGTTTCAGAAGGTGCAGGCAAATATATGTGTGGTTATAAGACAATCGTTGGTATGGTTAATGGTATGCTTGAGGAGATGAATATTACAGTTCCTGTAGCACTTCATCTTGATCATGGTTCATATGAAGCATGCCTCAAGTGTGTAGATGCAGGATTCTCATCAATTATGTTTGATGGTTCACATTATCCAATTGCAGAGAATATTGATAAGACAACAAAGCTTGTAGACATCTGCAAGGAAAAAGGAATGTCACTTGAAGCAGAAGTTGGTGCAATTGGTGGAGAAGAAGATGGTGTTATTGGAATGGGCGAGTGTGCAGACCCAGATGAGTGCAAGATGATTGCAGACCTTGGTGTAACAATGCTTGCAGCAGGAATTGGTAATATCCATGGCAAATATCCAGCGAACTGGAAGGGCCTCAGCTTTGAGACACTTGAGCAGGTTAAGAATAGAACAGGTGAGATGCCACTTGTATTACATGGTGGTACAGGAATTCCAGCAGATATGATTAAGAAGGCTATTAATCTTGGTGTTGCTAAGATTAATGTTAATACAGAGTGCCAGCTTTCATTCACAGCTGCAGTTCGTAAGTACATAGAAGAAGGCAAAGATCTTGAAGGTAAAGGTTTTGACCCTCGTAAGGTTCTTGCCCCAGGAGTTGAAGCTATTAAGGCAACTGTCAGAGAAAAAATCGAATTATTTGGTTCAGCTGACAGAGCATAATTATACTTTAATGAAAATAAGCATGAAAGAACATAGGTAGTTAATGAATAACCATATAGATAATAATGTAGATAATAATGTAGATAATAATAGTGTAGAAGATAATATAGTAGATGATAATACAGTAGAGGCTGTTAATGAAACGGATAGGAAGCGTAAGACTAGAGTTTCTGATGTGATTCGAAGAGTTATTATGATTGTGTGCTTATGTGTATTCCTCTATTCTGGGTATATGCTGGTGACAATATTCCTTAATTACAAACAGGGCGATGATGTATACAAGACGATAGAGGATTCGGTCCTGACCCCATCACAAAGCACATATACAATTAATAATGGCAAAGGTGATGAGATAATCGAGGTGCCATTCGTATACAATCATGAGAAACTTTTATCAATTAATCCTGATGGTGTAGGGTATCTTTATATTCCTTCAATTGACATAAGACTGCCAATTGTACAGGGGGATGATAACGATTATTACCTTACACATACATTTAACAATACAACAAACAGTGCTGGAGCACTATTCGTAGATTACAGGATTGAAGAAGGACTGGCAGCATCTCATGTCATAATATATGGACACAATATGAAGAACGGCAGTATGTTCGGAAAGCTGTCGAACTATAGTGGTTCCAAATTCTACAATCAGACAGGCAATGACAAGTTCTATATATATACAGAGAATAAGATTATGGAATACAAGATATTCACTGCATACACGACAGACGTTGAGAATTCCACAACCTATCAGATCGGTTTTGGTGATTTATCAAGTCTTAGGCAATATGCCAAGGACAAAAAGAGCTGGTCATATTATGACACTGGGGTTGATGTGTCTGATGCAAAACAGATTGTAACATTCTCAACATGTACAGGAGACGATGCAGAGCGCTGGATTGTGTCTGGAATATATGTTGGAGAGTCGGCGCTGGATTAGCTATTATTATACATTGCTGGTACAACTTTTGATTTTTTTGAAAAAAGTACTTGCATTTTAACTAAATATGAGTTATTTTATTAAAAGGCAAAGCGATTTGCGATAATCGATAAGTTATTACTTAGTAGGACAAAGGCGTTCCTTTTTATTAGGGATGCCTTTTTTTATATATAAATGCTTATAAAACCGCTGAGTAATACGACAAAAAGAATATTTATAATTGAAAGGACGGATAAGAAATGAGCGAAAAATTCAATGTAGCAGACATCTTTGGAGAAGACGTATTTAACGATACAGTTATGAAGGAACGTCTTCCAAAACAGGTTTATAAAAACCTCAAAAAAGTAATGGAAGGCGTTGCTGAACTTAGTCTTAGTGATGCAGACGTAGTTGCTAATGCAATGAAGGATTGGGCAATAGAGAAGGGTGCAACACATTATACACATTGGTTCCAGCCTTTGACAGGAATTACAGCTGAAAAGCATGATTCATTTATATCAGCTCCAAAGGAAGATGGAAGTATTCTAATGGAATTCTCTGGTAAGGAACTTATTAAAGGTGAGCCAGATGCATCTTCATTCCCATCAGGTGGACTTAGAGCAACATTTGAAGCAAGAGGATATACAGCATGGGATTGTACATCACCTGCATTCGTAAGAAAAGATGCAGCAGGAGCAACACTTTGTATTCCTACAGCATTCTGTTCATATACAGGCGAAGCATTGGATCAGAAAACTCCACTTCTCCGTTCTATGGATGCACTTAATACTCAGGCATTAAGAATCCTTAGATTATTTGGTAATACAACATCAAAGAGAGTTACTCCATCTGTTGGATCAGAGCAGGAATACTTTATCGTAGACAGAGAAAAGTACCTTCAGAGAAAGGATCTTATCTTCTCAGGACGTACATTATTCGGTGCTATGCCTCCAAAGGGACAGGAATTAGATGATCATTACTTTGGTGCAATCAGAGAAAGAATAGCATTATTCATGAAAGATGTTAACTTAGAATTATGGAAACTTGGTGTATCATCAAAGACACAGCATAATGAAGTAGCACCTGCTCAGCATGAGCTCGCTCCTATCTATGCACAGTGTAATACAGCAGTTGATAATAATCAGCTTGTAATGGAGACATTAAAGAAAGTTGCATATCGTCATGGATTAACTTGTCTTCTTCATGAGAAACCATTCGCAGGTGTTAATGGCTCAGGTAAACATAACAACTGGTCAATCACAACTGATGATGGTGTTAATCTTCTTGAACCAGGTAAGACACCTCATGAAAATATTCAGTTCTTATTAGTACTAGGTGCTATTATGAAAGCAGTTGATGTTCATTCAGATCTTCTTCGTGAATCTGCATCATGTGTTGGTAATGACCACAGACTTGGAGCTAATGAAGCACCACCAGCAATTATCTCAATGTTCCTTGGAGAGCAGCTTGAAGATGTTGTATCTCAGTTAATTGATACAGGTGATGCTACAAGCAGTATTCAGAAGGGCAAGCTTAATACAGGTGCAAAAACACTTCCAGAACTTGCTAAGGATGCTACAGATCGTAACAGAACATCACCATTTGCATTCACTGGTAACAAATTCGAGTTCAGAATGGTTGGTTCATCTGATTCAGTTGCTCCAGCTAATGTTGTTCTTAATACAATTACAGCAGAAAGCTTTTGCGAAATTGCAGATGAATTAGAGAAAGCTGAAAACTTTGATATGGCTGTTCATGACATGATTAAGAAATTATTCACAGACCACCATAGAATCGTATTCAATGGCAATGGATATTCAGATGCATGGGTAGAAGAGGCAGAAAGAAGTGGCTTACCTAATATCAAATCAATGGTAGAGGCTATTCCAGCACTTGTAACACCTAAAGCAATTGCATTATTTGAAAAATTCGGAGTATTCACAGAGCCAGAGCTTCGCTCTCGTGCTGAAATCAAATTCGAAGCATATGCAAAAGCTATTAATATTGAAGCAAAGGCAATGGTTGATATTGCTGGCAAACAGATTATTCCAGCAGTTATTGCATACGCTACAGAATTAGCTAACTCTGTTAATACTGTTGAAGCAGCAGGTGTATCTGCAGCAACACAGAAGGAAATCTTAGGTGAGGTTTCTATGGAACTTAGTTCTATGCAGGTTGCATTAAAGGCATTAAAAGATGCTGATGCTCAGGCAGCGCAGTACTCTGACGCTAAAGAACAGGCTGCATACTTCAAGGATGTAGTAAAACCAGCTATGGATGCATTAAGAGCTCCAGCAGATAGACTTGAGATGATAGTTGACAAAGAATTCTGGCCAATGCCATCATATGGCGACCTTATGTTTGAGGTTTAATCATAAGCTTAAGACTGTAAAATTACATATAATATAAAATAATATAAAAATCCCCCAGGAGTTTGAAATCTGTATGTCACATAGACTACGGATAATTCAAAACCTTGGGGGATTTTAAGCATTTATAATGAGGTAATTACATCATTGTAATGAACTGGTACATCATAATATAATGGCAAATGCTTCCACCCATAACAAACAGATGGAAAATCTCATGTGAACCAAAATTCTGGTGCTTGAGATTAAAGAATGGGAGCTTAAGTGCATAGATTATTCCACCAATTGTATATATCAAGCCGCCTGCAAGAAGCCAGTTGAATGCTGCATGAGGCATTGAACTTATAATTTGAGTAAATGCGAATACACATATCCAACCCATTGATATATACAGGACTGAAGATACCCACTTTGGACATGTAACCCATAATAATTTGAATACTATTCCAAGTAATGCGATGCTCCATACAAGCACGAGCATTGTAAGTCCGATTTGACCAGAGAGAACAACCAGGCAGATTGGTGTATATGAACCTGCGATTAGCACAAAAATCATACAGTGGTCAAGCTTCTTCAGAATCTTATTCTTCTTATCAGATATATTGAATGTATGATAAGTGGTACTAGCTCCATATAATAAAATCATACTTAGCATGAATATTGCAATTGAAGTTATAGTAACTGCACCAGAATATCGACATGCTCTAACAATAATTGCCGGGGTAAATGCTATTGCAGCCACTAGACCTATGAGATGGGTAATTGCGCTGCCCGGATCTTTGAAATGAAAGCTTTTCTTCATAGCAAGTGTAGATTTTAAATCATTCGTATTAATGTTAGTTGTGTTCATAATGAATCCTCCATTCTATTAGCAGAGCCCTCGTTCTGCAGATATGCATATATTTAGTTTGTGTTTTTAATTGGCATATTATACAAATATATTAAAATATCAAGATGTAGAAATTAAAAACGTTCAATGTAGTAATGAATACTATGTGATATCTATAATCATATTACAACATGTGTTTGCAATATGCAAGAGATAAATTAAAAAACTTCTTGAAATTTGAAAAAAAGCATGTTATTATCAAATTAATCTTAGTAACTATTACTATGATTAAAAAGAAATGAGGTGATAATTTGGCAGCGTTAAAATATAGCAGACAGCGTGAAGCTATTAAAGCATTCTTGATGACAAGAAAAGATCATCCAACAGCAGATGTTGTATATGCTAATGTAAGACAGGAATTTCCTAACATCAGTCTGGGTACAGTCTATAGAAATCTATCCCTGTTAGTTGATTTGGGTGAGATAATCAAGGTACCATGTAGAGATGGAAGTGAGCATTTTGATGCGACAACACAACCGCACCTTCATTTTTCTTGCCTCATATGTGGGGCAGTGCTAGATCTTGAAGTTGAAGATGAAAGCTTACTTGATAAAGTTAATAAAGAAGTATCAAAGAATTTTGATGGCAGGATTGAAGGTAATGAGATATTCTTCTATGGCAAGTGTCCTAATTGCGTGGATAAAGTTGCAAAAAATGCATAGAATACGGGTTAACTGCTAAAAATAAAAAATATTTAAAAAAATAATAAATGCAGTTGACAAATGAAAAATGTAGTGTTATTATAAAACAGTAATCATTACTATTATTAATAAGCGATTAACAAAAAATTTTTATATAAGAAAAGGAGAAAAAGATTATGAAATTTGTATGTAAAGTATGCGGTTATGTTTATGAGGGAGAGAATCCACCAGAAAAATGTCCACAGTGTGGTGTAGGAGCTGATAAGTTCGAAGCACAGAATGGTGATATGTCATGGGCTGCTGAACATTCAGTAGGCGTTGCACAGGGTGTTAGCCAGGATATTATTGATGATTTAAGAGCTAACTTCTCAGGAGAATGTACAGAAGTTGGTATGTATCTTGCAATGGCTAGAGTTGCTCATAGAGAAGGATATCCAGAAGTTGGTATGTATTATGAGAAAGCTGCTTACGAAGAAGCTGAGCATGCTGCAAAATTCGCAGAGTTACTTGGTGAAGTAGTAACAGATAGTACAAAGAAGAATCTTGAATTAAGAGTTGCTGCTGAGAATGGTGCTACAGCTGGTAAGGTAGATCTTGCAAAGCGTGCTAAGGCTGCTAACCTTGATGCAATCCATGATACAGTTCATGAGATGGCAAGAGACGAAGCTAGACACGGCAAAGCATTTGCAGGATTATTAAAGAGATACTTCGGCTAATTAAGAAGTTCTATAGAGATAAAATAATAATAGAGAAACCGCAGAAGAATAAACTCTGCGGTTTTTTATTGTTATATAGAATACTTTGCAAATAGGTATTCTTATTTTATATATTGCTTGAAGTTATTAGAATAATAAAGCTTTCCAGTGTCATCAACGAATACAGCTTCAACACCGTCAATGGAATTAATAAGTTCCATTCCTGCATCAAGACCCATTGCAAAACATGTAGTGCTGAGACAATCACCATCAAGGGATTTGTCAGAGATAATAGAAACAGAAGTTAGCCCATTATTGTATGGATATCCAGTGGATGGATTAAGTATGTGGTGGTAGAAATTACCATCATATTCAAAGCATCTCTCGTATGTACCGGAAGATACAACGGATTTGCCATTAATAGACACATTGCATAGACTCTCGCCAGTTTCGGAGAATGGCTTTCTTATGCCGATAATAAAGTCTTTGTTTACATCCTTTTGACCAATACATAGAACATTGCCACCAAGATTAATTGTTGCAGATTTAACACCATTATTAACTAGATAATCACCGATTTTATCAGCAATGTAGCCTTTTGCTATTGCACCAAGATCAATCATGACGCCGTCAGGTATGCTAATTGTATAGGTGTTAGTATCATCATTATTCTTAGTTAGCTTAATTGTTGAGTAATCTACGTATTGTAAAGCATCAGATATATCGTTAGCGTTAGGAACGGATGGATTCTCAGCTGTAAAATTCCAGAGAGAAGATACGCTGGCAATGGCGATGTCAAAAGCGCCATTAGAAAGCTTGCTGTACTTAATGCCCTCATTAATCAAGTCACCTAGTTCAGCTGGTATTACTGTTAATTCCTGATGGTTAACCTTATATAAAGTACTTTCTTCATTAGTGCGGGATAAAAGTAAATCATATTGGTCACAGAGATTAAGACAATTATCAAGAATATCCTGTGATACATTGTTATATACTTTAATCTGTACAACAGTATTCAACTTGAAGTCAGTTACTGAAAGAGGTTCGGACAGATTAGCCTTCGTGCATCCGGAAAGTGATAATGCGGATATGACGAGGATTATTGCCAGAATAGCACATAATGCGGGGTGTACACACTGCATTATGAATTCTGGTGATTTATTAATGTGCAATGCTTCTGTAATATTTTTCCTTTGACTATTACGGGTTCTTTTATTTTTGTGATTCATTATAATATGCCTTCCAATTCAATCTAAATAACAACAGTATTCATATATTAGCACATATTACATCAAAAGCAATAACTAAGTTAATAAAAATAATGATGAAATA
This sequence comes from uncultured Lachnospiraceae bacterium, assembly GCA_964586425.1. GTDB lineage: Bacteria > Bacillota > Clostridia > Lachnospirales > Lachnospiraceae > CAZPHI01. The sequence continues at coordinate 11,051 of CAZPHI010000025.1, read as the reverse complement.
ATGAAAAATATGTGAATTACTGAAATCGGCTTTCATTTTTAGAACAAATGTGATATAACAATATAGTCGTGCTTTTTAGCAAGACACCCTAGAATTATAATAATAAAGGAATATCCATATGGATATGGAAGGTGATTATTTTATGAAAAGAAAACTGTTTTCTCTTGCAATGATACTTGTACTTGCAGTGTCATGTGTAGGATGTGGTGAAAAAAAACAGAGTGAGACAACAACAACATCTCAATTAGAAACTGATATTAAAACATATGAGGGATTAGTTACTTTAGGCAATTATAAAGGTATTGAGGTTACAGTTGATCGTTCTACACTTACGGTTACAGATGATGATGTTAATAATTATATTAATCAGATATGCACATATTATGCAGAGTCTACTAATAAGACTGAAGGTGTTACAAAGTCTGGTGACAGCATAATCCTTGATTATAGCGGTAAGAAGGATGGAGTTGCATTCTCTGGTGGAACTGCTACAGATGCTACTTATACAGTAGGTTCAGGACAGTTTATTACAGATCTTGATCAGGGACTTATTGGTCTTACAGTAGGACAGCAGTATGATATTCCATGTACATTCCCAGCAAATTATTCAACAGCAGATCTTGCAGGTCAGCCTGTAGTATTTACAGTTACAGTTACAGCAATTGTTGATAAAGTAATTCCAGAATATAATGATGAATTTGTAGCTAAGGTAGCTGCTAACTTCCAATCAGATGCAAAAACTACAGATGAATTCACAAAGTTTGTCAAGGAATACCTCGAATCGCAGGCACTTGATACATTTAATTCTAATGAGTACCAGCAGATTTTAACAAAAATCAAAGAAGATACACAGGTTTCTTCATATCCAGAGGCAGAGGTTAATCAGTTAATAGAGAACATTAAGAGTAATGTTCAGAGTGAGTATGAATCATATGGTTCATATTATAACGCAACATCATTAGATGCTTATCTTTCTACTGTATATAATCTTTCTTCACAGGATGCATTCCAGGAATATGCAGACAATTATGCTAAGAATTATCTTAAAGAGAAGATGATTATCACAATGATAGCTGCCAAAGAGAATATTACAGCCAATGATGATGAGACTACAGCTTTCGGTGAAGAATTAGCTAAATACTATGGCTATGATTCATATCAGGCTGTACTTGAATTATATGGAGATGATACATCAACAATTGAGAATGAAGTATTATATTCAGTAATTTCTGATAAGGTAATTGATTTCTTACTTGAGAATGATGTTGAGAAGACAGAGTAATATAATCTTTTTATAATAAGAATAGAACTGTTCAGGATGCGAGACATTCTGAACAGTTTTTTTATGCAAATTTTGTAGAATAATACACTTGCGTAATCATGGCAAAAAGTAATATACTTAAAATAGTGTTTGCTTTAATTAAAATAGGCAAAATAATGTTTGGAGGGCATGATGCGCTCAGAATGGAGAGTGTTATGAATATTACACAATATTCAGCCAGCGACAGCCGTACTGCTATATATAATGGCTATATGTCATTAAAGCAGGAATATGCAGTCGCTTCTGCTGATGAATATCTGTATAAGTATATAGGCAAGAATTCTGCATATCCGATAACTGCTTCTATTCACAATGATGATTTGCCGGAATTCTATAAGGCGATCGAGAAGCTTGACGAGCAGCCACAGCATCTGATATTGAGGCTGAAGGATTCCCACGACAAATATAGATATATGTATTGGATAATGAGATACAATGGTCGAATGCTTGGTACATTTAGATCAATTGACGTTAAATTTATTGATATAATGGGCATATCAGAAAAGTTCTATAAAATTACGGATAATATTGTCAAATATCGAAAATTAATGTCATTAAGTGATTGCCTTTATTTTGAGTATGATTATGGCAAAAGACTCGTAACTATATTTGAATATAATAATGACAGAAGTGTTACCAGATTCAAAAAAGATATTGATGATATGGTAGAAGATATAAGTAGTGATGAGACATATACGTCAAAACAGAGAACGGAGTTTGGCGCGTTATATGATTATCTCAATAATGCAGCTGATAATATTGATATTACTGTTGATGGCGGGATTTTTCACATGAATGGAAAGATGCTGCAATTACGCGGTGGCATTATGTACAAAGACGATTGTAAGGATAAAGTTACAGGACTTCTTAATATACTTGATGATAATGGTGAGAAGGCTGAACAAAAGTATTATATGACAGATAATGCAATCGATCCCGGCACAAGTGTACTTAATAAAAGAGCAATCAGTGAGTTGGCAATGGACCTTATTACAGGTGCTTCAAGCAAAGAGATGTATGTAATTATGCTTGACATTGATGACTTCAAGAATATTAATGATACTTATGGTCATATGTTTGGTGATGAGGTATTAGCTAAGTTTGCAGAGGTATTGAAGAGTGTAATAGGCAGTCGTGGATACGTTGGCAGGTTTGGTGGAGATGAATTCTTTGTGATTCTTGACAATGTAAGGGGAACTGAGAATCTAAGACGAATTCTTAAGACAATCAGCAAGCATCTTGCCTGGGCATATAAGGGAGATGTTGGAGACTTTGAATTAACAACATCAATTGGTGTTGCAAAGTACCCTGATAATGGAAAGAGCTATGAAGAATTATTATGTACCGCGGACAAATGCTTATACATAGCGAAGGCTAAGGGAAAAGCAAGATTTATCATATATGATGAGAAGCTGCATGGTACAGTGAATGAAAGTGATGATACTGATAGATTCATAGGTTCGAGAATGATGGTTGATAATTCGCAGCGTGCGGCAGCTGTTTCACGCATGATAATTGATATGAACTCCAGAGGTAAAGCAGCAGTGGTTCCATCATTTGAAAAGATTCGTGAATATTTTGATATTGATGGTATTACAATGTATACAGGAGCCGGTTACCAACGTAATATAACAGTAGGCAAATACATAGGAGAAATCGAAAAAGCAGATTTTATTAATTCGGTTGAATTTCAACATCTTTTTGATGATAACGGAATGTACTCAGAGAATAAAGTCCTTAGATTAAGAGAAATAAGTGAAGAAGCTTACAAACTATTAGATAAGCAGGAAACAAAGGAATTTATTCTTGTGAAAGAAAGTAATGATGATTGCCCTGATAAAAATACAGCAATTTCTTTTGATATATTTAACCGCTCTAGAAAGTGGTCAGAAACAGAAGAGAATTTCCTTCTTATATTAGCAAAATCTATTATTAGTGTAATTAATTTAGAGCAGTAGAACTGTACTAGATACATGTGGGAGTGGTTTTTACATTTATAATAAATCACAAGATTAGGAATGGAGATTAGATATGAATACAAATAATGAGTTAGATTCTTTAACAATTGATAATGTGGTTCCAGTACCAGCCAAGGATAAAATAATATTCGCTGAACACAGATTAGGACATGCGCAGTACTACGCTGAACTTAGAAGTGGAAGAATAATTAAGGCAGATGAAGGCTTTATGAAGTTATTCGGATATACAAAGGAAGATATTGCAGCGGGTATGTTGTGTATGGATATTATGAGAGATGTGGATACAAAAGAATTTGTTGCTGAATTAAGAAATCAGTTTGTTTATTCGAATAAAGCATGTTATTATCACAATGTTGTTAGTAAAGATGGAAGAGAATTTACAGTGTGTGCTTTTGTAGAACTTCAGAATACTCTACTTAAAGGTCATAGAGTTGTTGTTGTAGATATAGCGGATATATCTGCAATTGTAAAAGAAGGAGTACACTAAAGGAGTACATAAGAGAATATGTTATATAATATAAAGAATAAAATAGAGAAACTGTGTGTAATGGCAATTACAGCACTTGTTATTGTGTTGTCTGCGGATATGATATATGCCAATGATGCAGTAGATACAGCTGCCAACGATAAGGATGCAGTACAGCTTGGAATTACAGTTGCGATGCCAGCTGGTCAGTCAGATGCATATCTTAAGGATGATTCATATTCAACAAAGGTAACTGTTGCAGCTGATAGTAGTATTACTGTTACTGCATCAGATCCAATGTATGGACTGTATATCGAATGGTATGAGGTTCCACAGGAGTGGACATTACAGTACAATGACAAATCAGTCAAAGCTGGAACGAATGGATTTCTTCATGAATATGTGGCACTTGAGGGTGGCGCAAGTGAAGTAACATTAAGCTTTGCATCAAAATCATCAATATGTAATATTACGGCATACTCAGATGGAAAGCTCCCATCTGATGTTCAGACCTGGAAACCACATTGCGAACAGGCAGATATGCTTGTGCTCTCTGCGCATGCCGATGATGAAGTATTGTTCCTTGGTGGTGTTATTGCAGAATATGCCGGTAATGAAGGGCTTGCAGTGCAGGTTGTATACTTTTCTACGTATACTACAGGAACTGTAATCCGAGAACATGAAAAGCTAGATGGACTATGGGCAATGGGCGTAAAGAATTATCCGGAGATGGGTACATTCGATGATATATATGCTGATGGGCTTGCTTCAGCAGAGAAGACCTTTGGGTATGATAAGACTCTTGCTTATGTTGTAGAGATGATACGAAAATACAAACCACTGGTATGTGTAACGCAGGATACTAACGGTGAATACGGACATGGAACACATATGTTGATTTCAAAGGCGATGCAGGAGGCTGTTACAGTGTCGATGGACAACAGCATTTATCCAGAATCAGCAGCTACATATGGCGTGTATGATGTACCAAAGACATATATACATCTGTACGGAGAGAATCAGATACATCTGGATTGCCGCAAGCCACTTGAGAATATGGGTGGGCAAAATGCTGTTGAGGTCGCATCAGCTGCGTACAAACAGCATGTTTCACAGCAGTGGTGCTGGTTTTATGTATCGGATACATATGAATATAGTATTGCGGAGTTTGGCATGTGCAGAAGTACGGTTGGCGCGGATACAGGCAATGATATGATGGAACATCTGGAGTCATATGCCGCAAAGGCTCAGCGACTTGAGAATGAGCGTATAGAGGCCGAATCTAAGGCAGCGCAAGAGAGCCTGCGAGCAGAGGAAGAGAGCCGTTCAATTGCTGAAAGCCAGAGTGAAAAGGAAGCGTCACCAGTATATCAGGTTAATAAAGTATTAGGCGGTAATGCGATTGTTATAATTATTGTTGTAATTGTACTTGTTGTAGTTGCAGGGATTGTCATTAGGATGATACAGGTTAGAAATTACAAGAAGAAAAAACAGCAAAGAAAATTAAAAGGAAATAATAAGAAGAAATAATAGAAAAAATAATTCAAAAAGCATTGAGATGGGCGGTATACATCGCTCTATCCTCAATGCTTTTTTGATATGCATATTGGCATACATTAATAGCTTTATTTGTCATTACGTAACTGCTTTAAAACCGGTATCTTCATTAGTGCTGGACACAAAAGGCATGATATGATGAGACCTGATATGCCTTGGACGAGGTTGGAAGGTACACTTGCAATTGCGGCGCTGCCATATATAAAGAATTCAAATAGCAGATATCCGCCTGCTACTAATAATGTGGAGAAAATTCCGCATATAGCGCATCTGAGTGTTGTAAGCTTAGTAATGTGGCTTGTTTTGTTATATACTATTGCAACGACTACAGCTATGACGCCTTTTACAATGAATGTAATTGGCACATATATCATATAACCTCCAAGCAAATCGGAGAGCGCTGAACCGATTCCGGCTGCCAAACCGCCATATATAGGACCAAGGAAGATACCACATAAGACAACAACGGCATCTCCAGGGTGAATATAGCCACCTGTTCCTGGGGTTGGGATTCGAATAATCATAGTTGCAACGCAGGTTAATGCAGCAAATACAGCTGCTAATGTAAGTTTTAATATTTTTTTATCGTTCATATTGAGCACATCTCTTTCTAATAGTATTGTATACAAGTGATATCTGATAGTATTCAATCACTTGTATTATGTAATGATTCGCGAATGATTATTGATAATATATACTTTATATGGCAATGTTAAAATAGCCATTTATGAAAAAAACGACAATGCCAGTTATAAGAAATGTTTTATATAGATTTAAATAGTGTTTCAAATATCATATTTTGATGTTATAATAAGTGGACAATTAAGAGAGGTAAAGTTCCAAATCAGAAGGGGTTTGGTTCAGGGAGTACAATAATGTGGAGATCAATTAGAGACAATAGCGAATTTGAGAATTACAAAAGGGTGGGTTGGAGAACATATACATCACAGAACAGTTATTTTGAGATGGAATTAAGAATTTCAAAGATATCTGGCACTAGGATGTATAATGTAATTATATTCTGTAATTTGAAAAATAAAGAGGACGATATAGAATCCAAATTAAGGGTTCTTCAACAGGAATACAATTCAATAATTACTTGTGCATGTTATGCATATGGAGTGACATTAATATCTTCGAGTGATGAGAATATAGATCAGATAATACAGAAGATAATTAAAATATTACGTGATAATAAGATCGATAACAGATGTTCTTATTGCGTTGATAAGAAAGATGTATATGCTACATATCACAACTATAAAGGTAATGTATATTGCAGTTGTGATGAATGTGCAGCAAAAATCAATGAGCAATTGGATATTGATCATGAAGAACAATATGCTAAGAGAAGACAAAAGTGGATTTTGACAATGGTTATTCAGGCAATATCAATGGTGATTGCGCTGATTGTATTGTTCTTTGTGACCAGAATTACCATTAATTTTCAATGGGTTATGAGTATATTATTAATAATTCCAATAATTATGCCTTGGGTGATTAGTAAGGTGACAGATGATGGTGATATGATAATGACAACAGCGGGGATATGGTGTGCATGGATTGTGGTATTGATTATATGTGCTAATTCATTCGTTAAAGAACAATATGATGCCAAAAAACCACATTATGAGATTCGTATTGTAGAGGCTGAAGCTGAATATAAGAAAGCATCGGGATTTGATTATAGCAATATTAGCAGTGGTTATGAATCTTTAAAACAATACATGGAATACCAGACGGAACTGACTAAAGCGGAAAATAAGGTTAAAGGTGCTCATAATAATTTGAACAAGCTTATTGCTCAGTATAAGAATTATAATCTTGTATTAGAGCTGATGCATGCAGGTACAGCAATGTTTACGATGCTAATGGAGTCATTTTATACGGCAACTAAAGCGGGTGAATCGCATGAGAATGAGTATCTGCTTGGAGATGTATTTGACGCGCAAATGGACAATTATAGGGGTTAATATGATGGGAAAAAATAAAAAGAATCAAGAAATTGGACAATTTAGAAGAGTAGCATGGGGAATATATAAAGCGGATTATTGTATCTTTGAGGTAGATTTTAGAAAATCAAAGAAATCACGTAAGAAGATGTACCATTCTACAATATTCTGTAACCTAAAGAATAGAGAAGCTGAAATTGAACGTAAAGTAAAGACACTTATATGTAATAATCATCTTATTGAATCATTCCAATGCTGTCAATATGGCATTAAGTTTATTAGCGTAGATGATGATGAATTAGCCACTACAATCGGCAATGTAATGTCGATGTTAATAGATAATGGGATTGATAACCAATGTTCATATTGCCGCGAACACCAAGAACAACACGCTACATATCGCAGATACAAGGAAATTGCGTATTACAGTTGTGATGATTGTTCATCTAAAATAAAAAAACAAATTGATACGCAATATGAAAAGCAGAACAAACAAAGAAATAGAAACCGGATATTAGCATTAATATTACAACCTATATCAATGTTCTTAAGCTTTGAGCTCTTATATATAGCTACAAAGGCTACTATAAACTGGATAATGTTATTTTCCTTATTGTTTATAATGGCATATATTATACCACCGGTTATTAGAAAGATGACTAATGATGGGAACTTGATTATGATAGTAGGAGTAATATGGAGTGTATGGTTAATTGTACTAAGTATTAATGTTATTGGCTGGGTTGGAGAGACCTACAATAGGGATTTATCACGTTATAATCAACGTATAGAAGAAGTAAAAACTGAATACAAGGAAATTACAGGCTTTGAGTATTCCGGAGTATGGAATGAACAAGCCGCGCGTAATGCAGATGCCAATGTAAATTCAAATTCAGGAGCAGAAATTAATAATGTAAGTAAAAAAATTAAAAATGCTTATAAGAATTTGAATAAACTAAATGAACAGTACAGTAATTATAAGCTACCAATGGAAGTGATTATGATAATAGTATTGATAGCAATGGTGTTAATGAACTCTTACAATGAGGCAGATGACACAGCACTATATATTGATGATGATTATATAGAATATGATGATTTTGATGATAGAATATATAATACATATTATATCTAAAAGAAAGAGGAATACTGATGATTCGTAGAGTTCCAGATTATTATAGAGATTTTAGATGCATTGCTTCGGACTGCAAGGATAATTGCTGTGTTGGGGGCTTATGCGAGATGTATCAGAAGCTTGGAGAAGAGAATATGGGAGTAGTATGTGACCAGTTTCCAAGATTCACAGAATATTACGGTACAGTTAAAGAGACTGGAATTGGACTCGCTTGTGAAGAAGCAGCTAGAATTATATTAGAGAAGAAAGACGAATTAAAGCTAATCGAAGATATTATTGATGAAGAAGAGATTGAAGATTCTGAATATGACTCTGCGCTGGCGCATGCGTTGTTCAGACTTCGTGATATATGGATCGAGCAGTTAAATGCTGTTAACACCCAGAAAAAATTGCATCAGGTATTGATTTCGATGCTCCTTACAGCTGATAAAATTCAAGAACTGATTAATGCAGATGATTTTGAAAGTATCAAGGATGTATGTGATAAAAACTTTGATATTGCAGCGATGAATACAGGAGAGACAGATATCCTTGAATGTATGAAGGATATAGTTTCTGTATATAATGATGTAGAGATGCTTAATGAAGACTGGCCGAATGTAATTGAGAATATATCGGATAATATCTTATCTATGGAGAAAGATGAATATATGTCAGTTGTCACTGAATTCATTAGGAGTATGGAGAATAGAAGCTATGAATATAGGAATCTAATAGAATATCTTGTATTCAGATATAGTATGAAAGCGGTTTATGACTATAATCTGCTTGGCAAGGTTCAGCTTATAATTGGACATTATCTGGTTATACTTCAGCAGGATGTCACAATCTGGATTACAAATAACAGGAATTATTCATTTGAAGATAGAATGAATAATATACATATATTCTCACGTGAAATAGAGTATTCTGAAGATAATATAGAAGAACTCACAGAAAATTTCCTGTATGAGGAAGCATTTCATGTAGAAAATCTTGCTAATATACTTAATAGCATATAACAAAATTTTTGAAATGGAGCTTTATTAATATGATTCAATTATCAGATCACTTTACCTATCGTAAATTATTACGATTTGTGCTGCCATCAATTATCATGATGATTTTCACATCAATATATGGTGTGGTTGATGGCTTTTTTGTGTCGAACTATGTAGGCGCTGTTCCTTTTGCTGCAATTAATCTGATTATGCCATTCTTAATGGTATTCGGAGCAATTGGCTTCATGCTTGGAACAGGTGGAAGCGCATTAGTAGCGATGTTTCTAGGGGAAGACAAAAAGGAAAAGGCTAATGAAACATTTTCCATGATAATATATACGATTATTATTGTGGGTATATCTTTTACGATAATAGGACAGATAGCTATACGACCGGTGTCGTTTCTTTTAGGTGCATCGGAGGCAATGATTGAGCATTGTGTTGCATATGGAAGAATAATTATATGTGCTATAACAGCATTTATGCTGCAGAATGTATTCCAGAGCTTTCTTATTACAGCGGAAAGACCGCATCTTGGACTGACGGTTACAGTTATATCGGGTGTAACTAATATGGTGCTGGATTGGTTCTTTATGGCTGTTTTGAACATGGGAGTTGTGGGGGCTGCAACGGCAACGGCTATCAGTCAGTTTATTGGAGGCTTGATTCCATTGTTCTATTTTTGTATGCCTAATAGAAGCACGCTTCATCTAGGCAGAGCAAGGCTTGACTGGCAATCATTACGCAAAGCGGCGAGCAATGGCGTATCTGAATTTATGTCTAATATATCCATGTCAATTGTTAATATCCTATATAATTATCAGCTTATGAGAATTGCGGGAGAAAGCGGCGTTGCGGCTTATGGGGTAATTATGTATGTTAACTTTATATTTATATCGGTATTCTTTGGATATTCAATGGGCTGCGCACCAATTGTAAGCTATCATTATGGCGCAGGCAATCATAGTGAATTAAAGAATGTATTCAGAAAGAGTATCAAAATAATTGCCGGATTTTCTATTGTATTGGTGACAATGGCAGAAGTAATGGCAAGACCATTATCAATGGTTTTCGTAAGCTATGATGCTCAATTACTTGAGATAACGACAATTGGATTTATGATATACTCTGTATCGTACATATCTGTGGGAATTAATATATTCGGTTCGGCTTTCTTTACAGCTCTTAACAATGGAATTGTATCGGCAGGTATTTCGGTTGTGAGAACGATTGTGTGTCAGATTATTGCAGTTATTGTGCTTCCACTTTTCTTTGGACTGAATGGTGTATGGATGGCAATTGTTGTTGCTGAGACAATGGCAGCAGTGATTTCGGTAACGTGCTTGATTCGCTATAGAAAGAGGTATCACTACTAGAAATACACTATTGTAAACAGTGTATATTATTCATAAATTGGAAGTGAGGTAAGATCAGATGCTACGACAAATTCGATATTTTCAGTCTGTTGTGAAGAACAACAGTTTTTCAGAAGCAGCAGAGGAGTGTCATATTTCACAGTCTGCAATTTCCCCGCAGATTAAGGCGTTGGAGGAAGAACTTGGATTTCTGCTTCTTGAAAGAAAAAAGCGGAAGTTTGAACTAACACCTGATACAATCCCACTTAAGTAGACAGATGAAATAATTAAATTCATCATCTATGG
>CAZPHI010000024.1:0-31312 GCA_964586425.1 uncultured Lachnospiraceae bacterium | reverse complement strand
GTGGAAATATTGTAACTGGGGCTAGCCGTCGCGCTAGCGACTTGGTACAATAAGCGTAAGAGAGCCATAGCGAGCTTGCTCACTTTTGACGAATGGAGAATGTCGATCACGATAGTTCTTAAGTAACGGAGGTTTTCACTTGAAGCATTATAATTATCTAATTGATTTGCAATATGATGGGACATCCTATAGTGGATGGCAACGCCAAACAAATGGCAGCAATTCAATTGAAGTAGAATTAGAGAAAGCACTTAACACATACATCACGGATACATTGCACTTTAATAATGATAACCGAATTCACCTTAGTGCTTCCGGACGCACTGATGCAGGTGTTCATGCAAGACATCAAATGATAACCTATATAAGTATAGTAGAATTACCAATCGACAACATGGCAGCTGGCTGTAACAGACTTCTCCCTGATTGCATACGCATTAATTCAATTCAACTTATGCCAGCAGGTTTTCATGCTCGATTATCCGCAATAAGTAAAGAATATACTTATTATATAGATAACGCCAGTATTCCATCTGCATTCGGTCGACGCTTTTCTACACACATAGCAACGCCTCTTGATATATCCTCTATGACACATGCTGTTGACTTGCTTGTAGGACGTCATGACTTCAAAGCATTTGCCTCAACTATGAAAGACGGACGCAATACGATAAAGACTATCTATAATATTGAAATTAACATATGCAATATACATCATCATGACTTTATAGCAATTAATTATTGTGGTGATGGATTTCTATACAATATGGTCCGAATTCTTACTGGTACACTTATAGAAATCGGGCTTAACAAAAGGACACCATCAAGTATACTTACGGCATTGCAGACTGGTTCACGTCAGGATACCGGGTATACTGTTGAATCAAAAGGTTTATTCTTAAGCAAAGTAAACTATGACATATAATATTATCAAATAATGGAGGGCACTATGAATTTCAGACCTTGTATTGACATACACAACGGACAGGTAAAGCAAATTGTCGGAGGTAGTCTTACAGATATTAATGATGCCGCAACTGAGAACTTTGTCTCAACACAGGACGCAGCTTTCTATGCATCATATTATAGAAAAAATAATATTACTGGTGGACATATTATTCTTCTTAATGGTAAAGATTCACCATATTATGAATCAACTAAGGCACAAGCCATATCAGCATTGAAAGCATATCCACAAGGATTAATGGTTGGTGGAGGTATAACAGCTGACAACGCCATGGAATACATTAATGCAGGTGCTTCACATGTTATTGTAACTTCTTATGTATTCCGCAATGGCGTTATTAACTATGATAATCTAGCGAAGATATATAATGTAGTCGGTAAAGATCATCTTGTTCTGGACTTGAGTTGTCGTAAAAAAGATGGTCAATATTATATAGTAACCGATAGATGGCAAACATTCACAGATGTCGTTATTACTACTGATTTACTAGACAAATTATCGATTTACTGTGATGAATACCTAATTCACGCTGTTGATGTAGAAGGCAAAGCTTCCGGAATAGAAATCCCATTAGCAACCCTGCTTGGTTCATGGAATAAGCTACCTATAACCTATGCTGGTGGTGTTGGCTCTTTTGATGATTTGGAGACACTTCGTGCTGCAGGAAAGAATCATCTAGATGTCACCATTGGTAGTGCACTTGACATATTCGGTGGTTCAATGTCATTCACAGATGTTATTAATGCCTGCAATACCAAATAGGCATTCCACTTATCTAGGGATTGGTTTTATATGTACGTGAATATAATTCCAAATATTTATTCAGAATATACATTACATAGGATGCAACAACAATTAATATAGATAATACTAAAACAATACACGCACTCTTTAATCTAAGTATTTCTATACCCATTAATCCTAAAAACATTGTTATTCCAAAATTCACTAATATAATACTTACCAGAACCATCCCCATAAATCTTGCCAACATCTTAATATTCTTTCTACTTGTATTCTTTATTTTTTTCTTATTCATAATCCATACCATACCTTTCTTTATTGGCTGCGCAGTCTCGCATGCCTTGTTCTTATGGTTTCATTATGAATGTTTTTGTGTCCAATAAAACTCCCTTTGAATTTTAAAATCTAGTTAAAATCTAGCATTTTTAATTATTATTCCATAGAATTATATGCCTTCAGTGCTTTTTTTAATCTATCCTTCATCTCACTCACTACCTCCTTAGGCTCTACAATTTTAACTGTATTGCCTAATCCAAACAACCATGAATAGAACATTGCACTTACTTCTACATCTACATTAATGTGGAAAGTCCCATTCTTTTGAGGCACAATCATTATTCCATTACCAAGTTTATCAATGATAACACCCAGTATACTCTTTTCACATACCAGCTTTATATGTTTTCTTTCACCAGCAAACATACTGAATACAGCCTGTGAATGCTTAATGGTGTCTGATTTTTCATATACATCCCCGCCTTCTCTCTCTTGGCTAAGGATCTTAATTTCTCCCATCTTATCAACTCTGTAGTGTTTTAATATCTGAGCTTCATTATCGAATGCAATCATATAATAATTATCATTATCCCATATCATTGCCCATGGACTTATATTGCACTTATCTCCATTCTCTCTAAGTACAAGCTGCTTTTTTTCGTTCCACTCGTAATATTTAAAAGCAATTCTATTATTTTTTTGAATCGCAGTGTAGATATTATCCACATTGTAAAAAACATTTTCATTGATGGTCTTTGAATTTTCCGAGATAATAATCTGTCTTTTTAGATTAACTGCATCATAACGACTTACAAATGTCTCAAGTTTTTTAACTAACTCACGTGATTTCTTATTAGATATGAATTTGGATGCGTTAACTGCATCTACAAGGAGCTTAAGCTCTGCATTCTCAAACTCTCTGCTTACAAGCGCATAAAGACACTGTTTATCCTTCTTATAACTTATAATATCATATCCATAATTCTCCAATTCCTCTATATCTGAATACAAACTTTTTCTCTCGGCCTGAATATCATATGATTTCAGATAGTTAATCATATCCATGATTGTAACTCCATGTTCTTCATCTGTTTCATTCTTCAGATAGTCAATCAGATATAATATCTTTAATTTCTGTTTTGATGATTTAGCCATACTATCTTCATCCCCTTGCATATTCTATTTTCTTTTAAGCATCTTTTTATTATCATGTGCAGTCTTTATCAAGGCATTAAGTACTTTAGTAATTACTTTCTTTGTCTCTGGTTCTATCTTTGTCATTCCTTTAAGCATTAACCCTGCGTTCTTGAATCCATCCCGGCTTAACTCTAATAAAGTCTTAGCTTCCGTAACTGACATTATTGAATATAAGGCATCAATAAAATGCTTTTTTTCTTCAACACTAAGCTCTGAAATCCAATTCTTTAACGTCATGTCAATATAATGACTTTCCTTTGAGACATCATTAAGATATACAAAGTCTGTTCCAAGAACATCCCATGAATACGGATCATGTTGTAATATTCCATTTTGCACACTGTTAACAACGAGATATTCCTCTTCATGTTCCAATAACATCCCTACTATTGATGACTGTGGAACAAAAGTATTGCATTTTCTTTTAATTGCTCTATACCCCGGGCTCTTTATAATATCTTTCGAGAAGCCTGGTCCATCGTTATTATATACAGCACTAATGCGACACTTAATATCATCATTGCAAAAAGCTGCTGCATATACTGCCATATTACCACCCTTTGAATGCCCTCCTATTCTAATTTTATCTTCAGGGTATTTGTCTGCTATATTAATTAGATATTGCAATGCATCCTTTTGGCACGGTACCACCCCCGCAAAGCTCATATTGAGGTCTTCTTTCCAGCCAACCAATGTATCATCAGTTCCACGAAAAGATATATATATATTATTATCATCTACTCGTATCGTTACAGCGCTAAACTGTTCTTCTGCATCTTCATTAACCACATCTATGTAGTCGCTAATAATCAAATTACCAAATCGACGGCTTTCAGCTAATAACTCAAGTAATAGCTTATCCTCTTTAGAATACAATAAGCCTGAATTAACAGGCTTATTAGAACTTTTAATCAGTTCATTAGCCTGTCTGATTGTTATACAATCAGGCAGATTATCAAACTGAATATATGAAATTTGTGAAAGAATCAAACTATCTACTTTATTGAATTTTGAGACATGTAGAGTAAGGTCACCTCTCCATCGTAAATAATCAATAATATTACCCATAGTAATCCTCCTAACAAAGACATTAACTAGGTTCTGTTTTCATCCATCATCTTTAGCTTTTTATATTCCTCAGTTGTTATTCCCTTACCCATATTAGGATAAAAGTGTGAGTATACAAAATCTCCAATAAATGCTGATAAAAGAACAACACACAATACGATTTTAATTTTTTTAGGAATTCTGTCAATTGAGCCTGCAATAAGTGGTCCTAACAGATATACGGTTGCACATCCGGCAACGCCGAAAACCACTGCTCCTTCCAGACATATTCTACCATTAACATTCATAAAATAGCCTGTATAATCCCACCATCTTACTCCGTTAACTATCTCCAGGTACCAGCTTGTAGCATATTCAATAATTGAAGCTAAAATCATAGTTAATATGAAGGTTTTAACTGGATTATTAAACCATCTTCTAAGGAATATAAGCACACCTACCGCTCCAAATCCATATATTGGAAGCCATGGTCCATTCAATACTCCTCGATTAACAAATTCACCAGTCTGAACAATATGAAGAATGACCTCCCAGCACCATCCTCCAACTGCGAATGTTATACCCATAATAATTAATGTAGAAATTGAATATGTTCTATTATAATCTGTATGAAGCTTTGGATATTTAATCTTATGCTCATGATATAGTTGAATATCATTAATTGAAAGTTCCGATGTAGTCCCTGCGAATGCATCGTCCTTTTCATTAAACAACGGATTACAAAGGTGTTCCCAATACTGCTTATTTAATTCAATTGCTTCATTTCTAAGTGCGATATAGGCTTCCGCATCTGCTGCATACATATATGGACTAACAAAGAATAATCCAGCAACTCCAAATGTACATCGGTTAAGAATATTCCACAGAATAAAAGACATATCCATCTTAAACCATTCCCACTTGTATCCATTCGTCATTGATTTTGATAATGCAAAAGCATCCTTAACATCTATACCACTATTTTCAGCAAGAATATATGGAATAACTCTATACTGGTATCCTTTTATTATAACTCCTACTATTGTGAATGACCATAGGAATGTATATAATGACTTAAAAAACATTACTTTTACAACATTAAATCTATAATTACTTCTGAAGCTATGAATAATAACCTGAAAAGGTGTCTTCTGATCCTTTTCCATTCTATTCTCGAGAAAATATCTTCTTTTGCCCACAGTTAAGAGATTACCAACAAATATATAATACATATATAATATTATTGCACCAATACATATACCTATACCCGTTATTACTCTATGATTAACAATAAATTCCTTATTTGCTTTATACAATCTTAACAACAATGTGTTCTCTGATGCAACAGTCTCAATTACAGAATCAAAATAAGCTGCACTAAACAATTTTCCTTCTCGACGCACCTTCTCATCTGTAGAAGCATTCTCATTAATATCAAATTGATATTTTTCCTCTTCAAGTTCGTCATCAGAATTAAACCAAACTCCATTTTTAAAATCTCTTATAACTGAACGAAGTTCATCAAAATCCGAATATTTTTTTGCTGTGTTCACTACATTATTCAACTGTGCTTTAGTATTATCATACTTCATAATGATTGTAATGCAATCTGAGCTTTCACCAACCATAAATGCGATAAGAAAAGTAACGAATACTGCTGTTACATAATTTTTCAAAAATGCTTTCTTTCCGTCACGCTTGAATCTTTTTCTATCCCAGATCATAATCACCTCTTGTAAACTGCATCATCAAATCTCAGCATAGACACATGATCATACTTTCCTATCTTCGTTTCTGATTTTATACCTTTTACCATATTAGCCAATACTTCTGCATAATCTGCTCCTGCTTCAAAAGAAAGTGGAACACCACCGCCAAGTCTCGAATCTATCTCAATAAAAATAATCTCATCTTCATAAGTTACAAAACACTGTACTGTCAATGGTCCTCGTACTGCGCCCTCAAGTTTTAGCTTTTCAATTACATTAATAGTTGAATCTACAAGCATCTTTCCTAACTGATTGTCATATGTAATTGTCTCACTCTTTGATACTTCGCCGGCTCTTACCTCTGTTCTTTCTCTTGGGATGACGTATATTATCTCACCATCCATATCACATAGAACATCTATAGAATACTCTACACCTTCAATAAGATGTTGAACTATTGGATTAGTAACTCTATTCTCATAAAATGCTAATTCAACCCTGTCATTAGCTATATATACGTTAGAACCACGCATACCTTCACTTGGTTTAACAATAACAGGGAATTTCTTATGCTCACTGTAACAATGTGGAGTAGCTATATTGTATTTTTTGAAGAATTCATAAGTATTGAATTTGTTGTTGCAAATATTGATAATATTATCATCACACAATAAAAGCTTTGTTATTCCATTGTCTTCTATTAATTTTCTATTATCACACAAAAGCAAAAATTCTCTTTCATACAATGGTAATACAATATCTATCTGTTCTTTCTCACATATATCAAGTATATCGCTTACATATTCAGCCTCATCAATACTATGTACCAGATAAAACTTATCTGTAAATTCTCTTGCAGCATTATTCATTGAAGCATCAACGCCTATTACATTAAATCTTGTCTTTAGATGTTTTATTAATTGGACTCTTTTTCCAATTGATGTAATTAATATTTTCATTGGAGCTCCTTCTTTTCAATTATCTATGCATTTTAACATCAGTTGCACCCTGCATCTTAAGATTCTCATGTACACCTCTGTCATCAGCCTGACCTATCAGTGTATCTCTGAATTTCTTTGTTTCAACTGGTCCTTTGTGTCTGCTAGGGCCACCAACACAGCCGCCTTCACATGCCATACCTTCTATAAAATCTTCTGGAAGCTTACCGAATTTTAATAGTGTAAGTGCTTTCTTGCATTCTGCAGCTCCACTGCACTTTGCGACACATAAATCAAGTTCTTCATCAGCTTCCTTAAGTGATTTAAGAACAGCATCTGTAACTCCACCACTATTACCAAATCTCTTTCCAAATACGCTTGCTTCCTGTGTACTATTAGCTGCCGGCTCAAGTTCTACCGATTTTGCTCTCATCATTGCTCTGATTTCACCAAATGTTAATGCATAATCAGCATTGCCTTCTATTGATTTATCAGCAGTCTCTGCTTTTTTAGCAATACAAGGTCCGATGAATACTGTCACCGCTCCAGGTTCTTTTGCCTTAATCATTCTTGACACTGCACACATTGGGCTGACTGTTGTTGATATATTCTCAATAAGCTCTGGAAAATGCTTTTTAATCATATTGACAAAGGCTGGACAACATGAAGTTGTCATCTTTTTACCTTCTTTGTATGCTTCTGCCCACTCCTCAGCCTCAGATGCAGCTGTCATATCACCGCCAAGTCCTACTTCAATCAAATCTGCAAAACCGATTTTTTTCAAAGCATTTTTCCAGCTTGCCATAGTTATATCTGCCCCAAACTGGCCTTCTGCTGCAGGTGCTATCATTGCATATACTTTTTTTTCAGCCCTGATATCGTCAATAATGTCAACTATAGATGTCTTAGAACCTATAGCGCCAAATGGACAGCTATGTATACATTGACCGCATTGTATGCATTTATTTTCATCAATTACTGTAATACCATTCTCATCATGTGTAATCGCACCAACAGGGCAGCTTCTTTTACATGGACGTACAAGGTCCGCAATAGCATTGTATGGACAGGCTTCTGAACATTTACCACATTCCTTGCATTTGGCTGGGTCAATATATGACCTGTCACGTCCCATTGTAATTGCACCAAATTTGCAGGCCTGCTGACAGCTTTTAGCCATACATTTTTGACAATTGTCAGTAACTACATAACGAGAAATAGGACAGTCTTCGCAGGCTGCACTTACAACCTGAACAATATTAGCACTATTTTTATCACTTGGGCATTTGCCTTCAGCAAGTCGTACCCTCTGTCTTATAATTTCTCGTTCTTTATATATACAGCATCTAAAATTAGCCTTTGGTCCTGGAATCATCTTATATGGAAGGAGATCTTTTTCCTCTTCAAATGTTCCGGCATAAGCCATCTTCGCTACTTCATATAATACTTCATGTTTAATCTTTAGAATTGTTGCGTCATCTGTTAACATAATATCCTCCATCCTATAGTGTTCTATACATTTTTCTTAACATTGCAGGCAGCCATCCCCAACAGCATAAAGAAATATACCGTTGAATAATACATTGTATTACCAAAACATGATGATACCAAATAAGCTACAACTGCTGCTCCCGCTATAACCGTTATCTCATCAAGTTTTTTAATGTTCTTAATCCTATCAATAAATATATTAATTAATAATGCTATATACATAATCATTACTGGAATTCCCGAGAATACCGCATATTGTAAGAACTCATTCGCTGGTCTTTGCTGTGGATACCCATGTTGAGTATATAATTCAGTTATACAATCTTCTCCATATCCAACTACTGGTCTGTCAGCAATAAATTCCGCCGTTTTCTTCCACAATGTCCAGCGACCTGTTCCAGCACTATCCGCATACTCATTATTTTCTGCTACATTCACAATATCACTTCCGAATGTCAGGAATTCATGTAATAATTTTGTACCACCAAATAATACACAAACAACAATTAATAATATAATCGGAATCACTCTCTTAATAATGCTGCCCTTTTTATTCATACCCAAAAGTACGGGTAAGGCTATAATTCCTACTATTGTAGCTAATAAAGGTCCAAATGAATCATTGATTATCAATGACCACATGTTGATAAAAAGCATTACAGAATATGCTGCAAATTCAAGCTTACGCTTAGCCGTAACCATCACTCCTGCGCACACTACAATTACCATACACAGATAATACCCGTAATGATTAAAATAACAGAATACGCTTGCCCTATCCTGTAGATCAGCATTAACAGCATTATTTTTTAATCCTATCAATTCAGTAAAGCCTGGATTCTGCTGTATAAACGTCACAAAACATATTATAGTTGCACTTATTGCTAATGTTTTTAAAACAATTCTTTTCTTTGTTGAATCCTTAATTATATATGCACATCCAAATACACATATATACAAAAAACGTCCTACAAACCCTTCACTTCTCCTAAGAGAACCAAACAATGCTAAATCCCTGTCAATTGCTGTAATAACAGAAATCCCCATTAATATCATAAAAAGAATCATATATATAATGAATCTTTTACTTTTTAATGTGCTAAGCACAGTTTTCACAAACTGTCCTTTTTCAATATTGACTGCCTTATTGCCTAGGTAGATACCCATAACTACAAGTGCCGCAGTCATAACAATGTATTGTATAGACACATATGCAAATTCATACCAGCTATCCAGTATTATAATTACAAACATCTTAAAAGGCAGGATTGCACATAATGCACATAGTACAATAATTGAAGCTGTTTCCAACTTTTTACAGTCAACATTTTTAAGCATTCTTGATATTACTCCAGCTTCCCCATATTTTATACTCATTATTTTTCCTCTAATCAAATTATATTCTCTAATATCTTAGTTTTGTCTCTAATATACTACTTATCATGAGAAGCAGTGGTGTATGTTTCGCAAATTTTACACTTTTCAGATTACATCTCGAATAAGTTATCACTCCCAAAATATCACCATTCTCATTATCTATTACATACTGTAATACTGAGAATATCTTGGCATCATCATACATCTTGAATACCTGTGGCGCAGCATATTCATATTCTGCTACATTATTTGAGTATATCAATCCGTTCTCATTGAATTTCATCTTACATTCATTATCCTTCAATATACTTACATCAATGTCTGGATATTGCTTAGGATTGTATTGATATACACATCGTAAATCTGAGCCGTAATTAATATCTATACGTTCTAGTGAAAAATAATCCGCCATAGCAACAAAGAGTTCATCAACTGACGTCATACCATTCAAAACAACTTTCTGTGATATACTAGCAAGTTCCCTTGCAGTAATTGAAGGCTTTTCAACCTCATCTGTCATTATTGCACTACGATTGTCGTAACCACAAGGAATTGCTCCATGCTTATCCTTATCATAGATAATAAAACAATTCTTACCTTTTATCTTGCCTCTATATAAAGCCTTATCCGCTGTCATAAACAAATCATTATAATTATCTGCATCTTTATACATCTGTGATATTCCTATTGTACATGTAACCGCCATCTCAGGAATCCTCTCCGTAAGTATAAAATTCGCATTATAGTGAACACCATATAAGAAATCTTTCAATTCATCAATACCATCGTAATTCTCAACGATTACCATAAATTCATCGCCGCCAATTCGACCAGCTATTCCCTTTTCATTAAACTGAGATAATAATACCTGTGCGAATGCTTTTAGCACTTCGTCCCCAATCATATGCCCATATGTATCATTAATGTTTTTGAAATCATCAATATCTATAATCAATAGTGCAAATGTTTTAGCTAATCTTGACTTAATGTGATCCTGAGCAATCTCTGTCATCTCTTTCTTATTAATTAAACCTGTAAGTGGATCCTTAAGATACTTATCAATTATATAATTTTTTTTATTATCTGATTCATCCGTGTATATATCCCATACACCAACAGACCACTTTATTCCATTAGGATCTGTGTAAGTCATTCCCTTCGCATGAACGTTCTCCATAGACAACTTATGCATAAGCATATTGGTTTTGAAACGAGCATCTATAATCTCAGCCCCATTCTGTACTAACTCTATGAAGCTATTAAAATCATCAAGTGTAGACTTATATATTGAATTTTTATCCATAAAATACGATATACAGCCTTCTAATTTTCCCTTACAATATACTATATTCTGCTCATCATTAATTGTATACAATGAGAACTCATCAATATTATGATTATACTGAAACAACACTTGATTTGTTATCTCCATCATTGCTCGTATATTCCTATATTGATTCATAATTTCATGTTTATTATCGTATAACTCTTTTATATCATATAATTCTACAAAGATTCCTTTCAGTTTATCTGATCTCTGTATACTCATATAAACTGCACGAATATTATGATTTTCATCTATTATCCTTACAGGAATCATCTCCTGTTCGTCCACTTTCAATGCTGATACAATATCACCTATTAATTTTATATCCTGCTGGGGTATAATTCTATATAATGAATCTCTGTCAGAAAGTATGTCAATCATCTTTAAATCAGCATATTTAACACTCATTTCTTCAGTAAAAACTCCACTAGGTATATCAGGATTAAGTTGCATATTTATCTCATTTGATATCATTCTTATCACTCCTGTAAAAGTCACCACAAGTTACCTACAAATACTATTTCTATTTTATCAAATTTTGTCTTTATTTACAATCAAAAAATCTCCGACCAGTTAAGGCCAGAGATTTAAAAATAGTGTATATTATATTAGTTTGCTGTAGTGCTCTCAGATGCTGATGAACTTTCAGCTGATGAAGATTCTTCTGTTGTTGAATTCTTCAAATAAGTAATATGATTTAATCCATCTACAGAATAATTTTCTGTTAATTTATCGATATATTCTGAAACAGCTGATGACTCAATTGATTCTTTAATAGTATCATCATTAGTTGAATCATAGTATCTCTTAACAAAATAGAATATTGAATATATCCCTTCTTCGTCATCTTCAATAACAGTAACGTCACCAGCAACACGGTTTGTATCATATAACCAAGTCTTTGAATCTGCATCAAGTGAACTATATGATGCTCCTGTAATAAGTGATGCATCTTTTTCTGTATATGTTGACTTATCTTCATCACTTGAATACTGAACACACAGATTCTTGAATGCGTCCTCTGAAGTTGCAGCTGCAGCGAATGTATTAGCTTTAGCACGTGCTTCAGCAACTGCTGCATCAGGATCTGATTCATCATCCGAACCAGATACGATTGAATACATTCTGTAATCTACATTATCATAATCATTCTTATGTTCTTCGTAGTACGTTTTAATTTCACTGTCTGTTGGTTCATTATCTGCTAATAATTTATCATAATATGCTGTTGCAGTAAGATATTCTTTTACATATTCCTTAATACTGCCCTCTGATGCATATGTACCAAATGTCTTCTTAATGTATGAATTAAGACTTTGTGATGCACTTTCAGCTGATGTTTTCATACTATCAATATATGTATTATAATCGCTGTTTACATCATATTCCCAGTTATTAGCTTTTGCATCATCGCATAATGCTTTGCTTTGTTTAAGCATTCCTATTGCGCTCTCTGCAAAATAATCATCCCATGTCTTTCCATCTGTATACTGCTGTTCTGCAAAATCCTTAGTTGTATCAAGTCCAAAATATGAAAGATACTGTGAATAAGTTGATACAAAGTTATTAACTGAACTGTTATAATAGAAATCATATTCTATCTTGTTAACATTATAGTCTCCAACCTTTACGTATGTACCATGAGCATCTGTGTATCTCCATCCAAAGAAACCAGCTACACCTGCAATAATCAATACGCATATAGCAATGCATGAACCTTTAAACATCTTTGAATTCCTTGCATCTTTTGCTTCCTGCTCTCTACGAGCCTGCATTTTTTTGTCATATTTTGTCATGACTTTTCCGTTGTCAGCATTGTCACTGACATTTTTCTTGTTATTGTCTGCCATATGTATCTGCACTAAATGTGCATCCTCCCTTTATATATTTCTACATTCCCTAATAATACGATATATTCGTAAAAAAAGAAAGTATTTTCACATATTTTTCAATAATTTTCGGCTTTTACCTGGAAGTAGCTCTGTGGATGAGCACATACAGGACATACCTCAGGTGCTTTTTTACCTACGCATATATGACCACAGTTAGAGCACTGCCATACTACATCGCCTTCTTTTGAGAAAACTAAGTCACCCTCAACGCTCGCAAGGAGCTTTCTGTATCTTTCTTCATGTTCCTTTTCGATTGCTGCAACACCTTCAAAAAGATCAGCGATTTCATTAAATCCCTCTTCTCTTGCTTCCTTAGCGAATGTTGCATACATGTCTGTCCATTCATAATTCTCGCCATTAGCTGCATCAAGTAAGTTTTCAGCCGTTGAAGCAATTCCGCCATGTAAAAGTTTGAACCATAATTTAGCATGTTCTTTTTCATTAGCTGCTGTTTCCTCGAATATGTTAGCTATCTGAACATATCCATCTTTTTTTGCCTTGCTGGCATAATAAGAATACTTATTTCTTGCTTCTGATTCTCCAGCGAATGCTGCCATCAAATTTGATTCTGTTTTTGTTCCTTTTAAATCTGCCATAATATTCTTTCTCCAATCATTTTAGTTTATATGTATCATTAATTATACAACATTTCCCTATACTTTTCCACATAAAAAAGGAACCTCGGTCAAAGGTTCCAATAAGGGGAGAGTGAAAAAAGTTTTTATGAAAAAGTATTTTATATCAAAAGCTTTACCCGTTTGTTTGTTTCTTTCGCTTTCGATATATGTATATTAGCATTCGAATATGTCTAAATTGTGCTTAGTTTTTGAACACTTTGTGAATAAATGTTAATAAAAATCTTTTTTCACTCTCGGTTATTCATTAATTAGCTGTATTCTTTAAATCTTTTGCAATTGAATATATTGCATCAAGCACCTTTTTGAATTTTTCCATCTCATCTACTGCCACGTCAGTCATCTTAACACCTTCAGTTGTGGCAGCTGCAACCTCTTCACTAGTTGCAGACAGCTGTGTAATATTATCAGATATAACTCCAGTAGAATCTAAGATATCTTTAATTACCTTCTCAGTCTCAACAATTACTCGTGTAAGTTCATTAACCTCTTCTTCAATTGTATCGAATTTTGACTTTGTAATGTCAATCATCTCATTCTGATGATTAATTGAAACGCTTGATTTTTCTGTACTATCAGCTGCCCTCTTAACATCATCAATAAGTTCTCCTATAATTTCAGTAATCTTATTAGATGCATCCTTGGTCTGCTCTGACAGCTGTCTAATCTCATCAGCTACAACTGCAAATCCCTTTCCTGCTTCACCAGCTCTTGCTGCCTCTATCGATGCATTAAGTGCAAGAAGATTAGTCTGGCTTGATATAGAAAGAATTACACCAACAATATTCTCTACTTCATTAACCTTGACATTAACTCTCTTTGTAGCATCTACTGTAATCTTACTAGCCTGTTCAACATTATCAGACTGTTCTTTCAGTCCTTTCACTAATTCAGCGCCCTCAATAACGGTCTGTTTTGCTATACCAGATGCTTCTATCATCTCAGAAGTATGTTGCTTTGCTGCATCTGTACTTTGCTGAATATCAACACACATCATAGCCTGCTTCTGAATAGCTTCAGCCGTATTCTCAGAGCTATCAGATATATCCTTCATCGAACTGTCACTTGTACTAATAGACTGTCCGAGCACTTCCATCATATCTTTTGCTGCTTCAAAATGCTTCATAACATTGTCAGCAACCATTACCATTGTGTCATTAGATTCTTTCTGTTTAGCTGCTGCTAAAGAAATACTTTCCACATTCTCCTTGTCAAACATAAGAAGAACTCTTGAGATCATCATTGATGATAACACTACTAAAATAACAACCACTGCTGCTATAACACCTTCATCAATTGTTAATGATTTTGTTATTATCATTTTAGTTGTATGAATTATATAAGATAACACTATAACCATATTGCCGCATATAATTAGTCTCATATTAAGATATGCCATTGCTGCAAATAAAATAGGAAATGCATACACATATGTAAGATTCGAATTACCGAGAATCATTACTGCTGCATATACTAATGAACCACACAACATAAATACAATCATACATAGCTTAGTATCTTTCTTAATGATAAATAATGCTATGCATGCTATTAATGCTAATACTGCTACTAGAATTTGAAACATAGCTGGCAATTTGAAGCCATCCTTTACGCCAAAGCCTACCAATGAAATAATTATGTATCCTATAACAACCAACATTATAGGAAATACAACTCTGTTCGCTCTCTCATATTGCTTACTTGTCATCTTTACCTCTTTTCTGAATAATTATCTTAGCAAATAAACTTTCCTTATACAAATCTCTGCACATTTTTAAAAAAGTCATTCATGCTATCAAACTATTCCCACGTATTCATTAGAATAATTATACAATAATATGCTTAGTAATTCAAATATTTTTTGTATTATTTCATCTAATATTGTAGAAAAACAAGTAAGATTTTTTTATGGATTATTTATAAATTGAAAACATGTAAAGAAAAGTATATAATAGAATAGATAGCTATAAAAATCTAGCATTCATTAATAGCTCAAATAAATACCACCCATAGAAATGGAGATAGATATGAAGAAAATTCCCGCTTATTTACTAATAGTGTCTCTTATATCAACAGCCACACTTAGTGCTTGTTCAAAAGATACTGCCAAAGACACATCTAATACTAATACTAATACTAATAATACTAATACTACTAACACTACTACTGCTGCTAATATAACTACTGATTCTAATGTATCCACTGCTGCCCCAACAACAAAGGCAACCGAGGCACCTACAGAGAACGCAGCTGCAATTGAAGCAAGTGGTAATGTTGCATCATCATACACAACAGTATCAACTAATGGTAAAGCTATTTCAGTTGTTAACGGGCTCACATATGTTGACGGTATTCTTGTAGCCAACAAATCATACCAGTTACCAGATTCATACTCACCGGGAGAACTCAACAGTGAAGTATTAACAGCATTTAACAAGATGCAGGCCGCTGCTGCAAAGGAAGGATTAAACCTCTATATTTCATCGGGTTTCCGTTCATACAGTAGACAGAATACAATCTATAATAACTATGTTAAAGCTGATGGTCAGGCTAATGCCGATACATATTCTGCACGTGCTGGATATTCAGAGCATCAGACCGGGCTTGCTTTTGACCTTAACACAATCGATGATTCTTTCGCTTTCACAGCAGAAGGCAAATGGGTTGCCGTTCACGCACAGGAATATGGATTCATTATCAGATATCCTGCTGACAAAGTTGATATTACCGGATATCAGTATGAGCCTTGGCATCTAAGATACCTTGGTGTCGATACTGCTACAAAGGTATATAACAGTGGACTTTGCCTTGAAGAATATCTTGGAATCACATCATTCTATCACTAATTATTTTTATTAAGAATTGCAACTGCGGGCTGTGTTTCATGCTCCGCATTATAAAACCAAATATCAGCTTCAGCCGTATTGCCATGATTTCTGTAATAATTACCGATTTCATGGCAAACTTCGCTGCAGGCACCTGTTACCATATCTTTTAATGCGATTTTAAAGAAATTATCTGCTTCATCTAATATTCTATAAGCTTTTGCAAGTACGCAATATGCTGCCTTAATATCATCCTGACTTCTGTTCTCATCATTTGCAATAGCTTCAAAACAACTGATTGCATTAATTAAATCTTCTTCTTTTCCCGAAATCAAAAGTTCTCTCGCATACATCATTACAAGCTTTGATGACATATATGTATTATTATCAAACATCTTTTCAAATATAGCAAAATCACGACCGCTATGATTATTAACTGGTAGATGCTTAATCTCTATATCACTATCAAAAACAACTGGATTCAAATTAACAGATTCATGAACCGGATCAATCCAGGTAAAAGTTCTCAGTCTTTTATAAAGTTTCGGGCGCAAATCCTTCTTAAAGTTCTCGACTGTATTGTATTCATCAGGTGTCACATAATACATCTGCACAATTTCGATTTCAGTCATCATTGCTCTTTTCAATAACACTAGTTTTTCAAACTCTGATGGTTCTAATACTTCATCTGCATCACAAGAATATATATAATCACAGCTTGCCTTTGAGAATGCATAATTTCTAGCATCAGAAAAGCTTCCCGTCCATGCAAAATCATATATTTTATCAGTATATTCCTTTGCAATAAGCTTTGTATTATCAGTTGAACCTGTATCCACAACAATAATTTCATCAAAAGCATTCTTAAAGGAATCGAGGCATCTTTTAAGTACTGCCTCTTCATTTTTTACTATCATACATAAGCTAAATGTTGTCATATGCCTCTACCTTTCACACATCTTTGAATAAAATCTTAGTAGTATTTATCTCTGACCCTGTTAATTTTTTCTATAATCATTCTACCACCAATTAACACAAATATAAATGTTGATATTCCATGAACTATATCCATGGGAATCCCTGCTACATAATATGCGAAAAATGTTTTGGCATCTGTCATTCCTTTTGCAAGCGCTGCTGCCGATACATTCATAATTCCACCATAGATAATCAGAGTAGCCAAAAAGCCATATACACTAAGCAGTATAATCGATTTTGTTCCACTTTTTATTCTTTCAAAGAAAAGAATGCCCGAAACATATCCCAATGTCCCCATTGCAAACATCTGCCATGATGTCCATGGTCCCTGCCCAAATATTACATTGGAAACAAGCATACTAATTGCACCAACTGCAAAGCCTGCTTCTCCACCAAGAGTTACCCCTGTTAATATTACAAGCGCAACTACTGGTTTAAATTGCGGAAGCATATAGAACACACTTCTTCCAGCAATACAAAGTGCACTCATTACAGCGATCATAACAATATATCTGGTGCCTTTTGCCTGTCTTTCAATGAATATATATAATGGCACAATTGCTTCAACCAAAACTAATAACGATATGAATATATACTTTTTATCGTCTAGCATATATGTTCCAATGTATAACGTAAGTGGAAGTGCGAGTATAATCATTATCGCCGCAAGAATTTTGGATAATTTTCCGCTCTTTTCACTATGTTTTATCTTTTCACTATGCTTTACCATCTCACTTTGATGCACTTCTATATCAGATTGGATTTGAACATTCGATTGCACTGATTCTTCTGATTCTTTCCTTGCTTGTCCCTCTCCATATAAAGCAGTATATGCATCTTCATAATTAATGATATTATCAGCTATACCTTTGGATATCTTATGTTCAATCGTTGTGTATATAGCATTGTCATTAATAAATGCTCTGGTGTTATCCACAGAAAGAATAGCTCCATCAAATAATAATGCACATCTGTCAGCCACTTTTTCACAAAAATCCATATCATGGCTTACTATGATGGTAGTAATCTTTTCTAATTTGCAAACTTTAAGAATATCTACAATTTTGCTTCTATAGTATTGATCAAGTCCCTTTGTTGGTTCATCTAGCAACAATATCGAAGGCTTATTCAAAAGAACCTTTGCAATTGCAGCCATCTGAAGCTGGCCACCTGATAAATCGTATGGATTTTTGTTAATCAGATTGCCTATGCCACAGTCATTAATTACCTTTTCAATTCGCTCATTATCATCACAAGCCATTCTGTAATCATCAATTACAGTATGGCTTAAGAATGAATGAATTGGATTCTGCGAAAGATACCCTAATCCCATAGCTCTTTTGATGACTATTTTGCCTCTGTCCGCCTTAATAATTCCAGATATTACTTTTAACAAAGTGCTCTTTCCAGTTCCATTACCTCCAGCAATCGCAAGTGTTTCGCCCTTATATACATCAAGTGATAGATTTTTAAGAACTTGCAAATCAATCGCATAAGCATAATTCATATCTTTGATGCTGATAATTATATCTTTCTGCTTCTCTATCTGCTGCTCTGGTTTCTTTACCTGTTCATCTATATAATGCTTAATCTCATGATTTTGAAACCATCTTCTAGCTGATGCAATTGTCAATGGACATTCTGATTCAGTATTCTTATCCAGCGCCCATAATCTCATAGGTGATGGAATGTAATCCATAAGATTAATATTATCAGCCTGTATTCTAGTAATGACATCCGATGTTTTGCCAGCACATGCAATACTTCCTTTATCCATTAATACCAGTTTGCTGCTGCCAGCCAGTGTTAATAACAGATTATGTTCCACAATCACAACCGTAGTTCCAAGCTCAGTATTAATCTTTTTAAGTGCTTCTATAAAGCTTTCAGCATTAATTGGATCTAGCTGGCTGACAGGTTCATCCAGAATCAATATCTCTGGTTCCAAAACCATCACAGAAGCCAGACATACCAGCTGTCTTTGTCCACCTGACAATTCACTTATATCACTGTGATATATATTCTCTATTCCAAAGAAACTGGCAATTTCAGCAACTCTTCTCCTTATCATCGACTGCTCAAATCCCAAATTCTCCATTGCAAATGCTAATTCATGCCACACCTTATTACATACAAGCTGATTATCTATATCCTGCGATATAAATCCAATCTTTGTTGCAATATCACGTTCCTTATATTGCGAGATTTTTATTCCAGCAAGTTCTATACTTCCACTTTCAGTTCCTGATTTTGATAAAGTTCTTGAAATCTGCCTGATAAGCGTACTTTTTCCGCTGCCTGATGGTCCTGCTATAGTAACAAATTCTCCTCTTTCAATCGAAAGATTAATATTATGAAGTGCATCGTTATTCTCACCTGAATATGCAAAGCAATAATCAGAGATTTTGATTAGTATATTATTATCATTCTTCATAAATGCTTTCTCAACTCTCCAATCCTTTGTTTTTCCGATACTCTTGCTTTTTACCATGCTTCTTCCTAATAAACATTGGCAGTAATCCTAGTAATATATAAGAAAAAATGCATATATAATCCTGCAGAAGTAATTCATTAATTCCAAACACAGGATAATAACTGTATGCCATTAATTGTGGCATGCATAGCTTAAATCCAACAATTATTCCGGTAATCACAAGCATTACTAATGCAAATGCGTAGTCGATTCGACATGCTGCAAATATAGAATAAAAACTTCTTTTTCCCGTTCCATAGCCTCTGCTTTTCATTGAATCAGCCTTTTCTATAGAGCTTTCCAATGACCATTGGACCATTGCGGCTACCGTATTAACTCCGAGCTTTACCCTACCGGTTTCCGGAAGCAGGATTCTTTGCAGCTGCCATACCTCTTTAGAGTGTTTGATTAATTCCGGCACAAATCTTAATGTCATTGATATTACAAGTGCTAATGATGGTGAAAGTTTTGCCACCAGGTACATGAACTTGTCCGATTCTATAACTATATTGAATGTATAAAACCAAAGAAATACCGCAGCCATCATG
This sequence comes from uncultured Lachnospiraceae bacterium, assembly GCA_964586425.1. Classification (GTDB taxonomy): domain Bacteria; phylum Bacillota; class Clostridia; order Lachnospirales; family Lachnospiraceae; genus CAZPHI01. The sequence goes on along the minus strand of CAZPHI010000024.1, from coordinate 10,888 downwards.
CATGCAACAGCTATACCATACACAATTGCCTCCAATGTCAGCGCATTGCCATTAGACAATATCATGATAACTGTCATTCCACGATGATTAAACAAAGGATTAATAATTACAATCATAAGCATCATTAAACCTATGTACTTTAAAGATTTTAGGACAGAGCGAAGTCCTCCCTGCGATACAGCATTAATCAAAGAAGTTATCAGCATGATTGCAATAACTATCGGATTCATTGAAAACATGGTCATTACCAGCATTATTAGCAGATATGAAAAGCATGTAACCGGATGAAGCTCGCTAAAATAATTATTTGATTGTCTTTTCATATCCAGCCTCCTTGTACATGTGATTACTACAGGTCTGCGCCCGTCTTACAGGTATATCTCCAAAGTATCTTATCGCCCGGATGAACCTCTATCTTTGATGCGCTATAATTGTAATATGTTCCATTGATACTTACCATCCAGCCAGATGTGCTTCCGCAGTCGAATTCATATATATTGCCTATTCCTTCTATATACGAGCTGTCGTATATAGGTGTATAAGATGCTTCCATTCGGATATTGTTGATTTTACAAGCTTTTTGCAATATTGAAAATGCTGTATCACCATCTACGCATTGAATGCCGGTTTCATGCAGAATATATCCATCTGGTGGGATTATTTCTTTAATGCCTGATGAAACCTTATCCATATTACTCAATATTGTCAAACAATCAATTGATATGATACATGTATTATTCTGATTGGCTTCTTCCTGTTGAATATTCTCTTGTAAAGTATCATTCTGCTGCGTATCATTCTGTATGATATCTGTGTGCGTATTTGCTGGCTGTGAGCTATTTTGCTGTGTGCCTTGGGATTGTGTACTTTGAGCTTGTGTACTTTGGGATTGTGTACTTTGCATCTGTGTACTTTGTGATGGCTGGTTAATCGCCTGCAGGCTTTCTGTCTGCGTATTGGATGGTTCTAAAGTAGTAAAAGCAGCGCTGCTTGATGCAACGCTACTTTCTGTGTTGAATGTTTCTTTAGGATTCTGTGCAAAGAATGCAATTGTTAATACTGCCATTACCGCACATAATGCTATAATATGTCTTCTATATTGTTTTATTAATTCTTTCAAGGTTGTCTCCTTTTTGTCACCACTACATACATCACTTAATAGAGTTTTTTGATTTTCTAATTAATATATACATCTTACCAATACCTGCTGCTGAACACAACATAATTATTATATATAACATATAATTCTGGGAGTCCCCTGTGTTGATATCTTCTGCGTTGATATCTTCTACATTATTATCTTCTACATTATTATCTTCCACATTATTATCTTCCACATTATTATCTTCTAGAGGTAAATCAGTATTATCATCTTCATACTTTGGATTTTCTCTTGTTTTGACATCACTATAATCATAAAGCTGTGAATCTCCTGACTCCAATCTAATTAATGCTGTCATAGCAAGGAATGCCTGTTCTGTTGCCATCATATCAGCATCTTCACCTGCAATATGACTAAACATTGCTGTTTCATTGCCATTATAGTAACCTGTCAAATCTGTAATCATTGATTTTCCATTAATAAGATATGCTGCATCCGTTGCTGGATTAATCTCCATTGCAGCCAATCCAATTAATGTCTGTGACAAAGTCTCGCAATTTGCATTAGCTTGTAATAATGATGATTTGATATACTGCATTGCATAATTAATTGCAGTGTCAATCCTTTCATTATCTATCATTAACGATGTATTAGTATTATTCCTATCTTTATACAGCTTAAGTGCCTGTATTGCCATAGCTGTAACATCCAAATCGCCATTAATTCCATCTAAGCCAAAGCTTCCATCCAAAAGCTGAGCATCAAGTATATAATCAATCAATTCAGAGATATTGCTATTACCAGTGATTGTGACATTATTCAAGGATATCACTGCCCAAATTGCTCCATTAATTCCCTGGCGGCATACATACTGCGTATCAAGTAATGGCTCAACCAGATTGTATCCTGCAACATCACAAGGATTAAAACCTAATGATGCAAGTGCCAATACAACTCGCGAATTATCAGAGGATTTCGAGTTACTAAGCTTTGCACTCTTCTTAGCAAGAACATATTGCATAACATTCTGATAATATTCTTTTGCATACTCATCACTTATATATCCACTTCTTGACAAACCTATCACTTTCCATTCACCGCCAACAGAACCAACATTGGCTGTATCCGAATCGAGAAGCATTTTCGCTGTATTCTCATACATATTATTAATCATATCTCTAGCAGATTGATTACTTACAAGATTAACCACATATATCTCTGGTTCTTTTTCGCCCTGCTGCACAATAATACGTACTGTCTTTTGATTTGTAGTCAACTCCAGTGGAACATTCTCACCATATGCCACCCTTTTATTATTAATATATATATTAGTATCCTCGCTTGTATTACCAGCTAAGCTTATATTAACCTTTGTATTTGATCCGATTTCCACATTCATTGTTTTGTCTGTTAATTCTACTTTAGATAACAAGTCACTATCATTCGCAATATTAAGAGTTGTTCCTGTGTTTGTTTTATTAACGACATTATCCTGAGCAGTAGTTCTTACTACATACGCTACTTCTGTTGATTTCTCACCAAACGAGCCGGCCTGTATATTACTTGCCGATACTACCTTAATATAGTGAACTCCCTGTGTAAGTTCAACAGGTGCGCCACTCTCATCAACTGCCCACGCAAGGTCAAAGCCATTAGAATGTGCATCCTCTGAGTATGGATTAACATCTGCACCAATTGTTCCATTCTTATAATAATCTGCATAACCAAAGCTTGTTGCTGCGCTAAGTGCTGAAGTAGTCCCATCACCATTGATACTGCCGTCTGATGAAGGTAATAGTATTCCCGTTAGCTCAATTGAATCATTCTTAGCAAGTTGATTCATATAATATGTTGAGGTTAAAGGCCATTTATATGAGCTATCATACGAATTGCCGTAATTGTCACTCCAAGACGTGGCAGATGATGTATTCTTTGAATAAGTGATCTTGTAGTCTTTAATTGTCGAATCTTCGTAATGTTCAGAACCTGCTAATGCATACCACTTGCTTCCATCTTGTGAAACCCACACCTGTCCTGGTTCACATGAACTGTTCTCAAAGCTGTTACCATATACATAAAAATCAACGCCGTATTTGTTCTTAGGATTATCTGTAATTGCCTGTTCATAATAATACGTTATATATCCACCAAATCCTCCTAGGGATTTCACACTTCCTGAAAGTGTAGTTTCTGGTTCCACTCCATAAGCTGCATTCGTATACTGGCTTCCTATACATAGATAATCAGTTACGGCATCAGGAACATCATAAGCACTCTTTTTGATAACCTTGAATGTATATGACCTAGCCACATCATTATCTGCTGTTATATTAATAGTTTTCTTTGCTGTAGTAAGTTCAAGTTCGTACTTTTCATGCTCATTCTTCACTAATTGATTTCCATTATATTCAACAACTGTGCCCTTGGCGGTCTCGAATTGAAGCGTTGGCATATTACCGTTATGTTCGATAACTATTGAATAATTATAATTATTTTCATCAAATACTCCGTACCAGTTTCCCACATCAGTTGAAGCATTCTTCATTGCTGATAACTCGACATCTACACTAGCTTTCTCAAGTGAGATTTCGTATTGGCTGCCTTCTGTCGATACCCTGTCAAATCCGTATCTGCAGTATTCTTCATCACTTACAACCTGTACATATATCTTTTTCTCATTATCCTTTATTGATAATGCTTTCGTAGCCTGACCATTAGCTACATCCTCATATTCTACATCATCTTTACTTACTCGAATATGTGAATACTGTGTTTTACCAGTAAGTGTAAGACTGTACGAATCAATCCCGTCAAATACATATGCAATATATGTATAGCTGTCGGATTCTACACCTGCGCTTCCCTGTGAACCGTCTTCATTAAGCTTAATTAGTGTCCCTTCACTGTTACCATTATAGGTAATTGGCAGAAGCTCTCTATCCGTTGACGAGATAACAATACCTGTTGTTTTCTTCAGCTGATTAGATGTATCAAGTGGTCTTTTTACAATGAATGTATACACTCTTTGTAAAGTACTTGCTTTATCCTGTACAATCACCTGTAATTTTGTGTTACCACTCCTGAAATTCTTAAGAGTAGTGCTTTTTTCATTATTAACTGCTGTCTTAATCTCATTATTGTCAGCATCAATATATTCAGCATATACTTCGTATTTGTCCGCATCATATGAAGTGGTACTCATCATCATAATTGTTGATGTAGTTGAATTCTTAAGTTGGAGATTATAGCTTAATATATCTTTATTGAACGTAGTACTTGTCCAGTTTGTTACACCACTTGTAGAGAAATTAAGCATTTTCAAATATGGTAAATCATTATTTGCTTCCAATACCTCTACTTCTAATGCAGAACTAATTACTGGTGAATAATAGTCACCTTCAAATCCGCTGATTGCAAGTTTGTACTTACCGCTTTCTTTGAAGATAATCGTAGCATTGCCATCTGCATCGAGTGTGTATTCTTTGCCATTCTCATCCTTTAGTGCTGGCGAAAGTGAACCATCTGCGTTAACTGTGTGTATAGTAATCGCACCATCTTCTCCGTTAATTGGAGTGCTTACAGGCTCATATCCCATTGCTCCAATCGCCATATAGCCTGATACGCCAATCTGGAATGGAGTCCCAGCATTCACTGTCACCTTATCACAATTAAAATAAGTATAATAATCTGTCCAGTAGTCCGTATCTGCATAAAAGCACAATGATATCAAATCGCCATCTGCAATTCTGGCTTCAGCAACAAGGTATCCGGTTGTACCATATTCACCAGCGATTCCATCATTAAGACAGCTTCCATTAACGAAAAAGCCGGACGCAGCAGCATTCTGGCAAAATGCTTTCTCGATATAACCGCTGCTATTCACCGAAAGGTACTGCTTTGCCGTGTCCTTCGTATACTTATCGCCATACATCAATTGGTGATAGGTAACTAACGCATCCAAAACTGTTGGTGTTGTAATTGCTGAACCATTATGGTCTTTTTCCATAACACTATAGCCGCATTCCTTTGCAACCCCCTTCTTAACAGTAATTGTTTTTTGAGGTTCGCCAATAAAGCTTCCGTCTTTTGAAACATTTACAATAACATTAGCAGACGTTCTATCGTTTATTTCCTGTGATAATTTTACTGTCAGTTTATATACTGTTTCGGTCTGACCATAATTCATTGAAAGCCAGTTTGAGTTGCCTACGCCTACATATATAATATCACCCGCATTAACTTCTATAGGTGCATTCTTATCCAATTCACTACCCTTAATTGCTGGCGTGTATGTATTCTTATATAATCTTACCTGGAAGTTCTTATTCAACGCTTCTGCATTGATTGTAATTGTCTGAGAAGCAGAAGCAATGTTCAACTCATAGTCGTGTATATTCTTGTCATATGCTTTATTAAGTCCACCATTACTAATCTCCAGTCGATTAAGCAAGGTCGAATTATCGGCCCAGTCACTTCCAATATCCAAGCCACCATTAGATGTATACTGCATTATAATAACATCATTAGCCTTAATACCACCATTAGCCTTTGTATATTGAGTTAGTCCAGATGGTGTGAACCAATCATTAATTGTTCCCATCCATCCACAATAGATATTATTAACGAACGATTCACTTATGCCATTAATTGCACTTATATAACCGCTTTCATAGCCCTCGCAGCTAAAACCCTCTGCCTGTATTGCCTTAACTACCAGACCTAGTGCTGTCGAATCATCATGAAGTTCAACCCAACTGTCAACAAGAGTTCCATCCCATCCTGCGCCTGAGTCTGTATGATATGTGTTATTAACTACTTTTACATGAATCCTCTCAATACCAGATTCTTTCGTGTCTGCGCTTGCATATGTAATCGGCATTGTTCCGATTAGGATTAACACAGCTAAAATTGATGCAATAAATCTTCTAAATAAACTGTTTTTTGTTAGTTTTTGCATTATTAATCTCCATTCTTTTTTGTTAAGCATACTGCTTCTAATAATAAATTAATGCAATAAAAAAGCTTTCCCGACTGTTGTCAGAAAAGCATACTAAAATATATCTGCTATATTATATAGCTTCACGCCAATATAATATAACAGATTCATTCATGTTAATTGCCTCTCTTCTTGTCCAAGATACGTCATTAATTATAATGTGGGAGTATTCTGACTTATGCTTCATAGAGCAAATACAGTAATGACAGTTGCTCCGGATTCTGACCGGATTCCCAATTACCTAAAAACAGCTATGCTGATTCTAGATCCACACCATAAGATATTCAGTTTTTTGTAAGATTATTGTTCTTCCTCTACCTGATTCATAATATAATCTTTTACCTTGTCCTTATCCATATTCATTGCAAATGATAATTCTCCGTAAAGACTATCCTCTGCCATATGGAAGTATTTGTCATCACTTACTGTAACCTTCTTACCCTGTGCAAGTCTTGACTGCTTTCTAAGATAAATAGTTTTTATTATCTTAACAAGCTCGATACAATCACAGCTTTGAAATGCTTCCTTGTATTGAAATTCTCTCTTTCTCTCATCTGATATCCAGAGCACTTCAATATCATTAATATCTTTTATAATATTATCAGCTTCTTCTTTGGTAATAATTGGTCTCATAATTACCTTAATATTATCTGCTGGAGTATATATCTTACTTCCCGACTTAAATACTGGTGTCAGGGTGTAATATATCTTATCTGCTGGTGCAACTGGGCTATCTAATGGTCCAACATCAACAACTTCACAAACTCCATTTGTGCCATGAATTATATAATCACCTATTTTATACATGCTATCCTCCAATGTCAAGCCATCTAAAAAAACAATCCTCGTGCAACATCTTTAATTGTAACACAAATTTAATATAAATGTAAGTAAAATATTATAAACAATTGACTATCTCATAATTTTGTGCTATAGTTTTTGCATCTTTATAGTTAAAGTAACTTTAGGTTAGGAGATAATATGAAAAATTATTCAATAGGTGAAGTAGCGCAGATGCTGGATCTACCGGTTTCTACACTTAGGTATTATGATAAAGAAGGTATCTTAAAGAAAATACACAGAACAGATGGCGGAATTCGTATTTTTACTGATGAAGACATTAAACATCTTAAAATAGTTGAATGTCTAAAAAGTACAGGAATGCCACTCAAAGATATCAAGACATATTTTGAATGGTGTGAAATCGGGGATTCTACAATAGAATTAAGATACAACATGTTTTTGGAGAGACGTGCTGAGATTCTTCATCAGATGGAAGAACTGCAGCGTACTCTTGATATGGTTAATTTCAAATGTGAATATTATACCATCGCTAAAGAAGCTGGTACAATGAACAACGAAAAGCTTATACGTTTTAGTAAAGATTCTGGCAAAAAGAATGCTGCAGTAAGAGAGATTGTCTAAACCTCTCTCTTGCCACAGCATTTTTCATATAATTATTCATATATATTTTTTCTTTTTTCTGAATACATCATCTGATCTGCTTCTCTAATCATGGATAACAGATACTTCTGATCTTTAATAAAGTCTTCAGTATATGCATATCCAAAATCAGCCATACATGTCACGTTATATTCTCTAAGATGAATCTCTGATATAGCTTTTCTCAACTCATCAATTCTTCTCTTAACAATCTCTTGTGAACAGTTTGTCAAAATAATAATGAATTCATCCCCACCAAATCTTACAACTGCATCACTCTTTCGTGTATTATTCAAAAGTGCTTTAGAAACCGCTACAAGAGTTTCATCACCTACTAGATGTCCCCTTATATCATTAATTCTTTTGAATTCCTTCATATCAAGTAAAATTAATCCCAATGAGATTTTCTGTCTATTATCATTATCTATATCCAGGAAGAGCCATTCACTAAGATATCTTCGATTATAGGTTCCTGTCAGTTCATCTTTGTATATCTTATCCTTTATACTCTTAGGAATCATGTATTCATCATCCGTTCGAACACTATACTTGGCTTCTATTGCTTCTGTATTCCTTACAATATAATCATATTGATTGAATGGAACTGGTTTGGAGAAAAAATAGCCCTGTATATATTCGCACCCTATACTCTGAAGAAAATTATACTGTTCTCTGCTTTCCACACCTTCTGTAATTACTGGTAATCCAATCCACTGTGCCATTGTTATAACTGAAGCAAGAATCTTTTTACTCTTTGTATTGGTTTCATCTAACGAAAGGAATTTCATATCTATCTTCAATATATCCACATCAATTTCTTTTAATGTATTAAGAGATGAAAATCCACTTCCAAAATCATCCATTAGTATAGTAAATCCTGCCTTATGCAGCTTATATATAACCAGGTTCATAGCATCTGGATTATCCATATAGGCACTTTCAGTTAATTCAAGCTGTAGTAACCTTGGAGGAATCTGATATTTGTTAACAATTTCGGTGATTTTATTAACCAGATTAGTATTAGTAAGTTCCGCTCTGGACATATTAACAGATATTGGTGCAAGCTTTACTCCATCGTCAAGCCAGCGTCTGATATAACCACATACCTTGTCCCATACATAATAATCAAGCTTTCCTATAAATCCATTGCTCTCAAATAATGGTATAAAAACACTTGGAGGTATTATACCCTTTACAGGGTGAATCCATCTTACTAATGCCTCTGCGCCATAAGGTGTCTTTGTCTGTGTGTTATACTTGGGCTGAAAATATACAGTAAATTCTCCATTATCAAGTGCATGCTGCATATCCTGGGTAATCTCTCTCTCAAGGCTAAGTTCGTCAGCCATCTTCTCATTATAATAAGATATATATATCATACACTTATTCTTGCATTCATTAGCTGCTAATGTAGCTGCAACATACATATTCTCAGTAGACATATTATAATCCTGAATAATATATATGCCACATGCCGGCTCAATTGAATAGTCAGTATTATACACAATTATATTCTTTATAAGATTCTCAAGTCCCTCTTCACATTCACGTTTATCATATGGAATACATAGCGCAAATGTATCTGATTCCACGTGTCCATACACACTCCATGTGAATCTTCTTACAAGTTTTTCAACCTCATTAGCTAGAAACATAAGAAGGTCATCTCCACCCCTTTCGCCAAGGAATGAATTAATAAGCCTGAATCTGTTAATATCAATTCTGATAAATGCTATACTCTCACCACTATGCTGCTTTACCATTGCTTCTGTGTTTTCAAAGAGATGGCTCCTATTATATAATCCTGTTAATTTATCATGCTCAACAATATGCCTAAGATCGGTAATTGTTTTTATCTGTCTTTCATCTTCCACTATAGACTCCTTTTCTGAAGCTTTAGTTATCTATCTCCATATAGTTTTATTCCTGTCCTTAACATATTGAGCCCTGTCTCTACAGTATGTCTGGGACATGCCAGATTAATTCTGACATACGTATCACTATCGCCTCTATAAACCTTCCCACTTGTTATATATAATCCTGTATTATTTCTAATAAATTCACATAAATCATCTGAGTTTTCATTCTCCTTTAGAATTGCGCTGCATTCAATCCACATAAGATATGTTGCTTCTGAACTTACAACATCTAACTTAGGAATATACTTATTAATATATTCCTGCGCAAACAATCTATTCTGACTTACATACTCACACATGGCTTCAAGCCATTCTTCTCCCTGTGTTAATGCAGCAATTACGGAATCAATGGCAAAACAATTAGGCTCTGCTACTTCATATGAATTAAGCCCTCGTTCCATTACCGCATATAATCTGTCTGATGCTGTATATACCGCCGCTGTCTGTAATCCTGCTATATTGAAAGCCTTTGTTGCTGATATACATGTAATATTATTCAATCTGCATATATCAGAGACTGATGCAAAAGGAATATAACTTATTCCTGGTTCAGTAATGTCACAATGTATTTCGTCAGATACTACAACTACATTATACTTATTACAAAGTTCTCCAATCCTTGCCAATTCTTCTCTACTCCAAACACGTCCTGCCGGATTATGCGGATTACAAAGTATCATTAGCGTTGTAAGTGGATTGCTTAATTTAATCTCTAAATCATCATAATCAATTGAATACATATGAGAATCATAATCATATAATAATTTATTCTCAATTACATGTCTTCCATGATTTTCTACCGAATGAAAAAATATATCATATACAGGCGTCTGAATAACAACATTATCACCAACATTAGTAAGTCTGTTAACAGCACATGTAATCGCTGGAATCACACCTGTTGTAAATATAAGCCACTTTCTTTCAATAATAATATTATGCCTCTTATTCCACCAATTTATTATTGACTGATACCATTCTTCAGGAATTATATTATATCCAAATATTCCGGATTCAGCTCTTGCCTTTATCGCTGCTGTAACAGCTGGTGCTGTCATAAAATCCATGTCTGCAACCCACATAGGCAATTCGTTATCTTTAACATCCCACTTTAATGAATTTGTGCCTCTTCTATTATGTAGTGTATCAAAATCATACTTCATATATTAACTAACCTTTCTATATCATACCCAAAATTAATAGCCTGATTAATGGCATCCACCGCCACAATGTCCACAATCACCATCACAGCCTCTAACCTGTGAGCCTCTTTTTGTCTTTTTCATAATAATATGAACAATCAAACCTACTATACCTGCGGCTACAGCTGCCACTAATAATGTTCCCATATATGCCTCCATACTCTATAATTATACCAAGTCGCTAGCGCGACGGCTAGCCCCAGTTACAATATTTCCACCACTTTCT
>CAZPHI010000023.1:0-33521 GCA_964586425.1 uncultured Lachnospiraceae bacterium | reverse complement strand
TTTTACGCAATGGAGGTAAAGTTATGATTTCAGAAACAATGGTAGGAATGGTTAATAACAGCTCAGTAATCAGAGCTATGTTTGAAGAGGGTAATAGACTTAGCAAGATTTATGGCCCAGAGAATGTATATGATTTTAGTCTTGGTAATCCTAATGTTCCAGCACCACAGCAGTTAGAGGATGCAATCAAAGATATTATTGAGAATGAAAGTCCTATATATGTGCATGGATATATGAGCAATGCTGGTTATGATGATGTAAGAGAGACAATCGCTCAGTCACTTAATAGAAGATTCGATACAGCATTTGACCATACTAATATAGTAATGACAGTTGGTGCAGCAGGTGGTCTTAACGTAATCTTAAAGACTCTTCTTAATCCAGGTGATGAAGTTATGGCATTCGCCCCATTCTTTGGTGAATACAAAGGATATACAGCTAATTATCAGGGAAAACTTGTTGTTGTGTCTCCTAATACAGTTGATTTCCAGCCAAATCTTGAGGAATTCAAGGAAAAAATAACAGCAAAGACTAAAGCTGTTATTGTTAATACTCCTAACAACCCAACTGGTGTTGTATATTCAGAGGAGACAATTAAGAAGCTTGCTTCAATCCTTACAGAAAAAGAGAATGAATTCGGAACTCAGATATATCTTATCTCTGATGAACCATACAGAGAATTAGCATATGATGGAGTTGAAGTACCTTATCTTACAAAGTACTACAACAATACTATCGTTGGATATTCATACAGCAAATCACTTTCACTTCCAGGTGAAAGAATTGGATATCTTGTAATTCCTAACGAAGCTGATGATGCTGAATTAATCAAAGCAGCAGCAAGTGTTGCAACACGTGTTATGGGATTCGTTAACGCACCATCACTTATTCAGAGAGCTGTAGCTAAGTGTGTTGATGCAAAATGTGATGTAGAAGTATACAACAGAAATAGAGAATTATTATATAACGGACTTAAAGACCTTGGATTCGAGTGTATTAAACCACAGGGAGCATTCTATCTCTTTGTTAAGTCACCAACACCTGATGAAAAAGATTTTTGTGACGTTGCTAAGAAGTACAATGTACTTATTGTTCCAGGTAGCGCATTCGCTTGTCCAGGATATGTAAGAATTGCATACTGTGTATCATACGACACAATTAAGAATTCACTTCCAAAATTCGCAGAAGTAGCAAAAGAGCTTGGATTAAACAAATAATTAAAAGTAATAGCTTAACAATCAGGAGGATATCTATATGAAAGCATGGGAGAATTATATTAGAAAAGTAGAGCCTTATGTACCAGGTGAACAGCCAAAGGAGAGCGGGATAATTAAGCTTAATACCAATGAAAATCCATATCCACCAACGCCTAATGCGTTAAAGGCCGCAGGCGAATTCGATATGGATACATTAAGATTATATCCAGACCCATCGGCATATGATTTAGTACATGCTTTAGCAGATAGATATGGGTTAGAGGATGAACAGGTATATGTGGGAGTTGGTTCTGATGATGTTATTGCCATGGCATTCATGACATTCTTTAATTCAGACAAACCTATACTTTTCCCTGATATATCATATTCATTCTACAGTGTATGGGCTGATTTATATAGAATCCCATATGAAAGACCTGCATTAGATGATAATTTTAAAATCAAAGCTTCTGACTATTATAAGGAAAATGGTGGAGTTATATTCCCTAATCCTAATGCACCAACAGCAGTATGTGAGAGCCTAGAGTTTGTAGAAGATATTATTAAGCACAACCAGGATGTTGTTGTAATGGTTGATGAAGCTTATATTGATTTTGGCGGCAAATCGGCAATTGAACTTATTGATAAGTATGAAAACCTTCTGGTAATACAAACATTTTCAAAATCAAGATCAATGGCTGGTATGAGAATTGGATATGCTATGGGTAATAAGAATCTTATTAAAGCACTTAATGATGTTAAGTTCTCATTCAATTCGTATACAATGAATAGAACATCACTCGCATATGGTGTTGAAGCCATTAAGGATGATGAATATTTTAATAATACAAGGGAAAAGATAATTGCAACAAGAGAATTAACGGCCAAAAAGCTTACAGAACTTGGATTTGTATTCCCTGAGTCAAAGGCTAATTTTATATTCGCTTCACACAAGACTGTTCCAGCAAAATATATCTTTGAAGAATTGAAGAAGAAAAAGATATATGTTAGATATTTTTCTCAGAACAGAATTGACAATTATCTTAGAATTACGATAGGAACAGACGAACAGATGGAAAAACTGTTCACTGCATTAGACGAGATTATCTCAGGATTTAGTGCATAAAAGAAATTATTGGAGTGTTTTATGAGAAATTTTATGAAAAAATATATAGCACCAATATGTCCGCTGTACGCAATTATTCCACTTATTAGTTGTTTTGTGCTTAATTGCGCAGTATATTGGGGATGCAATTTAATTACATTTAGCTGGTATCATCATGACTTTACAACAGACTTTGATAGAAGTATTCCTTTTATACCATGGTTTGTGTCAATATATTTAGTATGCTATGTATTTTGGGCAATTAATTATATTATTATCGGACGTTTGGACAGAGAACATCTGTTCAAATTTGTAGTGGCTGATATGTCTTCAAGAATTATTTGCTGTATCTTTTTTATACTGATGCCAACAACTAATATAAGACCTGAGATAACAGGAACAGGCATATTTGACGTATTAATGAGATTTTTATATAATATTGATAGTCCGACTAATCTATTCCCATCAATACATTGTCTTGTAAGCTGGTTTTGCTATATTGGTATTAGAGGAAAAAAAGAGATACCTGTATGGTACAGAGTATTTTCATGTGTATTTGCAATAATGGTATGTATATCAACACAGGTTACAAAACAGCATTATATTATTGATTTAATTGCTGGAATTGCGCTTGCTGAGATTACTTGGGCTGTTTCGAACAGAATTAATCTATATAAATTATTTGAAATGTTCTTTAACAGAATATCAGGATTTGTATTTGGCAGAGAGAATATTGAGGTGCATATTGAAGAATAAGAAGAATATATTCAACTTTATATTCCTGATTGTGGTGTTTGGGCTTACTATATATGGTGTGTTCAAGGGTCAGGATCTGGGGGAAATAATAGTAAGACTTAAGGATACGAATCCTGTATATCTTATGATAGGTGTATTTTGTGTAGCCTTATTCATATTCGGTGAATCAACAATCATACATTATCTGCTTAATGTTGTTAGAATAAAATCCAAGAGATGGACATGTTTTTTATATTCATGCGTAGGATTTTTCTTTAGCTGTATTACACCATCAGCAAGTGGTGGGCAACCAATGCAGATATTCTATATGAAAAAGAATAAGATACCAATTCCAACTTCTACAGTAATACTTATGATTGTAACAATTACATACAAACTCGTATTAGTTGTAGTTGGATTGTTCGTTATGTTCTTTCAGAGAGGATTCGTGTATAGATATCTTCGTGATATTACACCTATATTCTATCTGGGAATTGCACTTAATGTTGTATGCGTGTTCAATATGATGGTGTTGGTATTCAACAACAAACTCGCAAAGTGGTGTATGCTTAAAGGTTTATGGCTTCTGGAAAAATTGCATCTTATGAAGCACAAACCAGATAGAGCAGAGAAGTTGGCAGCATCAATGGATTCATACAATGATACTGCAAAGTTTTTGCGAGCTAATAAGCCTGTAATAGGAAAAGTATTCCTTATGACTATGCTGCAGCGATTCGCAATGTTCTTTGCAACGTATTTTACATATAAAGCATTAGGTCTTCGTGGCGCTAGTATCTATGATGTAGTTATGCTTCAGGCAGTAATATCTGTTTCGGTAGATATGCTTCCACTTCCAGGTGGAATGGGAATCAGTGAAAAACTATTCCTTACTATATTTGTACCTATATTTGGTCCGGAGTACTTAATGGCAGGCCTTATTATAAGCCGTGGCTTGGGTTATTATGTACAGCTGCTTCTAAGTGCAGTGCTTACCATCGTAGCCAATTTTACAATTGGATATAAGAATATTGGAGATGGTAACGAATTGGACAAAGATGGTAATATTGTTATGCAATAATTATAAATGTGTTCATAAAATTTATATATTGTTAATAATCATAAAAAGTGTTATTATAAAAAGGTCGTACCTAAGAAAGAACACATTGGAGGAACCCCTATGATAGGTTTTTATAATTACTCAGTAATTTTGACATATATTAGTTTGATGTCATCTATATTTGGAATAATGATTACTGTTGATGGTCATTACAAGATAGCACTTATATTCCTGGCTTTTTCAGGATTATGTGATATGTTTGATGGAAAAATAGCGAGAGCTATGAAGAATAGAAGTGAAGATGCAAAAAGATTCGGTATACAAATCGATTCATTATGTGATGTGGTATGCTTTGGAGCATTTCCGATTGCCATATGTTATAGAATGGGTATGAATCATATAGTTGGAATTATAGTTCTTATGATTTATGGAGTTGCATCAGTTATTAGACTTGGTTATTTTAACGTAATGGAAGAGAAAAGACAGGACGAGACAAGTGATGCAAGAAAATATTATCAAGGACTTCCTATTACATCTATAGCTATTGCCTTACCAGTTATATTTGTGGCAAGTACATGGTTAAAAAAGGATTTTATAATTCTTCTTCATGTAGTAGTATTGGCTATTGGAATTCTGTTCATTACTAATTTTAAGTTCAAAAAACCTAATAATTATATATTAGCAGGGCTTGTATTAATTGTAGCACTAGCACTTGCCAATACATTTATATTCAAATGGATCTAGAATACATAGCCAGAGTGCAGAAATGAGGATATATGAGGTATATAGACAGAGATGGAATTACCGATATATCAGATTCGTCACAGGACAAGTTATTAAAAGCTCTTTACACTAATACAGTGGGAAGAGCTTTAATTAAATTACTTGTTAATCCTGTAGTATCTGAAATTGGTGGGAAAATATTAAGTACAAAATTATCAGCACTATCAGTTAATGGTTTTATTAAGAAGAATAATATCGATATGTCGGATTATGAACCAACAGAATATATGTCATTCAATGACTTCTTCACAAGAAAGATTGCTGATGGAAAAAGAACCGTTGATATGGATGCTAAAGCTTTAATTGCACCATGCGATTCAAAACTAAGTGTGTATAAAATAAGTGAAGATGAGCCGACAGTTCTTACAATTAAGGATACTCCATATACAGTGGAATCATTATTAAGAGATAAAAAACTCGCTAAAAAGTATGCTGGAGGCTATGGTATGGTTTTTAGGCTTACTGTTAATGATTATCACAGATATTGCTATGTAGATAATGGAATTAAAAGCAGCAATCGTACTATTAATGGTGTGTTCCATACAGTTAATCCAATTGCTAATGATGTTGAACCAATATACAAAGAGAATACAAGAGAGTATTGCCAGATAAGAACCAAGAATTTTGGTGATATTCTTATGATGGAAGTTGGAGCATTAATGGTTGGAAAGATTGTTAATTACCACGATAAAGCAAACGTCACAAAAGGAATGGAAAAGGGACGTTTTGAATTTGGTGGTTCAACAATTATTATGTTATGCCAGAAAGATAAAGTTGTTATCGATAAAGACATACTTAATAATACACAGAATGGATATGAAACTGTTGTAAAAATGGGAATGAAGATAGGAACTTCAAAATAATAATTGTCACTCCACTTTTTGTATTGACAAAATTAAAAAGTGGAGTTATTATAAATATAACATATGAACAAGTATTCATATGAAAATATGAAGATATATAACTTTATGTAGCTATATAGGTATTTCTGAATTTTAAAAAATGTATATAATGTACTCAGCCTGTACATCACCAATACATATTAAAAATCACACAATTACCTATATACAACTACTATTTGAAAGGAGGTCATAATGGATATATTTGAGAATGAAGAATTATTATATGACTTGGCAGATTTTTATAAAGTATTTGCTGATTCTACCAGAATTAAGATGTTATATGTAATGATGAATAATGAGATGTGCGTATGCGACATAGCGGATGCATTAGGCGCAAGCCAGTCGGCAATATCACACCAGTTAAGAATATTGAAACAGATGAAGCTAGTTAAGTTCAGACGTGATGGTAAAACAATGTATTATTCACTTGCAGATGATCACATTCAGACAATTTTAAGTCAGGGAATGGAACATATAAGAGAATAAAAATAAATAATAACATAGAATATGGAGGATTATATTATGAGAAAAGTTTATGTATTAGAGGATTTAGATTGTGCACATTGTGCAGCATTAATTGAGACAGATGTAGCAAAGCTTGACGGAGTAACAAGCGCAAGTGTTAATCTGTTATCACAGAAGATGGTACTTGAATGTGATGATGCTAAGGTTACAGATATAACAAAATCAGTTAAGAAAATCGTTGGAAAGTATGAACCTGATGTTGAAGTAATGGAGGCATAATGAAGAAGATTAAGAAAAGGATGAAAAGAGTTGTTGCGGCTTCGATAGCATTTATCATTGCAATGGCTGTTAATCATATATATGCACTTGATAATAATATTCAGCTTATAATGTTTTTGCTTGTATATCTTCTGACTGGCTGGGATGTTCTTACGTCAGCAGTTAAGAATATTAGGAATGGACGTATGTTTGATGAAACATTCCTTATGGGGCTTGCAACTGTATGTGCTTTCATAGTTGGTGAATATCCAGAAGGCGTCGCTGTTATGCTGTTCTATCAGATTGGCGAATTGTTCCAGTCATATGCAGTATACAGCTCTAGAAAATCAATCAGCAGTCTGATGGATATCAGACCAGATTACGCTAATATTGAGAAGAATGGTGAGTTGGTTAAAGTTGCACCTGAGGAAGTAGCTGTAGGTGATGTTATTGTTGTTAAGCCGGGAGAGAAGGTCCCTCTGGATGGTGTGATTGTTGCAGGTAATACTACACTGGATACTAAGGCATTAACAGGTGAATCTCTTCCTAGAGATACTAAGGAAGGCGATGATATTCTTTCTGGCTGTATTAACATAACAGGTAATATTAAGGTTAGGGTATCTAAGGTATTTGGTGAATCAACAGTTGCTAAGATTCTTGATCTGGTTGAGAATCAGGGTAATAAGAAAGCAAAGAAGGAGAATTTTATCACGAAATTCGCACGTTACTATACTCCAACAGTTGTTGTACTTGCTGCTTTAGTTGCTATTGTACCTAGTGCAATAACAGGTTTTACGCAGTTCTATGAGTATCTGTATAGAGCAATGATATTCCTGGTTGTATCTTGTCCATGTGCATTAGTTATATCAATTCCACTTAGTTTCTTTGGAGGACTTGGTGGAGCATCAAGAAGTGGTATTCTTGTTAAGGGCAGTAATTATCTTGAACTTCTATCTAAGATGGATACAGTTGTATTTGATAAGACAGGAACACTTACCAAGGGTACATTTGAAGTGACAGAAGTACATCCTGCAGGAATGACAGAAGATATGCTTCTTACATTAGCTGCCGGGGCTGAAAAGTATTCGAATCATCCAATTGCATTGTCATTAAAGAATGCATATACTAACAAAACAGGTAAATCAATTGATGATATAACTGTTGAGGATGTTAAGGAGATACCAGGCTTTGGTATAGAGGTCAGATATAACAATAGTATAATACTTGCTGGTAATGCCAAATTATTGGATTCAAAGAATGTTGAATACATAAAGCAGGATTCAATAGGTACAATAGTATATATTGCAAAAGATGGATTATATGCAGGTTGTATCTGTATTGCTGATATGGTTAAGGATGATACAAAACAGGCTATTGCATCATTAAAGAAGAATGGTGTTAAGAAGATTGTAATGCTCACAGGAGACAACAATCGTATTGCGCAGAAGGTAGCTAACGATATAGGCATTGATGAGGTGTATGCAGAGCTTCTTCCACAAGATAAGGTTGAGAAGTTTGAGAGCATTATCACAGGCGCGAATGGAAACACAGCATTTGTCGGAGATGGAGTTAACGATGCACCGGTACTTGCAAGGGCAGATGTTGGAATTGCAATGGGCGGTATGGGCTCAGATGCAGCAATTGAAGCAGCAGATGTGGTCATTATGACTGATGAACCATCTAAGATATCTAAAGCTATTGCGATATCTAGAAAGACGCTGAGAATTGCCAAGGAGAATATAGTGTTTGCACTTGGTGTTAAAGTAATTGTATTAGCACTTGGAGCATTAGGCTTTGCAACTATGTGGATGGCTGTATTTGCTGATGTAGGTGTATCATTCATAGCGATTCTTAATTCAATGAGAGCTATGAAAACTAAGAATTTGTAATTATAATAATGTTCTAAAAAATAACCCGGATGAATTAGGCGTAGAACCATTCATCCGGGTTTTATTGCTGTTATATTAAGCTATAGCATTCTGACCAAAGAAATCTTCATACCAAACAAGGAACATATAGATTGTCCATATCTTTCTAGAATTATCTTCTTTGCCAGCTTTGTGATCATCAAGTAATTTGACTAATGCATCTGTGTTAAAATACTTCTTTGATGCCTCACTTGTGAAAGAATTTCGTACGATCGAGTAATATTTGTCATCCTTTAACCAAATTCTAATAGGAACAGGGAAACCAAGTTTTTTCTTCTCAGCTACCATATCTGGCAGATATTTGTGGGCAGCCATACGCATAGCGTATTTTGTGTTCTGTTTATTAACTTTATATTTGGTTGGAATATGTCTCGCAACCTCGAATACCTCTTTATCAAGGAATGGTACACGTACTTCAAGTGAATGTGCCATACTCATCTTATCTGCTTTCAGAAGAATATCTCCAATAAGCCAGAAGTTAATATCGATATACTGCATTCTTGTAACATCATCCAAACCCTTGACTTTATCATAGAATGGTTTAGTAAGCTCTGTATGAGGATACTTGCCAGTTGGCGTCTTTAACAGGCGGCTTCGCTCGCTTTCATTGAACATGAATGCATTACCAATAAAACGTTCTTCCAAAGTTTTACTTGCACGAATAAGATAATTCTTGCCCTTGAACTTAAGTGGAATAGCAGAGGCAGCTTTGCCGAGTACACTACGAATTGGTCTTGGAATCTTCTGCATAGGCTTTAATGAGAATGGCTCGTGGTATATGTTGTATCCACCGAAGAATTCATCAGCACCTTCACCAGAAAGTGCAACCTTAACATGCTTAGCTGCAGTCTGGCTTACGAAGTAAAGTGCAATAGCCGCAGGGTCAGCTAGAGGTTCGTCCATCTGGTACTGAATCTTTGCAATTGAATCCCAATATTCATCAGTAGTAATAAGCTTACTGTAATTATCTATCTTAATCTTCTCTGATAGAGCTTTTGCGTAATTGATCTCATTGTACTTCTCATAATCGAAGCCTACGGTAAATGTTTTGTCTCCGTTGAAAGTAGCTGCAACATAGCTTGAATCAACACCACTTGAAAGGAAAGAACCAACTTCAACATCACTGATTTTGTGGTGTTCAACTGAATCATGCATTGCATTGTCGATTTTTTCTACGATTTCCTCGAGAGATGCGTTCTCATCAGCTTCAAACTTAGGCTCCCAGTATCTCTTGATTGAAAGTTCACCATTCTTGAATGTAAGACAGTGAGCAGGCATTAATTTGAAGATGCCCTTGAAGAATGTTTCTTCAAGAACTGAATACTGGAATGTAAGGTAGTTCTCAAGTGCTACTTCGTTAACCTCTCGCTTATATCCTGGATATGCGAGAATACTTTTTATCTCTGACGCAAATACAAGATTGCCATTAATCTGTGCATAGTAGAATGGCTTAATTCCAAAGAAATCCCTTGCACCAAATATTGTTTCATTCTTACTATCCCAAATTACAAAAGCGAACATACCACGAAGTTTGTTAAGCATATCTTCGCCATACTCTTCGTAAGCATGAATTAATACTTCTGTATCTGAATTATTCTTGAATGTATGACCCTTTTCAATAAGTTCTTTTCGAAGGTCCTGATGGTTATATATCTCACCATTGAATGTTATGACAACATCATCAGTTTCGTTGTACATTGGCTGGCTTCCAAAGTCAAGGTCAATAATGCTCAGACGTCTGAATCCGAGGTATGCCTTTCCGTCAATGTGTTGTCCGGCACTATCCGGACCACGATGTATAATTTTATTCATCATATCTGTAAGAACAGCATCACCATTCTCAAGATATCCTGTAAATCCAGCAAATCCACACATATTATCTTTAATATCCTCCAAATCTATCTTTATGGTATTGCATTATAGCAAAAATTCTTATTAAATACAATATTTTTATAGCATTGAACTATATTTAATGATATAATGATGAAGTATTTTGCATAATATGCAAAAAAATAAAAATCACAATATTTATAGAGAGAGGTTTTATAATAATATGGATAACAACATATGGATACTTATTGCATTCGGTGCCTACTTGGTAATGATGCTCGTTATTGGCGCAATGTATGCAACAAGTTCAAAAAATACTGAAGATTACTTCCTTGGTGGACGAGGAATGGGAGGATGGGTTGTTGCTTTATCAGCACAGGCATCAGATATGAGTGGATGGCTTCTTATGGGTCTTCCAGGAGCTATTTATGCAGCAGGAACCGGTGAGATATGGATTGCTGTTGGTTTATTCCTTGGAACAGTGTTCAATTGGCTTGTTATATCAAAGAGATTATATAGATATACAATTAGAGCCAACAACGCTTTAACACTTCCTGAATACTTTACTAATCGTTTTCATGATACAAAGAAGATTTTATTAACAATATCTTCAGTTATTATAGTTATATTTTTCCTTGTATATACAGCATCTGCATTAGCAGCTGGTGGCAAATTATTCAACGTTGTATTTGAGAATGTTGATTATCACGTAGCATTAACAATTGGTGCAATTGTTATTCTATGTTATACATTCATGGGTGGATTCAAGGCTGTATGTGTAACTGATTTCATTCAGGGAATGCTTATGTTAGTAGGTCTGATGGTTATTCCAATTGTTGCTTACTGTATCGTTGGTGGTAGTAATATATCTGGCATTCTTGATGCAAGTGGTGTTGCCGGGGGTTCGGCTTCATTCCTTAATCCACTTGAAGATGGTGGCAAAGGACTTACAATTGTCTCAGTTATATCAAGTCTTGCATGGGGACTAGGATACTGTGGTATGCCTCATATACTTACAAGATTTATGGCTGTTAAGAGTGAAAAAGAATTAAAGAAGTCAAGAGTAATCGGTATTGTATGGGTAGCTATTTCTCTTGCATTTGCTTGTTTTATAGGTGTTATCGGAAGAGCATATCTTTTTAATCATGATGCAACTATTCTTGGCGTTACTGGTGGTACAACAGAGAATATCTTTATTGAGATGATTAAGAAGATATTCACAAGTGATATTGCGCTTCCTTTCATTGGTGGTATTTTCTTGTGTGGAATTCTTGCAGCAATTATGTCTACTGCAGATTCACAGTTGCTTGTTACAGCTTCATCAGTATCACAGGATATATATAAGGGCGTAATTAACCCTAAGGCAAAAGACAAAAAAGTTCTTTTATTCAGTAGAATTACAGTTGTAGTTGTTACTGTTATTGCTTACTTGATTGCATGGAATCCAAACAGCAGTATTATGGGTCTGGTATCTGATGCATGGGCTGGACTTGGCTCAGCATTTGGACCAATTGTACTTATGTCATTATTCTGGAAGCGTACTAATCTTGCTGGTGCAGTTGCAGGTATTGCATCTGGTGCAGCTACAGTACTTGTGTGGGATTATATTCCATTCAATGGACAGACACTTGCAGTTTCAACAGGTTTATATTCGCTTGTACTTGGATTTACAATCAGTATTATCTGTATAGTTGTATTCAGTCTTTTGACAAAGGCTCCAACAGAAGAGATGATAGCTGAATTTGATGATGTAGCATCTGATAAAACTGCAGAAGAATTAATGCAGAATTAATTATCAGTGATAAACAGCATTTACAAAAAATAAAAAATGTCTTATAATTTTCGTTAAAAACATAACTAAGTGGAAAGGAAAGTGCGTAAGCCGCACAGGGTAATAGAATGAATAAAATTAAAATGACTACACCTATTGTTGAGATGGATGGAGATGAGATGACAAGAATTTTATGGAAGATGATTAAAGATGAGCTTTTACTTCCATTCATTGATCTTAATACAGAATATTATGATTTGGGATTAGTTAACCGTAACGAAACTAATGACCAGGTAACAGTTGATTCAGCTAATGCAACAAAGAAGTATGGCGTAGCTGTTAAGTGCGCAACTATTACACCTAATGCAGCTCGTGTGAAGGAATATGACCTTAAAGAGATGTATAAGAGCCCTAATGGCACAATCAGAGCAATTCTTGATGGTACAGTATTCCGTGCTCCAATCATTGTAAAAGGAATTGAGCCATATGTTAAGAACTGGGTAAAACCAATTACAATTGCAAGACATGCATATGGTGATGTATATAAGGGTGTTGAGATGAAGATTCCAGCAGCAGGAAAGACAGAACTTGTATATACTGCAGAGGATGGCTCAGAGACAAGAGAAGTTATTCATGAATTCAAGGGACCTGGAATTATTCAGGGTATGCATAATGTTACAAAGTCAATTGAAAGTTTTGCAAGAAGCTGCTTTAATTTTGCACTTGATACAAAACAGGATCTTTGGTTCGCAACTAAGGATACTATTTCAAAGAAATATGACCATACATTCAAAGATATTTTCCAGGAAATCTACGATAATGAATATGCAAAGAAGTTCGAAGAAGCATGCATTACTTACTTCTATACATTGATTGATGATGCAGTTGCAAGAGTTATGCGTTCAGAAGGTGGTTATATCTGGGCTTGTAAGAATTATGATGGTGATGTAATGAGTGATATGGTTGCATCAGCATTTGGCTCATTATCAATGATGACATCAGTACTTGTATCACCAGAAGGTAATTATGAATATGAAGCAGCACATGGTACTGTTCAGAGACATTATTATAGACATCTTAAGGGAGAGAAGACATCTACTAACCCTATTGCAACAATCTATGCATGGTCTGGTGCGTTAAGAAAACGTGGCGAGCTTGATAACAATCAGGAATTACAGACATTTGCAGATAAACTTGAGAAAGCCTGTATTAAAACTATTGAAGATGGTAAGATGACTAATGATCTTGCTATTATTACAACAATGGAAAATCCACAGATACTTAACAGTGAGGATTTCATTAAAGCAATCAGAACTACACTTGAGGCAATGTAATAATTACTTGTAGAGTACATGTTTTGGGTAAGATGTTTTGTCAATAGTATAAAGGTGTGGAGGAAATATTTTGGATTTTAAAATTAGTGATTTATATAAGATTCCTAACATTTTGTGCTATATTAGAATTATTCTTGTACCGGTGTTTATGTACACATTTTTATGTGCTAATGAACCTAAAGATTACTATCTTGCAGCCGGTATAGTACTTATATCAGGAATTACAGATTTTTTGGATGGACAGATTGCTAGAAGATGTAATATGATTACAGATTTGGGCAAGATGATTGATCCGGTTGCAGATAAATTAATGCAGCTTGCAATGATTGTATGTGTAACATTCAGGATACAATATATGCTTGTGTTAGTTATTTATCTGGTTGTAAAGGAAGCTTTATGCTTCTTTACATCACTTTACGTATACAAAAAATGCAACAAAAGAATTAATGGAGCAAAATGGTACGGCAAAGTTTGCACTGCTGTATTATACGCAGTTATGCTTGTTTTGATTGTAATGCCTGAATTAAATAATGCAATACAAGTTATGCTTCTTATTGTTTGTGGATGTGTATTAACACTTGCGCTTGTAATGTATATGAGAATATATATTCAAATGTATAAAGATACTAAGAATGGTGATACTGAATTCAGGATTTATTGATTCTGAATGGGAGTGGAGGATTATCGTGATTAATAATTTTCAATTTCATAATATGAATATATATCAGTTTGCTATATGGTTCTTTATATACAGTTTCTTTGGCTGGGCAATGGAATGTATTGTAATTAGAAAGCAGTTAGGTTATTGGGAGAATAGAGGCTTTGCTAAGATGCCATTCTGTGTTATATATGGGTTTGGAACATTCATTGCATTCAATATATTCGCACCAATACAACATAATTATATCGCATTATATGTATTTGGATGTATATGTGCTACCGCATTCGAATATCTAACGGCACAGATAATGCTTAAGCTATTCGGAGAAGTGTGGTGGAATTATGATCATCTTAGATTCAATTATAAGGGAATTCTTTGCCTGCAAAGTACATTGGCATGGGGATTTTTGGCATTGTTTATATTCGGCTTCTTTAACAATTATGTAGAGCTTGCAGCGACAAGCATCAGTTTTAATGTTGTAAGAATTTTAGCGCTTGTGTTAGTTGTATCATATATCTGTGATTTTACTTATAATTTTGCTAAGTCATTAGGTGTGAAAAAAGAAGAATCATGTGATATATCCAATAATACATTAGATATTAAGTAATGCTGAGGCATTAATATATACAGGCTGCCTTCGATATGGCAGCTTGTTTTTTCTTATGAAGCAGTCAGATGTGTTGAAACACTCAAGTATGGAGGTGCGCATGAAACGAGGCATTGGTACATCAGGTGGTATCGGAATTGGTTACGCTATGATAATTAATGATACCTCTGTAGAGGTAAAAAAGGAGCATATCCAATTAGTAGAAGAAGAGGTAAGTCGTTACGAAGAAGCGAAAAAAACATTTATCCAGAGGACAACGGAGCTAATTAATAATCTTAATGGAAAGCTTGGTAAGAAGGAATCGATGATTCTGCAAAACCAGATATATCTTGTTAATGACCAGGAGCTTAACAGCAGGATTACTGACTGCATAAAAGATGAGAAGATATGCTGTGAAGCAGCTATAGAGGAGGCTTGCAATGTATTAATAAAGCTTTTTAGCTCTATGGAAGATGAAACTCTAGCTCAAAGAGCAGCGGATATAGAGGATATGAAAACAAGGATTCTTAGAATTCTTATGAATATAGAAGATGTGAATCTGAGTGAACTTCCGAAAGATACTGTAATTATTGCAAAGGAGTTGACACCATCAATAACTGCAGTAATGGATACAAATCATGTGGTTGGTATTGTAACTGAGCGTGGCGGTGATACATCGCATGCAGCAATTCTTGCTAGAGCACTTGAGATTCCAGCTGTTTTGAATGTCAGGAATGCGATGTCAGAGATTCACAATAAGGAACAAGTTATTGTGGATGGCTCATATGGCGAAGTATTTGTTAACCCATTAGGTAAGACTTTGGAGATATATAATAGAAAGCAGAAGTGTTATATTGAGAAACAGCTTGAATTGAGAAAATATATATCACGCGATACGCTATCCATGGATGGCAAAAAAGTTGAACTTGTGGCCAATATTGGAATGCCAGAAGAGGCTGCGAAAGCGATTGATTCGGGTGCGGAGGGGATTGGATTATTCAGAACAGAATTCCTATTCATGAATGGGTATACAATGCCTACCGAGGAAGAACAGTTTGAAGCTTACAAAAAAGCTGCCATTATCTGCAAGAACAAGCCAGTTATAATAAGAACACTGGATGTAGGTGGAGATAAAGATATACCTTATATGGGCTTAACCAAAGAGAATAATCCATTCCTTGGATATCGGGCTATTAGATACTGTTTGGACAGAGTTGATGTATTCACCAGGCAGCTTAGAGCCATCTTGAGAGCAAGCGCATATGGGGATATAAGAATAATGATTCCACTTGTAACATCACTTTCTGAAGTTGTTGATGTGAAGAGGCATATACACAATATTAGCAATGAACTAGATAAAAAGGAAATCAAGTATAATAAGAATATTAAGCTAGGAGTAATGATTGAAACGCCAGCCGCAAGTTTGATGGCGGATGTCCTAGCCAAAGAGGTGGATTTTTTCTCGATAGGTACGAATGATTTGATTCAGTATACAGTTGCGGTAGACAGAGGTAATGAGAATGTGGCATATCTGTATTCTCCTTTTAATCCGGCAGTGCTGCGTTCGATAAGACATATAATTCAATGTGGACATAATGAAGGAATACCAGTAGGAATGTGTGGTGAAGCGGCAGCTAATCCGAATATGATTCCATTGCTGCTTGCATTTGGGCTGGATGAGTTCAGCGTGACTGCATCGAATATACTGGAAACAAGAAAGAATATTGCATCGTGGAGCTTAGAAGATGCTAAGAATATTATGGAAAATGTTATGAAGCTCTGGACGGAAAAGGAAATAGTCAACTATCTTGCGGAGCTGGAGCCAAGGCAGGATTAGTATTAATATTAGTAGGAGGCGCGAATGGCAGAAGGATTTGACATGTCAGAAACAATAGAAAAGGTGATTTTAGTTGGCGTGAAGCTGGATGATAATGATCATATTGAAGAATCACTAGAAGAACTTGGTGAACTTGCTAAAACAGCTGGAGCCACTGTTGTTGGAACAATAATACAGAATAGAGAATCAATTCATCCGGGTACTTATATAGGAAAAGGAAAAATTGAAGAGGTAAAAGAGTTAATATGGGAAACTAACGCAACAGGCATAATCTGTGATGATGAACTGTCTCCGGCTCAGCTTAATAATCTTGAAGATGAGTTAGATACTAAGGTTATTGACAGGACAATTGTAATACTTGATATATTTGCAGCTCATGCATCAACAAGTGAAGGTAAGATTCAGGTTGAGATGGCACAGTTGAAGTATAGAATGTCAAGGCTGGCAGGGCTTGGTAAGTCATTATCCAGACTTGGCGGTGGTATAGGAACAAGGGGACCTGGTGAAAAGAAAATTGAGACGGATAGACGATTGATTAGAGACCGAGTATCTCAGCTTTCAAAAGAACTTGAAAGTGTTAAAAAGCATCGTGAAGTTGCGAGACAGCAGAGAAGCCAGAGTCACACAACTGTTGCAGCTATAGTGGGGTATACTAACGCAGGCAAATCAACACTACTTAACAAATTAACAGATGCGCAGGTGTTGTCTGAGGATAAGCTGTTTGCCACACTTGATCCTACTACAAGAATGCTTGAATTACCAAGTAAAGAGCAGATAATGTTAACAGATACAGTTGGGTTCATCAGTAAGCTTCCGCATAATCTTATTGATGCATTCAGAAGTACACTTGAGGAAGCAAAGTATGCAGATATAATTATTCATGTAGTTGATGCTTCTAATGAAGATTTTGAGTTACAGATGGCAATTGTATATGATACACTTGAAAAGTTGGGTGTTGAAGGTAAAACGGTAATTACACTTTTTAATAAATGTGATAAACTAACTACAGTACCTATACTTAGAGATTTTAAAGCTGATAAGATTCTTCATATCTCAGCCAAACGAGGCGATGGAATTGATGAATTGATGAGTTCTCTAGAAGATGTGCTTCGTGAGAGCAAGGTTCATATCGAGAAAACATTTGGCTTTGATGAAGCAGGAAAGATACAGCTTATTAGAAAATACGGTCAGTTGATAAAAGAAGAATATACAGCAGAAGGTATTGAAGTGGAAGCATATATTCCACATGAAATAATGGGAAAAATAGGATTATAATTAAGGAGGATTTTATGAGTCAGGCAGATAATTTATTCATTAATATGTGTAAGGATATTCTTGAGAATGGTTTTAGTACGGAGGGAGAGAAAGTTAGACCTAAGTGGGAAGACGGTTCGTATGCTTATACGATCAAAAGATTTGGAGTTGTTAACAGATATGATTTGTCAAAGGAATTTCCAGCATTCACCCTTAGAAGGACAGCATTCAAAAGCTGTATAGATGAGATACTCTGGATATGGCAGAAGAAGTCTAATAACATCAATGATTTGAACAGTCATATATGGGACAGCTGGGCTGATGAAGATGGTTCAATAGGTAAAGCCTATGGTTATCAGCTGGGGGTAAAACACCAATATAAAGAAGGAATGATGGATCAGGTAGATAGAGTTCTGTACGATCTTAAGAATAATCCGTATAGTCGTAGAATAATGACTAATATGTATGTTCATTCTGATTTGCATGAGATGAATCTGTATCCATGTGCATATAGTATGACATTCAATGTAACCGGTAATAAGCTTAATGCAATTCTTAATCAAAGATCTAATGATATACTTACTGCAAATAACTGGAATGTATGCCAATACGCTGTTCTTGTGCATATGCTTGCACAGGTTAGTGGCTTAGAAGCAGGAGAACTTGTACATGTCATTGCGGATGCACATATATATGATAGACATATTCCAATTATTAAAGAATTGATTACAAGACCTACATATGATGCACCTATATTCCATATGAATCCTGATGTTAAGGACTTTTATGAATTTACGGTTGATGATTTCTCGTTAGAGAATTATCAGTATGGACCACAGGTTAAGAATATTCCTGTTGCAGTTTAATCAGTACTCAGACTAGGAGAAATGATGAATATAATAATTACAGTTGATAAGAATTGGGCATATGGCTATAAAGGTAAGGCTTTAGTAAGTATTCCTGAAGATATGCAGTTATTTATGCAGGAAACAATGGGGAAAGTAGTAGTAATGGATAGAGACTTCCTTGACAATTATTTTGGCGGAAAAATTATAAAAAATAGAACAAATATTGTAATTTGCGCTGATAAGAGTTATAATTTAACAGATGCACTAATTGTTAATAATATTGAAGAGGCAAAAGAAACCCTGAAAGCATATAATGATAAAGATATATATATAATGGGTGGAGAACATGTATTTAAGGCATTCTTTGATTGTTGTGATGTAGTGCATGTAACTAAGATTGACTATACATATCAAGCAGACCAGTATTTCATAGATCTTGATAAGGAATCATGGAAGGTAAATAATCGCAGTGATGAGAGAACTTACTTTAATCTTGAATATGAATTTATAGAATATGTAAGAGGTTGATCTAAATAATTGATATAACGAAAGGGTTGAAAAAATGTTTTGTACAAAATGTGGAAGTAATGTAGGTGATTCAGCATTTTGCCCTAATTGTGGAGCAAAAGTAGAAGCACCTAAACAGCAGGCTCAGGTAACACCTGAAGTTACTGCAGAACCAGTAATGAGTACTCCTGTTGAACCAGTTGTAGATAATTCAGCTAATACAGCATCAGGATATTCAGATCTTAATTCTGCATCTATCTTGTCAGGCAATATGGCAGATTCAGATGCAACAACAGTTTTATCATCAGAAGAAGCTGATGATGCAGGAGCAACAACAATATTATCTGAGGAAGCTGATGATGCAGGGGCAACAACAGTTTTATCTGAGGAAGCAGTTAACAATACAGCTTCGAATCAGGAACCAGCCGCAAATCAGTTTGCTTCATTTAATCAGTTTAACCAGCAGCCACAGGGACAGCAGGCACCAACACAGCAAGCACCAGCGCAGGACCCAATGTCTCCAATTGATCCAATGGCAGCTAATGGCAATTTTAACAACGCTAATTTTAACAATGGTAACTTTAACAATGCTAATCAAAGTCCAATAGCTAATAATCCAGCATTCTATGGTATGGATCAGCCAGTACCTAAGAAAAAGAAAAAATGGCCTAAGATAGCAGCAATAGTAGCAGCAATCTGTATTCTCCTTGGAGTGGGTGCATATTTTGCTTATCCATATGTTATTGGTTTTATTAATCCAAAATCATATGCTGTAGCATCACTTAAGAAGACAACATCTAATCTTGAGTCAACAGTTAACGGTTTATTAACTAATAATACATTAAGTAATGTTAGTACATCACAGGATTTATCATTCTCATTGAAGTTAGATCAGGCCGTAGTTGGAACTACTAATTATCTATCAGATATCAAAGCAACTACATTAAACTTCGATTTACAGATTGATTCTAAAAATACACAGATGTCTGGTACAATTGGACTTGGTAGTTCTGCAGGAAGCAATATTATTGAAGTACAATTCTATGCAGATAGCAACAATATTAAATTCAAAATTCCTAAATTATTCAGTGAGTCAATTACAATTACAACTGCTCAGCTTGAGAAAGAAACTGGAATGGATTTTGATACAGTACTTGGGATGATGGGTTCAGTTGATGCATCACAGGTTCAGGCAATGGTAAATACTTATTCAAGCGCCATTACAGCAGGTGTTAAGGTTGTTGTTAAAGGAATTGATTCATTCATCGAGAATTGTGAATACGAAAAGATTGGTTCAGATACTTACAAGGCATCAAACAGAGATATTGATGTTCAGGTATATGATATGACAATTACTGAAGCAGCTGTTAAGACAGCAGCTAAGAAGATAGTTGAAGAAGCATTTGCAGATTCAACATTATCACAGTATCTTACATTTGTAACAATGTATGGATATTCAAAAGATAAGATGCTTGCAGAGATAGATTCAGCAAGTCTTGGAATTCCATCAATCAAATTCAATATCTACTTCAGTAAGAATCAGGAGCTTGTTAAGCTTGAACTTGACTTAGCACAGCTTTCATCTACACTTAAGGGTAAGGCTTCAATTGAATTTACAGGAGAGAAGAAACTTACAGATTATATTGCAATATATGCTACAATAGATGATGCTAATATTAGAGCCTACATTAATAACGAAACTGAAGGAAAAAATAAATTCGAGATTACAGTTGCTGAAATTAATGATGGCAAGGAAACAGGTCAGTATCTTGCATTCAAGACTGATATGACTACATCTAGCGATGGTAAGAAGTTATCAATTGACAATATGGAGATTATAAGCACAGCCAAGAATGCTCCTTTGAATATTAAAGCATCAGGCTCAATGGAAGTAAGAGACTTTACATCATTAAAGAATAGCAGCGCATCATTCTCTAATGCAGTAAGCTTGTATAATATGACTACAAAGCAGGAAACTACTATTCAGGCAGAGATAATAAAGAATATCACAGTATTAAAAGATATCGTATCAGATAACCTTTACAAACAGATTACATCTGGAATGGGTAGCTCATCAAGCAGCTCAAGTTCATCAAGCTTATCTGGCTTATACTAATTAGTTTCAACAAAAAGGAGACCGTCAGCACTTGTTTAGTGTTGACGGTCTTCTTTTTGTTTTATGTGTTAATGTTGTAGATTGGATAATAGTTATTATCTATTAGGATACTGGTTAATCATACGTTCAATTAATTCTACTGATTCATCTATTCCATAGCTGGCACTATTGATGCATAAGTCATAGTTAACAGCATTGCCCCACTTACGTCCTGTATAGAAGTTATAGTAATGTTCATGCTGATGATCTAGTTTCTTAAGCATACGAACTGCATGTTTGTAATCTACATGATCAAGATTCATCATACGACGTACACGTTGTTCAAAAGAAGCTGTAATAAAGATGCTTATGTGAGGTATACGTTTGTTAGTAAGAATTACGTCTGCACATCTACCCATTACTATAAAATCTTCCTTTTTAGCCATATCACAAATCAAATCACTTTGATTGAAGAAAATAGCATCTTGTACAGGTAAACCGTGGTATTTACTGAAGTTTTTAAAGAATTTGCGTACATGACTAGGTTTGCTGTTAGTGCGCATCTCCTGTGCATGCTTAACATAATCATTACTATCTTCGACATCCTGTTCAAGTTCCATTCGTGTAAGAACCTTCTGGAAGATTTCTGCATCATAGTAATTAATCTTTAACTTATCTGCAAGAGCAAATCCTATATCTGAACCAGCACTACCATGAGTACGTCCTATACATATTATTAGATGATCATCTTTTGCGAATTTCTGACGGAGATTAGAGGTGTTAAGAGCAGCCATATTCTCATTGAGAATATCAACACTACCGAAACTTTCAGGTATCTCAGCAATGAGATTAAGAATCTCATTGTATTCAGTCATTGTTCTATGTCTATCATCTTTATTCTTAATTGTTCTTGCCATGTTACCTATAAGGGCTAACTGGCTTCTACACTCATACATACGAGGATTATTAATCAGCATCCTTGTAATATCTTCTATACATGAATCACGATTACCTGTGAATGTACGACCTAATGAAGAACCAACGCAACTGTATACTTCAGCATCCAAATCATAGATACGTGCAGCGAGTTCGGAACAATTTTGTTTTGTTTTTTCCATAATGATTGTCCTCCCTTTCTATAAGAAGAATACTAATGTATCCAGGATGAATACTGGTACAAGGATTCCGAATGACCAACCCATATATCCGAAGAATGAAGGCATACGCACACCATTCTCGTCAGAGATTGATTTAACCATAAAGTTTGGTGCATTACCAATATATGTGTTAGCACCCATGAATACTGCGCCACAAGAGATGGCGATTAATACATTAGTTGAAATCATACCAACAGTAGTAAGAATTCCTTGTGTATAACTGAGTGTTCCGGCTGTTGTAAGGAATACCAGATATGTTGGTGTATTGTCAAGAAAACTTGAAAGCATACCGGTTGTCCAGAACATCTGGAAAGGCTGAGTAATACCTAATTGAGGACCAAGTGCTTTAAGAAGCATTAATGCAGGCTGCATTGTGATGAAGATGCCTATGAATAATACGGCAACTTCCTTGATAGCACCCCAAGTAAAATGGTTCTCTGTACGTATCTTACTGTCTGTTGTCTTGAATGAAAGAAAAGTAGCAAGCAATATAATTACTATTTCTATTATTGCTGGAAGTGTTAATCTGACATCACCAAATATAGGGATTCCTATTACATTACCGGCAGCATCCTGGAACATTGGCATTCCTGGAAGTGTACCACTTAAAATAACAGCAACAACAATCATAACTAAAAAGATAATATTGTGAAGACCTTTTAGTTTCATACGTACACCAGGTTTGCTGATATCTGGATGAGCACCTTCAGCAATATCCTTACGATAATTTCTTCTATCAATAAAGTAGAAGATTACAAGTAATACAAACATATTAAATGCTAATATATGGAAGAGATTGAGGCTCCAGAAGAAAGGAACACCTCTCATAAATCCCATAAGTAATGGTGGGTCACCTATTGGTGTGAGGCAACCACCTATATTAGAAATCAGGAATATGAAGAATATCATAATCTGACTTTTCCTTTTTCTCCATGAATTCATCTTAATTACTGGACGAACCATAAGCATACTAGCACCAGTTGTACCAATGGTACTTGAAAGAAGTGTACCGATGGCAAGTAGAATTACGTTAACCCATGGTGAACCCGCCAAATTACCATCAAGAGTAATATTACCGGCAACACAGAATAGCCCGAAAAGTAATACGATAAATGTTAAATAATCTCCAATTATGCATTCTAGCACTGTTTCAGCAGTTTCTGGAACTCCTGCGTAAATAGCAAATGGAACAATGAACAGGATTGACCATCCAATTACAGCCCATGCCTGGTGTGATTCCCACCATTCAGGCTTAATAAGTGGCATAACTGCAATACATAATAAAAGACCTGCAAATGGAATACAGAATGCTGCAGGAATTGTGTTTGTGGAAGTATCTGCAGATGCTTCAGCCGCCATTGTAATCATAGGGCATGCCGATATAGCAAGTACAATACTCCACAGGAATATTGATATTTTTTTCATCTTTCTCCATTCTTACATTATTCAATCTTCTCTTACACAATAGAAGACATAATGTATTGTGATATTTAAAAAATTTGCCATTACGTACAAATTTTCATACTAACGTATATTATCACTAGATATGGAAGATTTCAAGGTGTATTTTCGCCATTATATTGTATATTTTTCAGAAATATGCTTTTACACTGTAAGGATATTTGATCAAAACAATCAGTATATTACAGATATTAGATTGTAAGTAGTTATACAGTAGTTGTGATAAAGTGGTAGAATTAGAAAAAATGACAATACCACAATAAGGAGGCAGGGATTTGTTTCCCTGCCTTAATGTATCTTACTGTAATTCAGCAATTCTTGATAATCTAACATATCTATCAGATATCTTATACCATGTTGGGTAGTCAACAACGCCAGTCTGAGGCAATTTGAATATCTTCTGGAAAGCCCTTACTGCTTCAGCAGTCCGCTCACCATATTGACCGTCTGGATCAAGTACAGGAATTGAATTATAGAATTCGCCAATAAGATTAAGCTGCTCCTGAAGCTGCATTATCTTTTGCCCTGTGCTTCCAATATCGAGATTAGCACCTGGCCAAGAGGATGGGATACCGGAGATTTCTTCAGCACTATTGATATATATTGAGTCACCGTAATAATATCTAAGTATCTGTGATGCTGTGTAATTGCTGTCACCCAGGTCTTTGCTGCCCCATTGACTGAGCCAGTTAGGGCAGCTAACCCTTCTGCCATCACAGTACTGAGTAAGTATTGGCTGTTTGACATTCGGACGTGAACAGTAATTAGCGAATATCTCATCGACAATTACGGATATATTCTCAAAGATATTACGTCCATTAATCCATTTGTGGTCAAATGCTGTTGAAGAAGTGATGGTAAAGTCATAATTCTGATTGCGGTACCATTCTGTGTATACCCTGTTAAGAGTGAATGACATAATAGCGAGAATATTAGCTTTAATAGTTTCCTCAGGCCAGGTTGAATAGATTTCACTGCTTGCAACATTCTTGATATAATCGCGATAGCGAACATAATAATTGGCAGCCGAAGAATCGGTTGGTACTGCATCATGAACTACTACGATTTCCGGAATAACAACACGGCTAAGTACTATTTCTCCGGGTTGATTGATTGGCTTGATTTCACTTTCTGCTATCTTAGGTGGATAATTGCCAAAGAGAGTATTAGCAGGGATAACGATATTACTTTCGGTGGCGTTATTAGCAACGGGCGTTAATTCTATGCTTTGCAAGGCTAATTCGGTGGCAAATACATCAGTTCCACTAATACTAAAAGGTTCATAACCCTCAACATTGCAGACAATATTGTATTCAGCATATGGTTGGTTTACACCAGGCTCCATACTGTATTCAATTGGTGGTGTTGGCAGGGTTACAATCTCAGTTTGACCATCTGTATCAGTTGTAAGTTCTTCAATAGTGTTTTGCGGATCTCCTGTATAAGAAAGTGTTATAACAGCATTATCAATTGGCTGTCCTGTGGACCGATCTGTTATACTAATCTGCAGCTGTCCACTATCTGTTAGCTGACTAATGGCAACGTTACCATAGCTGCGTTGCCCAAAAGACTGCGTCTTTTTATAATAAGTATCCATATAACCTCCATGAACGATTAGAGTCCAATATATCATTGATATAATATATTGTTAATTTTGCTAAATGATACTAATTTTTCTTATAATTATTATTCATCAATAATACCTTGACAGCATACAATGCTATAAGAATTACAAATTATGGAATGAGGTATATATGGCACAATACAAAGTTGCAATTGATGCCGGACACGGTGGAAGTGATCCCGGCGCAGTATATAATGGACGGCAGGAGAAAGATGATGTATTAAGGCTTGCTATGGCAGTTGGAAGAATCTTAGAGAATAATGGAGTTGATGTATTCTATGTAAGAGAAAATGATGAATACGAGACACCGTTCAAGAAAGCAACAGATGCTAATAATGAGAACGCAGACCTTTTTATATCAATTCATAGAAACTCTTCAGAGAGGGAAAATCAGTATTCTGGCATAGAGACACTTGTGTTCAATGATGATGGAATCAAAGCAAGGCTTGCAAGGAATATTAATTCCGAATTGGAAAAAACAGGTTATAAGAATCTAGGAGTTGATGAAAGACCTAATCTTGTAGTACTAAGAAGAACAAGGATGCCAGCAGCCTTAGTAGAGGTAGGATTTATCAACAATGAAGAGGATAACCGCTTGTTTGACAATAACTTTAATGCAATAGCAAAGGGAATTGCTGATGGAATATTAGATACACTTTATGATAATAATTATTCAGGCAGCAGTTATCCAGATATAAGAAATTCAAATCGAAATCCAAATAATAACCCCAATAATAATCTTAATAATAATCCAAACAATAGTCAGAACTCAAATCGTAATCAGAACACAAACCAAAATACAAATATGAATAATAGCCGCGTGTATAGCGATATAGACGAAAATACATCAATCAATAATGGAATAAATAATCAAACAAATAATGGAATGAATAATATAGAAAGATTGTATAGAGTTCAGGTTGGGGCATATAGAAATCGTGAATCTGCCGACAGACTGCTTAATAGTCTCCTCATAGAGGGCTATCCAGCATTTATCATATTGGATAACGGAATATACAAGGTTCAGGTTGGGGCATATCAGTTCCTGGCCAATGCAATTAAGATGGAGGAACGCCTTAGAAAATCAAGATATAACACATATATTACAACATAGTAGATAGATAATAATTATTATGGAAAATGCATGGCTTAGTGTATACCAGAGGCCATGCATTTTTTGCGGCTTAGTTAGCCAATGGCTGGGTCATGACGTTGACCATGTTCTTCAGGATGCTCTTTGTAATAGGCATTACGTTCAAGCTGTTCTTTTGGTATATGATTAATATCATCATTGAGATTGACGGTTCCAATCATAGATGGTGGAACATAGCCGAATATTTCATCATCTAATGAAATCCCTGTTGCGGATAAATTATCCATCTGAATGCACCTCCTTTTGTAAAATGCTTTGTATACATTAAAAGTATTGCAAGAAGATAAAACATTTATACAAAAATAAAATGTCATTATTTGCAAGAAAAGCATTGCCGAATGAATTATATTTTTGTAAAATGGGAGCAGACTAGTAGAATGGAGTAGATGTTATGAATAATATTGTTTTGATTGGTATGCCAGGCTCAGGTAAAAGTACAATTGGAGTCGTGTTGGCAAAGGCTTTAGGATATCATTTTATTGATTCAGATATTCTTATTCAGGAAAAGTATAATAAGACTTTGTCAGAGATAATAGATGAACGTGGTGAAAAGGAATTTATCAAGATAGAAGAAGAGGTTAATAAGTCAATTGATGTTGACAGGACGATTATTGCGACTGGAGGCAGTGTAGTGTATGGACCTCAGGCAATGAAGCATCTTAAGGAGATTGGAATGCTTTTGTATCTGAATGTATCAGAAAGAGAGCTTGATGAAAGACTTGGCGATTTGGCGGAGAGAGGCGTTATATCTAATGGTAAAAACAGCGTAGAAGAGATATACGAAGATCGAATTAATCTATATAAGCAGTATGCAGATGTGACGATAGATGAAGACAACAAATCTATTCGAGAGATTGTGCTTGAAATCAAGAGCAGGCTGATGAAGGAAGAGTACATTAATTATATGTTGTAAATGCAATTCTTTTAATGTATAATTTATATATTGTAGTTTTTTAGATACGACAACAGGAGGATTTATTGAATATGGATAACAACGAAGCTGTTTCAAAGAATTTTATTGAACAGATTATTGAAAAAGATATAGAGGAAGGCCATTGCAAAGTGGTTAAAACAAGATTCCCACCTGAACCTAATGGATACCTTCATATAGGACATGCCAAATCAATTCTTTTGAATTATGGACTTTCTAAAGAATATGGTGGAAAGTTCAATATGCGTTTTGATGATACTAATCCAACGAAGGAAAAAGAGGAATTTGTAGATTCAATTAAGGCAGATGTGGAATGGCTTGGAGCTAAGTGGGAAGGCGATGTGTTATTTGCATCAGACTATTTTCCTAAGATGTATGAAGCCGCTATTAAGCTTATCAAGAAGGGTAAGGCATATGTGTGTGACCTTACTGCAGATGAGATTAGAGAATATCGTGGTACACTTACAGAACCAGGTAAAGAGAGCCCATACAGAAATCGTTCAGTAGAAGAGAATCTTGCACTTTTTGAGGATATGAAGAACGGCAAGTTTGCTGATGGTGAGAAGGTTCTTAGAGCAAAGATTGATATGGCATCTCCTAATATTAATATGAGAGATCCAATTATCTATAGAGTTGCACACATATCACATCATAG
This sequence comes from uncultured Lachnospiraceae bacterium, assembly GCA_964586425.1. Taxonomy (GTDB): domain Bacteria; phylum Bacillota; class Clostridia; order Lachnospirales; family Lachnospiraceae; genus CAZPHI01. The sequence goes on along the minus strand of CAZPHI010000023.1, from coordinate 5,388 downwards.
AACAGGTGATACATGGTGCATATATCCAATGTATGATTTTGCACATCCAATAGAGGATGCTATAGAAGGAATATCACATTCTATCTGTACATTGGAATTCGAAGATCATAGACCATTATATGACTGGGTTGTACGTGAGCTAGAATATGAGAATCCACCTAAACAGATTGAATTTGCAAAGCTTTACTTAAAGAATGTTGTTACAGGTAAGAGATATATTAAGAAGCTTGTAGAAGATGGTGTTGTTGATGGTTGGGATGATCCACGTCTTGTATCATTAAGTGCACTTAGAAGAAGAGGATTTACACCTGAATCAATTAAGATGTTTGTTGACCTTGTTGGTGTAACTAAGAGTCAGGGTGCAGTAGAATATCCAATGCTTGAATACTGCATCAGAGAAGATCTTAAGCTAAAAGCTAAGAGAATTATGGCAGTACTTGATCCTATCAAAGTTATTATTGATAACTATCCAGAAGGACAGGTTGAGTATTTTGATGTGATGAATAATCAGGAGAATGAAACTCTAGGCAGCAGAAAAGTTCCTTTCTCAAGAGAATTATATATTGATAGGGAAGATTTCATGGAAGAACCACCTAAGAAGTATTTTAGAATGTTCCCAGGTAATGAAGTAAGATTTATGAATGCCTACTTTATCAAGTGTGAAAGCTTCGTTAAGGATGAGACAGGTAAGGTAGTTGAACTTCATTGTACTTATGACCCAGCAACAAGGAATGGTAATAACTTTACAGAGCGTAAGGTAAAAGGTACAATTCATTGGGTTAATGCTTCGACAGCAGTTGAGGTAGAGGCTAGACTTTATGAGAATCTTATAGATGAAGAAAAGGGTGTATATAACGAAGATGGTTCAATGAATATTAACCCTAACTCAAGAACAGTTCTTGATAGATGTTATGTAGAGCCTAGTGTACTTGAAGCAGTGAATGGCGAGAAGTTCCAGTTCGTACGTAATGGATATTTTTGTGTGGATGTTAAGGATTCTACGAAGGAACATATGGTATTCAATAGAATCGTATCTCTTAAGAGTTCATTCAAATTAAGTTAGAATAAGTTGATATAATTTTTCAATATGTTCCGCATCTTACATGGTGTGGAACATATTCAGTTAATTACAGGAATGGAGGCCTTTGGCAATGAGTGATAGATTTAATCTGTTTGCAGAGTTAGAGGAGTATGGTATAAAAGAGGAAAAAATCAACAATATATTCGCAGATGATGATAAGAAGTCAGAGAAAAAAGAAGAAAAAAAAGAGCCTGTAATAGATGAGAATGATTTTATATTCGACAAGAACTATACATGCCCAGTCTGTACCAAGATGTTCAAATCAAAGCAGGTTAAAATAGGCAAAGCAAGATTCGTTGGAACTGAAAGCGACTTGAGACCTATATATCAAGGTGTTGATACTGTAAAATACGACGTAATTGTATGCCTGCATTGCGGATATGCTGCACTCAGCAAAAACTTTGCAGGACTATCAGTAAAACAAGAACGCGATATCCGTGAACATGTAAGTAAAACCTTCAAAGGTATGACTAATGCTATTGGTCCATATACATATCAGAATGCAATTGTCAGATATAAGCTGGCTTTATTATCAAGCGTAATAAAGCATAGTAGATTAAGCGAAAGAGCATACATATGTCTGAAGATAGCCTGGCTTTATAGAGGCTCAAGAGAACGAATAGAAAAAGAATATGCTGGTAGAATGAATGATAAGATAAAGTATCTGGTTGAAAAGCATATTGAGACAGAAGAAAAATTCATAAGCTATGCATATGAAGGCTTTTCAAAGGCTTTACCTAAAGAACCATCCCCTATATGTGGAATGGATGATAATACAATTAATTATCTTATGGGTGAGTTAGCAAGAAGAAACAAAGACTATGATAATGCTGAAAAGTATTGTTTTAAAGTTATAGAGGCTAAGGGTCCTAACGCTAATCTTAAGGAAAAAGCAAGGAATCTTAGAGATAATATTAAAAAAGACAGAGAGGCTCAGCCACAACAGGATGACAGTCCGACTGAAGAATAGAAAAGATGCTGCCACGCTATGTTATATATGTGTGACAGCATCTTTCTTTTAGAATCTAATTACACATTTGTTTTGGTTAACATTCTCTTTGATAAAGGCAACTACATCATTCTTCAATTCATCTGGAATATCAGCTTTCCTTAGCATGAATGTCATTGTTCCTTTCTCGAACATCATATAATATCCAAACTTATCATATATAGTAGTAAGTCCATCCCATTCATAGATTTCTTTTCTGTCGAATTCAGGAATATCAAACATAACACCATTAGTCATAAATGTTACTTCACATGGTGCATCTTCAGAAGGATCACGATGCTTTAGATGGTAGTTTACAGTACTCTTGAATTGTGACAGTATAAAAATAGGATATATGAATGCTATTGCATAAACAATAATTAAAATTCCACCGTAATATCCTGCAATGATACCTGCAATACTTAATATTGCTGGTAGAACAGTAAAGAATGATTCTGTCATATTACGTAAGAATCTGTTCCAAAAAACAATTTTTCTATATTCATCGCCACTTGCCTTAAGTTTTGTCTGATATCGTATAACTTTCATATATTCCTCCAAGCTCAAATATTATTATAAAAACACAATAAAGCTTATAATATTCTATCACATGATAGATTATTGTACAATTAAAATTCTATAAACAAGATTAAGATATAAAAATACTATGAAAAATGTAAAATATAGTGTATAATAAACCCATAAAAAGTTACTTTAGGAGGTTCAGCACGGTGGAAGATATAACAAGAGATAATGTTATAACAGAATTAATAGCTTTGCTGGAAGAAGCGGGAACGTTCACAGAGGTTGCAGAAAAGATATTACAGGTTGCAGAGACCTATCTTTCTACAACTAATGCTTTAATAACACAGATAAGTCCGGATAATACAACTTCAAGTTCTATAGTAGCTTATACTAAGGAAGGATGTACAGAGATTACTTTAGACGAAGTTAATATGAGACATCTTACGATGTGTTGTGATTATGAAAGAATGATAACCAGAGAAAGCGCAGCTAATAGCGAATTAAAATTCATCAATCTGCATAATGTAATGTCGTGCGTAGTTGAACCTATTAGAGTTCGTGGTGTACTTGCTATGCATCTTTGGATTATTGATACAGAAGGTTATGATGCTGTCAATGATGAAACAATAGAGATTGCCAGAAGTACTGCAAAGATATTGCAAAGTATTATTCGAGCAAAAGTTATTAATAGTTCTTTGTTGTCATCATATGAAGTTCTTACGCAGATTCTTAATAATATTGGTAGTGGAATAATTGTCTGTTCCAAAGAAGATGGTTCGGTGCTTTTTGAGAACAAGATGGCTAAGGATACTGAAGAAATCAGAAGAACTATCAAAGAAAGTATTAATGAAAGATTTAAAAGAAAACCAGACCCTTACAATATGGCTGAGGAACATTATGATGCTGAATCAGGCTTATGGTTTGAGATAAAGTATGCTGAGATTAAGTGGATTGATGGTAATAAGGTATTCATATGTACAGCAACTGATATAACACAAAGAAAGAAAAATCAACAGAGAATAGAGTATCAGGCTCACAATGATTTCCTCACAGGTCTTTATAACAGAATGAAGTGTGAGAGTGATCTAAGAAGATGTATTAGGAAAACTGTTGAAACCAACAAAAAGGGTGCAGTATTCTTCATTGATTTAGATGATTTTAAGCATATTAACGATGGACTTGGCCATCAGTATGGTGATATTCTCTTACAGCAGATTGCTGCAGGAATGCAGGCAATGCCGGGAATGAGAGGCAATTGCTACAGAATGGGTGGAGATGAATTCCTGATTCTTATAACACCTGAGATGTATCCTGATTTGGATAATATAATTAAGCGTATTATCGCAATGTTCAATAAACCATGGTATCTGATGGAAACTGAATATTTTTGTACAATGAGTATGGGTATAGCGGTCTTTCCAGATAAAGGAACTGATGGCAATGAACTCGTCAAAAAAGCAGATATAGCTATGTACGAAGCAAAAAAAGCGGGCAAGAATGGATATGCATATTATAGTGATGAGAGCGATAATAATTCAGCAAGACAGTTAGATATTGAGAATAATATGCGTCAGGCTATTGCTGACAAATGCAACGAATTCATTGTATTCTACCAGCCGATTCTAGATGCTAAGACTCAAAAGTGTGTGTCTTGTGAGGCACTCGTAAGATGGAACAGCAGAGCATTCGGATTCATGGGACCAGGTGAGTTCATACCATTAGCTGAATATCTTGGGCTTATTACATTCATTGGTGATTTTGTATTAGAACAGGCTTGTATACAATGCAAGCGCTGGAATGATAACGGATATCCTGATTTGAGAGTTAATGTCAACCTTTCAGTTGTTCAGCTCTTGCAGAAGAATGTTGTTGCAAACATAACCAAAGTAATTGAGAATACAGGAGTTAATCCTAATAATATTGTTCTTGAAATCACAGAGAGTTTTGCAATTAATGATATGGAGAGAGTTATGAATATAATCAAAGGCCTAAAGAAGATTGGACTTAAGATTGCACTGGATGATTTTGGCACAGGATATTCATCACTTAACTATATAAAGCAGCTGCCACTTGATTACATAAAGGTTGATAAAACATTCATTGATGATGTCATTGAAGATGATTATGCACAAGCATTTATCAAGCTGATTGTTGATTTGTCTAAGACAATTGGTGTTAAGATATGTGTTGAAGGTGTGGAGAAGACAGAACAGTATGAATTGATTAGAGACCTTGGTGCAGATATGATACAGGGCTTCTATTTTGGAAGACCGGTTGATGTTAAGGTATTCCAGAATGAGATTCTCAAAAAGTATTCATAGATTATAGATGTTTGAAGCTTAGAGCTGTGTATATTACACAGCCCTGAGCTTATTTTATTTTGCTTTGTTGATTGCGTTATTAATTGCGTTAAGGAATAGTGAAGCTGTATATCATTGATATGATTTTCGTCAAGACTTACCTGAACCTCAATAGGATTGCCGCCTAGTGTGATTGAGGAAGTATATACGCCAGGAATATAGCTGGAAGAGGTATTGGATGTATTAGCTGCGACTGCAGAATCTTTGCCTCCATTGGTGAATGATAGAATTAACATAAGTAATAGAATTATTATTGCCAGCACAATTACGGCAGTTATAATAGTCTCTTTAAGTCTGATTACAATTATTCGCGTCTGTGAATTCATAACAGCCTCCATACGAAATATTTATTATATATTTTATTAAAATGAGAACGCTAATATGCTATAATTCTTAAGTGAAGTATCACAGTCAGAGCAATAAATAAGAGCAGC
>CAZPHI010000022.1:0-33670 GCA_964586425.1 uncultured Lachnospiraceae bacterium | reverse complement strand
ATATCATTTTGAAAAACAAAAAAATAATTGCCAACGATTACTTGACACAAACATCATCAGATAATAAGTTGACATTAGTATAATGTAGTGTTATATTAGTTTCAAATGTAAGAGTAGAGGTCGCGTTGTTAATTAGTATAGGATTGGATGTGCCAGACACATGTGAAGGTCTTTGAAAGGGAACGGCGCCGAAGTGCTATGGTAACTGGAACCAATAGTGCTGGGCATATAATTAAAAGTTATATGACTGTCATCGTAAGATGGAGGGCTACTTAAAGGATATGAATGATTCGTTCTTTAAGAGTTAGCCAGTCATGGTTAACTCTTTTTTTACGGCATATAGTTACCCTTATGAAGAAACTGCCTGCATTACATAACATTATTTAGGAGGATATGCACATGTCAATTTTCAAAGGTGCCGGTGTAGCTATAGTTACACCAATGAAATCTAATGGAGAGGTTAATTATGAAAAATTAGCAGAGCTTTTGGATTATCAGATTAATAATAAAACAGATGCGATAGTTATCTGCGGAACAACAGGAGAGTCATCTACATTAACTCATGAAGAGCATATTGAATGTATTAGATTCACAGCGGAATATGTTAATAAAAGAGTGCCAGTAATCGCTGGAACTGGTTCTAACTGCACAGAAACAGCTATCTATCTTTCGACAGAGGCAAAAAAAGTAGGAGTAGACGCACTTCTTATTGTTACTCCATATTACAATAAAGCAACTCAAAAAGGCCTTATTGCACATTATACAGCAATTGCTAAAGCGGTAGACCTTCCAATTATTATGTACAATGTTCCTAGCCGTACAGGTTGTTGTCTGCAGCCAGAGACAATTGCTACATTATTCAAAGAGAATGACAATATTGTTGCAATTAAAGAAGCAACAGGTAATATATCTCAGGCAGCTAAAATCATGGCACTTACTAATGGTGAAATCGATATGTATTCAGGCAATGATGACCAGATTGTACCAATTCTTTCATTAGGTGGTAAAGGCGTTATCTCAGTACTTTCTAATATTGCACCAGAGAATACTCATAATATCACAGAAGAGTTCTTTAAGGGAAATGTTAAAGAGAGCTGTAGACTTCAATTAGAAGCACTTGAACTTGTAGATGCATTATTCTGTGAAGTAAATCCAATACCAGTAAAACATGCACTCAATCTTATGGGAATGGAAGCAGGACCACTTAGAATGCCACTTAGCCCAATGGAAGACGCTAATTTATTAAAGTTAAAGAATGCAATGATCAATTATGGAATCAAAGTAAAATAATTCATACAAAGGTTAGGTAAAGACATATGATTAGAATAATTATGCATGGTTGTAATGGCAAAATGGGCCAGGTAATAACCAATTTATTAAAAGATGATGATAATGCTTCAATAGTTGCAGGTATTGATCCATATGATGATGGACATAACTCATATCCAGTATTCTCATCAATTGATTCATGCGTTGTAAAAGCAGATGTAATAATTGATTTTGCATCAGCCAAAGCTATAGACGGACTACTTGATTATTGTGTAGCAGAGCAGGTTCCAGCAGTAATCTGTACAACAGGTCTTTCAGAAGAACAGTTAGCTAAAATCAATGAGACAAGTAAGAAAGTAGGAATTTTAAAATCAGCCAATATGTCACTTGGCATTAATACATTCTTCAAACTTCTTCAGGATGCAACAAGAATATTAAGCCCAGCTGGTTTTGACATTGAAATAGTAGAAAAGCACCATAATCAGAAATTAGATGCACCAAGCGGAACAGCGCTTGCACTTGCTGATTCAATCAAAGAAGCATTATCAGAGGATTATTACTACAAATATGATAGAAGTCAGGAACGTGCGAAGAGAGATCCAAAAGAAATCGGAATCTCAGCCGTTCGTGGTGGTACAATCGTTGGTGAACACGAAATCATCTTCGCGGGTGAGGATGAAGTGATAGAATTCAAGCATACAGCATATTCAAAAGCAATATTTGCAAAAGGTGCAATTGAAGCTGCCAAATTCCTCGCTGGAAAGCCAGCTGGATTCTATGACATGCGCGATGTAATCGCAGCAAAATAATAATCACTTCTTTTGTATACAGAAAAACCATTGTGAATGTAAAGGTTCATCGCAGCAGTGTTTGTTGATGGAACATTCAGAATCACAGGCATATCACCAGAATTATAGTGAATGCCAAGACAATAATTCAAAAGTATTGAGCCATACCCCATACGGCGGTATGGCTTTTTGATTATAAATGCTGAAATCATCGAGTAACTCCCACAATCTGTGAGCAGGAGACTTCCGATTTCATTACCTTCCTTAATTAAATAATATATAATCCCATCAGCAGATGTATCACTTATAATATCGCAGCCTGCTGTTAATTCGTAGTCTGTGTTATCTGAATCAGTATTGATCAGCAAAAATTCATTGTGTGATAGAGGACCAACAAGAGAGGTTTGTTTGAGCCACATGCTAAATTCAGGAATTGCACCATAGATATTGGTTATACCGTTATTGTTAAGATGATTAAGAGCACATTCTACCAAACTGGTAAATGTTTTTTGCCCTCTATTGGCTATGGCTACGCTTCCTGTTAGCTCCGCCTGCAGAATATCGGAATCACTGCCATGAATAATGTTAAGATGATTTGGATCATTGTCAGGTGTGATAAGTGCACTTAGAAAGCCAATTATTCTATGGTTGTCATCTCGTGCAATAAAGTAGCAGTCAAGACCACTTATAGATTCTTCTTCATAATATAAATCATAATCTTCATCTTCTGTAAAACATAATTCTGTAAAGTCATCCAGTTCTTTAAGTACATTAGAATTAAGATGATTGTAAGCTTCAATATTCATACTTCCTCCGCATATTATATGGTTAATATAAATTAATTCACAATTATTGATATATTAGAATTATTATATCAGATATATTGAATAAATACTATACAAAATAACATTAATAACTAACACAGGTGTTATTGAAAACTACGTCATACGTCTTAGCAAACCCGCATAAAAACTGAATTTCCTTAAAAAAACTATTGTGCGAAATGCAATTATAATGTACAATGTTTCTATTGTCAAAAAACAAAAAATAGAGCTTCGTCATGGAGGTAAGTATGGGTAAAGTAGCAATAATGACAGACAGTAATAGTGGTATTACACAGGAAGAGGGATTAGAGCTTGGAATAAGTGTGCTTCCAATGCCTTTTTTTATCAATGGTGATACATACTATGAAGGAATCAACCTGTCTCAGGAAGAATTTTATAAGATGTTGTCAGAAGATGCTGACATATCTACATCGCAGCCTTCTATTGGTGAGATTACTGATAGGTTTGACGAATTATTAAAAGAATATGATGAAGTAGTATTTATTCCAATGTCAAGCGGGCTTAGTGGAACTTGTCAGACAGCAACAATGATTGCTGCTGATTACGACGGTAAGGTTGAAGTTGTAAATAATCAGAGAATATCAGTAACCCAGAGACAATCAGTTGTAGATGCTTTTGAACTTGCAAAACAGGGCAAGAGTGCTGCACAGATTAAAGAGATTCTTGAAAGAGATAAGATGGAATCAAGCATTTATATAACATTAGAGACATTAAAATATCTTAAAAAGGGTGGAAGAATTACACCAGCAGCTGCTGCTGTAGGTACAATTCTGAATCTCAAACCAGTGCTGCAGATTCAGGGTGAAAAACTGGATGCATATGCCAAGACTAGAGGAAAGGCAGCAGCTAAAAAGATAATGCTTAAGGCTATACAGGATGATTTTGATGGCAGATTCAAGGAAGCTGCTGATAATAAAAGAATTCATCTTGAAGCTGCATATGCAGGTAATAAGGAAGAAGCAGAACAGTGGGAGAAGGAATTAAAAGAAATATATCCACAGTTTGATTTTAATATGAATCCTTTATCACTTAGCGTTGCCTGCCATATTGGATATGGTGCAATTGCAGTTGCATGTTCAACTTATTTGCCAGAACTTTAAGAGTTGTAACAACATTTTCTAAAAATTAGTAGAAAGTGAGATTATTATGAGATACGAAGCAGAGGATACACTTGCATTAATTATTGATTATCAGGAGAAGCTTGTTCCTGCAATGCAGAATAAGGAAGAATTTATTAATAATTCAACAATATTGATTGAGGGATTGAAGATATTAGGAGTTCCTATGATTATCACGCAGCAATATACAAAGGGGCTTGGTTCAACAATCAAGGAAATAGCGGCTGCAGCAACTGTACAGAATTACAGAGAGTGTATGCTGTCGGGAGAAAATATCCCTGAAGTAAAACAGTTACTTGGTGATATAGATAATGAAGAGGTTCAGACTAATGGTAATACAGGTAATGAACTCTATGTGTATGACAAGATAGCATTTAGCTGTGCAGAAGATGAGCAGATTATGTCAATTATAGAGGACAGTGGTGCTAATAATATAATCTTGTGTGGCTGTGAGGCTCATATATGTGTGCTGCAGACACTTATAGATCTCAAGAGTAAGGGATATAACTGTATTCTTGTAAGTGACTGCATAGCTTCCAGAAAAGACATGGACTACAATATGGCTTTGGTTCGTGCCAAGGGAGAGCATGCGAATATTACTACATATGAAACGATACTTTTTGAACTGTTAAGAAGAGGCGGAACTGAGAAATTTAAGAAAATATCAAAATTAATCAAATAGTTGGAGTTAGATAATGAGCGTAATTATTAAAGATAGAAAAGATATGCCAGATGAATTCAAATGGAGAATTAATGATATATATCCATCGGATGAGGCATGGGAGAAGGATTATAGATATCTTTTGGATGCCTCAGACAAGAAAAGCATATATGAAGGCAGAATAGGTGACTCGGCAGAAAACCTTGCTGCTGCGCTTATTGAATCAGATGAATGTGATATGATTGCCGAGAAGATGTATGTCTACGCATTCATGAGATATTATGAGGATACGGCGAATGCAGCCTATCAGGAGATGTCTGGTAAAGCTGCGCAGGCAATTACAAAGTTAAATTCCAAATACGCATTCTTAACACCGGAAATTATGGCAATTGACGATGCACTTTTGCAACGCTACATTGATAATAACGAAAAGTTAAAACATTATGAGCATATGCTTAATGATATTACAAGCCGCCGAAAACATACTCTATCTAATGCAGAGGAACGTATTCTTTCGGCGCTTGGTACGGTAGCGAATGGACCATCAGACATATTCTCAAAGTTTAATAATGCAGATGTCAAATTTGCAGACGTTATGGATGAGAATGGTAAAACGGTCAAGCTTACGCAGGGACGTTATTCTGTCTTTATGGAGAGCAGACATCAAGAAGTAAGGAAAGATGCATTCATCAAGCTCTATGCTTCGTACGAGGCTAATATCAATACCTTGGCTGCTATCTTTAATGCAAATGCTGTCAAGGACCTTTACTTTGCGAATACAAGGCACTATGATTCAGCACTTGCTATGCATCTAAGCTCTTCATTTATCCCAACAGCGGTGTATGATAACTTAATTGATGAAGTAAATAGTAATTTAAAGCATTTTCATAGATATGTCGACTTAAGAAAGCAAGCACTTGGGCTTGAACAGTTACATTATTATGATTTGTATGCGCCGATGGTGTCGGGCATTGATAAACACATAGATTACGAAGAAGCAAAACAGATTGCGTTACATGCATTGACACCGCTAGGCGAAGATTATCAGGATATGCTTAAGGAATGTTTTAGCAATGGCTGGGTAGATGTCTATGAGAATACAGGCAAAAGGACAGGCGCTTTCTCATGGGGCGAATATGGAACACATCCATATGTATTCATGAATTATTCGGATACGCTTAATGATGTATTTACACTTGTACATGAGTGTGGCCATGCAATGCATACATATCTGTCGAATGCAAATCAGTCATACACATATGCTGGCTATCGAATATTCGTAGCAGAAGTTGCATCTACGTGTAATGAAGTGCTGCTGATACATTATCTGCTGGATAATGCTAAAGATGATAGAGAAAAAGCATTCTTGATAAATCATTATCTTGAGCAGTTTAAAGGAACTTTGTTTCGTCAGACGATGTTCGCTGAATTTGAAAAAATCACTTCAGAGAGTGTCGCCAAGGGCGAGATTTTAAATGCTTCTAAGCTCTGCAACATATATCAGGGACTTAATGATAAGTATTTTGGAGATGTAATTGAAAAGGATAGTCAGATTCAATACGAATGGGCGAGAATTCCTCATTTTTATACTCCATTTTATGTGTATCAGTATGCTACAGGATTTTCGGCAGCAATTGCAATTGCATCTTCAATCCTAAAGGGTGATAAAAAGGTTCTTAAAGGGTATAAAAAGTTCCTTTCGAGCGGAAGTTCGCTACATCCAATAGAACTACTCAAATTAGCAGGAGTTGATATGGAAAGTCGTGAACCGGTTGCAAGTGCAATGCAAGAATTTGCAGGACTTCTTGATTTGTGGGAAGAAACAATTAAAAAATTTTAGAAAAAGTGTTGACAAAGTAAGCTGCATATAGTATTATACAATTCGTGTCACGGATTAGACAGACACAAAAAACTATATACTATATGTTATGCGCGAGTGGCTCAGCGGTGGAGCACCTCCTTGCCAAGGAGGGGGTCGCGGGTTCGATTCCCGTCTCGCGCTCTTCTTATTTTTTAAGCAATCCTAGTAATAATCATAATCCCTTTTACACACCAGGTATATCTTGTGTATGTAAAAGGGATTTTTGATTTTATACAGGTATTATTAGTACATACCATTAGTATGCATATAGTTATATATCATCTCACCGTGCTGCTGTTCTTCCTTTTGAATATGATTAAGTGTATCACGTATCTTTGTATCGCAGAACTCAAAGATATCGGTGTTGTATACAGATGCTACGTGCTTTTCATTACCAAGTGCATCAGAACACAAGAATTTGTCGTGCTCCATATCAGTTGATTTGACAAGAGAATCATAGGTGCATGTGAAGGTCATATCAGGCTTTGCACTTGTTGAACCCGGTTCAATTGTAGGACATGAGCCGTTTTTAATCTGAGTTACGGTGTCATAATGCTGCTGCTCTGTCTGCTCAATATCGCTAAATAGATTCTTAAGCTGTGGGTCACACGCCATTTTGGCTAACTCGTGGTATTTTTTTACGCATACCTCCTCTTGTGATTGAATGTCTGTAATTAATGTCTGTTCCTTCTGATTTAACATAATTAATAATTCCTTCCTGCATATAGCGGCTTATCAAGCCTTGAATAAATAATAACATTAGCATTATTACCCGATAAGAAAATCAATATACAAATTCAAGACATTTTATTGATTAATGTCTTTACAAGTGAAAGCCATACATATAAAATCATAGTATGAATAACGTAAATAATACGAAAAACATACATGAAAGAGGAAGATTTGTGAATAATAAAAAGAGAATTGTAATAATCGTTTCATCTTCGATTATAGTAGTTATACTTATATTATTTATATGGAAAATGTTATCTACCCCCACTACAGATATAAAGAATACTTCATCTAGTGAACAGATGTCTAATGATATAGCACTGTATAAGTCACAATCAGAGGACGATTTACAAAGCGATGTGCAAGCAATTGTACAGCAGACTATACTGGATGAAACTCCACAGACAGATGCGCAATCACAGACAGATGCGCAATCACAGACAGATGCACAATCACAGATAGATTCACCATCACAGACAGACGGCGACAAGTCTGATAGTAAATTCCCAATAGACGATATTGTGCAGACGGACAATGACACATCAGATAATGATACATCAGATAATGACACATCTAGTAATGACGGGGATATACGGATTGCGTCACTTAATGCAGCAAGTATATATAATCAGCTTGTAATAGTGAAAGCAAGTGGTACTGATGCAGAAGTTTCTATGTATGAAAATCAGGGTGGAGAATGGAAATCAATAATTACATCAAGTGGTAAAGTTGGAATCGCTGGTGTGGGTAATGCAAGCGAATCGAGTATGTATACCCCGGCAGGAATATATACACTTACGAAAGCATTTGGAATTAATGAAGATCCAGGATGCTCTATAGGATACATTCAGACTGATGATAATTATTACTGGGTGGATGATGTTAATTCAAGCCATTATAATCAGTTCGTGGATATAAGACAGACCAAGATAGATTGGACTTCGGCAGAGCATATAATTGATTATCCTACTCAGTATGCATATGTACTGGCAATTGACTATAATACAGAATGTGTCCCTGGTGCCGGCTCAGCTATGTTTTTGCATTGCACTAATGGAAACGCAACATATGGCTGTGTTGCAATTGATACGCAAAGTATGGTTGAAATTCTTAGACATATAGGCAGCAGCTGTGCTATAATAATTGACGTTGGAGATGCAGTGTATAGCTATTGATAAGGCGATAAGATAATATAATGAATGATACATATATGATAAAATAATATTAGAATATGAACGGAGAAAGACATAATATGAATAAAAAACGAATATTTATATCTATATTGGCGATTGCAATGGTGGCCTTGATAGGATTTACGCTAGTTTCACATAATACTGCAGCTGGTGGTGATGGGTATCAAAGTAGTGTGTATTCTACAGCATTTGCATTAATGCCTGCAGCAGTGGCAATAGGACTCGCTTTGATAACAAAGGAAGTGTATACATCTTTGTTTGTAGGTATAATTACAGGAGCATTACTATATGCTAATTTTGATTTAGAATTAATGATTAATACGCTTTTCTTTAATGAAGATGGTGGTATGTTATATAAACTGGCAGATACATGGAATGTAGGAATTCTTGTGTTCCTTGTAATGCTGGGAATCCTTGTGGCATTGCTTAATAAAGCTGGTGGCTCAGCAGCATTTGGCAAGTGGGCATCCAAACATATTAAGACCAGAATTGGTGGACAGCTCGCGGTAATGGCACTTGGAGTAATGATTTTTGTGGATGATTATTTTAACTGTCTTACAGTTGGTAGTGTTATGAGACCTGTAACGGACAGACATAATGTATCTAGAGCAAAGCTTTCGTACATTATTGATGCTACAGCAGCGCCTGTGTGTATTATTGCTCCAATCAGCTCATGGGCGGCAGCGGTAACTTCATCAGTTCCGGAAGATGCTGGAATTAATGGATTCGCAGTATTCATACAGACAATACCATATAATTTGTATGCAATTCTTACGCTGGTTATGGTTGTGTATATAACTGTTAGAAGAATAGATTATGGTCCAATGAAGACACATGAACTTAATGCTATCAAAGGTGATTTATTTACTACACCAGGACGACCATATGATGATGATGAACAGGAAATAGTTAATGAAAGAGCGTCAGTCTTTGATTTGATACTTCCAGTGGCAGTATTGATTTTTAGCTGTATTATGGCAATGGTTTATACAGGTGGATTTTTCAATGGTGTATCATTTAAAGATGCGTTTGCTAATTCAGATGCATCAGTTGGGTTAGTTATTGGCGGTTTTGTAACTTTAATTTTTACCTTCTTTTATTATATGCTGCGAGACATTCTATCTTTTGCTGATTTCGCAAGCTGTATTCCAGAAGGCTTCAAATCAATGATAGCACCAATACTTATATTAACAATGGCATGGACACTCTCAGGAATGACGAATCTATTAGGAGCGAAAGAATTCGTTGCTGGTATAGTTGAAGGTTCAGCAGGTTCATTACAAAGCTTCCTGCCTGTAATTATATTCATAGTTGCTGCAGGACTTGCATTCGCAACTGGAACTTCATGGGGAACCTTCAGTATTCTTATTCCTATTGTAATTGGAGTATTTCCAGCGGGTGCCATGATGGTAATATCTATTTCAGCGTGTCTTGCTGGTGCAGTTTGTGGTGATCATTGTTCACCAATTTCGGATACAACAATTATGGCGTCTGCCGGTGGACATTGTATTCATGTTAATCATGTCACAACGCAGCTTCCATATGTTCTGACCGTTGCAGCAGTATGTGTTGCCGGTTATATAATAATTGCTATTTTTAATATAATTGGTGCAGTGAGTCTTGCATGGATAGCACTTCCTGTTTCAATCATTATTTTGATAATTACTCTTAATATTATCTGTAAACGCACTGGTGGACAGGAAAAAATTGATTAATTATAAGAACTATTAAATCTGGAAGGAAAGAATATGAACGAAGGAAATCAGACATTAAAATTATATGAAACAGATGGTTATGTACGTTGCTTTGAGGCACAGGTAATTCAGTGTGAAAAAACTGATGGTGGATATGAAGTTGTACTTGATAAAACAGCATTTTTCCCAGAAGGCGGAGGACAGGAAGCTGACACAGGTGTGATAGAAGTTGATGGAAGAACAATTAAGGTTGGCTATGTACGTGTAAAAGATGGAGTTATCTATCATGTGTGTGATTCAGAGTTGGCTTCTGGAATGATGATTAAGGGTAGGATAGACTGGGATAAAAGATTCTCTAATATGCAGCAGCATTCGGGGGAACATATTCTTTCGGGTATTATACACAGAAAATTTGGATATGATAACGTTGGATTTCATATGGGAAGTCAGGTGGTTACGCTTGACCTTAATGGTCCACTTACACAGGCTGATATTGACCAGGTAGAATTAGAATCCAATATCGCAATCTATGAAAATAGAAGGATTAATATATTATATCCTGATAGAAGTGAGCTTACGACGATGGATTATCGTAGCAAAATTGATATAGAGGGTCAGGTAAGAATTGTGGAGATAGAAGGCTATGATATGTGTGCATGCTGCGCTCCACATGTTAATCTTACAGGTGAAATCGGATTGCTTAAGATTGTTAGCTGGCAGAAATACAAAGGTGGGGTGCGAATAAGCATTCTTTGCGGCAAAAGAGCTTTTGAATACTGCAATACAAACCAAAGAATTGTTAATCAGCTCTCGAACCAGTTCTCAGCAAATCAGGATACTGTAATTGAGAGTATTAACAAGCTGAATGATGAGCTTATTAAAGCAAAACAAGAATTATCTTCATTGAAAAAAGATATTATGGGCAAGATGATAGAGCAAATTGATGCAGACCAGAATAATGTATGTCTTTTTACAGACGGAATAGATGCCAATGATATTAGGGATGCTGTGAACCAGCTTACAAAGTCGCATCCTGGATTCTGTGGGATATTCGATGGCAGTGATGAAGATGGCTATAGATACATAATTGGTAGTTTGACATTGGATGCAAGAGATATTGGCAATAAATTAAAGGAAAGCTTTGAATGCCGTGGCGGTGGAAGCAAGCTTATGATTCAGGGACAGATAAGCGGCAAGAAAGCAGAGATTATGAAAGCATTTGACTAGAAGGATGGAGACAAGCATGACAAACGTAAGAAGAGCAATGGATAAGGATATGGATAGAATAATAGATCTACTGAATCAGGTATTAATGGTTCACCATAATGGAAGACCTGATTTGTTCAAAGCTAACTGCAGAAAATACACAGATGAGCAGCTAATAGAGATGATTCATGATGATTCTAAGCCGATATTTGTAGCAGAAGATGAAGCTGGAGTGGTCGAAGGCTATGCATTCTGCGTGATGATACAGCATATAGATGATAATATTCTTACTGATATTAAGACAATCTATATTGATGATTTATGCGTTGATGAGAATATCAGAGGCAAGGGTGTTGGCACTACTCTTTATAATTATGTGCTTGAATATGCCAGGGAACAGGGCTGTTATAATGTAACTCTGAACGTATGGGAGTGTAATCAAAGTGCAATGGCATTCTATGATAAATGTGGTCTCAAGCCCTTTAAGACTGGAATGGAGACGATTTTGTAATTATTAAGAATTGTACTTAATAAAAAAATCAAAAATTGTGTTGTGATATTGTAATAATAATTGAATATAGTATAATGTATACAAGCGTGGTATTTATAATTGTGGCTAAACCATATTATATTGTGTTGCATCTTTTTTGAAAGAGCGATAACAGGAGGAAAAAATTATGAATAAAACATCTCAGAAGACAAGAAATCTTGTCTTAACTGCATTATTTGCAGCAATCATTCTCGCAATGGCATTCGGAGGAATTGGGTATATTCCATTAGGCTTCATGAATGCAACTATAATTCACATACCTGTAATTCTTGGGGCACTTTTCTTAGGTCCTAAAGTTGGCGCAGCGTTGGGTGGAATCTTCGGTTTAACAAGTATTATTAATAATACAATCAAACCAAATCTTACTTCATTTGTATTTTCACCATTCTATAGTGTAGGTGGTGTATCAGGAGATTGGAAAAGTGTAGTAATTAGTATGGTGCCTCGTATTCTTGTAGGCGTTGTATCATATTATGTGTTCAGACTTGTTCTTAAAGCTTTCAAAGGAAAGAAAGGTGGAAGAACAGTAGCATTTGCATGTGCAGGTGTATCTGGAGCACTTACTAATACTTTACTTGTTATGAATGGAATTTACTTCCTTTTTGGCAATAATTATGCAGCGGCAAAAGGAATAGGAATTGATTCATTGTATGGACTTATACTTACTGTAATTGGTACACAGGGTGTTCCAGAAGCAATTGTAGCTGGAGTTCTTGTAACTGCGGTAGGTCAGGCTTTAGCAGTTATTATGAAGAGTTCACTTCCAGAAAGCCTTAAATTAAAAGTCGCTAAGACAGCAAACTAGTGTAAAAATAAATAAAGCATTTATAATGCCACGCCAAATTAAGATATGTAAGACAGGAGATAAATATATGATTCTTGCAATTGATATGGGCAACACTAACATAGTTATTGGTTGTGTTGATGATGAAAAGATATATTTTGAAGAAAGACTTTCAACTGAACTCTCAAAGACAGAACTAGAGTATGCGGTAGGATTTAAAACAGTACTTGAATTATATAATGTTGACAGCAGTCAGATTACAGGCGCAATTATATCTTCAGTTGTTCCACAGCTTGTTAATACAATTAAAGCAGCAGTGGAAAAGATTGTAGGAGTTACACCACTTATTGTTGGACCGGGACTTAAGAATGGTCTCAATCTATTGATGGATAATCCTAAAACAGTGGGCAGTGATATGGTGGTAGACGCAGTTGCAGCTATCAAGGAATATGGGGCCCCACTGATTATTATAGATATAGGAACTGCAACAACTTTCTCGGTTGTTGATAAGAATAAGAATTATATTGGTGGAATGATAACGCCTGGTGTTGGTGTATCACTTGAATCGTTGGTTTCAAGGACTGCGCAGCTTCCAAGAATAAGTATGGAAGCACCAAAGAAGGCAATAGGAAAGAATACAATAGACTGTATGAAGAGTGGCATTATATACGGCAATGCTTCAAGTTTCGATGGTCTTATAGATAGAATTAATGAAGAACTTGGATATGATGCAACTGTTGTTGCGACAGGTGGACTTGCCAAGGTAATAGTGCCATATTGCAAACATGATATTATTCTGGATAATGAATTACTATTAAAAGGTTTGAAGATAATATATGACAAGAATGTTGCAGACATACGTTAATTAATTATTGAATATATGTCGGGAAGGAAATTATGTTAAAAAATAAGAATATAGTACTTGGCGTAAGCGGAAGTATAGCAGCATATAAGATTGCTAATCTTGCAAGCATGCTTGTTAAGATGGGCGCTAATGTAGATGTGATAATGACTAAAAATGCTACTAATTTTATCAATCCAATAACATTCGAGACACTTACCTCAAACAAATGTCTTGTGGATACCTTTGACAGAAACTTTCAATATAATGTTGAGCATGTATCAATTGCGAAGAAGGCAGATGTATTCCTCGTAGCTCCCGCAAGTGCTAATGTTATAGGTAAAATTGCAGGTGGAATAGCAGATGATATGCTTACAACAACATTCATGGCGGCAACCTGTACAAAGATTGTGGCACCGGCTATGAATACTAATATGTACAATAACAATATTCTCCAACACAATCTGGAGGTATTAAAAGCATATGGAATAGAAGTAATAGAACCAGACAGTGGCAGACTTGCCTGTGGTGATACAGGTGCCGGAAAGATGCCGTCAGAAGCAGAACTATTAGATTATATTATGAAGGCATGTGCAAAGGATAAGGACATGCTTGGAATTAATGTCTGTGTAACAGCAGGCCCTACAAGAGAAGCGATTGATCCTGTAAGATATATAAGTAATAATTCAACAGGTAAGATGGGGTATGCAATTGCGCGTATGGCAATGCTTAGAGGTGCTAATGTAACACTTATATCAGGTAAAACTAACCTTGAACCTCTGCGTTTTGTTAAAATGATCGATGTTGTATCAGCTAAGGATATGTATGATGCTGTTACATCATGTTATGAAGATTGCGATATAGTTATTAAGGCTGCAGCAGTTGCAGATTATAGACCGAGTGTTGTTGCTACTGAAAAAATCAAGAAAAAAGATGATGACATGTCTATTGATCTGGAGAGAACAGATGATATCATAGGATATCTTGGAACTCACAGAACTCATAATCAATTTCTTTGTGGATTTTCAATGGAAACTGAGAATATGCTTGACAATTCAAGAAAGAAGCTTGATAAGAAGAATCTTGATATGATTGTTGCTAACAATGTAAAGGTGAGTGGTGCGGGTTTTGGAACTGATACTAACATAGTAACTGTAATCACAAAAGACAATATGTATGAATTGCCTATGATGACAAAAGAGGAAGTAGCAGATAATCTTTTGTCAATGATTATGGATAAGAGAAAAGACAGCATGTAACTTACATGTATTAATGTAATAAAAAGCAATCCTGATTTTACCGGGATTGCTTTTTACATAAGAAGAGCGCGAGACGGGAATCGAACCCGCGACCCCCTCCTTGGCAAGGAGGTGCTCCACCGCTGAGCCACTCGCGCACAAATAAAAAATATTAAATTGTGTTAACCGCGAACACAATTGATATTATACTAAGACATAATAAGTTTGTCAATATTAATTTACATAAATTTTAAAAAAAATAAAAATATCTTTGGAATAGGAATATTTGATTGTAGAATGATAAAAAAGTATATATAATATTGCATATAGACAATTAATGGAAATTCGGGGTAGTGCGCATAAGATGGAGGATGGAATATGAGCTTAAAGATATACATAGCAGATGATGAGAAGAATATTCGTGAATTAATCAAAACATTTCTTTCTAGAGAAGGATATGATGTAACATGTTTTGATAATGGAGATAATTTGTTGAAGGAATTCAAACAGACTCCAGCGGATTTGGTTATACTTGATATAATGATGCCTGGAACGGATGGATTGGAAATCTGTTCGCAGATTAGACAGAACAGTAAGGCGCCAATTATTATTGTTTCAGCTAAGGATTCAGCAGTAGATAGAATTAATGGAATTAATATTGGAAGCGATGACTATATGGTAAAACCATTCCTGCCATTAGAACTGGTTGCCAGAGTTAAAGCATTGTTTAGAAGATCACAGCTTAATGAAGATACAGCAATGTCAGAGTCCAATATTGTAATACCTAATGACAGCAGAATAAGCTATGGTGACATTATTCTGGATTATAGTGCAAGAAAAGCGATTGCAGATGAGGCTAATCAATCGTTCTCGCTTACACCAACTGAGTTCGAATTCATGGAATTCATGATTAAGAATGGTGACAGAGCAGTTAAGAGAGATGAGCTTATGAAGCAAATCTGGAATTATGAAGATGATTCCATTGATACAAGGGCAACAGATGATTTGGTAAAGCGACTTCGTAAGAAGCTTAAGGCTAATAATGTCAAAGTTAAGATAGAAACAGTATGGGGATATGGATTTAGATTATCAAAGGTGAATGATAACTAAGTGATATATGGAGGTCTGATGTGAAAGCAAGATATGGACTAAGAATAAGGATATTATTGCCAATTGTTATTATGATGATAGCCTTGCCTGTCGCAACCTGGTATCTTTTTATAATTGCAGCAAACCATTATACTAATGAGAAGGCGAATGCAAGTATAGAACAGACATCCGGACAGATAAGAGATATAATATCAAAGGTGTATAATTATAGTGATTTTGATTTGCTTTCAGACGAAGAAAAGAAGAGTATGTCTGTAATGCAGTCTAAAGAGCTGTATCAGAAAATTGAATTAATTGCAGAAGCGCATATATCAGATACAAGGCTTCTGCTGTTTGACAATGATTTTACATTCATATACCCAAGAGGAATTGATGATACTACTTGTGATGAAGGAGTATATAATTATTTCTACAGATATTATAATGAAGACAGTATGGATTCTATGGTTGATAATATGCAGCGTATAGAAATAGGAGATAAAATTATTGTCGCTAATTGTACTTTAGCTCAGAACTATATGTCTACAAAGAACAAATACATCATCTCATATATTATTATTGATGAGATGGTAGATCTTATTAGCATATATGGCAGAGAGATTTTAGTTATTAGTTTGGGTGTAACACTTTTGGTCGCAATAGTAATATTCATAATTGTATCAGGTGTATGCAATGATATTAAAAAGCAGTGTGTGCATTCTGAGCGAATTGGAAATGGAGATTTTCAGGAGATAAATGTACACAGCAATATTAAAGAAATCGTTGAACTTAACAATTCAATGAATTCAATGGCAACACGGTTAAAAGATGCGGATGAATTCCAGAAGATATTCTTTCAGAATGTTTCTCATGAATTAAGAACACCATTAATGTCAATTGCAGGCTATGCACAGGGAATTCAGTGTAATGCCTTTGAGGATAATGAACATGCTGCTGAAGTTATTATTTCGGAAAGCTCAAGACTTACCAACCTGGTGAATGGAATATTAACCTTGTCAAAGATTGATAATCATCAACAGTTTGTTAATTACGACAACATAGATATTATGGAATTCGTTGAGGAATGCTGTGACAAGCTGGGTGGTCTTGCCCATACCAAGAACATATTACTAGAGTATAAAAATAATACAAGCTTTGATAGACAGAATCCATTATTGGTAACAGCGGATAAGGGTTTACTCCTGAATGTGCTTCAGAATGTAATATCTAACTGTATTAATTATGCAAAACACAGCGTTGTGGTAAGCTTAGATTATGACAGCGATAAAACATATATCATAGTGAAAATCCAGGATGATGGCAAAGGCTTTGACGAGGAATCACTTAGTCACGTGTTTGATAGGTTCTATAAGGGTAAGGATGGCAATTTTGGCATAGGACTCGCAATTGCCAAGGCCGCAATAGAATATATGGGTGGCAGCATTGAGGCGTTGAATACTGAGATTGGTGCCGCATACCAGATACATATTAAAAAGACTAATTGAATGAATACAATAATTATGGAGATGTGAAGAGATGAAGAAGTATAGAATGGTAAATGCTAAAAAAGCCGCATGCGCTGCAATAGCCGCATGCACTGTTATATGTACAGGATGTGGTAATGCTGCGACAGAAGGTGAGTCTACTGTTGCTATGCAGTCAACACAGGCACAGACTGCACAACAAAAGACGACAGAGGCACCAACACAGGTGACAACAGCTAAAGCAATCAAATCACCGATGAGTCAGATAGGAATATATATTCCTGTTGAAGGAACGGGAAGCAGAAAGCTTCTTGATAAGTATCAGTCAACATGGGTTAAAGGTCAGGATATTATATGCTTTGAGGTATTTAATTCTAATGATGCTACAATTACAGGAGATTATTTTAAATATGCATTTGAAGCAATGTGGTTTGCAGAAACTGATAGTACTACTGCAAAAATAGGCTATACAATTACTCTCAATTTAAAGGATGGTACAAAGGTAAAGAGTACAATCAAAGAGCCAAAGGACACTTTGCCATTATTTGATTATATTGAAGTGTATCTGTATGATGATTATCATCAGACAAAAGGCGTATGGTATAGTCATGTAGAGCAGAGCGCATATAATAAGGACACAATACTTACATCTGCAAAGTTAACAGCCGGAAGCAAGGTCGCACAGGTCTCTGACATAGTGTTTGAAGCATTTACCTATAATTCAGAGGATGAGTTTAATGCGGATGGAGATTATATAGGAAGTAATCACTATTCAATTCCTGTAACTAACAATTAATGATGAATATGTGAGGTTTTATGAGAATATTATTTGCCCCAATGGAGGGCGTTAATGGATATGTGTATAGAAAGGCGTATAATGCATGCTATGGAGGTGTAGACAAGTATTATATGCCTTTTATGGCTGTTGGAAAGAATGCGGCTATGAAGTCAAGGGAGAAGAGGGATATACTTCCAGAAAATAATGAGGGTATAGATGCGGTACCGCAGATATTGACGAATAATGCGACTGATTTTCTTGCGGCAGCAGGGATTATATATGACTATGGTTACAGAGAGGTTAATATTAACCTTGGATGTCCATCAGGAACGGTAGTTACTAAGAAGAAGGGTTCGGGAATGCTTG
Source organism: uncultured Lachnospiraceae bacterium (assembly GCA_964586425.1). Classification (GTDB taxonomy): domain Bacteria; phylum Bacillota; class Clostridia; order Lachnospirales; family Lachnospiraceae; genus CAZPHI01. Next base: position 15,173 of record CAZPHI010000022.1, on the reverse strand, counting down.
GCTACCCTGACTATCTTGATAATTTCCTGTATGAAATAATGGATAGAAAGCTGACGGTAATGCCACAGCTTAATGTATCTGTTAAAACACGAATTGGTGTGTATGAAACTGACGAATTTGCGGAATTACTTGATATATATAATAAGTATGATTTGTACAGACTAATAATCCATCCAAGGACACAAAAAGAATATTATAAAGGCAAAGTTCATATGGATTCTTTCATATATGCAATGAAGAATAGTAAGAATATACTTTGCTATAATGGAGATATTAATTCGGTAGATGATTATAGTGAAGCTAAGAGGCAATGTGACATGACAAAGCCTGGCAGCATTGATGAATATATGATTGGACGAGGACTTATTGGTACGCCGGATCTTGCGCAGTGGATAAAGGACGGAGATACAGAAAAAACAGTTGATTATGATAAAATGAAAGAATTCCTTAATCTGCTTGTAGAAGGTTATTCAAAGGAGATGTCAGGAGAAAAGGATGTGTTGTTCAAATTAAAAGAAATCTGGATATATCTCAGCCGTAATTTTATGGATTCGGACAAAGTTAATAAAAAGATATGTAAATGCAATACAATGTCAGCTTATAGAGCTGCGGAAAGGGAAATATATGATAATAAAAGATATTGTTGATAAGCAGAGAGCGTTTTTTGATTCGCAGCAAACAAAAAGTGTAGAATATAGAATTGCCGCACTTAATAGACTAGAGAAGGCAATTCTTAATAATATCGCAGGAATTAATGCTGCATTAATGGAGGATTTGTGTAAATCAAAGCAGGAGACATACATGACGGAGATAGGTATGGCACTGTCTGAATTAAGATATATGAGAAAGCATCTTAATTCATGGGCACGCCCACATTATGTAAGCACACCTCTTGCACAATTTCCATCAGTTAGTCTTGAATTAATGGAGCCTTATGGAGTCGCCTTGATTATGTCGCCATGGAATTATCCTTTTCTTTTGTGTATAGAACCAGCAATTGCTGCAATTGCGGCAGGTAATTGTTGTATACTAAAGCCATCAGCATATTCGCCTGCTACATCGGATATTATAGATAAGATTATTAAGGAAAGCTTTAGTGCAGAGTATGTAACAGTGGTTAAAGGTGGACGTGATAAAAATACAGAACTTTTGGAACAAAGATTTGACTATATATTCTTTACTGGTGGTGTTAATGTAGGAAGACTTGTTATGGAGAAGGCGTCAAGATATGTAACTCCTCATACACTTGAACTTGGAGGTAAAAGCCCATGTATTGTAGATGCTACGGCTAATGTTGCTATGGCGGCAAGAAGGATTGCTTTTGGTAAATGCTTAAACAGCGGGCAGACTTGTGTGGCACCAGATTATCTGCTGATTCATGAGAGTGTTAAGGAAGAATTCGTTGAATGCTATAAAGAAGAAGTTACGAAGATGTTAGGAAACAGTCCATTAGAGAATTCAGATTATCCAAAGATAATTAATGAGAAGCATTTTGACAGAATAATTGGACTAATGGAAGGTGAGAATGTAGTATTTGGAGGATGTCATCAGCGTGTAAGCAGAAAGATTGAGCCCACCTTGCTTGATAATATTACTTTTAAATCAAGAATAATGCAGGAGGAAATCTTTGGGCCAGTATTGCCGATGATTACTTTCACCGATATCAGAAAGGCAAAGACATTAATCCAAAAGAGAGAAAAGCCTCTGGCATTATATCTATTTACAGAGGACAAGTATGTGGAGCAGATGTTCTTAAAAGAAGTCTCTTTTGGTGGGGGCTGTATTAATGATACTATTATTCACCTTGCATCGGAAAAACTTGCATTTGGCGGTGTTGGTATGAGTGGAATGGGCAATTATCACGGAAAATACGGCTTTGAAACATTTAGCCATAGGAAAAGTGTGGTAAAAAAATCATCACGTATTGATATTCCTATGAGATATCATCCATATAGTAATGTAAAAATAGCATTAATTAAGAAGTTTATGTAATAATATAGTTTTTACACAACATTTACCTGTGGACGATGATTTCTTTTACATAGCTTTGTTAAGATGACTAAGGTCGTTGAGACAAGAATATGAAAAAGAAAATCGTCGGAGGTAAGGATGAGAAGAGCAAAAAGAGCGGTTGCTGTAGCAATGGCAGCAACATGTGTATTAAGTACAGGTTTTTCAGCTTATGCAGCAACATCAACAAGAGAAGCATGGAATAATGCGGCTAGTAGCAAAACAACAGCTACAGAATTGTCAGATGGTACAAAAGTATATTCAAACGTATATGCAGATGAGACAGAATGGACTGCATGGAAAACAGAATGGGAGACTATTAGAAATAACTTTGAGCAGGTAACAATGACACCTGGTTCAGATTCAACTCAGGTTAATTTCGCATGGTATTCACATACAAAAGAAACACCAGCAATAAGATTAACAGATAAAGATGGTAACCCAACAGGAATAACATTCTACGGAAGTCAAAAGGATGAAACAATGAATGTTACAGAAGGAGAGCTTACAACAGTTCTTTATGCCAACCAGGTTACAGCAACATCTTTAACACCTAGTACTACATATTATTATGAAGTAATGGCAAATGGTCAGTGGTCAGAAGTATATGAGTACTCAACAGAAAGTACAGAAGAATTTTCTTTATTATATGTAGGCGCTCCTCAGATTGGTGCTTCAAAAGGTCAGACAGCTACAGAGGATAACACATTCACTAATTCAGCAGAGTATTATGCAAGAAATGATGCATATAACTGGAATCATACATTATCTAATGCTGTAGCAGCTAATCCTAACTTAGCATTCATAATGTCAGCAGGTGATCAGATTAACCAGACAAACCAGAGCAAAGATTCAGAGATTTTAGAGCAGCAGGTATCGTACTCGCAATCATCTCAGGCGGTGTACTTGCAGGAATTGTTGTAGACGACAAGAGAAGAAAATACGGAACAAACAAATAACCCAATGTTAAAGAATAAAAAATCCACTTTATTAAGACTTACCATAAGTGCAGTGCTAGTCGCTGCATTTATGGTATTTGTCAGTATATACTGTAAGGTTGACAAAACTGAGATGGTGTCAACTACAGGAAGAACTTTTGAGAAAGCTGTAGTTACTGCAATTATCTCTGATAATATGCAGGAGGATGGAACGAGAGTAGGCTCTCAGACTGTAAAAGTAAGATTGACTACAGGAGAACTGAAGGGAAGAGAGTTTGAAGCTACAAGCTCTGATGGTAATTTGTTTGGAGCAACCTGTTATACGGGTTCAAAGGTTATTGTAATAGTAAGTACTTCTGGAGATAATAGTCTTGTATCAGTCTATTCAATTGACAGAGGCTGGGCTGTTATTGGATTTGTATTGATATTCTTTGCGGCAGTTGTTATAACAGTAATTACAACGGCTGTTACAATGTATCTTATTGGCGGAGTGTCTGTTAAGACAGTCTCTTCTATTATTGGTACAATCTTTGGTGTCTTGATAGCAGGAATTTCAGCATGGCTGTTTGGAATTGTTGCTGGAATTGATGGATATAATGTATCTAATATTGAGACACTTTTATATGTAGGTCAGGTAACCAAGATACAGATTGGAGGATTACTATTCTCTGGAATTCTTATTGCATCACTTGGTGCCGTAATGGATGTAGCAATGTCGGTATCATCAACAATTGCAGAGATTCATGATAAAAAACCTGAACTTAATTCATTCCAGTTATTTGAAAGTGGCATGACAGTTGGTAAAGATATGATGGGAACTATGTCTAACACACTGATTCTCGCATTTGCAGGAGGCTCACTTAGTACACTGGTAATTAACTATGCATATGACCTACCTTTTTTGCAGATAATTAATTCATACAGTATTGGAATAGAGATTATGCAGGGAATAGCAGGAAGCCTTGGTGTTATTCTAACAGTGCCATGCGTTTCTGCGATTAGTGCAGTATTACAAGCTAGATATTCTAAAAAGAAAAACAATTGATAAAACATTTATAAACAATGTATTAAAATAATTTGAGTACTGTTGACATTCGATAATGAATGCATATAATAGTTAACAAGGTTAAATATTAATTCGGTTAATTAAATTCCGAAGTTTAACCTTGTTATTTTTTTATTATACTAGAATGAAGGGAGATGGTTTGTTGGGTGAGCAATTAGGTAGAGATATACCAAAGCATATGGAGATAATTAATATTGGAGAAAAATTCAAGAAACTGTTTCATGCAGAATGTACGCAGGGGTTAAAACGCAGTGAGATGCTTACAATTCTTAATATCAATTATTTGATTAAGGAGAATGAATATGCTACAGTATCCATTATTGCTGATAAGATGCATATGACGAATGCAGCAGCCTCAAAGACTATAGGTGAGCTGGAGGACATGGGACTTGTCGAGAAAATAATCAATAAAAAAGACAAAAGACAGTCATATCTTGTACTTACGCAAAAAGGACAGGATAAAGTCGAGAATATGAAGAGCAATATGGATATAATGCTTGATAATGTGTACAGACGTATGGGTGATACAGACATGAAGATGATGATAGAACTTCTAAACAAGTTTTATACAATATTTGAAAGTGAACACAAATTATTATTAGAGAAAGGGAAGAAACAATGCTAAACATATTTAAATTTATGAAAAAAGAAGCTGGATGGATAGCAATTATCTTTGTGCTTCTTGTAGGTCAGGCATATTGTGATCTTGCATTGCCACAGTATACATCTGACATTGTTAATGTTGGTATTGCAAAGTATGGCATTGACAGTAATGTGCCAGAAAACATAACAGCAGATACTTACAATGCTGCAAAACAGTTTATGACAAGTGAGAATGCAGCAATAGTTGACAGTTTCTATGATGAAGCACAGGGCTATAATGTAGCCTCCTATAAGCTGAATACTACGAAAGATGAGGATTTGGACAAAATCGATGTTATTCTTTCGAAGCCTATTATGGCTGTGTTTATGCTTCAACAATCAGGAGAAATGTCTTTAGAGATGCTTCCAATGCTTCCTTCAGAGGCAAAAAATCAGATACTTGATAAGGTGACAGAAACATTTGAGACAATGGGAGATTCTACAGTAAGTACAATGCTCTCTCAGGTAATAATTAGTGAAAAAGACGCTTTAGGCATTGACAAAAGCGATCAGCAGATAAGCTATATGGTAAAAGTTGGATTAAAGATGCTTTTAATTGCATTAATCATTATGCTTAGCACAATTATCGTCGGATTTATAGCTTCTAAGGTTGCTGCACGAATAGGTATGGATTTACGTCTGAATATATTCAAGAATGTTGTATCATTCTCAAGCACCGAGATGGATAAATTCTCAACTGCTTCATTAATTACAAGAAGTACTAATGATGTACAGCAGGTTCAGATGGTAACAGTAATGCTTTTAAGAATGGTACTTTATGCACCAATACTTGGTATTGGTGGTATCTGGAAGGTAATGAATTCTAATGGCTCAATGTCATGGATTATTGCGGCGGCAGTAGGTGCAATACTCATCGTAGTACTTACATTAATGGTCGCAGCAATGCCAAAATTCAAGAAGATGCAAAGCCTCGTTGATAGAGTTAATCTCGTTGAGAGAGAGATTTTAACAGGACTTCCAGTTATTAGAGCTTTCAGTAGAGAAAAACATGAAGAAGAAAGATTTGAACAAGCCAATATAGATCTTACAAAGACACAGTTATTCACAAGCCGTGTTATGGCTCTGATGATGCCTATTATGATGTTCATTATGAATGTTGTCTCTGTAGCTATTATCTGGTTTGGCGGAAAAGGTATTGATTCCGGAAGTCTTCAGGTTGGTGATATGATTGCATTCATGACATATACTATGCAGATTGTAATGTCATTCTTAATGATAACCATGATTTCAATTATGCTTCCAAGAGCTGGTGTTGCGGCTAATCGAATTCAAGAGGTTCTTGATACTAAGCCTTCAATTCATGATCCAAAGGTAGCAGAGAAGACAACTGGCAAAGGTGTTGTAGAGTTTAAGAATGTAAGCTTCGCATATCCTAATGCTAAGGAAAATGTTATTGAAAATATAACATTTACTGCTAAACCAGGTCAGACTACAGCAATTATTGGTAGTACAGGTAATGGTAAATCAACACTTGTTAACCTGATTCCACGTCTATATGATGTAAGCGGTGGTGAAATTGATATTGATGGTGTTGATATAAGAAAGATGACACAGCATGATCTTAGAGATATGATTGGATTTGTACCACAGAAATCAGTTCTTTTCTCTGGAACAATAGATTCTAATATTAGATTTGGATGTCCTGATACATCAGCTGAGAATGTTGTTAAAGCAGCTAGTATAGCACAGGCAGAAGACTTCATTAATGAAAAGAATGAAAAGTATGACAGTCCAATTGCACAGGGCGGAAGTAATGTATCAGGTGGACAGAAACAAAGATTATCAATTGCCAGAGCGATTGCCAAAGAACCTAAGATTTATGTCTTTGATGATAGTTTCTCAGCACTTGATTATAAAACAGATGTAGTTCTTCGTCAGGCATTAAAAGAGGAGACTGGTGATGCAACAGTTATTATTGTTGCACAGAGAATTAGTACGATTCTTCATGCAGAACAGATTATTGTTCTTGATGATGGAAAAATTAGTGGAATAGGTACTCATAAAGAGTTACTGAAAAATAATGAAATATATAGACAGATTGCTACTTCACAGTTATCAGCAGCTGATATTGAGATGATAGACAGCGAAAGTATTGAAGAAAGCATTAAGTCAGGAAAGGAGGATTAACATGAGTCAGGAATCAGAAAACATTCAGGTAAAAAGACCAAGAAGAGGTCCAATGGGTGGACCAATGAGAGGAATGGGAGCAGGCGAAAAAGCCAAAGATTTTAAAGGCACAATGCTTAAACTCCTCCAGTATATTGGAAAATACAAATATGCAGTGTTAGTAGTAATGATATTCGCTGCAGCGAGTACGGTGTTCTCTATTGTAGGACCTAAGATACTTGGTAATGCTACTACAGAGATATTCAATGGATTTGCATCCAAATTCACTGGTGGTAATGGGATTAATTTTGATAAGGTAGCAGAAATACTTATATTTCTCTTGGTTTTATATGGAATCAGTGCATTATTCTCATTCATTCAGGGAATTCTTATGACTGGAATATCACAGAAAATCAGTTTTAGAATGAGAAAAGAACTTACAGCTAAAATTAATAGACTTCCAATGAACTATTTTGATAAAAAGACTAATGGTGAAGTACTTTCAGTTGTAACTAATGATGTTGATACCTTGGGAATGAGCTTAAATCAGAGTGTATCCCAGTTGATTTCATCTGTTACTATGATTATTGGTATTCTTGTAATGATGCTTACAATAAGCTGGCTTCTTACATTGATTACATTCGTAATTCTGCCAATATCAATGATTATGATTTCATTCATTGTTAAGAAATCACAGAAGTACTTTAAAGCTCAGCAGGAATATCTTGGTCATGTTAATGGCCAGGTTGAGGAGGTATTCTCAGGACATACCATAATCAAAGCGTATAATCGTGAGGAAGAAGTTCTTAAGGAATTCGAAGATACTAATAAGGTTCTTTATAATTCGGCTTGGAAATCACAGTTCTTGTCAGGACTTATGCAGCCTATTATGAACTTCGTAGGTAATCTTGGATATGTTGCTGTTGCTATTGTTGGTGGTATTCTTGCAGCCAAAGGAACAATTACAGTAGGTAATATTCAATCATTCATTCAGTATGTTAAGAGTTTTACTCAGCCAATCGGCCAGATTGCACAGATATCCAATATGCTTCAGTCAACAGCTGCAGCAGCTGAGCGTGTATTTGAATTCCTCGGTCAGGAAGAGGAGACACAACAGGCTGAGAATCATGCACCAATAGGAATTAATGAACTAACTGGTAATGTTTCCTTCGAGGATGTTCACTTTGGATATAATCCAGATAATATAATTATTAATGATTTCTCAGCAGAGATTAAGCAGGGACAAAAGATTGCAATAGTAGGACCAACAGGAGCTGGTAAGACTACGATGGTCAAACTTTTAATGAGATTCTATGATGTTAATAGTGGTAAGATTAAGATTGACGGTTACGACATCAAGGATTTTGATAGAAGTGAATTGAGAGAAGCATTTGGTATGGTATTACAGGATACTTGGCTATTCAAAGGCAGCATTATGGAGAATATCAGATACGGAAGATTGGATGCAACAGATGAAGAGGTTATTGCAGCAGCGAAAGCAGCTCATGCACATCACTTTATTCAGACACTTCCAGGTGGATATGATATGGAACTTAATGAAGATGCAAGTAATGTATCTCAGGGACAGAAACAGCTTCTTACAATTGCGAGAGCAATTCTTGCAGATAACAAGATATTAATTCTTGATGAGGCAACAAGTTCTGTTGATACGAGAACAGAGGAGCAGATTCAGAAAGCCATGGATAACCTTATGAAGGGCAGAACGAGCTTCGTTATTGCTCATAGATTATCAACTATCAAAGATGCGGATTTAATTCTGGTTATGAAAGATGGAGATATAATCGAACAGGGTAATCATGAAGTATTACTTGAGCAGGGCGGCTTCTACGCTGCACTTTATAACAGCCAGTTTGAAAAGACTGCATAATCAAAGCATAATAAAACAGCATAATAGACAAATAGAGCTATATGGATATGTTTCATTGATTCAATGAGGCGCCATATATCGTATGTTCCGCAGTCTATTGAATTGTTCTCAAAAAGTATCTTTGATAATATACGAATTAGTAATTATAGTGCTAGTTTAGATGAAGTAAAAGCCGCAGCAAAGGCAGCAGACGCACATGATTTTATTAAAAAACTACCTATGCAATATTATACATATCTAGAAGAAGCTGGTAATGGGCTTAGTGGTGGTGAAAAACAAAGAATAGCTTTAGCTAGAGCATTTTTAAAGGAAAATCAGATGTACATCATGGATGAGAGTACAAGTAATTTGGATTTTGCAACAGAAAATATAATTTTTGATATGATTTACAACAAATTTAAGACAAAAACTATGCTTATAATTGCGCATAGACTTTCCACGATTAAGAATTGTGATGAGATAATTGTACTTAGTGATGGGGAGATTGTTGAACAGGGCAATCATGAGGAATTATTAAGAAAGAAGGGCAGTTACTACAGACTGTGGGAGATGCAGCAAGGCAATTATATAAGTAAAGATTGTGATAATGAGAAAGTAAATCATGAGGAGATTCCTCAGAATACAGAGGATGAGATAAGTTATACCTAATTTTGATGTAATAAGTTTTTACATATATAAAGACTGGTTGCAAACAGTCTAATAAACTAATTAATTATCAATAATGAGGTACACATTTTATGGAGATGTGTTATGGCGGAGCATTAGTAATGCCAAGCAGTTATGTATTAATGGATGAGGAAGAGATGACTTATGTAGAAGGTGGAGTATATATATCCAATTCTACATTAAGAAATGTAACTTATGCATGCTTTTTTGCAGCAGCGATTAATCCAATTGGAGCAACGTTAATAGGATTAGGAGTACATAAAATTTATACTATATTAGCTGCAGGTGTAGCAAAGATAGCTGCTAAATTAGGTGCTGTATCTAGGGTACTTGGCATTGTGTTTGGCGTTATTGGTGTAGCTGCTGTATTAGGTATGGGATATAATATTGCAGATGCTTTAATTCAGGGAAAGGGTATCAACATTGGCGTAAAGAAAACATGGTTTGGTATGCCATATGGTATAGACGTATCTGTTTGCTAAGTAAAGGTGTGATGATATGAAAAGAAAAAACGGAGTAATTCTATCGTTAGCTATAATGCTAGTTTATAGCATGTTCTATGATAAAGTGGAAGATGTTAATGTTTTGTCGGGATTATGTGCTTTTTTGCCATATATAGGTCTAGCGATAGGCTTATATTATGATTCGCGTTTTTATAATAGAGAGATAAAAAGCAGCAAGATATTAACAATTATTTTTGCAGTTATATTATGTGCTGTAATGATATGTGCATATTTTTGTGCTTCAGAAGTTGATATTAATATAAGAAAGTATGCGTTATTACTGGAATTTATATTAGTAATTCTTTCACTGGTTATTTGTTATAGATTAGATAACATTACAGAAACAAGTGAGATGAGTGTGTTTGATACAGACAAGTTAGTGAGTGATCTTGAGAATAATAATGGTGAGTCAAGTAGCAAAGCTAAAGGAATAGCTTTAATATATGTATATGCTTTATTATTTGGAATAGAGTGTTTTATATTACCTCTTATAATGAAAATTATTAAACCGAATATTAGCGTAGTTATCATAAGTTATTTGTTATTTAGTGTGCTATTTGTGGGTGTGACATGGGTTAAAAATGCAATGTATTTTGGTAGTATAAAAAAAACGTTGATTAATACATGTACAGAAACTGTTTTGATTGTTTTGGGATGTACTTTGGATGCATATTATAACGTATATGATGCATTAATTGTAGCAACAACACATTCAGTGATATTAATACCGTATCTGTTGATGGGGCTTGGTATAATTCCGTTTTTATATAATTCTAATATCATGCTAAAAAAATATGGTAAGACAAAGAGTAACTGTTAGATATTAAGCAGATGCTTGTAGCAGGGAGTATATGATACATAGTTAATATGTTCATATATTCTCTGCATTATTAAGGAGAGTAAGGTATTATGAGCAAATTGAATTTCAATAATAATAAAACACTAAAATTAACTAATGTCTTAAAGTATAGGATATTAGTAGTTGATGATGAGATTGATTTTAATGTGATTGTAGAACAGATGCAGTCATTTATTAGAGCAAAAGGAGCAATGCAGGTAGGACCATTAATTCAATATTCTAAATCATATACCAATGATGACGGCCAATTAGATGTTGAAATCACGATGATGCTTCAGTGTAATAATTATATACATAATGTAGAAAGTCCATATTCAATGGAGGCTGTAATTAGGGTGCCGAATGCAATGTATTGTAGATATAATGGACCTGAAACAAAACTAAAATATGCCTATGACAAAATTCAATTAGAGGCATTTGAAAACGATGTAGAATTAGATGATTGTAACTATACTATATATGTTGCGAAAGATGAACTAGAAGAAACAATTATGGCGGACGTATTTATGCCTATCAAAAACGGCTAATGCGTATATAGGCAGATTAACTACTCGGGAACGGAGAATAACATGAAAAAAAGCATTAAATCTATAGAGCAGCTACAAGATAGCAGAATACTCTGCGATAAAAATCCACCAGAATTTGGATATATAATTATAGCAATTGTGGCTGTTGCTCTATTGGTTGCAATCATATTTGCGGTTAAAACTCCTAAAATATATACTATTCAGGCTCAGGGTACTGTAACTGATAAGGATTCAAATTATGTAATGTGCAGTTATACAGGTGAAATTGAAGATTATGACATATATGAAGGAAAAATTGTAAGCAAGGGAGATGTTTTATTTAAAGTTAAAAGCACAGATTATGACTTACAAGAAAAACAGATATTACTTAATATAGATACGTATAATAATTTGATTGAAAAGTATGAGTTATTAGCATTATCTATTAAGGAAAATAAGAATTATTTTAATATTGAATTAGAAGAGGATGCTCTTTTCTATAGTACTTATGAAAAATATAAATCACAGATTGAACAAAGTAAAATCAGTGCAAGTACTTTTAAAGCATACGGTTACACTGATGAACAGATTGAATCAGAATTAATTAAGAATGAAAGCAAAATTATTGAAATATATTATACGGCTCTTCAAACGGCGGAGAATTCAAAGAATGAAGCAATGTTACAGGTATCCTCATTAAAATCACAGTTAGAAACTGTACGCAGTGGACAAGGTGCCTATGAAGTAAAAGCAACAGCCAGTGGAATAGTTCATATCCTCCAAGATTATAAGAATGGTATGGTAGTCCAAACGACTAGTACAGTTGCAACTATTAGTCCAGAAAATTCATCTAAGATAATTGAGACTTATGTATCGACATCTGATATGGCAAGGATTGCTGTGGGAGATGAAGTTAAATTAGTGGTTGACGGTTTGTTTCAGAATGTATATGGTACGATTTCGGGAGAGATAGTAGCTATAGATAGCAATGTGACTGTACAGCAATCACAGCAGGGCGGTTCTGTTAAAGCATTTAAAGTATTAGTTAAGATGGATACTGACTATGTGGTAAGTACTGGTGGTGAAAAAATTAATATTGTTAATGGAATGACGTGTCAGATTAGAATCCAATATGATAAGGTAACTTATATGAACTATATATTAGAAAAGTTAGGATTTAAAACGAGATGATGAGAAAAAAAGTTAGTGAAAAATCTGTATTAAAAAAACTTAAAAAACTAATATTACTAAACTTTACTTTTGTAATAATCCAGATGGCTTGTTATTGTTTTGCTCTAGCGGATACAAAGAATAATGTGAATATAGATATTGCAGAGTTGAATGATTATAATTCTGAGTATATCAATGATAATAATCAGCAAGATAGTTATGTTAGCGCTACTGATATAGAAATTGCAGCATATGCGGACATATTATATGTCGGTAAAACACAAACAGTTACAGCCAATGTTTTGCCTAGTGAATCTAATGATACAATAATGTACAGTTCATCTAATCCGGAAGTCCTAGTTATTAATTCTAGTGGAGAGATGAAGGCAGTAGCTAAGGGCGATGCTGTAGTTTATGTAAAAGCAGGCGACTGTGTAAAAGAGTTAAATATTGCGTGTGCAATACAAACAACAGAGATTGATCTGAGCAGTGATTATATAATATTAAAGGTGGATGAACAATGCAATTTATCAGCAAAAGTGTATCCGGCAGAAGCAAATCAGGATGTTACATATAGTTCATCTGATGCGTCAATAGCAGAAGTATCTGTATCTGGAATCATTACAGCTAAAGGAATTGGTAATACAACGATTATTGCAAAGAATAGTGATTATATTACGTCAGCTACAGTAATAGTAAATAAAGGATATAACAACGTTGAGGTAACAGAGGTATTGGATAATATTACTAGTGATAATTCTAATAATGTAAATAGTGATATTACTATTGAAAATGCTTTGATTACATCAAATCAATTAAAAGAACTATATAATAGTAAACAAAAATTGATTGTAGAAGAAACAAACTGTACTATTACAGTTGATGGTAATAAAATAATTAATTATAACAATGAATTAAAAACAGATATTAATTTGCAGCAAGTTAATGATGGATATGAGTTTATTATTAATGATCATGAGCCATTGTGTGGTGAGATATATCTTACACTTAAGGAAAAATGTGGAAAATATGTATACTTATACAATCCATCTAAAGAAAAATATGAATTGATTAATGCTAATGGAAACGAACAATTGTCCATAACAACTGCTGGAAGATATTACATAAGTGATAGTAAACTTTCTATGTCATGGGAATGGATTATATATGCGTTAGTGGTATTAGTAATTGTGATAGTGATTGGAAGCGTAGCATATATATTCGTTAAAAAGAGATTCTGGTTTTGGTAAAGTTGAATATACTATGTATATAACCTGGCAAACATGTCAGGTTATATTTCTATTCTATATATGTTATAATATGTTAATTGTTAAAGAAAAGGACATATATAATGAAAAGATTAAGGATAAGTAAAAGAAAAAACATAATAATTATACTTGTTGTATTGGTGTGTTTGATAATAAGCTATAGATTAGGAACAAAGGGATTAAGATATATTAATAGTTCTTCTAATATCGAACAAGATAACCAGATGGACAAAACAGACTCTTATGTTGCTGTTAACGAACCAAACCAGAATCTAGATAGTGATAATGTCAATGTGATGAAGGTGCATTTTATTGATGTTGGGCAAGCTGATTGTATTCTTATTGAATCTGCAGGCAAATTCATGTTGGTAGATGCGGGTAATAATGCTGATGCAAAAACAATAACAAATTATTTGGATAATCATGGTGTTACAAAACTTGAATATGTTATTGGAACACATCCTCATGAAGATCACATTGGATCATTGGATACTGTTATTGACAATTATGATATTGGTGTGGTGATTTTACCGGATGTTACTTCGACGACAGCAACATTTAAATCAGTATTAACATCAATTAATAATAAGGGCTTAAGCATTACATTGCCTGTTGTTGGAGATTCTTATGACATAGGTAATGCCAGCTTTACAATTATCGCTCCTAATAATGGATATGGTTCAGATTACAATAACTGGTCTGTTGGAATCAAATTAATTAATGGTAATAATTCATTTGTAATGTGTGGAGATGCAGAGCTAGAAGCTGAATATGATATTGTATCGAATGGAATTGATATATCTGCAGATGTATTAAAATGTGGACATCATGGAAGCAATACAAGTACTACCGAAGCATTATTAAAAGCTATACATCCTAAATATGCGGTTATTTCAGTTGGAGAGAATAATACTTATGGACATCCTGCTAACCAGATACTGGAGAGATTATCAGAATATGGAGTTAAGACTTATAGAACGGATAAAAGTGGCACAATTGTTGCTATAAGTGATGGCACTAATATTACATTAGAAGGAGAACATTAAGTATGAATTTGACAGAAGGCAATGAAACAGACGAGAATGAGGCAAACAGTAATAGTTACATTATTGACAGGATTGAAGAAGAAAAGATAGCTGTATGCGAGAATTGCAAACATGAAGTAATTGAAATAGATGCCTCTCTTCTACCTGCTAATGCAAAAGAGGGTGATTGTGTTGTATTAAGGAATGGCTGTTATGAGATGGATTACAATAAATCTAAAGAGTTAGCAGATGATGTTAATGCTTTATTTGAAAAATTGAAAAATGTTGTAAAACAAAAATAGATAAAAATATAGATAAAATTGTATTAATATGTTAAAATATTACGATAATAAATATTGGAGGTATTAGAAATGGAATTAAATTTAAGACCAGCTAGTGAATGCGCATTTGATGCAGTATCATTAGGTGAAGTAATGCTTCGTCTTGATCCAGGCGAAGGCAGAATTCGTACAGCAAGAAACTTTAGAGCATGGGAAGGCGGCGG
>CAZPHI010000021.1:0-34830 GCA_964586425.1 uncultured Lachnospiraceae bacterium | reverse complement strand
TGCTTCAAGATACTCTACCTTGGTTATTTGATTTGTAATTAGTATATGCTATAATACATTAATAAATACGTATATTGTTAGGAGAGAACGAATGAGCTTTATTGAATTTAAAGATGTGAAGAAGATATATAGAATGGGTGAAGTGAGTATTGAGGCTTTATCGGGAGTTGACTTTGCAATTGAAAAGGGAGAATTTGTTGTTATTGCGGGTGCTAGTGGAGCTGGTAAGAGTACAATCCTTAACTTACTAGGGGGGATGGATACTGTTTCATCAGGTGATGTAATCGTAGATGGCAATTATGTAAGCAAGTATTCTCAAAGGCAGCTGACAACGTACAGAAGATATGACATTGGATTTGTATTTCAGTTTTATAATCTTGTACAGAATCTTACAGTTACAGAGAATGTTGAACTTGCGACACAGATATGTAAGAATCCTTTGGATATTGATGAAACTGTTAAGGCTGTTGGCCTTGAAGATAGAAAGAACAACTTTCCGGCACAGTTATCCGGTGGCGAACAGCAGAGAGTTGCGATTGCTAGAGCATTAGCTAAGAATCCAAAGCTATTATTATGTGATGAACCAACTGGTGCACTCGATTATAATACAGGAAAGGCGATTCTTAAGCTCTTGCAGGATACATGCAGAAAAGAAGGCGTTACTGTAATAGTAATAACACATAATCTTGCACTTACAGCTATGGGAGATAAGGTGATTAAGGTCAAGAATGGTCGTATCTTGGATGTATCAGTTAATGACAATCCACTTCCTGTGGAAGAAATCGAATGGTAAAATAATACAGTACACAGGATGGAGATAATTATGTCAATAACATTAATTAAAGATTTAGTGAGAGAGATAAAAAGTTCATTTGGACGATTCTTTGCAATATTTGCGATATGTTTTATTGGAGTGGCGTTCTTTGCTGGTGTGACTGCTGCCTCAAGAGATATGAAATATTCAGCAGACAAATATTATAAAGAATATAATTTGTTTGATTATAGGCTGATATCAACAATTGGATTTGATAAGAGTGATGTTGATGCGGTCAGAGATAATGATGGCGTTAAAGGTGTATATCCTTCGTATTCAACGGATGTATTATCTAAGAATGGAACTACACAATCAGTATTTAAACTTATGTCATTACCTGAGGACACATCTGATTCAAACAACGATTATATTAACAGAATAAGACTTAAAGAAGGCCGAATGCCGGAAAATTCCAATGAATGCGTGTTAAAATATGAATCGATTAAGAATTCAGAACTAAATATTGGTGATACGCTTGAATTTACAAGGGATGATGGGGATATTAACAATGTATTGAGTAATACAACATATACAGTTGTTGGTTTTGTATATACCCCATATTATCTGTCATATGAATTAGGAGCATCTACAATAGGCAATGGAACAGTAAGCTGTATTGCTTTTGTTAATGAATCAAGCTTTAGAAGTAATTATTATTCTGATATATATGTTACTATTGATGGAGCAGATGGCTATGATAGTTATTCTGATGAGTATTTTGATTATATAGGAGAATATGAGAATACATTTAAAGATATATCAGAAGTACAGATTCATAGTAAAATGCTTGATACATCTCAATATCAATGGTATGTGCTTGATAGAAATTCACATTATTCATTTGCAGATTATGAAAACTGTGCAGATAGAATGACTAATATTGCAAAAGTATTCCCTGTGTTTTTCTTCTTTGTTGCTGCATTAGTATGTCTGACAACAATGACTAGAATGATTGATGAACAAAGAGGTGTGATTGGTACATATAAGGCATTAGGCTATAGCAAAGCCGCAATAGCAGTCAAATATATTCTGTATGCTATGATTGCTTCGCTTCTTGGTGGAATTATGGGAGCAATATTAGGAATGCATCTATTCCCATATGTAATATATAACACTTGGAATATTGTATATCAGATGCCAGCTATATCATACGATAATCAGATTAATCTGGCAGCAGCATCAGTCTTGTCAATATGTGGAATAACAACTTTAGCAACATTCTTAGCTTGTTATAAAGAGTTATTTGCAACACCATCATTATTAATGAGACCTAAAGCACCAAAGAATGGAAAGAAAATTCTGCTTGAGCATATATCGTTTATATGGAAACATATGTCATTCACAGCAAAGGTTACAGCAAGAAATATATTCAGATACAAAAAGCGTTTTATAATGACTGTTGTAGGAATATCAGGATGCACTGCGCTATTACTTGCAGGATTTGGTATCAGAGACAGTGTATCAGGTCTTGTTACGAACCAATACAGCGAGATATTATCATACGACTATAGCGCAGAATATAAGCCTGGAACTAATAAAGAGGAAAAAGATAATGCGATAGATGTTATGACACAAGGAAATTATGTAAGCGAATACTGCACTATATCATCAGAAAAGGCTTATGCAGGCACTAGTGAGGATGTTAATGAGAATGATGATAAATCAGTAACATTTATGTGCTTTGACGATATAAGTCTTTCAGAAAAATTCATAAAATTAAGACTAAGATCTAACAAAGAAACCGTACATGTAAGCAATGATGGTGTGTGTATATCGGAAAAATTATCGAATGATCTGAATGTTAAAAAGGGCGATTATATATATGTTAGAAATCTCAATGGTGATATAGGTAAAGTTAAAATTGATAATATAATAGAGATGTATGTTAATCATTATGTATTCATATCACAGGAATATTACAATACGATATTCGGATACAATGCAGAACTTAATACAATTATTGGAAAAATTAATGGTGATGCTAAAATCGCACAGGACGAGATATCAAAACAGTTACTTGATACTCCATGTATAGACAGTATTGCATTCTTTACAGGAAGTATTGATAAATTCAACGATATGATTAGCTCACTTGATATTATAACTTATGTGCTTCTAGTTTCATCAGGATTACTTGCATTCGTTGTTTTATACAATCTGACTAATGTTAATATATCTGAGAGACTAAGAGAAATTGCAACAATAAAGGTTCTTGGCTTTTACAATAATGAAGTTGCAGAATATGTATACAGAGAGAATATATTCATTACAATTATTGGAGCATTAGTCGGACTTTTACTTGGTGTAGTGTTGCATGATTTCATTATGAAGGTAATAGAGATGGATGGTGTTATGTTTGGTAACTATAGAAGTATATTATCTTATATATTATCGTTTGTAATAACAATAATATTCTCATTAATGGTAAATGCTGTTATGTACCGAAAACTTAAGAAAATACCGATGGTTGAGTCTCTAAAATCTGTAGAATAATGTAAAAAATATGTAGTATTTGCATCTTAGTTTTATAGACTTTTATATCATTATATGATAAAATATATACAATTATTACAAAAAAATTATTCATGGAGGTTAAGATATGGATATTGATACTAAAACAAACAAGAAAAAGGGTATGAAGATTCTTGGTAAGATTTTAGCAATTGTTGTATCTATGATACTTGTTATATCAATAATCACAATTGCAGCTGGTGTATCTGGGCTTAATAAACTTGGCTCGAACTTATCAGAAAAGCAACTTGGAGTTGGAGCATATTCAGTAGAATCAGTTATGAATGCATTATCAGATGGTAATTATATTGAGATTAACGGAGAACTTTATAAAGGTAATAAAAGTATAGAAGCTAATGCAGATCTTTTTGAAAAATTCAAGAAGAATACAGGATTAGACGTTGCTATTTATTATAATGACAGACTTAAGGCAACATCTTTTGTAGCAGATGAGGATGCAGATGATTCTGTACATAAAGTAGAAGTGGGTTCAATAGCTGATGCTTCAATTTCATCAAAGGTACTTGCTGGTGAGACACTATACTTTGATTCGATTGAGATTAATGGCAAAACTTATAGCGGAAGATATTCACCATTGGCTCAGCCTGGTAATGTTAAAGCTGTAGGTATGATATTTGTAGGTGTTGAAAAATCAGAGATAACAAGTATTATTCAGAGTAATGTAGTTACATTAATTATCATTGATGTTGTTGTACTTATTATAGCTACTTTACTTGGTGTAGCATTCGTTAGAAAGATAGTTCAGAAAATCAAATCAGTTGTAGGTCATCTTAATGATGTTGGTAATGGTTCACTTGATATTGAAATACCTGATGAACTTACATCAAGAGCTGATGAAGTTGGTGATATAGCTAGATCAGTTAATACATTAATCAAATCATTTACTGACATACTTAATAATATAATTAAGATTTCACTTAACCTTGACTCCTTCTCTAACAAGTTCAAGGACTCATTTAGAGAGATTAGTAATTCCATATCTAATATAGACATAGCAGTCGAGGAAATTGCTAATGGAGCAACATCACAGGCAGGAGAGACTCAGTCAGCAAGTGATGAAGCGGTTAATATGGGTAATGCAATTGATGATACACTTAATAGTGTAGAATCACTTGAAACAAGTTCAGATAAGATGAAAGGCTATAATCAGACAGCTAAAGATACACTTACAATTCTTAGTGATATAAGTGAAAAGACAAAGAACTCAGTATCACTTGTAAAAGAGCAGACAGATATTACTAACCAGTCTGCAAAAGAAATTATGGAAGCTACTAATATTATTGCAGATATTGCAAGTCAGACTAACCTTTTATCACTTAATGCAAGCATTGAAGCTGCCAGAGCTGGTGAAGCCGGAAGAGGATTTGCAGTAGTTGCAGATGAAATCAGAGTTCTAGCAGACCAGTCTAATGAATCGGCAGAGAAGATTAATGCAATCGTTAATGCATTGATTGATAATTCTAATACGAGTGTTACAACAATGAGCGAAGTATCAAAGATTATTGTTGAACAGAATGAAAAGTTAGATAGCACTATGGAGATATTCCAGTCTCTTAATAATGAGATTAACAATGTAAGTACTGAGGTTGAGAATATTGCAGGACAGGTTGAAAGTCTTGCAGCTATTAAAGATAATGTACTTAATATTGTTGAAAGTCTTGCAGCTATTGCACAGGAGAATGCAGCAAGTACTGAGGAAACATCCGCTTCTATGACAGAACTTTCAGGTATTGTTAATGAATGTAATCAGGCTACAGACCAGATGGTTAATATGTCAAAAGAACTTGCAAAGAATACACACAAATTCACATTAAAGGAAGAAAAATAATATAATTCAATAATCATAAAGAACGAGTAGTACTGTTATAAGTACTACTCGTTCTTTTTTTGTGCAAATCAAGAATAAAATAGGGTTTATATAAATATACTCTATTAAAATATAAAAAAAGGACAAAGTAAATGAAAGGTTTTAGTGAAATTATTAGGATTCTTCCAGATACAATAGTTAGATATATAGATAAAACAGTAAATAATATGGAGATGATTCAGGAAATTAGAATAAGAATAGGACAACCAATAATAATACTTTGTAATATGAAAGAATTAATTATTCTTGAATACATCGTAACAGAGGATAATGTACGCCAAATAATGAACAATATAAGTGCATTTTCACTATATGCATATGAAGAACAGATAAGAAACGGATTTATCACTGTAAAAGGTGGACATAGAATAGGACTTGCAGGTGAGGCTGTTGTTGAAGCTGGCAAAATAAAAAGTCTTAGATATATATCTTCAATTAATATTCGAATTGCACATGAGATAATTGGCTGTAGTAATGATGTAATAATGAAGTTATATAAAGCTAATGGATTTGATAATACAATTATTATTGCTCCACCAGGAAGGGGTAAAACAACATTACTTAGAGATATGATTAGGAATCTGTCTAATGGTTATAACAGCATGAAAGGATATAAGGTAAGTGTTATTGACCAGAGAAGCGAAATTGCGGCCTGTTATAGAGGAATTCCACAGAATAATCTTGGAATAAGAACTGATGTTATTGACAATGTAAGCAAAAAGGATGGCATGGTAATGGCTATTCGAACGATGAGTCCTGAAATAGTGGCTATAGATGAGCTAGGTGGAACTGAAGATATAGACGCTTTGATTTGGGCAGGATATTGCGGATGCAAATTCATAGCAACTATACATGGATATGGTATGGAGGATATATGCAACAGATATAATTTCTCAAAGCTTCTTAATGAAGGGATGTTAAAGCATTCTATTATTTTATCAAGAGAAGGTAACACGGGTAATATTAAGACAATGAGGTAAAAACAATTGAAGATTGCAGGTATAGTAATTATTAATGCAGGGTGTATTCTATATGGCTTATATAGATGCAGTATGATTTACTACAGATTATCATGGCTGAATGAATTACAAAGAATACTTTTATATGTTAAGGGTGAAGTCAAATATGCAAAAGCACCAGTGGATGAAATTATAGAATTATGTATTAACAAAACAAAGAATAGTGATTACAAAAAATATCTTCATAATATTGCGGATACGATTATGTCAATGGATAATACAAGCCTTTCAAAGATATTTGAAACTGAGGGAAAGAATGTATTTGAAGGTAAGGGAATTATCAAAGAAGATTATGAATATCTGGTCGATTTGGGACGGGCTATTGAGAATACAGATTCAGAGATGAATGTAAGATATCTTGAGATGCTTAATGAAAAGGTTACATATGCAATTAATGAATATAGAAAAACAACAGAAACACAATGCAGAGTTTATAGATGCTGTTCAATTACCGTTGGTATAATAATATGTCTATTGCTCGTATAAAGAGAGAGGTTTAGTGATGGAAGTAAGTATAATATTTAAAATAGCTGCGGTTGGAATCATTGTTTCAGTTATCTCACAGATACTTAAACATAGTGGACGTGAAGAACACGCATTCATAACAAGTCTGGCAGGACTTATTCTGGTTCTGTTTTGGATTTTGCCATACATATATGATCTATTTGAAACTGTTAAAAAGATGTTTGAATTATAGGGAGCAAAGAATTGGATATTATTAAAATATGTATTATTGTGATTGCTGCTGTTATATTATGTCAGGTGATCAAGATTAGCAAAAATGAATATGTAATCATTATAATAATTGCAATTTCAGCTATTCTAAGCTACTACATAATATCTGGTATAGGTGTTGTTATTGGGGTGTTCAACAGAATACAGAATATAACGGGAATTGATAATTCTTATATAAAGATATTAATAAAGATTCTTGGAATTACATATATAGCACAACTAACCTCTGGATTATGCAAGGATGCAGGCAATAATGCATTGGCCGGGCAAATTGAAATATTTGCCAAGGTATCAATTATTATATGTGGCATGCCAGTCATGCTTTCATTAATTGAATTTGTCACAAAATCATAAAAAGATGCATGTGAGCAGCATAGGGGGAACAATGAAGAATAGTCAAGTCAAGATTATTATAATTATACAGGTGATATTAATGTGTTTCTATATGCCAGTTACAGTTAATGCTAATGATGACAACAATGGCGTAGTATCTGACTATATTAATGACTATTTTGAAGAATATAAAATCGATGATATAGATAAAGATATTAAAAACAGCACGATTAACTGTAGCTTTTCATCTATTGTTAGTTCTATTATCAAAGGCGATTTTAAGAACGTATGGCATATTATAGTTGATAGTGTAAAGAATACATTAGCAAGAGAAATATACGAGAATAAAGATTACTTGATAAGACTTATAATAATATGTATTATTGCTGCAATTATTAAGACACTGTCGGATGCTTTTGAGAATAAGCAATTGAGTGATACAAGCCATTTTATAATATTACTTATGATTGTTACGCTCCTTATGAATGTGTTTTCACTGACATATGATATATCTCAGAGTGCAATTACCGGAATTAATGATTTTATGAATGTGATAGTAGTGACAATTATTTCAGCTATTACAGTATCGGCAGGAACTATGAGTGCAGCAGCTTATTATGAGGTTATAATTATCGGTATATTTTTGGTTAATAAAGTATTCATGACAGTTGTTCTGCAGGGAGCAAGAATATATCTGATATTAAGTCTTATCAATAACATCAACGAAGAAGCTTTCTTTGACAAATGCTGTGTAACAATTAAAAAGGGCCTTTCATTAATGGTCAAGGTGTGTCTGACAATTGTATTCTCAATTAATGTTGTACAAAGCATGGTTACACCAGCATCTGATTCTATTGGAACTAGTATTCTTATTAAAAGTCTTGGCGCAATTCCAACTATCGGTGGTGTGGCTACAACAGCATCATCAGCATTGATCGGAGCAGGAACTTTGGTAAAGAATGGTATCGGGGCAGCAGCTCTAATAATCATAATATTAATATGCATTATTCCATGTGTTAAATTATTGATTTTTTATATTACATATACAATTATTGCTATGCTAATGCAGCCAATCAGCGATAAAAGGATTATTAGATGTATATCTGGTCTTACAGATACAATAAAGATTCAGATGAGCGCTGTAATTGGAAGCGGACTGATGTTTATAATCAATATTGCGGTTATGTGTGTTGCTACGAATTTTAAGTTTACAGCAATGTGAGAACAACAATATATTCTTGATAGAGGCGACGGGTATGATAATGGAATATGTAAAAAGAATTGTAATAATTGTAATTATGTTCACAATATGCATTAATCTTGCAGCAGATAAAAGTTACGTAAAATATATAAAATTAGTAATGGGACTAATACTTATAATTACAGTTATAAAACCACTAATCAATAATGATGGGTTGTTTGATAAGATATACAATAAGGCCAAAAGGGAAATTGATATATCAGAATTGAATGCAGAGCTTAGGTATTCAGATATAAACAGCTACGAATCAATAATAAAACCATATATTGAAGATATAAAATCTAATGTTAATAACATTGTTGTTAATAATAACTACAGACTTAATTCCTGTGAGGTAGAATTATGCCTTGATAAGGACAACAGTTCATTTGGCTCTATAGATAATATAGATATTACAATAAAAAGATTATATGAAGACAATGATAGTACAATTGAAACTAAAAAAAATGACAATAAAATCAAAGAAATAATAAAAAGCAGTATATCAGACTTCTATAAGCTTGATATTAAAAATATAAATGTTAATATAGCTGGAGGTAAAATTGAAAACTAAATTAGATATAAGGGATATACTTGAAAAAATTAAAAATCATGCATCTTCTCAAAAAATAATTCTTATTATTCTTTTTGGAGTCTTATTACTTGTAATTACTATTCCAACCAGCAAAAAAGGAGGGGATGAAGACAAAGACCAATCGATAACATCATCTGTTAACAAAGATAGTAATTCCCTATATGAATATGAAGAATATCTGGAGAACAAACTGAGTAAAATGTTAGGTGAGATGGAAGGAGCTGGTGAAGTAAAGGTAATGATAACATTCAAGAATACTGGCGAAAATATATTAGTTAGTAAGAATAAAACCACGGAGAATATAATTAATGAAAGTGATAACGCTCAAAACAAAACACAGAGTGAAAAAAATGTTGAACAGGACTATGTATATTATGAATCAGATACAGGAAACCAGCCATATGTTGCTTATATTAATCAACCTGAAATTAACGGAGTTATTGTGCTGGCGCAGGGGGCAAAGGATAAACAAGTTGCTTCAACTATAACATTAGCTGTTGAAGCGTTGTTGGATGTTCCCATACATAAGATTCAGGTACTTGATATGTGTGAATAATTATAATAATGTGGAGGTTAAAATTGAAGGGGCATATTAAAAAAAATCAGATTGTTATAACAGCATTTGCAATAATGATAGCAGTTGCAGGTTATATTAATTATTCGGGGAATTTGAGAGATTTGCTTAATAATAAGAATGAGACTAAGGTTGAGCAGGAAAGTCAGGAAGAGAAGGAAGTTGTGGTTAATGATGTAGAACCTGATGTGACACTGCCTGATAGCAGCTTGATTGAACCTGGAACAGCTATTCTTACAGGCTCTGGTAATGTTAATATAAGTGGAATTATATCAGAGGCTAAGATTAATAGAGAACAGATTCGAGCAAGAAATAAAGAGTCATTAATTGAAATTGTGAATAATCAGACTTTATCAGAAAGTTCAAAACAGGACGCAATTAAGCAGATGTCGAAGATCGCAGACTATTCGGAGAAGGAAATTGCAGCAGAACTTCTTCTTGAAGCCAAAGGATTTAGCAACATAGTAGTATCAATTACGGATACTGGTGTTGATGTCGTTGTAGGTGTTACAGAGCTTACAGATGTGCAGAGAGCACAAATTGAAGATGTGGTTAAGAGAAAAACACAGGTAAATGCAGATAAGATTACAATAAACATTTGCAATAATTAGAAATATTTATTATAATGGTAGTTAATAATACTTGTTGATAAACAGGAGGTCGCACAATGACAAAAGAATTTGAAGAAAAAGGCAATAATTATACTATACATGAGAATGTTAATATAGGAGAGGTAAGAGTTGCTGATGAAGTCGTTGCAATAATTGCAGGACTTGCCGCTACTGAAGTTGAGGGCGTTGATTCAATGGCAGGAAACATAACTAATGAACTTGTAAGCAAGTTAGGAATGAAGAATCTTTCAAAGGGTGTTAAGGTTGCAGTTGGTGAATCATCAGTGATTGTTGATCTTGCATTAATGCTTGATTATGGTTATTCTATACCAGATGTTTCAAAAAAGGTTCAGAATAATGTAAAATCTGCAATTGAGACAATGACAGGTTTGGAAGTAGAGATAGTTAACATTAAGATATGTGGCGTTAAGATGGAGAATAATTAATCCATTAATAAGATTGTCTCACAATAATTTAACTAAGCGATAAATATTGTGAGGCAGTCTTTTTTGTTTTATATATATACTATAAGACATAGATTATTATACGATTAGAATGGAGAATTTTTTTGATGAAAATGAAAAGACGTACAATCAGAAAGCATGTATTTAAGATGGTTTTCCGCTATGAATTTCATGATGCAAGTGAGATGAGTGAGCAGGATCAGCTTTATCTTGATAATGTAGAAGGCATAACAGAAGAAGAGTATGCTTATATAAGTGAACGTGCTAATAATGTAATAGACAAACTAGATGAGATAGACAGGATAATTACCGAATGTGCTACAGGATGGACATTTGAACGTATTGCTAAGGTAGAACTTGCTATTCTTAGACTTGCTATTTATGAAATAAAGTTTGATGATGATATTCCTGTTAATGTTGCAGTGAATGAAGCTATTGAGATAGCAAAAGAATATGGTGGAGAGAATGCACCATCATTTATTAATGGTGTACTTGCAAAGGTGATTAACTAATATTATGGCAGAAGCATATACAGTTGGTAAGATTAATTCGTATATAAAGAATATGTTTGCACAGGACTTTGTTCTTAATAAGGTTTCAGTAAAGGGTGAAGTATCCAATTGCAAATATCACACATCAGGACATATCTATTTTACATTAAAGGATTCAACTGGTTCTCTTAGCTGTGTGATGTTTTCTTCTAGTGCCCGTAATCTCAAGTTCAGACTTAAGGATGGACAAAAGATTGTCGTAAAAGGAAGAATAGATGTATATGAACGTGATGGAAAGTATCAGTTGTATGCAATGTCAATTGAGAATGAGGGCCAGGGGGATTTATATCAGAGATATCTTATGCTTAAGGCAGAGCTTGAAGAGATGGGGATGTTTTCAGCACAGTATAAAACTGCCATACCAGCATTCGTACAAAAAGTCGGTATAGTTACAGCAAGTACTGGTGCTGCAATTCAGGATATAATTAATATATCTAAGAGACGTAATCCTTATGTACAGCTAATTCTTTATCCTGCAATCGTACAAGGGGAAACAGCCAAATACAGTATTGTTAAGGGAATTAATGCACTTGATCAATTGGGCGTAGATGTCATTATTGTTGGACGTGGTGGTGGTTCAATTGAAGATTTGTGGGCATTCAATGAAGAATGTGTTGCAAGAGCAATATTCAACTGTAAGACACCAATTATATCAGCAGTAGGACATGAAACAGATTATACAATAGCTGATTTTGTGGCTGATATGAGAGCACCAACACCATCGGCAGCAGCTGAATTGGCAGTAACAAAGATAAGTGATATTGAGCAGACACTTTATATGTATAATCAGAGAATTAATGCAGCGGCATTGCAAAAGATTACTATTCTTAGAAATCAATTGTCTCAATGCACACTTCAAATCAGATATCTTAATCCAGTTAATCAGATTAATGACAAAAGACAACGAACAATGGAATATGAGAATAGACTTAATATTCTAATGAAGAACTGTCTTGGCGATAGGAGACACAAATTCCAGATATTATGCGAGAAACTGAATGGACTATCTCCAATGATAAAACTTGGACAAGGATATTCGTATACTGATGATGGTAATGGTCAATGCATTAATAGTATAGAGAATGTGAAAATTAACGATAGAATAGATATTCATCTAAAGGATGGAGTTATTAAAGCAGAAGTAAAGGATATAGAACAATTAAGTTTAGGTGTGGAGGATTAATATGGCTAAAGCAGCATCAATAGAAGATTCATTCGCAAGTCTTGAGAAACTGATAAGTGATATGGAGAATGGAGGCCTATCACTTGATGAAACATTTAAAAAATATAACGATGGTCTCAAATTAATCAAACAGTGTAATACTCAGTTAGATAAAGTTGAAAAACAGATTATAGTATTGAATGAGAATGGTGATAAAGATGACATTTAAAGATAATATGAATATTAATATAGATTATATTGAAAAGAGAATAAGAGAGTGCCTGCCAACTGAGGAAGGGCTCCAGAAAATAATTATTGAAGCAATGAATTACAGCGTTCTTGCGGGCGGTAAGAGAATTCGCCCAATGCTCATGCTTGAAACTTATCGAATGTTTGGCGGTAAAGCAAGCATAGTTAATCCATATATGGCTGCAATTGAGATGATTCATACATATTCGCTTGTGCATGATGATTTGCCTGCAATGGACAATGATGAATATAGACGTGGTCAGCTTACAACTCATAAGAAGTTTGGTGAAGATATGGGTATTCTTGCAGGCGACGGACTTCTTAATTTTGCCTATGAGGTAATGTTTAAAGCTATGGATCAGGTAAAACCTGAATATGTAAGTAATTGCATTAAGGCTGCAAGGGTTATAGCTGAAAAGTCAGGAATATATGGAATGGTAGGCGGACAGACACTTGATGTATATCTGACTAACAAACCAATGACAAAGGAACATCTTGATTTTATATTCAGATTGAAAACCGGCGCACTTATAGAAGCCTCAATGATGGCGGGTGCATATCTTGCAGGAGCCGATGAGAAAAATGTTGATACAATCGAACAGGTTGCAGCTAAAGTAGGATTGGCTTTCCAAATTAAGGATGATATTCTTGATGTTACCAGCAGTCAGGAAGTCCTTGGCAAACCAATTCATAGTGATGAAAAGAATAATAAGACAACATATGTGTCTTTGTATGGAATGGATAAAGCAGTCGCAGATGTTGAAAGATATTCAAAGGAAGCTATTGAATTATTAAAATCAACAGGAAATAATGAATTCCTTGAACAGTTAATTGATTATCTAATTAATAGGAATAATTAAGGTACCTGTAGACAGGCGGGAGCATCGATGATACTTGAGAAGATTAATAAACCTAATGATATTAAAAGAATAGATCCTGTTGATTATCAGCAGCTTGCACTTGAGATACGTCAATTCTTGATTGAACATATCAGCAAGACAGGTGGTCATCTAGCATCAAATCTAGGCGTAGTGGAGCTTACGATGGCATTGCATCTGGTGTTTGACTTGCCGGACGACAAGGTGATATGGGATGTTGGACATCAGTCATACACCCATAAGCTTTTGACAGGAAGAAAGAATCAATTTGATAAATTAAGAAAATTTGGCGGAATGAGTGGTTTCCCTAAGAGAAGAGAAAGCGATTATGATGCTTTTGATACTGGACACAGCTCTACTTCTATTTCAGCCGGACTTGGTTATGTATGTGCACGTAATATTAATGGCGAGCATAATCACGTGATATCGGTGATTGGAGATGGCGCACTTACAGGTGGACTAGCATTTGAAGCATTGAACAATGTATCTAGAGTTGAGGGTAACTTTATTATTGTACTTAATGACAATAATATGTCTATCTCGGAAAATGTTGGTGGTATATCGAGACTGTTAGGAGATATAAGAACAGCGGATTCATATTATGATTTAAAAGAGGGAGTAGCGAACACTTTATCAAAGCTTCCGAATGGAGATAAGCTTGTTAAGACAATTAAAAAGACAAAGAATAATCTTAAGCAATTTATTATTCCAGGACAGATATTCGAGGATATGGGAATTACTTATCTAGGACCTGTGGATGGACATAATATAACAAAATTAATTAAGATATTTAATATAGCTAAAAGAATTGATCATGGAGTAATTGTTCATGTCCTGACACAAAAGGGTAAGGGCTATAAACCAGCAGAATTATATCCGAGTGCGTTTCATGGTGTTGAACCTTTTAATGTTAAAACAGGTAAGCCAATCAGAGAGAATACTATACCTGGTTATTCGGATGTATTTTCAAAGAAAATCTGCCAGTTAGCACGTGAAGACAAAAAGATTGTTGGAATTACTGCAGCTATGCCAGGTGGCACAGGCTTAGGCAAATTCGCCAAATGGTTTCCTGATAGATTCTTTGATGTAGGAATTGCAGAAGCTCATGCGGTAACGTTCTCAGCTGGACTAGCAGCCGGCGGATTAAAGCCAGTATTTGCAGTGTATTCATCATTCCTTCAGAGAGCATATGATCAGATACTTCATGATGTATGTATTCAGCAGTTACCGGTTGTATTTGCGATTGATAGAGCAGGACTTGTTGGAAGCGATGGCGAGACACATCAGGGTATATTCGATCTATCGTATCTGTCTATTATTCCTAATATGACAATATTTGCTCCAAAGAATGCATATGAACTTGAGGATGTACTTGAATTCGCTACTCAGAAGGTAAGTGCACCTTTTGCAATAAGATATCCAAGAGGTAATGCTTCATTTGAGATGGCTTCGTACAGGACACCTATCGAATATGGCAAAAGCGAGTTAATGATAAGTGGAAACAAAATCGCATTAATAGCTGTTGGTATAATGGTTGAGAAAGCATTAATAATTAGAGAAAGACTTGCAGAAAAAGGCGTAGATGCGACTGTTGTTAATGCGCGCTTTGTTAAACCAATTGATACGGCAATGATTGATGAATTAATTAAAACACATGACTGCCTTGTGATTATGGAAGAAAATGTATATATGGGTGGTCTTGGAGAAAGCGTTGAGCATTATGTTGATGAAAAACTATACAATGTAAAATGCATTGATATATCACTTCCAGATGATTATATTGAACATGGTAATGTTGATATTCTGAGAGAAGAAACTGGAATTGATACAGATAGTATTATGAATAAAATAATAGATGTATGTGAACTTTAGAATGTTCGTATATAGCTTTTGATATGGAGGATTAAATTGAAAGGTAATTCTAAGGAACGATTAGATGTGCTTCTTGTGGCAAGAGGTCTTGCAGATTCAAGGGAAAAAGCCAAAGCAATCATTATGTCTGGTAATGTATTCGTTGATGGCGAAAGAGAAGATAAATCAGGTTCAACATTCGATTCTGAGTGTGAGATAGAGGTAAAAGGACATACGCTTCCATATGTTAGCAGAGGAGGTCTTAAGCTTGAGAAAGCTATGGCGAACTTTGATGTTACAATAGATGGCAAGGTTTGTATGGATGTTGGTTCTTCAACAGGAGGCTTTACAGATTGCATGCTTCAGAATGGCGCAGTTAAGGTTTATGCTGTAGATGTAGGACATGGACAGCTTGCATGGAAATTGCGTCAGGATGAAAGAGTAGTTTGCATGGAAAAGACTAATATTAGATATGTACTTCCTAAAGATATCGATGAAAAAGTAATGTTTTCAAGTATTGATGTATCATTTATCTCACTTACCAAGGTCCTTGAACCAGTTAAGAATCTGCTTACAGATGATGGACAGATTGTATGCCTTATCAAACCTCAGTTTGAGGCTGGAAGAGAAAAGGTTGGTAAAAAGGGCGTTGTTAGAGACAAAGCTGTGCATATAGAGGTTATTGAGAAGGTTATTGATTA
Source organism: uncultured Lachnospiraceae bacterium (assembly GCA_964586425.1). Lineage (GTDB taxonomy): Bacteria > Bacillota > Clostridia > Lachnospirales > Lachnospiraceae > CAZPHI01. The sequence continues at coordinate 18,654 of CAZPHI010000021.1, read as the reverse complement.
TGCTATCTCAATAGGATTTGAGATTCTTAATCTTGAATTTTCGCCTGTAAAGGGTCCTGAGGGTAATATTGAGTATCTTCTTCATCTTCAGAAACATACAGAAGGCGAATATACTAGTATACCATTCGTAATATCTGATATAGTTAATAAGGCTCATGAAGTACTGTAGTTGAAATTATATTGTAGGAATTAGAGGATGCAGCATATATGAAGAATTTTTATATTGTTACTAATAAAGTAAAAGATCCAGATCATATATTCACTAATGAAATAATGGATTATCTTAATAGTATTGGAATGAACTGTCAATGTCAGGATCTATCAGAAGATGTTAAATATACAAAATACAGATATACTAATGCTGACAAAGTTCCAAAAGATACTGATTGTGTAATTGTACTTGGAGGAGATGGCACACTTATTCAGGCAGCTCGTGATATTAATAAACTGAATATCCCAATTCTTGGTGTTAATATAGGAACACTTGGTTTTCTTACAGATACAGAGAAGGATTCCATCTATCCTGCACTTGCTTCTTACATACGTGGAGAATACGAACTTGATACCAGAATGATGTTAGAGGGAAAAGTCTATCGTGATGATGAATTAATATATGAGAACACTGCTTTGAATGATATAGTAATTAATCGTGTTGGAACACTTAGAACGATTGATTTTAATATTAATGTTAATGATGAATATCTTAATTCATATTCTGCAGATGGTGTAATTGTTGCAACTCCAACTGGTTCAACAGCTTACAGCCTTTCAGCAGGTGGACCAATTGTTCATCCTAATGCTGAACTTATGATGATAACTCCGGTTTGTCCTCATACACTTAATAAGAGAAGTATTATATTTGGACCAGATGATAGAATTGTCATTGAAATGAGTGATAATAAGGGATTGTCTGAGGAGCGAGTTGCATCATTCGATGGGGAACTCTTCTGTAAGATGGTTACAGGTGATAAGCTTGTTATTACAAGAGCTACAAATAAAGCAGAATTTATAAAAACTAACAAATTAAGTTTCTTACAGATTCTTAGAAAAAAGATGTATGAAATGTAAATAAAATATCTGATGATTGTTTGGAGGATTTTCAATTGAAGATTGAAAGACATAGTAAAATAATAGAGCTTATTGGGAAAAAGGACATTCAAACACAGGAAGAACTTGCTAATGAATTATTAAAGGCAGGCTTTAACGTAACACAGGCAACTGTTTCGAGAGATATTAGGGAATTAAAACTCACTAAAATATCTACTAATGGTGGACCTCAAAAATATGCTATTATTCAGCATAAGAATGAACCTAGTTTGAATGAAAAATATATCAGAGTTCTTAGAGATGGTTTTTCATCAATGGATATGGCACAGAATATTCTTGTTATTAAAACAGTGGCAGGAATGGCAATGGCTGTTGCAGCTGCATTAGATGCAATGCATTGGCATGAACTTGTTGGCTGTATTGCTGGAGATGATACGATTATGTGTGCTGTAAGAAGTGTTGACGATACAATTCTTCTTATGGATAGAATTAATAAAATAGTGGAACACTAAAGAGCATTATTGTAATGTGGCATTAATTAGAATGTGGGCATTAACAAAGAGAGTCTTTCGTATGAAGGAGGATTTATGTTATTAAATTTACATGTGAAGAATATGGCACTTATTGAAGAAGCTGACATAAACTTCGAGAACGGACTGAATATTTTAACTGGTGAAACTGGTGCTGGTAAATCAATAGTAATTGGTTCAATTAACATAGCATTAGGTCAGAAGGTGTCGGCAGACATAATCAGAAAGGGTGCTGAATATGCGCTGGTCGAATTAGCATTTAAGATAAACAGTCAGAAAAAAATTGATGAGATCAAGAAACTGGATTATGAAATCGAGGAGCTTGATGAAGGCAATATCTACCTTTCACGTAAAATATACGCTAATGGTAGAAGCGTGCTTAGAATCAATGGCCAGACAGTTACAATCAGTCAGGTGAAAAGTATTGCTTCATTGCTGATTGATATTCATGGACAGCATGAACACCAGTCGCTGCTTAATGAAGCGGCTCATCTTGAGATGGTCGATGAATTCGGAAGTGCAGAATTAAGGAAAATGCTTCAAAGAGTGAAGGATGATTATCATAAGTACACTTCGCTTATGAAGGCATATGATGAGATTAATTTGGACAATGATAAGGTTCAAAGTGAGATTGCATTCCTGCAATTTGCAATTGATGAAATTGATAATGCAGAGCTTATTAATGGTGAGGATGCTAAACTGGAATCCAAGATGCAGTTCATGAATAATGGACAGAAAATCATTCAGGAGATTAATCTCTGCGATGCGTCAATTAATGGTGAAGGTGAGACGGGCGCATCTGAGCTTGTGAGCCGTTCTGTTAGGGCGATTGCAAATGTTGTTAAATATGATGAAAATCTCGAAAAATTGTATGAACAGCTGTTGGACATTGAAAGTCTTATTAATGATTTTGGCAGAGATATTAACAGTTATAGTGATTCGATTGGATTTGATGAGGAAGAATATAATGATGTCTATCAGAGACTTGATCTTATTAATAGCTTGAAGAATAAGTATGGAAGAGACATAGAATCAATCCTTTTGTATCGTGATGAAAAGCAGGAATTACTTGAACGTTATATGAATATCGAAGCTGAAAAAGCAAGGTATTCTAAGGAGATTGAGATTGCAAAAGAACAGCTTGATGCAGATTGTACTATACTTACAAAGTTAAGAAAGGATAGTGCGGCTTCACTTAATAAATCAATATCAAAATCACTGCTTGCACTTAATTTCTTAGATGTTAGGTTTGATACAGCATTTGAAAAGATGGATACTCCTACATCAAAGGGTTGTGATGTAATCAGATTCATGATATCGACTAATCCAGGTGAGGAATTAAAGCCACTTGCTAAGATTGCTTCAGGTGGTGAGATGTCTAGAATTATGCTTGCTATCAAAGATGTTCTTGCAGAAAAGGATGAAATTGAGACATTGATTTTTGATGAAATTGACACTGGAATAAGTGGAATTACAGCGCAGAAGGTTGGTCAAAAGATGCTTGAAATCGCTAAGCTGCATCAGGTGATTTGCATAACGCATCTTCCACAAATTGCTGCAATGGCGGATGAACACTATCTTATTAAGAAGGAAGCTATTGATAATTCTACAATTACTACAATTGCAAGACTTGATTATGATGACAGTATTGCTGAAATCTCAAGACTTCTTGGTGGTAGTTCTATTACAGAGAGTGTTGTTGCGACTGCAAAAGAGATGAAAATCAAAAAAAGTTAAGTAAGTTTATTCAAATAATGTAATTAATAACCTATATATTATTGCTGTGTGCAGTACATAATAATACTATACTTATAAAGGAGGTGTGTTATGTCTGGCAGGAGTAAGTATAGGTTATTTTTGTGTGTGGTCTTAGTTATGTCACTTGCAGGTATATATTATGTGTCTAAGGATTATATTGACAATAAGATGCCTTCACAAATTAATGTTTTGTCCAATGATAGCACAGAGATTGATCTGGGGATTCCGTTCACTGGTGAAATTACTAAGGTTGCTGACAATGACAGCGGTAATGTTCTCTCAGTGAATTTTAGTGATAAAGTGAGAATTATTACTGGTGAAGCTGATAGATATAATATAAGTTTTAAATTATTCGGAATATTTGCAGTAAAGAATGTAGAGCTTGATGTCCTTGATTCAACGCAGGTGATTCCATGTGGAATGCCAGTTGGTCTATATCTTAAGACGAATGGAATTCTTATTGTTGATATTGGCGAGTATATCGGAGATGATGGAATTAACAAATCCCCTTGTCAGGGCATTCTTGAAAAAGGTGATTATATATGCAAAGCTAATGGTATTGATGTTACCAGCAAGAATGAATTTGTTGATTATATTAATAATAATAAATCAGAAGAGATGACACTTACTATTTCAAGAAATGGTGAATTAATTGATGTAAAGCTAATACCTCAAAAAGATCAGAATAATGAATATAAAATAGGTGCATGGATTAAAGATGATACACAGGGAATCGGTACGCTTACTTACATTAAAGGAGATGGAAGCTATGGTGCACTTGGACATGGTATTAATGATTCAGAAACGGGTGAGTTGATGGGAATATCAGGTGGAATTCTGTATAATGCTAATGTTGTTAACATCATAAAGGGGCAGAGTGGAACACCGGGTGAATATGTCGGCACGATTGATTATAACAACAAGAATAAAATCGGAAGTATAAGCTCTAATACAGCACATGGAATATTTGGCGAATTGAATAGTAGTGCAATTGATAAGTATATAGCGAATTATGGACTTGAACCTATCAAAATTGGCTACAAGTATGATGCGCATGTTGGAGAAGCATATATTCAGACATGTATAGATGGACAGATTAAAAGATATCAGGTATCAATTACTAATGTCGATTCAACAGAAGGTTCACTAAAAAGTATGGAGTTTCAAGTGACTGACCATGAATTGCTTGATAAAACGAATGGAATTGTACAGGGAATGTCCGGAAGTCCTATTATTCAGAATGATAAGTTGATTGGAGCAGTAACACATGTGTTTGTTAATAATCCAGAGTGCGGATATGGAATATTTGCAGAGTGTATGATGGGGATGATAGAGTGAAAATATTGTAATTGTAAGGATTAAAAACATTCAAATATGGTTTTATAATTCGTATTACTTAAATATTGGTGTATATATTATATTGTATCAAATAATCCAAAGCCCTGCGAATTACGTGATCCAATACCAGTATTATATAAAAAATCAAGATATTCGGGATTACCAACTAGGTGATAAACACCTTTCCAAGCTGTAATATATATTCCTTTGAATTGAGTGACTAATTTATCACTTGGCTTTACAATACTTGGCTCAAAGATTATATCATATTCAGGTTCAATACCGTAGGCAGCTTGATATTTCTTTATGAAATTTTCATTGATTAATTCTGAAAAATTGTAATCAGAGGGAGTAAGATAATATGGTTTCTTCTTATTATCATCAGTAATATAAGTTTGACTAATGCAAACTGGAGAAATCATTCTAACATATATATCACTTTCCTTAATTGTTTTGAATGTTGTAGTAAACGAATCGAGTGTAAGTGTAGTTTGATTCAAAAACCAATTGTGTGTGTGACTAAGAGCCGATAAAAATACAGTAAAAAAATCTTCTGAGGCACTACGAATACAAAATGAAACGTTGTTTTTGAACGTAATCATCTTATTTTGGATTTGATAAGTTCCGTGTAACATACTGAACGTAAATAATTTAAAATTATGATGGTCTGCATAATGACCATATTCATGCAAAAAATAGCTATAATCTGGACTTGCATCTAAAACAGAATAAATCATTCCCTGTAAATAATGGTTATAACTAAGCGGAAGAGTTAGCGGCTTAGAAAAAGAAAAAAACATTTCGATTTGCATATTATATACTTCCTTTTTTATTTTAGCATAGCATATTAATATTATTAATTCAATAAAAGTCGGTCAATGAAAAACATGTATAATTGAGGTTTTATAAAGATTTTTAGATTAAAACTATCTATATAATGATAATTATACAATTTCAATTGCGATAAAATCGGTCTCAAATGGTCAATTATATGAAATGTAATTTTTTTGCTAATTTTACGTGAATTGTATGTAGAGGTTGACCGACTTATGATACAAAGTTATTGTAAAAAAGATAATTATTTGTTATAATTAAAAATAAAATTGATTATTTTCTGTGGTTATTACCTTACCTATAAGGAATTGATACGTTACTTACTATTTTTAAAAGAGTTGATTGTGGAATGTTATTACCTTACCTATAAGGAATTGATACATGACACTGTTAGCAGAACAACATAATTGATATTCAGGTTATTACCTTACCTATAAGGAATTGATACCTTCTGATTCATTTGTTTTTGCATCCAATATTGATACTGTTATTACCTTACCTATAAGGAATTGATACACATTAGTGCCAAATATACAATCATCAATTCCTCTGGTTATTACCTTACCTATAAGGAATTGATACTTTATACCAATATCAAATCCATATTTTTTAATAATTGTTATTACCTTACCTATAAGGAATTGATACGTAATAACAGCCTTGTCAGTACCATTATGAATTATGTTATTACCTTACCTATAAGGAATTGATACATATCTAACAATATAATCTTCACAAGATTTTAACATGTTATTACCTTACCTATAAGGAATTGATACTCTTTACTGCAGTTTTTAGATAAATCTAACTTAGCGTTATTACCTTACCTATAAGGAATTGATGCCTGTTTGCTTTAAGTAACATGCTTCTGTATCTGATAGTTTTTTCCTTGGCTATATGAAAGTGATTTAAATATTGATTTCAATGTTTTTGATACATTTTGTGAGTAGTAATTACTAAAATAAAATAATGAAAGAGGAACGAAGTAGAGAATGTTTGTATTACTAACTTATGATGTTAATGTTAAAAGAGTGGTAAAGGTTAAAAAGATTTGTGAAAAATATCTAAATCATGTACAAAAATCTGTATTTGAGGGAGTAATAACAGAGAAGAAATTAAAACAACTACAAAGAGAAATTAAAGCAATAATAAAAATTCAAGAAGATCAATGTACTATATACATATTAGAAAGCTTAAAGTATGTAAGTAAAGAAGAAATAGGAATGGTAGATATTTATACCAATTTTTTGTGAGGAAATATGATAACAATAGAGATGGTATTAGAAAAAGATAATTTGGATTTAGCAATGGATAATATTATGGCCAAAAATGATAGTTGTGGTATTGATGGAATTCGAATATCCGAATTTGAAAAATATTGGAGCATTAATAAACAAAATATAATAGACATGATAAAATGTGGAACGTATATCCCAAAAACAGTTCAGGAATTTGATATAATAAAGCCTAACGGTAGATGCAGAACATTGGCTAAATATACAACTTTAGATAGATTTATATTGAGAGCTATTGAACAAGTAATTAATAAGAATATAGATGATAAATTATCAAATTATTGTTTCGCGTATCGCCCCAATATGGGTGTCAGTATGGCCGTTAATACAGCGGCTAAATATATAGAACAAGGTTCTTCCTGGGTTGCAGAAATGGACATAGAACAATTCTTTGATAATATTAATTTATCAATAATGTTAGATATATTAGCACAGATAATTGGAGAATCTGTTCTTATGAAATTAATCGAAAAGTATCTTTATATTGAAATAGAATATGATTTTCGAATTAGAAATAAAAATAATGGATTAATTCAAGGCAATCCATTAAGTCCGATATTTAGTAATTTGTATTTGTCTGGTTTTGATTCAGAATTAGAAGATAAATGCTATAAATTCGTTAGATTTGCAGATAACATAAATATATATACAACTAATAGAGATGATGCAATTGCAGCATTAGATGATTGTGAATCTATATTACGAGATAAATATAAATTACAATTGAATAGAAATAAAACTGGTGTATATGAAAGTATTAAGCGTCATTTTTTAGGCTTTGAATTCATAAGAGACAAATACACAAAAAAGATATTATCAAGAAAATATAAACACCTTGGTAGAATAATGTATAGCAATTGGCACACCTCATCTTTGCAACAAGTGGGTAAAAATTATCATATTATAAATGACGGGATTTTAACGCGTCAAGATTACTCATTATTATTCGAAAATGAAGAATTTAAACAGAAATTACCAATTGAGATGGTAGAATCAATTAATATATATTCTAATGTGATATTAAGCTCTGGCTTTTTTGAATTTGCAAATCAGCATAATTTATGCGTTAATTTCTTTGATAAATACGGTGCTTTCGTAGGCTCATTATTTACAGCAAGGAATAAAGTAAATGGTAAATTATTTTTGAAACAAAGCGAGATATATCAAGATAATTGTAAAAGACTGGAATATGCAAAGAAAATTATAATAGCTTCTATGCATAATATGCGTGCAAATTTAAGATATTATAAAAAACATAGAGAGAGTGAAAACATTATTTCAAACATATTAAAGATTTCTAATATAATAACTGAAATGAATCAAGCATCTAATATTGATGAATTAATGTTAATAGAGGCACATGGACATCAAATATATTATGAATGTTTCAATGATATTCTTGATAATCCTTCATTTTTATTTGTGAGAAGAAGTAAAAGACCTCCTAAAGATGCAATTAATTCGTTAATTAGTTTTGGTAATGTGTATATGTATAACCGTATTGCGATGGAGATAAGAAAGTCAATGCTTGATATTAGAGTAGGTTTTTTACATGCAACAAACCAACGTTCAGAAAGTTTGAATTTGGATATTGCTGAGATATTTAAACCTGTAATAGTAGATCGTGTAATTTTTTCTATGATTAATAAGAACATGATAAATGTTGATAGACATTTTGATAATATTAATAGTGGTATCTATTTGAATAAGCAAGGCAAAATTATTTTTTTAGAGGAACTTGAACGTAAATTATATACAGTTATTACAATCAATGATGGTGTCATGACGTATGATAGAGTGATAAAAAATGAGATTAAAAAAATAAAACAATCTATATTTGTTAACTTCCACGATTTTTACGCCTGAACAGTTTTTAAACTAGAGAACAGTCGAATTAATCCCTGAAATAAGCGGTTTTGCTTGCTTATTTCAGGGATTTTTGTTATACTCTATTTAAGGCGTAATTACATCTTAAAAGGAGGCGGCCATGTATCTTGATTTTTTGGTAAAAATACCTATAAACAGTGGGAAAATCACATATCGAAAAAAAGGAGAAACAGATTACATTTACTACGAGTACACAAGGATTTATCAAAAAGGTACGAATATTACAAACCCTAAAAGAGCAACAATCGGCAAACGAGACACAGAAGATCCTACGATGATGATTCCGAATGAAAACTACCTAAAATATTTTCCTGATGAGGACATCCCAGAGATTAATGAACGTTCAAAGAGAAGCAGTTGCCTCCGCATTGGAGCATGGCTGATCATTCGTAAGATTATTGAAGAATACAAGTTCACGGAGATACTTGAAAAATATATCAGCAAGAAAGATCTTGGTCTTGTGCTCGACTTGGCTTCATATAGTATTATTTCAGAAGATAATGCAAGCCAGTACTACCCGGATTATGCGTATAACCATCCTCTTTTTTCTAATAACATGAGGATATACAGTGATTCCAAAGTCTCAGATCTGCTACAGTCTATGACAACAGAAATGAGTGCAGGATTTTTAAATGACTGGAATTCGGTAAGAGATCACAGAGAGAAGATTTATATTTCTTATGATTCCACAAATAAAAACTGTCAGGCCGGAGATATTGAGATAATCGAGTATGGACATGCTAAAGTAGACGTAGGTGCACCGATATTCAACTATGCGATCGCTTATGATACAACGAACAGGGAACCATTATTTTACGAAGAGTATTCGGGAAGTATTAATGACATGTCTCAGCTTGAATTTATGCTGGATAAAGCAGCTGGTTATGGCTATAAAAAGGTTGGTTTCATTTTAGACCGAGGATATTTTAGCCGAAATAATATTAAAAGTTTGGATGAACATGGATATTCATTCATCATTATGGTGAAAGGTATGAATGCAATCGTGAATTCGCTAATCCTTGAAAGGAAAGGAACTTTCGAAAATAAATGGGCACAGCATATCGATGAGTTCGACGTTTATGGGACAACAATAAAAAGAAAGATGTATGAAAGTGATGAGAAAGATCGTTACTTCCATCTCTATCATAGCAGCACAAAAGAAGGAAATGAACGGGCACTTTTAGCGAGAAAACTGCGCCAGATGAAAGTGCATATGAAGAAACACACGAATGAAGTTATTCAGTTCGGAGCAGGCTTTGAGCATTATTACTACCTTCATTACAATGAGGAAAATGGCGTGTTTCAATTTCCGGAAGACAGAACGGATGTGATTGAACGGGAAAACAATCTCAGTGGATATTTCTGCATTATAACTTCTGAAAACATGACAGCAAAAGAGGCTTTGCTTTTATATAAGAACAGAGATGCATCAGAGAAACTGTTCCGTGGAGATAAATCATATCTCGGGGATAAATCGCTCAGAATATATGGTGATTCGGCTGCTGAAGCCAAGATATTCATTGAATTTATTGCATTGATTATTCGCAACCGAATTTATAACTGTTTGAAGGATGAATGGATGAAGTTGGAGAAGCGTCCAAACTATATGACAGTACCAGCAGCGATGAAAGAACTAGAAAAGATAGAAATGGTCAGATTAACAGATAACAGGTACCGTCTTGATCATGCAGTAACCGCAACTCAAAAGACGATCCTGAAGGCATTTGGAATGGATGCAAATATAATCAAATATTATGCGACTGAAATAGGAAAAATTCTGAAGGAGGCAAAATAAAAATGGCAAGAGGAAGAAAATCAACTACAGAGACATTGGAACAGCAAATAGAAAAAGCGCAGGAAAAAGTAATTCGGACAAAATCAGTTTACGATAATGCGGTGGCGTCCTTACAGAAACTCCTGGACAAGAGAGATGCACAACGAAAAGATGATCTTTGGAATGCGGTTATTAATAGCAACAAGTCATATGAAGAAATCATCCGAATGCTAGCGAAATCAACGGAGGAAGAAAACTAAATCAAAAGGCAGAAAATCCCGTTTTTTGTGAAACATGCATAAAACGGGATTTTTAAGGTGTAAAAAATGCGGAAGTTAACAATATTGTATGATGAAAAATATAAACCATATAAATATATTAATTGAAACAGCTTAAACAGTGGGGAAAATGTCGAAATCTGCGATTTAATTATATTGATATAATTTTGTAAAATTATTATAATATAAAAGTATTTATTTTGAAGAATTATTTAATATTTCTTCGCATTTTAATAAGGGAGGTCAGGTAATGGACAAATTGAATGTGGCAATTGCTGATGATAATGAAAGAATGCTGAAACTTCTTGACGAGATCATTAGTAGCGAGGAGGATTTTGCTGTTGTAGGAAAAGCCACGAATGGGGAAGACATCTGTAAAGTCATTAAGGACAAAGAACCAGATGTAGTGCTACTTGACATTATTATGCCTAAACTGGGCGGATTAGAAGTAATGGAGAAAGTAAGACAGAACAAGGATAATGTAAAGATTCCAACATTTATTGTTATTAGTGCTGTCGGACAAGAAGGAATTACGGAAGATGCATTTAATCTAGGGGCTAATTATTATATAATGAAGCCTTTTGATAATAATGTAATAATAAACAGATTACGCTGGGTAAAGAATAATAAAAACAGAAAGTTTTCAACATTCAAAGGCTCAAGTATAGTTGAATGTCAAGGGGAGACAGTCACTGACAGAGGTCTTGAGAATGATGTTACAGGAATAATTCATGAGATAGGAATTCCTGCACATATCAAAGGATATCAGTATTTGCGTGACGCGATTATGCTTTCAATTAAAGATGGAGATATAATTAATAGTATTACTAAGATTCTATATCCAACAATTGCTAAGAAGTATCAGACAACTTCAAGCAGAGTGGAACGAGCAATAAGACATGCAATAGAAGTAGCATGGAGCAGAGGCAATACCGAGACTCTTAATGATATGTTTGGATATACAATAAGTAATGGAAAAGGTAAACCAACGAATTCTGAATTTATTGCGTTAATATCTGATAAAATCAGACTCCAGTATAATATTAAGAATTAAAAAAACATTGTAAATAAAGTGAAATATTAATGAAGTGTTACAGTACTATTGCTTAATTGCAACAAATATAGTATAATAGTCAAGAATTTTGGTTAATAATATATCAGAATAAAAGACTAGAATATAGAGGTTGTATATATGAGACGTAGAATTGTAAGAACATGTGCTTCATTACTGCTTGTTGTGTCTATTACAGGAATGACAGTATTTGCTGATGACATTGATACATATAAGAATCAGATGAATCAGGAACAAGCTGTATTGGATGATTTGCAAAACCAATTAGAATACGTAATTAATCAGATGAATGAATTGGAAATCAAGATGGCTAATCTTGCAGACAAGATTGATGCCGCCAATGCTGATTTGGCTGAAGCTGAAAAGACTCAGGCTGAACAGTATGACTATATGAAACTTAGAATTAAGTATATGTATGAAGATCAGAGTGCTAATATGGCTGAAGTATTATTATCATCTCAGGATATGAGTGAGGTTCTTAATAAGGCTGAATATATGCAGGGTGTATATGACTATGATCGTCAAAAACTTAATGAATTTATCGATAATGCTAATAAAATTAAAGAGATGAAGACAAACCTTGAGAATGATCAAAAGGCATTGGAAGCAACACAGAATTCATTAACGGAGTCTCAAGAACTTCTTAATAAGACAATATCTGAGCAAGAAGGAAAAGTTGCAAACTTTACAGCTATATATAATAAAGCTGTAGACGAAGCTAATAAAAGAGCTGCCGCTGCTGAAGCAGCAAGAAAAGCAGAAGCGGAAAGAGCTGCAGCAGCTGCTGCAGCAGCTAATAATTCATCTTCTAATAAAGTGACATCACCAACATTAACATCTGGTGGCGGGAATTCAACGATAGCTTCTAATGTTGTAAGCTTAGCATATTCGCTTATTGGAATTCCTTATAGAAGTGGTGGTTCATCACCATCATCAGGATTTGATTGCTCAGGATTTACATCTTATCTGTTTGCTCAGAATGGAATAAGTATCTCTCGTTCATCTGGTGCACAAGCTTATGGTGGAACGGCTGTAAGAAGTCTATCAGAAGCACTTCCAGGAGATATAATCTGTTATAGTGGTCATGTTGCATTATACATTGGTAATGGTAATGTAATTCATGCACCAGTACCTGGTAAAACTGTTTGTATAACTGATGCGTACATTAGTGGAACAATGAGAATTACTGCAATTAGAAGATATTGGTAAATTAATATAAGAATTTGATGCTGTATAGAAGTGTAACACTTTTATACAGCATTTTTTATAGGCAAAAGTGTAAGAAAACAACGTTAATATATTGTAACGTGCGTAGATACTTATTGATAATTTGCTGATTTTGTAGTAAAATTAATACAAATTAGTTCCATATTTGAAATAATTCCAATCTGGAGGCGGTAAAGTGAAAGAAATCGATAAAGTTAAGAAGAATGTTTTGTTTATTGCATCAGAAGCAGTTCCATTTATTAAGACTGGAGGACTTGCTGATGTTGTTGGTTCATTACCAAAGTATTTTGATAAAGATGAATATGATGTAAGAGTTATGATTCCAAAGTATACATGTATTCCTTGGGAATATAGAGAAAAGATGGTTTACAAGACACATTTCTATATTGATTTGGCATGGAGAACACAGTATGTTGGTGTATTTGAATTAGTGCATGATGGGATTACATTCTATTTTATTGATAATGAATTCTATTTCTCAGGTGCAAAGCCATATGGCTATATTCACGAGGATATTGAGAAGTTTGCATTCTTTAGTAAGGCAGCTTTATCAGCAATTCCGGTACTTGGATTTAAACCGGACATTATTCATTGTCATGACTGGCAGACAGGACTTGTCCCTGTATATCTTAAAGAGAGATTCAGCCAGGGTGAATTCTATCAGCATGTTAAATCAATTATGACAATACATAATCTCAAGTTCCAGGGTGTATGGAACTTAAAGAAGGTTATGGATATTACAGGACTTAATGAGTATTATTTTACTCCTGATAAGTTGGAAGCATATGATGATGCTAACTATCTTAAGGGTGGTATTGTATACGCAGATAAAGTAACAACAGTTAGTTCAACTTATGCAGAGGAAATCAAGACACCATTCTATGGAGAACATCTTGAAGGACTTATGAATGCAAGAGCTAATAGTCTATCGGGTATAGTTAATGGTATTGATTACAATGAATATAATCCAGAGACAGATAAGAGAATTGTAGCTAATTATAATCAGGTTACATTCAGAAAAGAAAAATGGAAGAATAAAGTTGCACTTCAGAAGGAATTAGGACTTACTGAAGACAAAGGCAAATTCATGATTGGTATTGTATCAAGACTTACTGATCAGAAGGGATTAGATCTTATTAATTGTGTAATGGATCAGATATGTCAGGAAGATGTACAGTTAGTGGTTCTTGGCACTGGTGAAGAAAAGTATGAGAATATGTTCAGACACTATGATTGGAAATACAACTCAAGAGTTTCTGCTAATATCTATTATTCCGAGGATATGTCACATAAGATATATGCAGCTTGTGATGCATTCCTTATGCCATCACTTTTTGAACCATGTGGTCTTAGCCAGTTAATGAGCTTAAGATATGGAACTGTTCCAATTGTTAGAGAAACAGGTGGGCTTAAGGATACAGTAGAACCATATAATGAGTATGAGAGCACAGGTACAGGATTCTCATTCGCTAACTATAATGCTCATGAGATGCTTGCAATAATTGATTATGCAAAGAGCGTATATTATAACAAAAAACGTGAATGGAATAAGATTGTTGACAGAGGCATGAAAGCTGATTTCTCATGGAATACATCTGCTAAAAAATACGAAGAATTATATGATTCACTATAGGTAAAACCAGCTAGTATAGCTGTTTTATAATACAATAAGTCATTCCTTAATTATCATATTAGCAGTATACAATGCATATTATGGTTTGATAGGAATACAAAACACAAGAAGGAGAAATAGTATGGATAATTTTTTCACAGCAGGTAATCTACCTGTAATCATAGCAATAGCAGCTGTAATAATCATTCTGTTAATTATTGCTTCGGGTTATGTTAAAGCTCCACCAGATATAGCATTTATCATATCTGGATTCAAGAAAGAACCAAAGGTGCTTATAGGAAGGGCTGGCATCAAGATTCCATTCCTTGAAAGAATGGATAAACTTTCATTAAAACAAATTACAATCGATGTAAAAACTGAGGATTATATTCCTACACTTGATTTTATCAATATTCAGGTTGATGCGGTAGTTAAGGTTAGAGTTAGTACTGATAAAGAAGGCATTAAGCTTGCAATGAAGAACTTCCTTAATAAGAAGACTGGCGAGATTGTGATGGATTTGCAGGATTCATTACAGGGTAATATGCGTGAAATCATTGGTACACTTTCATTGAAAGATATCTGTAACAACAGAGATGAGTTCGGTAATCAAGTACAGTCAAAAGCAAAGGTTGATATGGAAAAGCTTGGTATTGAGATTATCTCATGCAATATTCAGAATGTTACAGACCGTAATAATCTGATTGAAGATATGGGTATGGATAATACAGCCAAGATTAAGAAAGATGCTTCAATTGCTAAGGCAGAAGCTGATAGGGATGTTGCAATTGCACAGTCTAATGCTGACAAAGAAGCTAATGATGCAAGAATTGCAGCTGAAACTGAGATAGCTAAGAAGAATAATGAATTATCTATTCAGAAAGCTGAACTTAAGAAACTTGCTGATGTTAAGCAGGCTGAAGCTGATGCTGCATATGAGATTCAGAAGCAGGAACAGCGTAAAACAATTGAAATAGCTAATGCTAATGCTGATATTGCAAGACAGGAAAGAGAAGTTGAATTAAAGACTAAAGAAGCACAGGTTAAAGAGCAGGAATTATCTGCAGTTATCAAAAAGAAAGCTGATGCAGACAAATATGCTTCACAACAGGCTGCAGATGTTGAGTTATATAAGAGACAAAAAGAAGCTGAAGCCAAGAAGTATGAAGCTGCTCAGGCTGCAGAGGCTAAGAAGTTAGAAGCTGAAGCTCTTAAATTCTCGATGGAGCAGGAAGCTGCTGGTATTGAAGCAAAGGGTGTTGCAGAAGCTGCTGCAATTCAGGCTAAAGCCGAAGCTGAGGCTGCTGGTATTGATAAGAAAGCTGAAGCTATGCAGAAGTATGGTGAAGCTGCTGTTATTGAGATGCTTTGTAAGATGTATCCAGAAGTTGCCGCTAAGGTTGCTGAGCCACTTAAGAATATTGATTCAATCACAATGTATGGTGAAGGCAATACTGCTAAGATGACAGGCGATATAACAAGATCAATGACTCAGATTATGAAGGGCCTTGGTGATTCGCTTGGATTTGACCCATCGGAGATGCTTGCTAAGTTCGTTAAGGGTGATATTGCAAAGAAGAATACAGACAAAGATCTAGAAGAAGCAACTACGGATTTTAATGAAGTTGATGATTCAGAAGAATAATATAATGTAATGTTTGGATAAGCACAATTATGATGTCGAATAGATATTGAAATTGTGCTTATTCTTTACACAAAATGCTTGCAAAATGATATACATTATGATATTATATCTAAGTCACGCGGATGTGGCGGAATGGCAGACGCAGCAGACTCAAAATCTGCCGGGGGTGACCTCGTGAGGGTTCGAGTCCCTCTATCCGCATTATAATATAGAATAAAGGATGCTATCATTAATTATATGATTAATGATAGTATTTTTTTATGACATAAATTGACGTATTTAAATAATGTGATATTATATATAATATAGGATTTTATAAGATAGTAACATTAGTCTTTATTATGAAGTGCAAAAGCATAATAATAAAAATAGTGATGAATAATAATAAATTAAGGGGAGTAAATGGATATGCGTGAAAAGAATATATTTTTAACAACACTTAGTACATGTAATAATAGAATGAGGTATAATTATTATAAAGAATCTAAGAATCTAAAGAATCTAAAGAATGTAAATAATCTAAAGAATCTAAAGAATGTAAATAATCTAAAGAATCTAAAGATTGTAAATAATCTAAAGAATGTAAAGAATCTAAATCTAAAGAATGTATATTGTGATGGAATTGCATCTACTGAAGCTGGACTAAAATGGGTTATGTCAAAGGTAAATATTGATAAGATAGTTACAGTGTGTTCAGAAGAAGTTGAGAATAGAATATACGAAGATAATATTCAAGATGAGTTTAATATTAATTTAAATGAATTTGATCCATCAAAAAGTATGAAAGATAATAAAGAAATGTCAGATTACCAATTCTTTATTACTAGAATGAAACAATATATTACTCAAGAAAATACAGATATAACTAATGAAAATAATTCATGGAATAAAATCAGTATAGGACGACAAGAAAAATTAAGAAAAAAAGTTAAAGATTTTATTAATGATTTAGATGATAAATCTATAAATATAAATAATTTATTTGACAAGATGTCAAATGATTCAGATATTTATGATGATTTATTAAATTCAATATCAGATGATATTAAATCAGAATTCATAGATAATACAGATGCTGAATATTTTTTACAAAATAAAAGTCTTCAAGATTATAGTGAGGAATTATTAAGAATTGAGTCTATTGATAATTGGAAATACAAAGAAAAAATTACAGATTATGATAAGGAACTTATTTATGTAGTAACAAAACAAAAATTAATGGACACTCTAATAGAAAAATCAGACAGAGTTATTAGTGACTTAATGGATAAAATTAATCGTTTATCAATTCAAATAGATGCATTGAAAAGCAATAGAATAAAAAATGAACAAGAATATGTTAAGTATTATATATATAGCAAATTAGCTAAGAAATATAAATTTGCTATAAAACTTGCTGGAATACTTAATGTCTGCTGTATTGCGGATATAGATAAATCAGGTGTGGATAATATTAATGGTATTATTAACGCTGTAGTTGATACTGATCAGAAAATCAATTTATACATTGACATGCAGGGTGGAAGTAGGACAACCGGATATGTACGTAATGCTATATTATCAATTTTGAGTAATGAAGTTAATAGTAAAGTATCGATAAAGATGATAGTGGCAACAAAGTATGAACAGAATAATTTTGTGAGTAAAATAGTGGATGAGACTGAAAGATATATGATAATAGATCTTGCATCAGGAATGAATTCGTTTATTAGATATGGAAAAGCAGATATAATTAAAAGATATTTTGATTCAATAGATAAATCTAAGGTAAATGAAGATGTAAAAAATGTTGTTAATAAGATGACTGAAATTGATAATGCAATTTCGATATGCAATATGACTTTATTAGGGGATTTGATTTTGGAAATTAATGATTTGTTTAATGTAAACGTAGATGCGTCAAATGATATTGATAAAATCTTTGCAATTCTTAAAGATATTATTATGAAGGATTATAAAAGTATTATCATTCAAGCTGAAAATACAACTAAAATTGATTATATTAATCTTATTAGTTGGTGTATTAATAAAGATTTTATTCAACAGGCTGCAATATTGATTGAGTCAAAAATACCAAATTATTTAGTTGAAAATGGAATATTCTATTATTGCAAAAGTTCTGATGATAAGACAGTGGTAATAAATAGCTTTCGTGATTGTCATTGTATTAATTATGGTTACCAGCCAAGTAATGATTACTATCTGGATGATATAAGTCATTATTTTATTAAATATTATAAAAATCCAACCCCACAAAATTTAGATATCCAAGGCATTGGTGATAAATGTGTAATAAAAGCTATGTATATTCCGTTAGTTCTGCACCACGTGCACGGAATTTTAGAACCACTCTCACG
>CAZPHI010000020.1:24207-36811 GCA_964586425.1 uncultured Lachnospiraceae bacterium | reverse complement strand
AATTATAACATAAATATGCACACACTATCATAGTGTGTGCATACGTAATCTGTATAAAAACAGTATTTTTTCGCAATGTCTACATATTTTTTTAGGTCAATGCGCATTTTCTCTATCCTCGTCTGTAAAAAGATATCTTCTTACTGCAAACAATACCGCTATTGCTGCAACACCGATAAGTGTCTCAACTGCATCAGCATGTTCAACTACCATCTGTCTAGCAATTGCAAATAATAATACTTCTATTACAGTTGCAGGCGAATGCTTACAAAGCATCTTAATGAATTCGACGCCAACTGCAAGCGTCATTGCTTTACCAAGGAATATATTAAGTGCATCAGTTTGATCAAATTGAGTAAAATCTGTAAGCGTAATTAAAAGCTTAACAATCATAACAACTATAGCAACTGCAAGTATCAATGATATAAGCAGCTCTAAAACATAACATAATTCAGAAAAAAACTTTTATAATTTTTTATTCATCTAATTTCCTCTCATAATTTCATTATTCTATCTATCAGTTGTTTCTATCTGCTCTTCAAGCTTATTAAGAATAGTTTCACATTCAGCATCCTGTGTTGAATCATATACAATGGAGAAACAATCTCTTGCATTCTTATAATCTTTATCCTCCAGCATAAGTTTGCCAACCTGATATACTATTCCTAAAGTATCTGGATCTGGTCCTAACTCAATTCCATTATTCTTAATAAGTGTCTGCAATTCCTTAATGTTATACTCAGGTGTAGGTTCATTAATAGCATTTTCAATAAATTGTAATTCATTCTTTGCTGCATCAGTTTTATAGAATATATTACTATATGCATATAATGCTCTAGCTGTCTGTGGCTTGTATTTTTCAACGTAGTAATAGGCTCTGTTTCTATAATATCTTGCCATTGTAGCTCTTGTACTGCAATATCTGTATGCTTCCTTAGTCACATTAAGATATTCCTCAAGCTGATTTGTCTGACGATATAATTCTCCAATTGAGAGAAGTGTATCCAAATCTACCGGATTCCACAACAAAGCTTTGTCGTATGCTTTTTTTGCATCCTCACTGCGTTCAAGATGCATCAGTATGGTTCCGTAAGTTCTGTAATACTCACTATATGGAATCAAGGCATGCATGACCTGTTTTTCTGGCCTATAATAATATGAGTATACATATAGTTCAATAATATGATTAAAGCTAAAATAGATGTTATCATCATCCTCTTTGCAATATTCATCAGCGACATAATCTATCAGCCCTTCACATTTTACACATGCGTTAATAAAATCCTCTTTTTTAGCAGCCTCAAGGACGTCTGCATACATCTTTTCTTCTTTTTCTTTCATTATTTTCTCCTGTTTCTAATTCATAATCATTATTCGATATGCAATATAGAGTACAGCCATATGTATTGGATAGTACATATATAATGCTTTATTAATATATCTGTTATTATATCCTCTTTGTCCATTGTATAATGCTATGGGAAGCATTGCAAACACTCCATACCTTTGTATATTCTCTGGGATAACACCCAGATATACAGTTCCCATAGTAAGCTTTTGTGTCAAATTGCCACGTGCAACATAAAATACATATCCCATGCACACGCCATATAAACCATAATCAAAGCCTGCAAGCTGTGCACCATAACCAAGGCATACAGAAGCAAGCAGTCCAAATACATAATTGAACTTAGAGCTTATATACATCACCAGCAATATAGTTAATAATGTCCACATCACATTCTGCCTATATAGATTAATTCTGCCATATGCCAATAAATCAAATGGCAGTTCCGATAGAATTGCAACAATGCCAATACGTGTCATATATCTATATATATCTCTTGTATGCATATAACCTTCAACTACAAGAAAAACATATATTGGTAATGCTAGTCTTCCTATTATTCTCAGTAATACTATCTGTGGGAAGAAAAGAATACCTATATGATCTATTGTCATAGTGATTACTGCAATTATCTTGAGTACAAATCCACTAAGACCTATTTTTTCAAAAATCCCAGATATATTATCCATAGCAATTATTCCTTTTCAGAAGTTTTAACAGCGGTATCTGACTTTCTCTTAGCAGTATTCTTTATCTTGTTTTTGCGACCAACAGGCTTTCCTTCACTGTAGCTGCGACTGATTATGCATATACTTCTAGATGGAACTGTTATGAATCTGCCATCTTCATCAATTACTGACGGCTCATTAGTATTGGTTTCTATATCCACTTTCCAGTTTTGTTTCGCATTAATATTCGGAAGTGCAAGCTTATGGCTCTCCCAGTGCAGATTAATCGCCACGTATATTATCTTCATCTCCGGCTTATCCGCATACATGCAGTTATACATAATTCCCATATGTCTGTTATAGCTTTCAAATCCACCATACCATCCTTTATCACTATGATATGATGCATCTGGATAACCTGTCTGCTTAAAATCAGCCATCATAAGTTCTTTGTTCATATGGAATATACTATTATCTTTTCTATATGTAATAAGCTTCTTCAAATAATTCTTTATCTCTTCTGCATCTTTGGTTGTGTTCCAATTAACCCAGCTAAGTTCAGAATCAATACAGTATGGATTATTATTACCATCCTGAGAATTAAGCATCTCATCACCAGCCATAAGTAACGGCGTTCCAGACGAAATCATTAATAGTGTCAAAGCATTCTTAACCTGCAATAAACGTAACTGATTGATTTTCTTTTTTCGTGTTTTACCTTCAAATCCACAGTTCCAGCTATTATTATAATCTTCGCCATCTTTGTTATTCTCACCATTGGCTTCGTTATGCTTTCTATCATAGCAAACCATATCCCACAAAGTAAATCCATTATGAGATGCTATATAATTAATATTAGCCGCATTAACAGGATTGCATCTTAATGCTTCCGAAAGATTCCTCAACTGGTCCTCGTCGCCTTTTATTGATTTTTTAATTACATTCGAGAAATTATCATTATAGTTGGCAACCATTCTCTTGGACTGTTCATTATTGCCATTCCAATACACAGTGAATATCTTAGTATCACTAAGCAGTGGATCATGTATAACTGAATTAAGTGCCTGATCTGTTCCATATAGATGCACACCGTCAATATGATAATTAACCACCCAGTATCTGATGCATTGAATAATATATGCTACATCATCTGTCGTAAAATACATCTCAACAACAACTTCAATTCCATTCTGATGCAGCGTCTTTACCATATCCTTGAATTCGTTGATAGCATCTATATTATCTGTTTTATATGCAAATGCTGTTTTAACCGCAAAATTATTACCAGGTCCATATCCCCAGTAATTAATCTTTTCATGATTAGTCTGAATACTATTGCTTTCCATCATATCTGCAGAAGTACCATATATAACATTACCAGATAATCTGTCAGCTATTATTTCATTATAATCACTTACAGGCATAAGCTCTACACAATTAAATCCTAGGCTTTTAATATATTCGGCTTTATTTGCCACTCCCTTAAAAGTTCCCTTACAATCTACGTCACATGTTTTGCTTTTGGTGAAACCTCTAACATGCAGCTTATATATAATAAGATTCTCATAATCTATCGAAGGTTTTACATCATCATTCCAGTCATATTCTGGCATTGATACTGTATTATATCTTATCGTTTTTCTACACTTACCGAATGCTTTATCAGCATTAACAGCTATGCTATATTCATCTTCAATCACCTGATTTGTATCTTTGTTTATATACAGGTATTCATAATTTTCCAAATCTATTTCACTAATACATACTGAATATACACTGCCCATACAATGATACTCATTCAAATCTATATCTATAACATTATTACTATCACTAACTTGTTTCAAATACAATACTATTGCATTGCTTTTTGATGATACAGTAAAATTATATCCATATTCAGTTTTATTAACACCCTGTAAAAGAGGATTTCCCTTTTCTATCTTCATACTGAATCATCCTTCCCATAAAATTCTGGAATAAAGCTTTCCATTGCAGTCTCACCAGTCTGCATAAATGCTTTCACTACTCCAATTTCAATCGCATAATCAATAACTTTATTATACTCATATGTCGTAAGTTTTCGCTCTAGATTCTTAATTCCCTTCACCTGTGGCAAAGGTGTATATTGATTCATAATACTAATGTATATATCATCATTATATGTCTCATGCAAATACTTAACAATATCTTTTGAATCTTTATAACTTCCTGGAAGACACAGATGTCTAACAATCATGCCCTTTTGCATAATACCCTTTTCATTCATTACCACATTGGGACACTGCCTATACATCTCTTCAATCGCTTTTTTAGCAACCATTGGATAATCAGGAGCATTTGAATAATTCTTAGCAAGATCACTATCAAGATATTTGAGGTCTGGCAGATATATATCCACCAAACCTTCAAGCATCTTAATTGTATCAACATTCTCATAACTGCCTGTGTTGTATACAATAGGAATCTTTAATCCTAAGTTTTTTGACTTTTCAATTGCCATAACAATCTGTTTCACATAATGAGTTGGTGTAACCAGATTAATATTATTGGCATTCTCACTTTGTAGACGAAGCATTGAATCTGCAAGTTCATCAACAGATACCTTGTATCCACGCTTTCCAAGAGCTATATAGCGATTTTGACAAAAGATGCATCTAAGTGGACACCCTGTGAAGAATATAGCTCCTGAGCCTCTTTCACCTGAAATACATGGTTCTTCCCACATATGAAGTGCCTCTCTTGCTATATATATATCGGAGGTCATACCACAATAGCCTGCAACACCATTATCTCTATCTGCTTTACAATTCCTTGGGCATAGATTACATTGCATACGTTACTTCATCTCCACGTTTTTATAAGAATATATATTTTAATACGAATAGAATTGCAATTATCACCATTACGATGCTAATCTTCTTCTCTTTGAACTTACCACATAACAGATTGATAACTACATATGAGATAACACCCATAGAGATACCTTCTGCAACGCTGTACATTAATGGCATAGCTGCTATACAAAGAAATGCTGGAACCATCTCTGAGTAATCTGTAAAATCAATATTAGCAACTGATGTGAACATTAATACACCTACAAAGATAAGTGCAGGAGCAATTGCAAAAGAAGGAAGTGCTACGAATACTGGTGCAAGAACTAATGATACAAGGAATAAAACTGCTGTTGTAACAGCTGTAAGACCTGTTCTACCACCTGCTGCAACGCCTGTTGCACTTTCAACATAAGTTGTTGTTGTTGAAGTACCAAGAACAGCACCAGCTGTTGTTGCTACTGCATCAGCCATAAGTGCACCTTTGATTCTTGGCATATTACCCTCTTTATCAAGGATTCCGGCTTTAGATGATACGCCGATCAATGTTCCAAGTGTATCAAATAGATCTACAAAGAGGAATGATAATACAATAACAATAAAGTTCCAGATATTAACATTACTCATATCAGCTTTGAATACCTGTCCAAAAAGATTGCCATAGGTACCGAATATATTCCAATTATCAAATGAAGGATATAAAGAATACATACCAAGTTCAGCATTAGGAACATATAATCCACATGCCTGTGCAAGCATACCAAGTACCCATGTAATAATAATACCGTAGAGGATTGAACCCTTTACTTTTTTAACATAGAGAACTGAGATGATTAACACACCAATAATTGCAAGTAACGCACCAATTCCTACAGAATTGAAATTATCCTTGAAATTAACGATTGAAACAAGTGTTGAATCATTATTAACTACAATTTTTGAATCCTGAAGACCAATGAATGCAATGAATAAACCAATACCAGCACTAACTGAATACTTGAGAGTCATTGGAATTGATTTGAATATTGCCTCACGTATATTAGTTGCTGAAAGTAAGATGAATATAATACCTTCTACAAATACTGCAAGAAGTGCTATTCTCCAGTCCAATCCACCTTCAAGACATACTGTATAAGCAAAATACGCATTAAGGCCCATACCTGGTGCTAATGCAAAAGGATGGTTGGCAAATATTGCCATACACATTGTACCTACGAATGCTGCAAGTGCTGTTGCCACAAGAATAGCATTCTTATCCATTCCACATGCGGAAAGGATTGATGGGTTAACAGCAAGAATATATGCCATTGTCATAAATGTTGTTAAACCCGCTAAAAGTTCTGTTTTAACATTAGTGTTATTTTCTTTTAATTTAAAGATTTTTTCTAACATTACAAAGCTCCTTTTCTTATTATGTTTTTATATTAACAGAGTCGACTTCCAGTATCAACTCCGCTATATACATATAAATAGTAAAAGGCCATCACACACCAAATTAGGTTATATGATAGCCTCCTCTTTGTTCTATATTACCTGTAACAATCTCAGGTTTAAACTCTTGACATATATTCGCCAGTTCTTGTATCAATCTTAATCTTGTCACCCTGATTAACGAATAAAGGAACATATATAGTAGCTCCAGTCTCAACAACAGCTGGTTTTGTTGCTCCAGTAGCTGTATCACCTTTAACACCTGGTTCTGCTTCTGTAATCTCAAGTTCAACGAAAAGTGGTGGTTCAATAGCAAATACCTGTCCATTATGTGAACATAACTTAACCATCTCATTCTCTTTTACTAACTTAAGTGCTTCACCTACATTATCACTTGAAAGTGAAATCTGATCATATGTCTCTGTATTCATGAAGTTGTATAAATCACCATCACGGTAAAGATACTGATATTCTGATCTGTCAATGTGTGCCTGTGGGAATTTTTCAGTTGGTCTGAAAGATTTCTCAATAACACCACCTGTTTTAATATTCTTTAATTTAGTTCTAACGAACGCAGCACCCTTTCCTGGTTTTACGTGCTGGAATTCTATAATTGTATAGATATTACCGTCCATCTCGACTGTTAAGCCATTCTTAAAATCGCCTGCTGTTACCATAGTCCTGGTATACCTCCTTGGATAATCTTTGCATAATCTTTTACTATTTTATAATAAATACGAACATAAAGCAACTATTTTTTACTTATTTGTATATAATTATTTCACTAATTCAGTTACTGCTTCCATTGCATACAGATAACCTTTTAATCCAAGTCCTACAACCTGACCATTGCAAACAGGCACAGTTACTGACGTATGTCTGAATTCTTCTCTTGTGTGTACATTCGAAATATGCACTTCAATCTTGACAATACTTTCAACTGAAGCAAGAGCATCACGTATTGCATAACTGTAATGTGTATATGCTCCCGGATTGATTACAATACCATCTACTTTATTGTAATAAGCTTCCTGAATCTTATCAATAATAGCACCTTCATGATTACTCTGATATACCTCAACCTCAATTCCAAGTTCCTTGGCTTTATCTTCAATCATTCCTACTAGTGCTTTATAATCTGTTGCTCCGTATATTCCTTTTTCCCTGATTCCAAGGAAATTAATATTCGGTCCATTAATTACAAGTATCTTCATATATACCTCTTTCTACTATAATAGCGTTATTAATTTATTCTCAATGTCATTGTATATGTATTCAAGCGTCAACCCATCTGTATCCACTATAATATCTGCTGCCTTTTCGTATATCTCACTACGTGCCGACATCAGACTATTGATTTTATCTTCGAGATTACCACCTTTAAGCAATGGTCTGCTTTCATCTCCCTTAAGTCTCTCAATAAGTGTCTCCGGCTTTGCCCTAAGATAAATTACTTTACCAAGCTTCTTAAGATTAACTTGATTTTCTTCTCGAATTGGAAGTCCACCACCCACTGAAATAACTGTATTCTCCAATTCACCTGTAAGTTCTCTGACAGTCCCAGTCTCAAGATTTCTAAAATATTCTTCGCCATCTGCAGCAAAAATCTCATTAATTGTACGTTTTTCTTTTTCTTCTATATACTCATCCGTATCAAGAAATCCAAAGCCTGCGTTAGCGCTCATCCATTTACCAAGAGAAGACTTACCAGAGCCCATAAAGCCTATAAGAATTATATTAACTTTATTCATTAATTCCAAGCTCCTTTTTCATTAAATCATACACTTTATCAGAGATTTTTTTGTCAATCTGTACATTATTCCATAATTCAAAAGCTTCTACTCCTTGATACAAAAGCATTTTCAAGCCATTATATGCTGGACTTCCTGCTTCTTTAACAAGCTTCATAAACATTGTTTCATATGGATTATATATCACATCGATTCCGGCTTTAGTCATTCTGTAGAATGCCGCATCATTAATAATCACTTCATCATCCTTAGGATGGAGGCCTACGCTGCTTGCCTGAATAACAATATACTTCTTCTCATCACTGCCATAACCTGGTATTGACCTATAATCATCCAAAAGCATTGCAGTTACTTTGTCGTTATAATATGAATTAACACTATCTGCAATTGCTTCTGCTTTAGCAATAGTCCTATTCAAAAGATATATCTTTGAAGCATTCTCACTTGCACAAAGGAAAGCGATTGCCTTTGACACACCGCCTGCGCCAAGAATAATTACTTCTGCATTCTCAAGGCTAATATTCTCTTCCTTTAGTTCTCTTTTCAATCCCAGGATATCGGTATTATAGCCTCTGTACCCATCGCCGTCGCATACAAGCGTATTAACTGCACCAATTTGTTCTGCCAATGGATCAATACTCTTAAGTTCATTAATAACTGCACTTTTATGTGGTACAGTTACATTCATTCCAAGAATATTAAGAGCCTTAGCGCCTTTAACAGCTGCACTTATATCATCCGCATCAACTTGAAATGCTGCATATACAAGATTAATTCCAAGCATATCCGCAAGTGCATTATGTATAAGCGGCGAAATCGAATGACCTACAGGATTACCAATAAGCCCACATACTCTAGTTGTTCCTTTTACTACGTTCATAAAAAAATAATACAATCCTTTCAAGATATCTTTTTAATATAATCTGAATCTCTTCCTTCTTATCTATTGGTTTTACAAGATAAGTTCTTATTCCTGCACGATTTGCGCCCCAGACATCAGTAAATAGCTGGTCTCCTACGAATACGCATTCTTCCTTTTTTACACCCATCATATGGCAGGCTTTATGATAATTAACCGTTGATGGTTTATGTGCATTGCTTACATACATAGTTCCTACATTATCAGCAAAAGGCTTAACTCTGGGTTCCTGATTATTAGATATTGCACATGTATGAAATCCAATTTTCCTGAGCCTGTCGAAGAAATCAATCGCCTGCTTTGTAGCCGGTTCACCATGCTTTACAAGTGTATTATCAATATCAAAGATAACGCCCCTGTAGCCTTGTTTGAAAAGTTCCTCAAAATCAATAGAGTATGTAGAATCTACATACTCTCCTGGATAAAATCTTTTTAGCATTATTATCATCCTCGTTAATTCTACTTCAACATCTTCTTAAGTTCATCCATAAATGTATTAACATCCTTAAATTCTCTGTAGACAGATGCAAATCTTACATATGCTACTGCATCTATGTCCTTAAGTTTGTCCATAACCATCTCACCGATTATTGTTGTTGGAATCTCTTTGTCACCCATATTGAATATTGAATTCTCTATTTCGTCTACTACCTGATTAATCTGATGAATTGAAACAGGACGTTTGTGGCAGGATCTTACAATACCCTTGTATATCTTCTCCCTGTCATACTGTTCTCTATTATTATCTTTCTTTATAACAATAAGTGGCATTGTCTCAACCTTCTCATAGGTTGTAAATCTTTTACCACATTCATCACATTGTCTACGTCTCCTGATTGAACTGTCATCAGTTGGTCGTGAATCAATTACCTTTGTATTCTCTTTTCCACAATAAGGACACTTCATATGAACCTCCATCTTTGCTATATATCACAACGTCTAAATTGATATATAGATTATAGAATACCTTTATCCAATGGTCAACACATTTTTCATATAAAGCCTGTCAAATACACTTCTTTGTAATCTCCTCAAGACATACATTCACAAGCACCACATCCGGTCCCACATTAACCACGCATTTGTATGGTATCACATACTCAATATCACGTCCTATCAGACCACATATTTTTGCAGGACCGGGAACAATAAGTGCTATAATATGCCCACTCTCAACCTCAAAATCAACATCAGCTATAAATCCCAATATCTTACAATCATTCGTGTTAATTACTTCCTTATCCCTTAGATTGCAAATTCTCATAACTCATCCTTCTGATATGGCTTATAGTAATTATATTGTCTTATAAATGCTGTTTATTCATTGTACCTAATTAATTTTATTCTTTTTCTTTATATTTAATCAGCTAGATATTTTCTCATGGATTTTAGGGCGCATTTTTCAAGGCGACTAACTTGTGCCTGTGAAATCCCCACCTCATTCGCCACTTCCATCTGTGTCTTCCCCTGAAAGAATCTAAGGTTTACAATATCCTTTTCACGCTGTGGCAGTCTCTCTACCGCGTCCTTTAAGACAAGTTCTTCTACCCATACCTCTTCTCTATTCTTTTTATCTTTCACCTGGTCTACTACATAAAGTGTATCTCCACCTTCTGAATATACTGGTTCATATAACGACATAGGTGTCTGAATAGCGTACAATGCCATTACCACATCCTCCTTTGTAATGCCTACTTCCTTTGCTATCTCCATTACTGTTGGTTCTTTCTGATTCATTCTTGTAAGCTTTTCTTTCGCATATATTGCCTTATATGCATTGTCTCTTAGTGAGCGGCTTACTCTTATAGAATTATTGTCTCTCATATATCTTCGAATTTCACCAATTATCATAGGTACAGCGTAAGTTGAGAATTTTACCCCTATATTTAAATCAAAATTGTCGATAGCTTTAATCAAACCAATACAACCTATTTGAAACAAGTCATCAACATTTTCACCATTATTATTAAATCTTTGTATAACACTTAAAACTAATCGAAGATTCCCTTTTATGAATACTTCTCGTGCTTCCTTATCACCATTCTTAATTTTAATAAGCAGCTCTTCCTTTTCATCCTCTTTCAGTAATGGTAATGTGGAAGTATTAACTCCACATATCTCTACCTTGTATACAGCCATTATCTCTCCTCCTACTAAAATTGTGTCTTTAATAAAAGGATTGCCTGATATGTTTTCTTTATACTGTTATAAGTTTCCATTTGATAAATTAATCTTTTCTGATCATAAATAAGGATTTTCTAATTATTAATAAATGTTTTCTGATTATAAAGGTTGAATACATTGAATTTTTGAAGTAAAATGTAAGATAATAATAAAATATACAGTAATTGGATTAAGGAGGAATACACAATGGATAAATCCAATAACAACAAATACGTTGCTTACGTTGGAACGTATACCCTTGAAAAAAGCAAAGGTATTCATATACTTGATATTGACACACAAAAGGGACAATTAACTCCACGAAAAGAAATAGATATTAACAATCCATCATATATAACCCTTTCACATGATGGACGATTTTTGTATTCAATTGCAGATGAAGGTGTTGCAGCATACTACATTCTTCCAGACGGAGATTTGGAATTAATGAATCTTTGTTCAATCAATGGAATGCGTGGATGCTATCTTTCAGTCACAAAGGACAATAGATTCTTATTTGTTTCCGGATTTCACGATGGCAAAGTCACTGTAATGAGAATCAACAGTGATGGAAGTATTGGTGATATTGCTGACGAAGTATACCACAAGGGCTTAGGAACTGTAACTGAACGAAGTTCAAGGCCACATATAAGATGTGCTACACTCACACCTGATGAACGTTTTCTTTGCGTTTGTGATTTGGGAATTGATCAGATTAAGGTATATTCCATTAATCACAGAACTGGCAAGCTAAAACTTGATGATATTATAAGATGCCAGCTGGATTCTGCGCCTCGTGAAATTATCTTCAGTGAAGACGGCAGATTCGCTTATGTCTCTTGCGAGCTTAAGAATTTCATTAATGTGTACGCATATAACCCTAATGATGATGACAAGGAACGTTTTGAATTTGTTCAGAATATCTTCACTCTACGTCGTGACCATCGTGCAAGCAGCAACGCTGCTAATATTATATTTGCTAATAATGGTAACAATCTTCTCTGTTCTAATGCAGGCGATAATTCAGTTACTGTATATAAAATCAACAAAGATGACGGAACCCTTACTATGCTGAACTCTCTGCCAATAAGTGGTGATTATCCGAAGTATATTGCAATGCTTCCTGATAACAAGCATCTTATATCTATGAACCATGAAGGCAACAGCATTACTGATTTTACTATTAATTTTGACAATGGTCTTTTAATTATGAATGGCCGTGAAGTAAAGATTTCAAAACCAAATAATATGGTAATCAAGAAACTATAGATGCTGGGATTTGTTTGGGATTTCTTTGGGATTTGAGGCTGTGGCATATCTGCCACAGCCTTTTTGTTTGTTAGTTTGAAGTGATGAGGGTGAGCTTGTGGGTTGGCTTGCTGGTTGGCTGGCTGGTTGGCTTGCTGGTTGGTTGGCTGGTTGGCTTGCTGGTTGGTTGGCTGGTTGGTTGGCTGGTTGGTTGGCTGGTTGGTTGGCTGGTTGGTTGGCTGGTT
>CAZPHI010000020.1:0-24107 GCA_964586425.1 uncultured Lachnospiraceae bacterium | reverse complement strand
GGTTGGCTGGTTGGTTGGCTGGTTGGTTGGCTGGTTGGTTGGCTGGTTGGTTGGCATTTTGGACATAGACATCAACTTTTCACCTATAAAATCCAATCAACTACTCATTTATCATGAGAAAATTGTTGATTGGATTTTTGAAGCTATTTTTTGTTTGTATTTTCCAAAATTCTTGTGTTTTTATTGTTTTTTTGGATATTCCAATACTTTTCAGCGTATTTTTATCCAAACGACTTGAAATGGAAGTTTTTTCTAATATGTTTTGGTTTATTTGACGTTTTTTCGCCTTCCAATGTCCAAAGCTTTGGTTTGATGGTTTGGGGTTTTAGCTTGCTAGCCTAACTTGCTGGGTGGCTTGATAGCTTGGTGGTTTGGTTTGCTGGTTTTGAGCTTGTGGTCTTAACTTGCTCGCTTGCCATTTTGGACATAGACATCAACTTTTCACCTATAAAATCCAATCAACTACTCATTTATCATGAGAAAATTGTTGATTGGATTTTTGAAGCTATTTTTTGTTTGTATTTTCCAAAACTCTTGTGTTTTTATTGTTTCTTTGGATATTTCAATACTTTTCAGCATACTTTCATCCAAATGACTTGAAATGAAAGTTTTTTCTAATATGTTTTGGTTTATTTGACGTTTTTTCGTCTTCCAATGTCCAAAGCTTTGGTTTCATACCACCGTCCAGGCCCTTCACACGGCACCACGACGCCACTACACCGCGGCAGCGCAAACCACCGCCCAGGCCCTTCCAGATAGCCCCACGCCACTACACCGCGACAGTACGAACCACCGCTACACCGCAAACCACCACAAGACAACACCACCAGCTCACTGAACCAAGCTGCCAAGTCACACAATCCATTAAACACTAGTTATTATACTTCTTAGCGTGCTCCATAATAAGATTAGTATCATCAAAGTAATTAATCTTCATCTTATCCTTAACGTCTGCAAGTGTCTGGGCTGCAACCTCTCTCGCTGCCTCACTGCCTTTCTTAAGGATGTTGTATACTTCTGGAATGTCCTTCTCATATTCTTTTCTTCTAGCTCTGATTGGCTCGAGTTCTTCCTGTAACACATTATTGAGGAACTTCTTAACCTTAACATCACCAAGTCCGCCACGCATATAATGAGCTTTAAGTTCATCAAGATTAGCATAGTCACTCATATATTCGGCAAAATGCTCTGGTCGGCTGAACGCATCAAGATAAGTAAATACTGAGTTACCCTCAACCTTACCTGGATCTTCGACTCTAATATGATCAGGGTCTGTATACATGCCCATAATCTTCTTCTTAACATCATCTGCAGTATCTGCAAGATAGATACAATTGCCAAGCGATTTGCTCATCTTAGCTTTACCGTCTGTACCAGGAAGCCTTAAACAAGCCTTGTTATCTGGAAGTAATACTTCAGGTTCAACAAGCGCTTCGCCATATACTGAATTGAATTTTCTAACGATTTCCTTAGTCTGCTCAATCATTGGAAGCTGATCCTCACCAACTGGTACTGTTGTTGCCTTGAATGCAGTAATATCAGCAGCCTGGCTGATTGGATAAGTAAAGAATCCAACTGGAATACTTGCCTCAAAGTTACGAAGCTGAATCTCTGATTTAACTGTAGGATTCCTCTGAAGTCTTGAAACTGTAACCAAGTTACTATAATAGAATGTAAGCTCAGTTAATTCAGGAATCATTGACTGTATGAATATAGTAGACTTTGCTGGGTCAAGTCCAGCACTAAGATAATCAAGTGCTACCTCAATAATATTCTGTCTTACCTTCTCAGGATTGTCTGCGTTATCAGTTAATGCCTGTGCATCCGCAATCATGATAAATGTTTTATCGAACTCTCCAGAATTCTGTAACTCTACTCTTCTTTTTAATGAACCAACATAGTGACCAACATGAAGTCTTCCTGTAGGTCTATCACCTGTTAATATAATCTTTGCCATCACAACCTCATTTCTATTTGAAGCATTTCTTCAAAATCATATCTAATTAATTTAATTAAAATTAAAACACTCATAAAAATAATAATAACATACTATATTTCAAATAACAATAAAAAATGCTTTTACTGACGCATTTTTTACTAATATTTTCAATAGACCATACATATATCTACACTAATTTACTATTGTGAAATTCAACAAAGAATAGTAGAATAAGAAAGGTATTGCAGAAGTATTCATCTGGACTACCAATCAATCAAACTCGGAGGTATCCCATGAAGCATCTACTTAGTCCCCTCGACTTATCAGTCGAAGAACTTGATCAACTGCTTGATTTGGCTGATGATATAGCAGCAAATCCAGCAAAATACAGTCATCGTTGCGATGGTAAAAAATTAGCTACTTTATTCTATGAACCTAGTACAAGAACAAGACTTAGTTTTGAAGCTGCAATGCTTAATCTTGGAGGTTCAGTTCTTGGTTTTTCTTCAGCTGATTCCAGCTCAGCTGCCAAAGGCGAAAGCGTGTCCGATACAATTCGTGTTATTTCATGTTATGCAGATATATGTGCTATGCGTCATCCAAAAGAAGGTGCACCAATGGTTGCTGCAAGCAAATCAAGTATTCCTGTAATTAATGCAGGTGATGGTGGTCACCAGCATCCAACCCAGACACTTACTGACCTTTTGACAATTCGTTCACTTCGTGGTGAATTAGGCAACCTTACAATTGGTTTATGCGGAGACCTCAAATTCGGTAGAACTGTACACTCTCTCATTAATTCATTAATCAGATATGCTAACGTCAAATTCGTTCTTATATCACCAAAGGAACTTCGTGTACCTGATTACATAAGAGACGATGTTCTTAACGAAAACAATATTGAATATAAAGAAGTTGAGAATCTTGAGCAGGTTATGCCAGAGCTTGATATACTCTATATGACACGTGTTCAGAAAGAGCGTTTCTTCAATGAAGAAGAATACTTAAGAATGAAGAATTTCTATATTCTTGATAAAGCTAAGATGGAGCTTGCAAAACCTAATATGTATGTTCTTCACCCACTCCCACGTGTTAATGAAATCTCTGTTGAAGTTGATGATGACCCACGTGCTGCTTATTTTAAACAGGCACAATATGGTGTGTATGTAAGAATGGCCCTTATCCTTACTTTATTAGGACTTAACCAATAGAATATATTATATTCTTGTATCAATAATAAATAATCAACTCACTAGGAGGAATTCTCATGTTAAATGTTGGACAGCTGAATGAAGGCTTTGTATTAGATCACATTGAAGCAGGAAAATCAATGTATATATACGACAAGCTTGGTTTGGACAAGCTTGACTGCTGCGTCGCTATAATAAAGAATGCACGTAGTAACAAGATGGGTAAAAAAGATATTATTAAAATTGAAGGTGGTTTTGACCTTGTAGATCTCGATGTACTTGGTTTTATTGATCACAACATAACTGTTAATATTATCAAAGATGGTGTTATATGTGCCAAGAAAGAATTATCTCTTCCAAAACGTATCACTAATGTTATTAGATGCAAAAACCCTCGTTGTATAACATCAATAGAACAAGAATTAGACCATATATTCATTCTTACAGATGAAGAAAAACAGTCTTACCGCTGTTTATACTGCGAAGAAAAGTACAGCTAATTAAAGCATTTATCCATAATAGAAAACCTTCAAAAGTAGGCTTGTTAATCACAGGCTCAGCTTTTGAAGGTTTTATTTTATATATATGTGAACATATCGCGCTCTTTGTTTAGACATTCCGTCATATAATCAGCAGTCTCTCTTGCTGGCATAAGCATGCACTCTGCATCTCCTATACTGCCATGTGTGATAATATTAATGTCCGTAAGTGGCTGCTCTAACTTGGCATAATATTCAGAGATACTTATACCACCTGGTTTATAATGCTTTTTCATAGTGACTGGTTTTAACGCTCCATCCGGCATTCTAATCTGCAGATTCAGAGAATTACTGGTAAGTCTTTCCGGTATTGGAAACCACTCTTCCACACCATGCATGTATGTATTCCTATTCAAGCCAACTCCAAGTAGAAGAATCTTGGCATTCAAATCATATAACTTACCATAACAGCCATTCCTGCTGCATGGCGTAGTCTGATTCTCTTCACCACTAGCGAATTCTTTGGCTAAGGCTTCATTCTTACTCCATATCGCAAGCGAATGTGTTGGGTGTAATGTTCTAATAACACCAGCTCTTTTCAAAAACAATTGTGGTAATATGCCTACACATGGTGCTTCTTTATTCGGATCATAGATATTAGTAACATCTCCCATAGTTTTCCAAGTATGAGTAGGTAATATAAGCATGCCGTCCGATACCGCTGCCATCAAAGCATCAAGTACTGTATCAGCTCCGCTCTCTACTTCACCAATTGATTTCATTGAGGAATGAACTAATAGAATGTCATTGTTTTTAACCCCAAGTTCTTTTATATTATTAAGTATATCGTTGTATGTATATGTGTAACTCATTATTCTTCTTCCTCTGATACTGTATTCTTACTGCCGGCAAAACAAATCACTATACATATAAGTGTAATCAATATAATCTCACACATATATGCTATAGTGTCTCCACTATAATAACACGAATACAGCCCTGTAATCAAATCAATACTTTTAATACGCCAAAACAATATATTAAAAAGCTGACGCACTAAGCATCAGCTTTCTGTAAGTATATATTCAGACATGATCGAATTACTCACATCCATTCCTTTTTCTGTCAGATAAAGCATATCATTATCTAATACCAAAAATCCACCATTAACAAACTTATCTGTTATCGCTCCATAGATTTGCTCAAATGATACTAAAAATCGCTTTTCAAACTCTTTTATATTAATGCCACTGCATTGTCTTAATCCAAGGAACACAAATTCTTCCATGCAATCTTCCTTGGTTAATACTTCTTTCTCCTCTATTGCAGGCATATCAATATAATCTGTAATACTTCGTATATTAGAATATCTGCAATTATTAATATATGAGGCTGCGCCTAAACCAAATCCCACATATTCATCACAGCTCCAATATACTTTATTATGATAACATTCAAATCCCTGTTTTGCATAATTAGATATCTCATACTGATGATAACCATTAGTTTCGAGTAACTTCCTTGCCATATAATACATAGCCCTGTCCGTATCCTCATCAGGAATAGGCTCAAGCCCCTGCTCTCTAAGAGCTTCTACTCTATCGAAAAGCGGAGTGCCTTCCTCAAGAATAAGACTATATGCGGATATATGCGTAGGCTGTGGATTAAGATTCAATACCTTCTCTAATGTGTTATGATATCCATCCATTGTCTGATTAGGAAGCGCTGATATCAAATCAACGTTAATGTTAGTAAATCCATTATCAAGCGCTAATTGATAACTCTCAAGGAATTGTTCCCATGTATGAATTCGCCCAATACTTTTAAGCTCATCATTATCAGCAGACTGCAGTCCAAAGCTGATTCTGTTAATTCCACACTGTCTGTAGCTTGAGAATTTGTGATTATCCACAGTTCCTGGATTACATTCAATAGTTATCTCCACATCATCAGATAATTGATAACAATTATGAATCACATCCATTATCTCAGTTATTAGTTCTGCTTTTATTGCAGATGGAGTACCACCTCCGAAGAATATACTTTTTATAATATAATCTTCCTTATGCTCCATATTCTCAATCTCACCGATAAGTGACTTCACATACTTATCCTTAATCTCGTCCGTTGATGGTGCTGACAGGAAGTCGCAATACAGGCATTTTTGTACGCAGAATGGTATATGAATATATATGCTTAAATCTTTCTTATTCATCATCTAATTTTAATACGCTCATGAATGCTTTCTGTGGAATATCGACATTGCCAACCTGTCTCATTCGCTTCTTACCTTCTTTTTGTTTCTCAAGCAGCTTCTTCTTTCTTGAGATATCACCACCATAGCACTTGGCAAGTACATCTTTTCTTAATGCCTTAACTGTCTCTCTAGCGATTACCTTACTGCCGATTGCAGCCTGAATAGGAATCTCAAACATCTGTCTTGGAATCTCTTCTTTGAGCTTTTCACACATCTTACGTCCACGTTCTGCTGCGCTATCTGTGAATACAATGAATGAAAGTGCATCAACTTCTTCTCTATTGATAAGTATATCAAGCTTGCAAAGTGATGATTTTTCGTATCCTTTCATCTCGTAATCGAATGATGCATAACCTCTTGAACGTGATTTTAATGCATCAAAGAAATCATAGATAATCTCATTAAGTGGAAGTTCATATCTTAAAAGTGCTCTTGTTGCTTCCATGTATTCCATTCCAATATATATTCCACGTCGTTCCTGACAAAGCTTCATAATTGGTCCAACGAATTCTGTTGTAACCATAATCTCGGCACTTACAACAGGTTCCTCCATATAATCAATCTCTGATGGGTCTGGAAGATTAGATGGATTGGTAAGTTCAATTATCTCACCATTAGTTTTGTGTACCTTATATACAACACCAGGTGCCGTAGTTACAAGGTCAAGGTTATATTCTCTCTCTAGTCTTTCCTGAATTATCTCAAGATGAAGAAGTCCAAGGAAACCACATCTAAAACCAAAACCTAATGCAATTGATGTCTCTGGTTCAAACTGAAGTGATGCATCATTAAGCTGCAATTTTTCAAGTGCATCTCGTAAATCCTGGTACTTTGAGCCATCCGCAGGATATAATCCACAATATACCATAGGATTAACTTTTTTATACCCAGGAAGTGGTTCGCTGCATGGGTTATTGTAATCAGTAACAGTATCACCAACTGCTGTATCTTTAACATTCTTAATACTTGCTGTAATATATCCAACCATTCCGGCTGATAATTCATCACAAGGAATAAACTGTCCAGCTCCAAAGTAGCCAACTTCAACAACCTCTTCAACAGCACCGGTTGCCATCATCTTAATAGTTGTGCCCTTCTTAACTGTTCCTTCTTTAATTCTACAGAATATTATTACACCCTTATATGCATCATATAATGAATCAAATATCAATGCCTGAAGTGGTGCTTCTGGATTACCATCTGGTGCTGGAATCTTATTAACAACTGCCTCTAATACAGATTCAATATTAATTCCATTCTTAGCTGATATTAGTGGTGCATC
This sequence comes from uncultured Lachnospiraceae bacterium, assembly GCA_964586425.1. GTDB lineage: Bacteria > Bacillota > Clostridia > Lachnospirales > Lachnospiraceae > CAZPHI01. Next base: position 16,960 of record CAZPHI010000020.1, on the reverse strand, counting down.
CTGTGCTTCTATTCCAATTACGTCTTCTATCTCTTCAATTACACGTTGAGGTTCTGCACTTGGTAAATCTATCTTATTAATAACTGGGAATACATCTAAGTCATGATCTAATGCGAGATATACATTAGCAAGTGTCTGTGCTTCAATTCCCTGTGCTGCATCAACAACAAGTATTGCACCATCACAAGCGGCAAGACTTCTTGATACCTCATAGTTAAAATCTACGTGTCCTGGTGTATCTATTAAGTTAAAGATATACTCTTGTCCATCATTAGCTTTGTATACTACTCTGACAGTCTGCGCTTTAATAGTAATACCTCTTTCACGCTCAAGATCCATATTATCAAGAATCTGTGCCTGCATCTCACGACTTGTAAGAAGTCCTGTCTTCTCGATTATTCTATCTGCAAGCGTAGATTTGCCATGATCAATATGTGCGATTATACAAAAGTTTCTAATATTATTCTGATTTATATGCGACATTAATTTACTCCAATTCTTCTATATATGCTATTATTCCATCGGATATTGCTTTTGCACATGCTGTCTTTTGCGTTGTAAATAATGCATTATCCTGTGTATTAGTTATGAATCCCAATTCAAGTATCATACTTGTCATTGGTGCTTCTCTGTTAATATAATAATTTGTATTGGCATCTGCCATTGTTCCAGTCTTAATACCACGAATCTCAGTACCTGATATCTTACCAAGCTGACCAAGCACAGTATCAGCTAGCTTTTGTGCATCACTTGGAGATGAATTAAGTATCCAGGCTTCTATTCCTCGAACACTCTCAGGTCCCGCATAATAATTACGGTGCAGTGAAACCATAACTGTTGCTTTGGCTTTCTTTGCAATAGACACCCTATTCTCAAGAGAAATCTTTGAATCTGTTGTTCTTGTCATTATACAAGTATACCCAGCTGCTTCAAGATTCTTCTTCACAAGCTGCGCCATCATTAACGTATGATCCTTTTCGTACATTCCTGATGCATCTGCACCTGGATCTGTTCCACCATGACCTGCATCAATACATACTATCCTCTTATTTGCCTTTGTCGTTGATAGAATAGTATTATTATCATCCTTGTTATCCACATTAGCTACAGTGGCATTAACTGCCTCCGCTGCTTTATCAACACCTTGAAAATCCTTAATTATAATAAGTGTAAATAAAATTATTACTGCAATTGTTATACAACCAATTATCTTGTCCCACCTAATTCTCTTCTTCTTTTTTCTTTTCTTTGAAGAATTATGTGGTGCAGCCTTTTTAGGTGGATGAGGTACATTAACCTCTTCAACCGATAGTTTTCTGCTGCTTCTTTCTCTTGAATCATAAAAATCAGGTATATCAAGCTCTTTTTTTCTACTAGAGTTTCGATTACCATTATTTGATTTACGATTACGACTTCTGTTATATTCATCTATATTCATATGTTCCTCCATATGGTGAATCAAAATACTCAATTTCTTCTCTAGTGTAGAAAAATAGACATTCTCTTTTGTATTTTAGCATAAAAAAAAACTACAGGCAATAGTAATTCCTGTAGTTTAGTATACATGTATTATTCATATTGTTTATATCTGGTACCCTAGAATCGAGTCCATAACCTGACGTACATTTTCTATCTTGTCACACATATATGCCTTTGCGCCACAAAAGATTAGTCCGTTATCCAAATCACCCTTTACTGCATTAATTAAAGCCTTTGATATACAGTATGGAATATCCGGTCTATTACAGTTTTTAATGCATTGATAGCATTTACTCTTAATATCTATTGCAGATTCCTTGCATCTCTTTAAAAATGCGTTGTCGATTGCACGTCCCGGCATCCCCACAGGACTTTTAACAATTACAATATCATCCTTAGTGCAGTTTATATATGCATTCTTATATTCGGTGCTAGCATCACACTCAGTTGTAGTCACAAAGCGTGTTCCTACCTGAACTCCGTCTGCACCATACTCTACAATTGCCTTATGCATATCCTTATCAGTATATATTCCACCTGCTACGATTACTGGAATATATAAGCTGTTTTCTTTACCATAGTCTCTTATCATATTGATAATGCGCTTAATTTCTTCACCATATACATCAGGATTTTTTGTTATATATTCATCCACCTCTTCTTTTTTGAATCCGAGATGTCCACCAGCAAGTGGTCCTTCAATGATTACCATATCAGGCAGCTTATTATATTTTCTTTTCCACATTCTGCATATTACTTCTGCAGACTTTAATGATGATACAATTGGTGCTATTTTTGTTTTGCTTCCCTCTACAAGCTTTGGTAATTCTATTGGTAATCCGGCGCCACTTATAATTATATCAACTCCGGCATCAACAGCTGCTTTAACATATCTCTCATAATATCTGGTAGCAACCATTATATTAATTCCAATTGCTGCATTCCTTGCAAGCTCTTTTGCTTTCTTTATATGTTTGCTCACCGCTCTAAGGTTGGCTTCCACAGGATTAGCTTCATAATCCTCCTCATCATAACCAATCTGGGCAGCTGAAATCACACCAAGTCCATTATTAAGGGATACAGCTCCTGCAAGAGATGAACGACTTATTCCAACTCCCATTCCGCCCTGAATAATTGGAACTGGAATAGTAATGTCTCCTAGCTGTATTGATTTATATCTATTCATACCTTCTCCATTCATATAATTCTATAATTCCTACATCTGTCTAAATCTTTCATACCTGTCATTAACCAACGACTGACCACTTAATGATTTATACTTTATCATAAAATCAACCATATCTAGTTTGATCGAAAAACAGATTTTTCTTAAATTGTCCATAGAAGCCTGTGGATGTTCAAGAATGATTTTTTCAACAATCCCAAGTTCTTTCAAATCACTTGCAGTAATTTTCATTACCTGTGCAGCTTCACTTGCCATCTTGGCATCTTTCCAGAGAATTGAAGCAAATCCTTCAGGTGATAACACCGAATATACAGCATTTTCAAGCATCCATACCTGATTTGCGACTGCCATTGCCAATGCTCCGCCGCTGCCACCTTCTCCAATAACTATTGATAATACAGGTACCTTAAGTCCTGCCATCTCAAAGAGATTCTTTGCGATTGCTTCGCCCTGTCCTCGTTCCTCTGCTTCAATTCCACAATATGCTCCAGGTGTGTCTATAAAGCAGATTATTGGTCTATTGAACTTCTCGGCCTGTTTCATCAGGCGCAAAGCTTTCCTATATCCTTCCGGATACGGCATGCCGAAATTGCGCTTAATATTATCTTTCGTATTAGTGCCCTTTTGCTGTCCAATAACAGTAACCGGCATCTTTCCAAACATAGCTACCCCGCCAACAATTGCTCCATCATCACGATATGCTCTATCTCCATGCAGTTCATAAAAATCTTTGAATATTCCATTAATATAATCAAGGGATGTTGGTCTATTGTTATCTCTGGCAATCTTTACTTTTTCCCATGGATCATATGCATTGCTTAACTTCTGACTTTCGTTATTGATATGTCTGATTTTCTTGATATTAGCAAGATAATCCTTGTATTCCTCAATATGATAATCAGTTCTTTTCATATGCATTCTTAACAAAAGGGCCAATGTATCTTTCAGTTCTTTTCTTTCAACTATACTGTCAATCAAGCCATGCTCAAGTAAGAACTCTGCTTTTTGGAATCCCTTTGGCAATTCCTGACCTATTGTCTGCTTAATAACTCGTGGACCAGCAAATCCAATCAATGCCTGTGGCTCAGCAAGTATAATATCGCCTTGCATTGCAAAGCTCGCAGTAACACCACCAGTCGTTGGATCCGTAAGAATACTGATATACAGATTGCCATCCTCACTGTGTCGTCTAATACTTTCAGATACCTTCGCCATCTGCATTAATGACACAATTCCTTCCTGCATTCTTGCGCCACCTGAACATGTGAATACAATTAATGGAAGATTCATAGCCGTTGCTTTTTCTACTGCTCTAGTCAGCTTTTCACCAACAACATATCCCATGCTTCCCATCATGAATCTTGTATCACATATACCTACCACAACCGACATTCCATTGATTTCACATATACCCGTAACAATAGCCTCATCAATAGAATATTTGTGTTTTATTTTTTCTATTTTTTCTTCATATCCAGGATATTCTAGCGGATTAGTCTCTTCTACATCTGTATTAATCTCATTCCATGTATTCACATCAGCAATCATACTTATTCTTGTACGTGGATCAATTCTATGATAGTGTCCACACTTTGGGCAGACATACAAGTTGGCTATCAAATCGTCAGAATATACTAAAGCTCCGCAATCACAGCATTTTACAAATAAACCTTCTGGACAGCTTGGCTCCATCTGCTCATCATTCTTAGCTTCTTTACCCTCAAGTGAAATATATTTGGTTTTTTTAAACATCTCTTTTAAAATCATATTTCTATTCCATTCTATAATCAAATTATTTGATAATCAAAGTATATACTTATTTTTTTGTTGGTCCGACATGCGAACCACCGTTATCCTTATAATATATTGCTTCTATGCGTTACCTAAATCATAATGTTCCTGAATAAAATGAGTATCAACTTTACCTGCACAAAAATCATCATTGCAAAGTATATCATACTGAAAATCAATGTTGGTGCTTACACCTTCAATTACGACTTCACCCAGTACGCTTCTCATCTTCATTATTGCTGAATCTCTATCTCTGTCTATAACCATAACCTTGAGAATCATTGAATCATAATATGGAGGAATAGCATATCCATTATAGATAGCTGTATCTATTCGAACTCCGTTACCTCCTGGTATATGAACATCTGTTATTGTTCCTGGTGATGGCATAAAGTTCCTGTCTGGATCTTCAGCGTTAATCCTGCATTCAATTGCATGCCCACGAATAACTACATCATCCTGCGTATATGAAAGTTTTTCTCCTGCTGCAATCTTAATCTGCTCTTTTATCAAATCAATTCCAGTTACTAATTCCGTAACTCCATGTTCTACCTGTATTCTAGTATTCATCTCGCAAAAATAGAAATCATTGTTTTTATCAAGCAAGAATTCTATTGTGCCAGCACTCTCATAGCCCACAGTCTTTGCAGCTTTGATAGCAACACTACCCATCTTTGTTCTTAATTCGTCAGTAATTGCAATTGATGGTGATTCTTCTATCATCTTCTGATGTCGTCTCTGAATCGAACAATCACGTTCACCAAGATGAATTACGTTGCCGTACTTGTCAGCCAGAATCTGGAATTCTATATGTCTTGGATTGACAATATACTTTTCGATATACATTGTATTATCTCTAAACGAATTAATTGATTCTCTCTGCGCTGTATTGAAATTATGTTCAAATTCTTCTGATTTCTCAACAATTCTCATACCTTTACCGCCGCCACCAGAGGAAGCCTTGATAATTACCGGATATCCCATATCATCAGCAATTTTTTTGCCTGTGTCAGCATCATATACAGGCTCCTTTGTACCAGGTACAACCGGCACCTTTGCTTCCATCATAGTTCTTCTGGCTTCGGATTTGTTGCCCATCTTATCGATGATATCTGCACCAGGTCCGATAAATGCTATGTTACACTTGTCACACAATGAAGCAAACTTGCTATTTTCCGAAAGGAAACCAAATCCCGGATGTATTGCATCAGCCTTTGCTGCTATTGTCGCACATAATATACGCTCCATATTGAGATAACTGTCAGTTGATTGCGCTGGTCCAATACATATGCTCTCATCAGCCAGCTGTGTATGCAGCGCATCCTTATCTGCTTCTGAATATACTGCAACGGTCTTTATACCCATCTCTCTGCAGGCTCTGATTATTCTTACTGCTATCTCACCACGGTTTGCAATTAATATCTTATTAAACATTATATCGCTCGCTTTCTATATACTTACAATCAGGCTTTATCCTATCATGAATGTTAATTCAGCCGTCATAACTACTTTACCATCAACAGATGCCTTGGCATTACCTATTCCCACTGGACCCTTGATTTTGATTATCTCACACTCAAGCTTTAATGTATCTCCCGGCACTACCTTCTGACGAAATCTTGCTTTATTGATTCCACCAAAATACGCTGTCTTACCTTTATTATCCTCAAGTGATAATATTGCTACTGCGCCCACTTGAGCACATGCTTCAATCTGAAGAACTCCAGGCATTACAGGTTCCTCTGGAAAATGTCCTGCAAAATAAGGCTCATTGTAAGTAATATTCTTATATCCAACCGCACGTACACCAGCTTCTAATTCTTCAATCTTATCTACAAGAAGGAATGGGTGTCTATGTGGTATTATATCCATTATTTCTTTGGTTGTTAACATATTAATCTCCATCTATATGATGATAATTATTCAATTACAAAAAGTGGCTGACCATATTCAACTAAATCACCATTCTCTACAAGAACTTTTTTGATAACACCATCATATTCACATTCTATTTCATTCATTAATTTCATTGCTTCGATAATTCCTAATGTATCTCCAGTCTTTACCTGACTTCCAATTGTAACAAATGGTTCTGATTCAGGTGAAGATGCTGCATAAAAGGTTCCTACCAATGGTGATTTAATTGTTTTGGAATCATCATATGTTTCACTTGGTGTAACCGTAACATTATTCACTGCAACCTGATTAGATATCTGTGGTTCCTGCTGCGCAACTGGTTGTGTAATTGGCATCTGTACCATATTCACCTTGTTACTTCTGTCTTTCTTTAAGCTAATCTTAGTACCTTCACTCTCATATGTAAAAACTGCTAATGATGACTCTGATACCTTATCGATTAATTTTAATATATCTTCAAATTCCATAACTACCTCATTTCTACAAAGATAATCTACAATAAGTCATTACTATTATTGCACAAATCACGTCTTTGTTATGTATTATTAGACAATTGTACTACTTATTGTACTTTTTTACAAGTATACTTGCATTATGACCACCAAAACCTAATGAATTAGACAGGCAATAATTAACCTCACAATTCAGTCCATTATCCTTCACATAATTCAGATCAAGTTCTTCCTCTGTTTCTCTTAATCCTACGTTCTGATGAATATAACCATCCTCAATTGATTTTACACATGTAATAAATTCAACCGCACCTGCAGCTCCAAGAAGATGACCTACCATTGATTTAGTTGAACTGATAGCTACGTCTTTAGCTGCATCTGCAAATGCTAACTTAATTGCACGTGTCTCGAATAAATCATTGTGATGAGTACTTGTTCCATGTGCATTGATATAATCAACCTCAGAAGGTGATATCTTTGCTTCGTTCATTGCGTTAGTCATAGCTCTAGCTGCGCCACTTCCATCCTCGGCTGGTGAAGTAATATGGTAAGCATCACTTGAGCATCCATATCCTACAACCTCTGCATATATCTTAGCGCCTCTCTTTTGTGCATGTTCTAATTCTTCAAGAATTACAATACCGGCACCCTCACCCATAACAAAGCCGTTTCTGTCTTTGTCAAAAGGAATCGATGCTCTCAATGGATCAGTAGAAGTAGAAAGTGCAGTAAGTGCAGCAAACCCACCAATTCCAATAGGAGTTACACTTGCCTCTGTACCACCGGCAACACATACATCGATCTCACCAAACTGTATACTTCTGTAGGCTTCTCCAATTGAATTAGTACCTGACGCACATGCCGTAACGACGTTGATACATTTGCCCTTCAGGCCATATGCAATTGATACATTACCAGCTGCCATATTACTTATCATAAGTGGAACAAGTAAAGGGTTAATTCTTCCTGGACCTTTGTTAGTCAGATTAGCAACCTCTCTTTCCATTGCCTGAAGACTTCCTATTCCTGAACCAACTGAAGTTCCAACCATATATGGATCTTCTTTTGTCATATCAAGTCCTGCATCCTCTATTGCTTCTTTAGTAGCAGCAACAGCATACTGACAGAATAATTCCATTCTTCTTGATGCTTTAAAATCCATATAATTCTTTGCATCAAATCCTTTTACCTCTGCAGCTACCTTTGCCTTAAAATCACTAGCATCAAACTTTGTTATAAAATCAATACCTACAGTGCCTTTTTTAACATTTTCCCAAAATTCATTAACACTAAGTCCTATTGGTGTAATAGCTCCCATACCTGTTATTACTACTCTTCTGCTCATATCTTTCCTCATTTCCATTGTTTACTTATATGTATTATATATGCATACCACCATCAACTGATATTACCTGTCCGGTAATATATGATGCATTGTCTGATGCTAAGAATGCTACAAGCTTTGCAACATCTTCATCTACTCCCATTCTTCTTAATGGAATCTGTGATATTATCTCTTCTTTGATTTTATCTGGAAGTACCTTTGTCATATCCGTATCTATATATCCTGGAGCAACTGCATTAACAGTTATTCCTCTGCTTCCTAATTCTTTAGCGGCTGACTTTGTAAGACCAATTACGCCCGCCTTACTTGCTGAATAATTAATCTGTCCTGCATTGCCTGAAAGTCCAACTACTGATGACATATTAATGATTCTTCCTGATTTCTGACTTAACATCTGTCTCGTAACATGCTTTATACAGTTATATGCACCCTTAAGATTAGTAGCAATAACACTGTCAAAATCATCCTCTGTCATCTTTAGTATAAGCATATCTCTTGTAATTCCTGCATTATTAACAAGAATATCAATTGAGCCATATTCCTTTATTACCCAGTCAAACATTGCTTTTGCTGCATCATAATCAGATACATTACATCCATATGCAGCTGCATTGCCACCCATATTCTTAATCTCTTCAACTACAGCCTCAGCCTTTGCTTTGCTGCCATTATAATTAACAATTACAAGATTGCCTTGCTTTGCCAGCTGAATAGCAATAGCTCTGCCAATTCCTCTGCCAGCTCCTGTGACAACTGCAACTTTACATCTCTTTTCTTGATTATCCATTATATCCCCAGCTTTCCCAAATCATCATAATGCTCTATATTAATTATCTCGACATTCCTGTTAATCTTCTTCACAAATGCGCTAAGTGTACGTCCTGGTCCTATCTCGATAAATGTTTCATAGCCGTCACTTATTAACCTTTCAATTGACTGTTGAAAACGAACCGGTGAATAAACCTGTCTGCACAACAAATCCTTAATTGTATCGGCGTTAGAATCTGATGTGACGTAGTCTGCTGTATAATTGCTTAGATACGGTGTTGTAGGAGTATTGATACTTACTTCTTCTAAAACCTTACCCAGACTATCACCAGCTGGCTTTAACATAGGTGAATGGAAAGGACCGCTTACATTAAGTGGTATTACTCTCTTTGCTCCAGCCGTGGCAAGTAATTCTCCAGCTTTTGCTACAGCATTCTTTTCACCTGATATAACAATCTGACCAGGGCAATTATAATTGGCTACTCCAACAATTCCATCTACCTTAGCAATTGTCTCTTCAATCGCTTCTTTATCCATGGCAAGAACTGCTGACATCGCACCCTTTCCAGCTTCTACAGTATGTTCCATCAATATTCCACGCTGTCTTACCACCTTACATGCTGATTTAGCGTCTAACACCCCTGAAGCTACTAAAGCTGCATACTCACCAAGACTCAAACCTATATTAGCATCCGATTTTAATCCTTTTGCCTTTAGTACTTCAAGAATTGCAAGTTCTGCTGTAAGAATAGCAATCTGAGTATATTCAGTTTTATCCAAACGATCATTGTTATTAAAGACCAAATCTTCCAGATCAAGTTCTGCGGCTTCTCCAGCATCTCTAAAAACTTCTCTGCAGATTTCTTCATTATCATAGAAATCTCTAGCCATACCCATATACTGTGCACCCTGTCCTGGGAACATATATACTGTCTTTTTCATTAGAATAATCCTGCCCTTTCATTATAAACAGCCTTAGCTTCACTCATGATTTCTTCAATTATCTCTTTACAGGTCTGCTCTTTTTTGATAAGTCCAGCAATCTGTCCTGCCATTACTGTACCATTCTTAACATCTCCTTCAACAACTGCTTTACGCAGTGCTCCAAGAGTCATAAGTTCGAGTTCCTCAAAAGGTACTCCTTCTTTTTCCAACGTAAGATATTTTCTTGTCATTTGATTTCTAAGAGAACGTATCGGATGTCCAACAGATGTTCCTGTAATCTCAGAATCAATATCCTTTGCTGCAATTATTCTATCTTTGTAATTCTGATGTACTGTTGATTCTTTTGCTACCACAAAGCGTGTTCCTATCTGAACAGCTTCAGCACCAAGCATTAATGCCGCTGCCATTCCTCTGCCATCTCCAATTCCACCAGCTGCTATAACTGGTATCGAAACTGCATCAACAACCTGTGGAACAAGTGTCATTGTTGTCTGTGCACCAATATGTCCACCAGACTCCATTCCCTCTGCAACTACAGCATCAGCGCCGCATCTTTCCATCATTCGTGCAAGAGCTACAGACGCTACTACAGGAATAACCTTGATACCGGCTGCTTTCCACATATCCATGTATTTGGCCGGATTACCTGCACCAGTTGTTACTGCTGTTACGCCTTCTTCAACAACAACTTTAGCTATCTCATCAGCATACTGACTTAAAAGCATAATATTAACACCAACTGGTTTGTCTGTTATCTGCTTTGCTTTTCTGATTTCTTCTCTTACAACATCAGCAGGTGCATTAGCTGCACCTATAAAGCCAATTCCGCCAGCTTTTGAAACATTACCTGAAAGGCTGGCATTCGCAACCCATGCCATACCTCCCTGAATTATAGGGTATTCAATTCCCAGAATCTCTGTTACTCTGGTCCTCATTATAATTTCCTCCAATTATATCTAGTGTTTTATTCCTGTACGCCTTTAGCTTTAAGGTAGTTCATTACATCCTGTACTGTTAACATCTTCTCTAAATCTTCAGGTGGAATCTCTACACTATATTCATCTTCTAATGCCATTACTAATTCGAATAAATCGAGTGAATCTGCTCCTAAATCATCTTTGAATTTTGATTCGGCTTTGATATCTCCTGCCTCGATATTCAACTGCTCTGATATAATTTCTTTCATCTTCTCTAACATAATATGTTTTCTCCTTTTAATCAATACTTATTTTAATATATGTGTAATAGCTTTGCTAATACTACCAACTTAATACAAGGCTTCCCCATGTAAGTCCTGCTCCAAATCCCGACATAACAAGTATGTCTCCTTCCAAAAGCTTTCCATTGACTGCCAATTCGTTCAAAAGAATTGGGATACTTGCTGCAGATGTGTTACCATATTCCGACAGATTCATTGGGAATTTTTCTATCGGTTCATCAAGTCTTTTTGCAACACTTTGAATTATTCTTTCATTAGCCTGATGCAATATGTAATATTTGACATCATCTCTCTCAAGCTTAGCTTGATTAAGTGTATCTTCAATACTTTCAGGTACCTTCTTAACAGCGAATTTGAATACTTCCTGTCCATTCATCGTTATATAATCTCTGCAAACCAATACATCATTCTTGCTGCCATCACTTTGCAGATTGCAAAGCATATTATTCTTAATCTTAGTTGTCATTGTATCATTGACTACAGTCTGCAGCATAACTGCACCTGCTCCATCGCCAAACAATACGCATGTACCTCTGTCTTTCCAGTCAAGCTTTGATGATAGTTTCTCAGAGCCAATCAGCAATATATTCTTATAGATACCGCTAATCATATACGCGCTTGCAATACTCATTGCATATATAAAACCAGAACATGCTGCACTAACATCAAAACATACGGCATTAACTGCACCTATCTCTTTTTGAATCACGCAGGCGCATGATGGAAATGTTGTATCGCTCGATGATGTAGCGGTAATAATCATATCTATGTTAGCTGCATCTATATTAGATGACTTAATTGCTGCCATCGCTGCCTCTGCAGCCATTGTACATACACTCTCTGATTCTTTATCTGCTATATGTCTTTCTTTTATTCCTGTCCTTGAACTAATCCATTCATCACTTGTATCAACTATCGCCTCAAGTTCTTTATTAGTAACTATTCTTTTAGGAGTATACGCTCCTGTTCCTGTGACTTTAATTAACATATCTCTCCACATTCTTCTTTTTTGCAAAAGCACTTATTGATTTGATGTTCTTATTGTTTGATATTCAAACTACTTTTTGTAGTATATTATAGTAGCGTGTCTTTGTCAAGAACTATTTTGAGTATCAAAATGTTTTTTACACAACAAAAATGCAGCATAAGCATTTTCCAGCTCATACTGCATCCTTATATTGCTATCTAATTATATGCCGTGCCTACCACGCACTCATTATCTCAAGAATTTTCTTTGTGTTAGCTACTGAATCACCTGAGAATACTGCTGAACCAGCTACTACAATATTAGCACCTGCTTCAATTACTGATGGAAGGTTATCAATATTAACTCCGCCATCTATCTCTATGTCATAATTATAATTATTATCTGCTTTCAATGTTTTAAGTTCTTTGAGCTTGTCCAATGCTCCTGGTATGAACTTCTGTCCACCAAATCCAGGATTAACGCTCATTACCAATACCATATCAACCATCGATAGATACGGTGTTATTGCTTTTAATGGTGTGTCTGGATTAAGAGTAATTGCTGCTTTGACGCCATGTGCTTTGATTTTGTTAAGCGTTGCAATAACATCAGAACATGCTTCCACATGTACAGTAATGATATCTGCACCTGCTTTAACGAATTCATCAATATATCTTATTGGTTCATTAATCATAAGATGCACATCGAATACTTTAGTTGTAGCTTTTCTAATTGATTTGATAACTGGTATTCCATAAGATATATTAGGTACAAACATTCCATCCATTACATCAAGATGCATATACTGCGCACCAGCTTTATCTATCTTCTCTATCTCTTCGCCAAGCACAGTAAAATCCGCCGACAAAAGTGATGGTGATAATATAGTCATAACAATCTCCTTTAATTATACTTTTTCTTATCTTTTAGCTCATTATATAATTCTATATAGGTATCATATCTTAACTTACTTATAAGACCAGCTTCTACTGCTTCTTTTACTTTACAATTAGGTTCGTTAACATGCACGCACCCATTGAATCTGCACTGACCTTCATATTCCTGAAATTCATCATAATAATATCTCAATTCATCACATTCCATATCAGTAATATATAATGAAGTAAAGCCTGGTGTATCAAATATATAGGTATCTTTTCCTATATTGAATATCTCTGAATGACGTGTTGTATGCTTTCCTCGACCTATTTTCTCACTGATTGAGCCAGTCTCAACTGTTATATCAGTCAAGAGCATATTAGTAATTGTGGATTTACCAACTCCTGAAGGTCCAGCTAGTACTGTTGTTTTGCCATTAAGTATCTTCTTAAGATCATCAATTCCGTCACTAGTTGTAGTGGTTGTATAGATGATTTTGCATCTACTGTTCTTGAAGTCAGCATTCATCTTGTCAACATACTCTTCATCAACAAGATCGCACTTATTAAAACATACAATTGTATCTATATCCTGCTTATTCATCATAACCAAAAAACGACCAAGTAATCCAAAGTTAGGATCTGGCTTAGTAGCTGCGAATATTATAACAGCCTGGTCTATATTAGCTACTGCAGGTCTTATTAAACAATTATTTCTCGGCAATATATCAACTATATTACCGAGAAATTTTGTTTCATCTATTATGTCTATCTCAACATTATCACCCACAAGAGGCTTTATATTACGTTTTCGAAAGACACCTTTCGCTTTACACTCGTAGGTTCCTTTTTGTTCTACATGAACATAATAAAAACCTGCGATTCCTTTTATTATTTTACCTTGCATTAATTAATCCTATACTCTAGTTATTGTTGTCAGATGCAGGAACTTTGCCATCACTACCGTCTCCTGTATTACTACCACCGCCAGTATTGCTGCCATCTCCTGTATTACCACTATTGCCGCCTGAGTTATTATCCTTATCCGCGTCCTTAGGTCCACTACTTACAACAATTTTAATTGTTGCACCATCTAGAGCCGTTGTAGCCGATTGACTGATTACATTGCCTGATGCAACTGTAGATGAATTTTCATCTGTCATCTCTACCTTAAATCCCGCTGCCTCCAATGTCTTCTTAGCCTCTGTACGAGTCTTACCAACAACATTAGGTACAGCCTTCTCAGTATTCTCTTTGCCAAGACTGATAGTAATTGTTACTGTTGAACCTTTATCAAGCATTGTTCCTTCTAAATAATTCTGACTGATAATCTTTCCTTCTGCAACAGTTGTACTATACTGACCAGCTGCAACACTAGACTTTAATCCAACAGCATCTAATGCCTGATTAGCTTCGCTTTCAGTCTTTCCTAAAAGGTTAGGCACTGCAACTTTAACATTCTGTTCTCCACGGCTTACTACAATCTTAACTGTATCTCCTGTTTTAACTGTTGAATTAGCTACAGGCGTCTGACTAATTACATTATATTGGGCAACTGAAGTATTCCACTCATATTCAATATTAACCTTTAGTCCAAGATTCTTAAGAATTGTAGTAGCTTCCTCTTCTGTAGAACCAACTACGCTCTTCAATGCGAATGTTGACGTTCCTTCGCTAATTGATAATGTAATAGTAGAATTAGGTGCAATCTTTGTACCACCCTTAGTACTCTGTGATATTACTTTACCTGCTGCGACTGTATCTGAAGGCTGCTTTGTACTCTTATAACCTATGCCAAGTGCATTAAGTTCTTTTTTAGCTTCTTCTTCTGTCTTTCCTAGAACATCTGGTACTGTAATCCAATTAGATGTATCTACTGTTGAACCTGCAACTGTACTTCCATTATTTGCAGAAGTACTTGATGATGTTGTCTGTTCATTATTTGATTTTTTTCCTGATGAGACAACCTTGACAACTACAAATATAGCTATAAGAACAATTACAGCTATGATTCCTACTCCAATCCACTTAACAATCTTATCAAGCTTCTCATTAGGAGCATCCTCTATATCTCCTGATTCATCATCATCCTCATTAAGAATCTCTGGATTATCATGGTCTTCATCATCATAATCTTCATCATCTAATAGATCATCATCATCTAGTAGAATATCATCGCTAAGACTTCCACCAGCTGCATATTCCATCTTCAACTCAGGTTCTGCCGCTGGTTCTGCTGCTTCAGCAGTAGTTTCTTCAAGTGAATCAACTGCAGCATATGCAGGAATCATCTTAACAAAATCTTCATCTGGCATTACTAATGATTTCTTAAGATCTGCAATAAGATCTGTTACATTCTGATATCTTCTGTCTGTCTTCTTCTGTGTACATTTCATTACTATCTTGTCAACACTAATTGGAATTCCATCAACAACCTTAGATGGTGGAACAATCTCGTCCTGAATATGTTGAACAGCTACTGCAACAGTAGTATCTCCGTCAAAAGGAACTGTTCCTGTTAACATCTCATATAATGTTATACCGAATGAATATATATCACTCTTTTCGTCACTATATCCACCTCTTGCCTGCTCCGGTGAGATATAATGCACTGATCCCATAGCTGATGAACTAATTGTCTGTGAAGAGGCAGCTCTTGCAATACCAAAATCTGTTACTTTTACCTTACCCTCTTTTGATATAATAATATTCTGAGGCTTAATATCTCTATGGACAATATGATGACTATGAGCCGCTTCAATACCCTGTGCTACCTGAATTGCTATGCTTACAGCTTCTTTACTTGCAAGTTTGCCTTTTTTCTCAATGTATCTTTTTAATGTTATTCCTTCTACTAACTCCATAACAATATAATGTATACCATTTTCTTCTCCAACATCATATACATTAACAATATTAGGATGAATCAATCCAGCTGCAGACTGTGCTTCAATTCTGAACTTTGATACAAAATTAGTATCCTCACTAAATTCCTTCTTTAATACCTTGATTGCAACAAAACGGTTCAGTTTATGACACTTCGCTTTGTATACATCAGACATTCCGCCAGTTCCTATCTGGTCAATTATCTCGTATCTGTCCGCTAAAAACATACCTTTTCTTAACATAATCTCACCTTTATCAACTTATTATTTTTCACTAGGGTTCTATAATAATAACAGATATATTGTCCTTTCCACCATTATTATTAGCTCGTTCCACAAGCTTTTTAGCAGCATCTTCTATATCACTGCTATTATTAACTATTATGCGCATTTCATCATCATCAATCATATTAGTAAGTCCATCAGAACACATAATTATTCTGTCCTTCTTACCTAATTCAATTTCGAAGAAATCAGCCATCACACTATTAGAACCACCTATCGCTCTGGTTATAATATTCTTTTTTTCATGCATTCTAGCATCTTTTCTTTCGATTTCTCCAAGTAAAACCATCTCTTCAACAAGTGAATGATCTCGTGTAACTTGTTTCATCTGTTCACCAAGAACATACAGTCTGCTATCTCCCACATTCGCAATATGCAGTAACCCTTCACTTATTGTGGCTACAACAAGAGTTGTTCCCATACCCTGATAATCTTCGGATTCTGATGCTTTAATAACAAGCTGTTCATTAACTTTTTTTATTGCATTACCGATTATTGTAATTGGATTGTTTGACTTATCCTGGATAACATTCTCAATAAACTGTTCAATAGTATATCTTGATGCCATATCGCCAGCTTTATGTCCTCCCATTCCATCGGCAACAATGAAAAGATTAGGCAGATTACCAATTGGCTTTTCAGAACAATATATACTGTCCTGATTCATATTCCTAGACAAGCCAACATCAGTTATAGCAAATGCTCTCATATCTGCTCCTCCATATATATATTTAAAAATCAGCTTTGTGCCTGATTTTCTATGCTGTCGTCCATATAGCTCTTTCTTAATTGTCCACAAGCCCCATCAATGTCACGACCCATTTCTCTTCTAATAGTAACATT